>NZ_MRCD01000006.1 GCF_001904745.1 Calothrix sp. HK-06
AACTCATGTATATATTATTACTTAACTAAAGCTTTGTATTAACTTTATAAATTAACTGTTTTGTCGAGGGCAGGTGATGACACCCGCCCACAAGGAAACAAGAAACGAAAGGTTTTTTATTTCAAAGTTCCTACAGCCGTTAATTCGGGAATAGGCAAGTGTACATCATTAAGATTTAAAGTATGATTTATGCGAATAACTTTAGCCGGATTTCCAACAACTACGGCATTTTCGGGTACATCTTTGACGACAACAGAACCTGCACCAATTACTGCATTATCTCCAATCGTAACAGCGCCAATAATTACAACATTTGAGCCAATGTCAACATTGTTTCCAATTTTTGGACAAGCGCTAAACGAGCCATCAGCTAGTTTTTTGTTTCCAATTGTTGTATTATGTCTTAAGGTACAATTATCTCCAATTGTAGAATAATGGTTAACAACTAACCCAACTCCATGTAGTAACTTCAAATTTTTTCCAACTTGCGTATCCGAAGGTAATTCAATCCCCAATATCCACTCAACTACAAAAATATAAAGATTACAATATACTTTGGCAAATATTTTTACCAAAGCAGGCAATTCCTTAATTATTTGTGCAGAACGAAAAAAAGCTAAAGCGAAACGTGTTTTTGCGCTACTGTCTTTATTGGTTTGCCAATCTTGGAATATATAGTTAATTATGTTTCTCATATGTTTGTTTTAATTTTGATTTCAAAAGAGGTTAAGGGGTAGTTGTGTGCGGTTTCCATTGCCAACCCGCAATTGCTAATATTGTCCACCAGTAGAAAAACATTGTTGTATGACTCCAAATGTTTTCGGTAATCATTCCAACGGGTACAGCTAGTAAGAATGCGAACAAGATTAGACACAGCGAACGTTGTGAAGAGATTGTCAAAGGAGATTTGATAATGCTCCACAACCGGGCACCTTGGGCAAAAAAGAATAAAATGTAAGTGGTGAATCCAACAATTCCTCCTTCGACTAACGCACGTACATAGTCATTATGTGGTAAAAGTTGGTTAGTGCTGACATACGTACTTAGTCCTAACCCAAAACCTAGCAACGGATAATGCTGCCATTGTTCTAGTAAGTACGTCCACTGCGACAGGCGCCAGTTAAAGCTGTTATTATCACCTTGAGCAAGCAAAATTGCTCGTGAAATATCTATATCAGGGTTTAATAAAGGTGTATTAGCTAGCGAACTTAAACGTTCTTGTCCAAATGGAGTGCTGGCAAATAAACCAATTACTAGCATGAAGAAGAGTATTCCACCGATAATTTTTAGCAAATTTAAACGTGGTGCAATTAGTACTAATACGAATGTTGCTAGCATCATTAAGCTGAATAAAGCTTTAGTGCTAACAAAAAACATCGATAACACACCTAATAACAAAAGCCACGGTAAACGGTTTTTAGCTTCACCTAGTTTCCACCAAGTTAAAGAGATGAAAAGTAGTAAGTAAGTTGCGAAACTGTTGGGATGTCCAAAGGTTCCTCGAATACGTATTTCGGTTCCTGAAACTAAGGCGCCGATTTCCCCTCCTGCGTTTGCACTAAGCAAAGGTGGTAATATCGACGGTAGAAACATTTGCAGTAAAGCTAAACTTATTGGCGGTATTAAGCCTAAAAGTAATTGGGACAACATTACAGATGGTTCAACGTGGTCTTTGAGTTGCATTACTAGCAAGTAAAGCATCAACCAAGAAAATAACCGTACCCATTCGCGCAAACTATCTACTAAGTAGGCGCCATCTAGTCCTAAACCCCCAAGTGGTAAAAGCACTACCCAAAGCGCTTGCATCATTATCCATGCAACAAAAAACCACCAGAAGCTATCTGTATGGACTTTTTGTTGTTGCAATAACATTTTAGTGACATACATCAGCGTCAGTATATCAATTCCTACTGCTAAAACAGAAGGTATTTGTAACTGCGAAAATATGTCTACTGAACTTCGCACTATCAGCAACACGAGAACAGCTTGAGAAAAACTCGCAAAGAAGTAAGTTAGCGCTAGTATTACAACTACCCCTAAACCCATAAATAACGGCTGTATTCCAACTGCAACACCCGCTGCAAAACCTATTGCTATACATGCCGACACTAGGAATGTCACTAAAGGTAATTGGTGTTGATTTGTTGCCGTCATAACTAGCTCCCCGATGTGTGATTCGAGTTAAAAGCGCCACCAATGCGTGCTAATCCTTTTGGTGATGCAGTTTGTTCATCATTAGCCAAGCGGTAGTACTGGTCACTAGGTGTACTGATGCCATTTACTACTACTCCCAACATTGGGATACGGTCGCGCGTTAAATCTGCTACTGCTTTCTCTAATACTTCCTTAATGGTGTAATTAGGACGAGTTACTAACATAACGCCATCACTGAGTTGACTTAATGTCGTTGCATCTGCACAAGCACTGAGTGGGGGAGTGTCTAAAATTACTAAATCATAATTTTCGGCAGCTTCGGTTAACAAAGCTTTCATTTGATTAGATTCGAGTAATTGTGATGGACGCGCGGACATTGAACCACAAGTTAATACAGAAAGATTTTCAATACCTGTAGGCTGGACAAAATCTGCAAGGCGCCCTGAGCGTTGGCTAATAGCGTCACTAAGACCAGGGGCAGCTTGCAAATTGAATGCACGGTGTAACTTGGGTCGGCGTAAGTCAGCATCAATCAGCAAAGTTCGACGCGATAGCATTGCTGCAACTGCTGCTAAATGTGATACTACTACTGATTTGCCCTCACTAGAAAGTGCGCTGCTAACCACAACTAAATGTAACTTTCCAGGACTGCGACATTCGAGTGTTTTTAATAGCATTCGATATGGTTCAACTAAGCCCATATCATCTAGAAATAAGTCGGCTTCTGCGAGCGCTAAATTCGATTTCGACAGACGCGGCAAAATTCCCAGTAAAGGTATATTTAACAACTCCGCTTCGGCAACATCATGCAAGCGGTTATCCATCATTTCCAGCAGAAGCACCATACCCGTTGATAGCAGAATTCCAAAGGCGCCTGCAATCGCTAAAATAATTGCGGGTTGAGGTTCTGAGGGAAGCGTTGGAACATTTGCTACTTCAATAATGCGAATGTTACTAACTTTTTGAGCTTCGGCAATACGAGCTTCTTCAAGTTTGCGTTGAAGTCCCTTAAATGATTCAGCAGCTTCTTCACGCGCGCGCGTTAATGCAGTTAAAGGTTCCTGTTTAATAGGTAGCTGCGCGAGTCTGTTTTGCAACCTGACTCTCTCAGCTTGCAAAGTTCGTAATTTATTCGCAACTGCTGTTCCCTCAACTGTATTTGTCACAAGTTGAGAGTTGAGAGTTTGACTTAAAGTATCATTAGATATATTAGCAACTGCATTACCGTTAGATATGCGCGCTAATTCTTGTTGATACATTGCACGCAAAGTGTCGCGTTGTTGTATCAAGCTATTTAACTCTGGATGTTCGGGAGTAAAGCGCTGTTGAAGAGCGACGATTTGTGTTTCTAATTCAGTTAGTCTTGCTCGCAGGTTTTTAATTTGCTCATCTTGACCGCTACGTACCGAAGCATAAGCATTACCCAAGTTACTCGAATTGGTAACTTGACGTAATGAAGAATCTCGTGAACGCGCTTCTTGCAACTGAGCAAATAGCATCCGCTCTTGGTCTTCAAGATTGGCGAGACTTGTAACTAAGCTCTTACTTTGGTCATCAAAGGAAACAATACCACTTGTTTGACGATATTTATTTTCTTTAATTTCGGCTACTTTGAGTCGTTGTTGAGCATTGGGAACTTCGTTTTTCTCTAGAAATTGCCGAACTTTAGTTGCTTCCGAACTAATGGTTTTGATATTTTCCTCAACCATTGCGTTAGAAACTGCGTTAAGTAACCTAGCAGCAAATACAGGGTCCGATGCTTTATAACTCAGTTCCAGGATATTAGTGGCAGGAATTATTTTTACTTTTAAATCGCGACTAAGTTTTTTTAAAGTCGTTTTTTCTGCTTGCGAAGCTGTTTGAGAATTCGCTTTGAGAGCAGTAAGCGCTTTTTCTAAAACTTGCTGTGATTTTATTAATTCTGCCTGGTCTCCTAATGCACTTGCTCCTCCTGGAGTCCCTGCATTTAGTTGAGTGATACTGCGTCCAAAATCAGAGACACTCACTCCTTTGTCATCAACCATTAACCGGGAGCTTGTTTCATACATACGCGGAGCTACCGCCAAGTAGGTGACGGCGCCTGCTATTACTGCTGACAATGTTAAAAAGGCTGGTAAACTTCGCCTTTTTGCAACTGTCCATAAAGATGATACGCCTTTTTCCATGATTTTTTTCTCCAGAGTGGAAGACACTCATCACTATAACCGTATAAACACTAGTTTTAAGAATAATCACTAAATACAATACGGTTGTTATTTACGCATTAGTACTTAAGAAAACTTTAAATACACGGCGCCCTAAACTGTTGCAGCCCTTTATGCGTTTATGCCTAACCTCTAACTTCTACTCTAAACTCAGATGTTTGCTCAACTGTTTTGTTGGCTGAGTCTGTGCCAAGTAAGTTTTGATAAACTTCTATATTTTGCGCTGTGATTTTTTCCCATGTATAATGACGCTGAACATGACGCTGTGCATTTGCTGCCATATTCGCTAATTCATTTGGGTGATTTAATGCCCACTTCAAAGCATTTACACAATCATCAACATCGCCATTCTGAAATAATACACCACGTTCTTGCTCTAAGAGTTGCTGGTGAGGAAGAATATCGCTTGCCAGTACAGGAATACCTTCGCGCATTGCTTCGAGCATCGCTAATGGTAAACCTTCAAGGTTTGAGGGTAATACAAATAATCCTGCACCCCGAACAATTTCTGCTAAACGTTTACCACGCAGTTCTCCGGCAAAAACAACTTGTTTACTACCCGCAACTTTTTGGAGCATTTGAGCAGTGTATGTTTCAGTATCACTGACGCCACCTGCTAGCACAAGTTTCCAACCAGTAGCTTTAAGTCTAAGAAAAGCTTCAATCAATAAATCTGGACATTTTTCTGGTACTAATCTACCTAAAAACAACAAGTAACGTTTTTGTGTGAGTCCCAAAGCTTTGCCATAAGCGAAGCTAGAGTCAGAATCAGGATAACCAGCAGGTGCATTCGGAATATAAACGGTATCGCGTTTGTAAGTTTCTGAAAAATAACTTTGTAGCGCTTGGGATACTACGATAATTTCATCAGCAAATTTGACAGCTGCTTTCTCACCAGCCAAAATTACTTTGCTTGAAAAATTTCCCCACTTTGCACGTTGCCAATCTAAACCCTGACATGTGACAACAATTTTAGAAGAGCGAAAAGTGCTAGTGATGCTACTAAATAAAGCTGGACCTAAAGCATGAAAATGAACAATATCATATTTCTTACCAGATGCTGCGATTGCACCTAAAGCAGAACTAATAAACGCATCTACACCTTTCTTCGGAAAACTTGGTAAAGATATAACTTGCACTCCTTGATAGTCGCTCGAACCAAACCAACTACCTTCGGTATAAGAAGAACGTGCAAACAAATCTACAGTATGTCCTTGTGCAACTATTCTGGGGTATACTTCCGCACAGTAATGCTCGATTCCTCCTTGTTTAGGAGGTAAACCTTTAGCACCAATAACAGCAATTTTCATATTAATATTAGACATTACAAGAATCACGCTTCTCTAAGAATACAGAGCGCGGGAGAGTTTAATTACATCATTTTTAGCACTTATATCTGAGTGACATTAATAAGAGTAATTTGTTATACTTTTACTTCATGCCAGTCATGATAAATCATTAATTGGTAACACGCTGATAACGCTGATATTTCGCGTATGCATTATCTAATTTTTTAATATTTAGGAATAATCGCGAATATTTATGAATAATTAAACCAAACAACAAATGTTTTGTTTACGAAACCGTAGATAATTTCTTAGTTTCCCAACGATAAAACATTTGGGTATATACTTGGGCAACAACATTGCTTGCTGAATAAGGAGCAGCAGTTTTTACACAAGCATATGATGGATACTTTTCTGGTTGTAAAAGAATCCTTGTTAAAGCATGGGCAATAGATTCGACGGTTCGTTCACTACAAACTATACCACTATCCGACTTTAAAAACTTGGGAGTTTCGCCACAGTTTGTTGTTACAACTGGAATTCCACTTGCAAGAGCTTCGAGTACTACTAGCGGCAAACCTTCATAAACACTAGTCAAAACGAAAGCGCTACTAATTCTATAAAGTTTTGCTAATTGTACGCTCGTTGTCGCTCCTAACATGGTAATACGCTGCTCTTGTTTTAATTTAGCAATTTCGTCTTTCATAGCTAAAGCCAATTCTCCATCACCTGCAATGAGAAGATGAACATTGGGTTGTTTTAAAGCAGCAAACGCGCGAATTAAAAGTATTGGATCTTTTTGTGGGTGTAACCTACCTGCAAACATCACAAAAGATGTATCAGGTGATAAACCACGGGATATTGCTTCAGAGCGACGTTGCGCTAGCTTGTCTTCTGCATTCAATGGTTTAAAGACATCACCATCAAAAGTGTTTTTAATGTAAGCAACGCGGTCTGCTATATCTGGATAACGCTGCTGATACGAGCCAACTGCATTGTTATTGCACGATAGAATTTGATTGAACTGACGAATCAATGAACCCTCTAACGTGTAATATATATCAGGAAAACGGCGCCAGAGAATAGTCTTCTTATCGCCTCTTCCTTCGATTTGAGTTTGAATATCATTATGAATAAACAAAGTTTTGTCACCGCGCCAGTGGCGAGTAGCAATAGTCGGTTCCAAACGGTGAAAATGCATAAAGTCAGATGCATAACAGCGTCCCAGTAATGCCGCCGAATATTTAACAGTCGTTGGTATCAAACCTCGAACGTTATCATTTTCTAATGTGAATAGCGGCAGAAAACTAATTTCTTTACCCGCAAACTCAGCTTGCTGCCAACCTTTCATAGTCTGGCTGACAGAAGTCCCTGTTCCGACTAAGCGAATATCAAACTCGCTAGGCGCATACTTAATGAAGTTGCCTATCAATGTTTGAATGCCACCGATAGTGGGTTTCCAGGGATTAAACTGGTAAAAAATAGTTAAGACGGGCTTGTCCATTGCTTTTCTTATCTAAACACAGTCAAATTATAGACAACAAGATAATTGTGTCTACTAATACCCGGAACGAAGCAGTAATATTACTTGCGTAATAACCACATGTTGTAATTAATATAATTTGATTCAGATAAATTTACCACCTTTCGTAAACCCTTTATAAAATCTTTATAGATTAAGGTGCCACAGTATACCGCATCAAAGAGGCAAATCATAGCATTTACAAGGATGTTCTAAAATTTAGTAGTCTTGGTTACAATTATACTCAATTTTGGGTTTATCCGAAGTTTAAAAAGATACCTACTCGTCTCTAAAATTTTGTTTAGTACTAAAAACCTATATGTTCTTGTTGATACTATGTTTTTTTTCTAAATACTGCTGATGCTCGTCTGATGCAAGCCAGTAAGCTGAGGCAGGCTTGATATCTGTGACTATATCTTTTTCGTATTTCCCAGAAGCCTGTAAACTCTGCTTAGAACTTCTAGCTATTGCTTCTTGTTGACTATTATGGTAAAAAATTACACTACGATACTGTTCACCTCGGTCGGCGCCTTGTCGATTTAAACTTGTAGGGTCATGAATGTCCCAAAATATATTTAATAGCTCTTCATAACTTACAATCGCAGGGTCGTACTCAATCTGCGCTACTTCTGCATGTCCAGTAATTCGCGACACCACGTCAAGATAACACGGGTTCTCAAAATGTCCTCCCATGTAACCTACAGAAGTTAATGTAACCCCCTTCACTTTACGATAAGCTGCTTCAACGCCCCAGAAACAGCCACCTCCAAATGTTGCTTTTTCCATATATAATATAGGGTAAAGGTTTTTCCTTTACCCTACCTTACCTTATACTGCGGCGCCTACACGAGCGCTCTTAAGATAAGCAAGCATCGTCTCAGCATCAGAAACTTCAAACGGGTCAGTAGTACAATTATCTTCGTGACCTTCTTCTATAAATATTTTTTCGATTTTGCAATCATTAACCACCATTGCATAACGCCAAGACCGCATTCCAAAACCCAAGTTGGACTTATCCACCAGCATTCCCATTTTACGGGTAAACTCACCATTGCCATCAGGCAAGATAAACAATTTTTTAATACCTAAATTTTTAGCCCACTGGAACATCACAAACGCATCGTTCACAGACAAGCAAATAACCTCGTCAACTCCCTGTGCTTTAATTTCATCGTAAAGTTCTTCATAACGTGGTAAGTGCGTCGAAGAACAGGTAGGAGTAAACGCTCCAGGCAGTGCAAGTAGTACAATCCTTTTTCCACCAAAAATTTCTTGTGTTGTCAGGTCTTGCCAACGAAAAGGGTTAGGCCCACCTATTGACTCATCACGTACACGGGTTTTGAAAACTACGTTTGGTACTTTTGTTACCACTACCATCTCATCTACTCCTAATATATGTATGTTTGTTGCTGGACTACGCTCAGAAACCCGGTTTCTTCATTCAAATCTTTTATAAAAATGACGATTTGCCTGCGACAATGAATGCGTAGAAACCGGGTTTTTACGATTTGGTTTGGCTTTTTACTCCAACTCAGAATAATTCTGATTTAATAATTAGTCAATAGTAATAAATACTCATATAAAATAATGTTTATGATTGTAGTATGATTTCAAGACGCGAACCATTACAATAAAAAAACACCATTAAGTAGCAGCAATAAGAGATGAAAGAATTAGTCGATGACATAGTAAAGACCTTAAAAGGAAAAGGTTTAAAAGTTACACCTCAGCGGTTTGCCGTCTATGCGAACTTACTATCACGTCAAGACCATCCAACAGCAGAGCAGATACTTATTGACTTGAATAAGCAGGCGCCAATATCATCGCAAGCAACGGTATACAGTGCGCTTCAGGCTTTACGCGATGTTGGTTTAGTGCGTGAAGTCCTTTTAGAAGCGGGTGTATCACGCTACGACGCGAATGTAGAAAAGCATCATCACTTTTATTGTCGTGAGTGCAAAACAATAGAAGATATTCCTTGGGGAGCTTTTCCCGATGTTAGTTTAGATAAATTACGTCCAGGATTAAAAGCGCAAACTTACGAAGTTACTGTATATGGAACCTGCAACTGTGATATCGAACACTGATTTTATTACCGACTTAGCTCAAGCAGCTTTATCATTTCGAGATAGCAGTAAAACTCGTCCCAAACCTGATGTAGTTGTGAATGCACTATTACAAGCAGAGAAAACAGCAAAGCAACAAAAATTAACGTACCCCTTTACCTCATTATCAGGTAACTGGCGCCTATGTTTTGCCACCGGAACACGTAAAGTCAGAAAACGTTCCGGCATAATTTTAGGTAAAGGTTTTTACATGCCTAAATTTTCTCCTGCATATATAGGTTTTGATATATTAGATACATCTATCAACAGAGGTAGAATAAGTAATAAAATTCAGTTTGGCGGATTTGCGCTAGAATTATCAGGCTTAACTCAATATATCGATAAAAAAAATCTACTAGCATTTGACTTTCATACTTATGAAATAAATTTATTTAATCACAAAGTATATAGTGGTAATGTCCCTAGTAGTCAAACAAATGTAAGTAATTTTTATGACCAAAAGATAGGCAAACTAGCGTTTTTTGCATTCTTTTTAGTAACTGAAAACTTCATTGCAGCGCGTGGCCGCGGTGGTGGTTTAGCATTATGGATAAAAGAATAATTAAGGTAATCTCACCATGAAAAAAATAGCTGGCTTGGTATTTTTTATTGTGATTGTGGTAGCGGCTATCACTCTTGGATTAAACTGGATGCGGCGCCAAAAAACAACGAGAAGATAATGTCGAGTGTATCGATTATCATACCCACTCTTAATGAAGCAAGCAGTTTACAACAAACACTGCGTCAGCTAACTGTTCTTAACCCAAAAGCAAAAGAAATTGTGATAGTTGATGGAGGAAGTTCAGATAATACAATCGAATTAGCTAAACACTGCTTGCATTTTTTCCCCCTTAATGTAGATGTACAAATTATTAAATGTGATGTTAAAGGACGAGCGGTTCAAATGAACTTTGGTGCCAAAGTCGCGAGTGGTGATATTTTATGCTTCCTCCATGCTGATACTCAGGTATCCCATGATATAGTCACGGTGATTGAACAAACTCTTACAAACTCCAAAATTTCCTGTGGTGGATTTATTTCTTTAATGACAGGTACTCAAACAACACGCTGGGGTATATCGCTGCACAATTACCTCAAAACTTACTATGCACCCTTAATATTTCGTCCCTACTCATTTTTTAAAGGTTTACGATTATTATTTGGCGACCAAGTAATGTTTTGTAGGCGCCAGGATTTTTTAAAATGTGGTGGGTTTAATGAAGCATTACCAATTATGGAAGATGGTGATTTGTGTTTAAAATTATCCAAATTAGGACAAATTCGCTTAGTTAACCGCGTTGTTACAAGTTCTGACCGTCGCGTTGCACGTTGGGGTGCAATTAAAGCAACGGCTATTTATTTATATGTGGGAATTTTGTGGGGTGTTGGTGTTGATGCTAATTATTTAAAAAAGTTTTATGAGGATATCAGATAGAAAAACAGGCAGGATGCCTGTTCCACAAGACTAAAAGACAAAACTATTTTATACTTGCTTTAACAGGTAAGAGCGAGTTCCTGTTTGGGTTGCTCCTGCGGCATCTTTGTATGAATAAGTACCAGTAGCGACAATATCACCAAAGTTATTAATACCTACTGCGCTGGTTAAAGTAACTGCGGCGCCGTTATAAGTAAGCGGTGAAGTTACTAAGTTATTGAGGTCGGCTATTGTACCGGAGTTCCAAACAAAGGCATGATTAGTACCAGAAGCAATTTGAGATGCTCCGACTACTTCGCCAAATTCATTGATACCATTGACTGAACCTGTTTTACCGCCCAAGCTGCCGAGTGCCGTAAATTCTCCATCGCGTAAAATAAACGGAGTGCTGGTTGCGGTGGTGCCTGTACCATTGCTTGTAGAACCGATGATGCTACCTGCATCATTGATATCACGCAGTGTAGCTTGTTCGGCGCCAAAAGTACCAAGGTTTTTCAACTTATAGTTGCCTGTAACATATTTTTCCCAAATAACAGCTGTATTAACAAACTTTTCATCAAGGGCGCCATCACTATCTACATAACCAATAATTTGACCATTATTATTAATACTGCGTGCAGTTCCACCGTCACCACCCAGCGCTGCGAGTTCGGTAATAACACCGTTTTCTATGTAGATAGTCTTCTCGTAACCTGAAGCCAAGATATTACGACCGACAATCACGTTGCTGTTATTGGTATCGAGTGAGTAACTTTCAACGCCACCAAAATCATTGATAGTTAGCTTGTAAGTACTACCATCTTTTTCCCAAACTAATGCACGGTCGGTAGCTTTTGGAATTGGTTGACGCACTTCATCTGCTGTTCCCAAAATTACACCGCGATTGCTAATTGTGTTGACGTTGGGAGTGAGTAGCGTGACAGTTGTTCCATCAGCAGCACCAAAGTCAGACTGACCCTCTTTTACACCTGTGCTGGTAATTGCTGTTTGAACGCCATTTTCCCAAATAAAACCTTGGCGGACTAAATTGTTAGGTTGAATAGCACCTGTTGTTGCATTCTCGTTGGTAAAAGTGGCGCCAGTATCATAACGTCCGGCAATTTGTCCAAAGTCGTTGATAGAAGCAGCGTTGACGGCGCCATATTGATTAGAGCTTAGAGAACCTAAATCAGTTGCCTGGTAACGATAAAGAGGCCCATTATCTAATAAAGCTGGCGAACCAGATGCGACATATTTAAGAGTGGCAAGGACATCTGAACCTGACATGACCAGGGTATCTCCTCCTTGACTAACATAACTTAGAGACTTATCAAGTAAGCTTTCAGCTAAACGCAGTTTGTCAGACTTGACGTCAAATCCAATGACAGTAACAGAACCTTGTCCACCTTCTAGAATGATTTTGTCACTGCCACTGCCAATGTAAACAGTGTCATTTCCTGTACCCGCATTAATAATGTTATTACCTTCACCTGCATAAATCGTGTCATTACCCGCACCACTGTAAATCGTATCGTTCCCGGCGCCTGCATAAATTAAATCGTTACCTTTGCCAGTCAGAATACGGTTTTTACCTTCACCTGCATAAATAGTATTATTACCATCCCCAGCATTAATAAAATCACCTATCGCTCCAGAATAAATTAAATCATTACCTTTCCCAGAAGTAATGAGATTAATTCCTTCACCTGCATAAATAGTGTTGTTGCCATTACCAAGCGCAATAATATCATCACCACCTTCGTAATAAACCGTTGAATCAACATCCATACTAGAGTGATTGCTTAATCCTGGTAAATTCGTACTTAGATTTGATTCAGTAGCAAGCACAGAAGCATTCAACGATTGGTTTAGATTATTATTCATTTCCATTTAGAATTCCTTTGCAAAGCGAGTTTGACTTTTTGAAAAAATGATTGAACTTGTAAAGTACATGAAAGGTTACTTTGCAACGCATAGGAGCGGATGTAACGGTGCTTGTTATTGGAAAAGAACAAAATTTAGTTATTTAAAATCACTTATCCGTTACATCCGTTGCCAGGATTACTTGGCTTGATACTTTACAGGCTTATATTCCATCGTTAATGACCTGATGTGAGAGTCGTATTTGGCAAATTTTTTATTTTCCTTGACTCTAAAGCAAGCAACAGGAAGACTAATTGCAAATAGAAGAAATACTCCAAGTAAGCCAAAAACGTAACCATGCATTTTTTTAGCAGGCATAAATCTTTGCTGCATATTTTTACTCTTGTAGTGATGATGTTGTGTTTCTATGACAGTGGTAAGTAACCAAATAGAGGATGCCAACTCATAGCAGTCGCGGCAATGAATAAGAAAAACATCCAGAAAAAGATGACTTTAGATTTGATTTGCTTGTCTTTCCAAAGCAAGTAAAGAATTACCCAACTGACTAGCCAACCCAACAGCAGCACAGTCTCTTTGCCCGTATAACTTCCAATATTGCCCCATAGTTTGCTAGGGTTATGACTTCCGGGTATCCAACTACCAAGAGTCCAGAGTAAGTTTTCTATTGTTTTAGACGTATCTCCATCTGAAAAGTGATGAGATACCATCATTGTGACGCACCCAATTCCAGCGCTAACTAAAGCTGCTGCTGCTGGACCAGATACTCTTGGTGATTTCTCCGAACCTTTAGACAAACTACCTGGAAAGCTTTTGAGTTTATGCCAAAACTTACCATAAATAGGTTCTGAAGCAACAGAAGAACGTGCCATAATAATCCTCAATTTCTAATTAACTTACAGACCTTACAATGCGTGAATTTTGGCTATTCCAAGTCCCGTAACTAAACCACCCATTGCAAAAAACATTATTGCCATTAAAGCCACACAAGTAGCCGTCAGAACTGGGCGATTTTCTTTTTCTAATATCGAGTCACTGTAACTCCACAAAATCCAAGTGCAAGCTACACCCAATGGCAACGTAAACAGAACGCTGAACTCGTGGTATTCCATTAACACATACTGTCCTAATGGTGAATTCTCTTTTAACCACGCACGGGCGCCACCAAAAGTAATATCTGCCCGATAGCGCATATAAGCTAAGTTACCTGTAGCAATGCCCAAGAATGCAATTACAGTAGACCAAAATGTTAAAGTTCGCATTTGCGGCAGAATTTTACTGGCGCCTCGTAATAATGGAAACGCTAAATGTCCTGTATAGACTGCAACAACCGAAGCAAGTAAGGCGCCAAATCCATGAATTGTGCCTATCCATCGCTGCCAAGGACTTGGATGCAAGATATTGAAAAACGGTAGAAACATGAACATACATGCTGACAGAATACTCAAGCCATAGATGCTGACTTGAGCAATATCTAACTGCCTGGGAAACTCTTTAGAAGTGCTATCTGTATACTCTTCGTGTCCTTTTTGAATCATAGTAAATCTTCCCTTAAATACAGAAATCAGCACAAATGTCAACTTATGAGAAATATTCTCATAAGTCTGGGAACATATTTGGACGTTATTGATGAAACTGTTCACACAGGGAGCATCTTAACAAGGAGACTCAAAATCTCAATTTTTGAGCCAAAAGTTGGTTAAATGCTCGTCTACATCACCTGTGGTTGCTAGTTATGTCAGCTTGTAAGCACAAAACAAGGTATTGCTTTCAATTGCAAACCCCATACAATTTATCCGAGACTATTTATTTTTCGTAAGCAATAACCTCGTTTGTTGATGAAGCTGAGGTAATAAAAGCTTTATCTACCCTGCTAATGAGAATAGGTTTTTTGCACCTTGTTGTCAATAAGTATCAGTAATATTGCTAGATTTTCTTAACATTGTGCAATTATGATGACACTCGTAGAATATTATATTTTTAGCAAAAAGCTTATCTATTAAGGATTATGGGTTATTTTGAGAGTAAGAGTAACACTTTGGATAATGCTACAAAATAGTTACGATTCTCAGCAAGCACTAATATACTGCTGATTAATATTCCAGTCATAGTACAAATATTTTACTGGAGTTGATGCTGTGAGTGGTAGTTCGGTATTTAAGTAAGAACGTATATATTCGGGTAAAGATGGCGCCACCTGTAGAAAGTCTTGACGGTACCATTTAAAGATTTTGCTACAATAGAGCATATTATTTGCTGCATCGTATTTTACTTTGTCTGGATTGTTAATAAAACGACGCGCGTCACCATCTAATTGAGAAAGAACTTGGTCGGGGTAGTAAGCACCCGCACGCAGTAGCGGACAACCGATAGAAGCGCATACTATAGCAAAATGTATTCGTGGTTCCTGTAATTTTTCTCTCAGTATCTTGTTTTCAATTTCAGCTAAACTATAGTTTTTACCGCCAACTATATAAATCTGACGCTGAAAAAACGATAGAAAACCTAGCCAATTTGGTATTCCTAAAATTCGTGGTAATACTGACTTAATTGGATAGTTGTCTAAAATTGTTGCAACTGTAAATGCATTATATAAGTTTATCCACAAAGCTAACTGGTCATTAATGTTTAGGGGGGTGCGTGCATTGTCGTTTATTTGTAGTGCTGCGATACTCGATAGCCAATTAGCTAGCACTTTTGGTTCATCCCGTTTCCAAGCAACGTAGTTAACACGTCCCTGCTCATTAACATACTTTTTTAGCAATGTATCCCACAAATCAAAATTGATGGAACTATTCACAATACATACACCTACAGTTAAAGCAATACCTTTAATTGCTAATTTACCTCATAGTGGGCTATATATCCCGCCGGATATTGCTCTAATGATGGCGCCTGCTCATCTCCAATCTTTACCCAATAGCGACTGGCATCTAGAAAAACTTTACGATTTTTTACCATCGTTGGGCATTACAGTTATGCAAGCTAACTACAATCGTTACGTAGTTGATTTAAACAGACAAGCCAAAGAACCATTAAGCGGCAACTTTTGGTCTGCGGTCGTTCCACTACAAACAGCTTTCGGTCAACCAATATATCAAACCACTCCGGCGCCGTATCAAATTCAAGAACGTATTAATAAATATTATACAACCTACCATAATCAACTTAGCCAGCTTATAGAGCAAAAAGTCCGAGAGTTTGCCAAAGTATACTTACTTGACTTGCATAGCTTCGGTGGGTTAATAGATGACGAAGTTTGTTTAGGCAACATCAACGGCAAAACCTGTACAGAACACTTTATAAACACTGTCGAGCGAGCTTTTATTGATCAAAAATATCAAGTCGTCAAAAATAAAACCTTCACAGGTGGATATATTACAAGACATTACAGCGAAAACAAAAGCGTAGAGACTTTACAAATAGAAATTAGATATCAAACATATCTAAGAGAGCAAGACCTTGACAAACCGTTAATTCCCCAATGGGATGTACCCAACTTTCATTTCTCAAAACAAAAATTACAACAAGTCATCGCTGATATTGCCAACAAATACAACGAATAACTCATCCGTTACATCCGTTCATCATCCGTTGCCAAGTATTTAAATTATAAAGTTTTAGCAAAATTGTAAAATACCAGTATTTATTACAGTGACATCTTAGCTTTATTATCCTAAGTTAGAATTGTGTAATCGAAAAAATTTCAATAAAAAAACATTTTTATTTAATTTAATTTGTTTATTGAGTCTACCTGGATTATTAGTTGCTCAAGCTAAGGCGCCAGTACCTTCTCAAACAGTTTACGATCAAACAAAAGCTGGCAATAATTAAAGAAAAAGTTATGCAATTTACAAAACTATTTACTGCTGCTGTCTTAATTAGGTATTAGTATTTTATCCACCGCAGTTATTCCTGCAATGGCTGATAAAAATTTGATAATTTCAATAAAAATTAGCTTGCTCATTTTAACGGAGACTCTCACGCTGAAACCTGTAAAAAAACAAGAACACGAGGTTATTTAAGATACGATTTATGTCAACATAAAGGTAAATCAGCATATATTATAGTTACTGATGATGGAACTACAATCGGTTTTTATAAATTACAAAATAGACAGTTAGTACAATTGTGTAGTATTGATGCTTTAATTTGTAGTGGCTACAAAAATAATCGATTAGTTGCTATTTTAAATTTAGAAGCTCAAACGGTAGATTTTAATGTCTTATCAGAGAGTAACCGAGAGATAGAAAAGGCTAATTTGCCTGAAGCTAAGAAAGCATTGAGAATATTTGCCTACAAGTAGTGTAAAAACCGGGTTTCTATGATATTTAAGTATAAGAATACTAAATAGTATATTAAAGTTTCAGTAGTATTCCATACTTAGTTTGTCATACTCCATACAATTAGCACATAATAGAATAGTCAGATTACAGTGTGCAATCAACTCATGCTGACTTCATCAGTGGTTTTATCTATCATTGTCACCATGATTATTCTCGGCGCCGGAATTATGGGGCTGTGTATTTTTAGAACAAGTAAAATTTTAACTTTATTTGAAATAGAAGCCGACCGCTCCAGTTGGCAAATAATGTATCGATTGATGATTTTTTTCCTGTGTGGTTACTCATTACTAGCTTATCTAATTAGTGCAAAGCTTTTTGAATGGATACCATTGTTGACTGGAATGGTTTTCTTTCTCGGAGCGCTGTTTGTCTGGTTTAGTGTCAACGTGTACTATCGGACTCTAAATAGATTTTTGCAAATACAAGATAAGTATCGAGCGGCAAAAGAAAATGCTGAAACTATTTTGTTTCAATTGCAGAAGGTTCAGCAATCTCAATTACAATCAATTCATCGCGAGACAATGTTGGCTTTAGGACAAATGGTTGCTGGAGTCGCACACGAAATTAATAACCCAGTCAGCTTTATAGAAGGCAACCTAGGGTATGTTAGTTCATACACTAAAAATTTGTTAGATCTTTTAGAGACTTACGCTTCTGTATACCCAAATCCTGATAGTAAAATAATTAATGCCATAGCTTCAAGTGACTTAGAGTTTATCAAATCCGATTTTCCGAGCATTCTAAATTCTATGGAAGCAGGCACAACTCGTATTAGTGAAATAGTACAGTCACTCTCAAGTTTCTCACGGTTGAATGAAACAGACTTTAAAAAAGCTGATATTCATGAAGGTATTGATAGTACACTAACAATTTTAAGCCATCGTCTTAACTCTTGCGGGCATCGAACTAAACATATTACAGTAATTAAAGAGTATGGCGAAATTTCAAAAATATATTGTAACCCTCGTATATTAAATCAAGTATTCTTTCACGTCATCAATAACGCTATCGACGCACTAAATAAAAAAGCAGCCATAAGTCAAACAGAAGAACAAGAAACACCAACTATTCGCATTTGTACATCATATTCTCAAAAAAATGAAATTAATATTCAAATAATCGATAACGGCAGTGGAATTACTAAAGAAGTTTGCAAAAATATCTTTAGACCATTTTTTACCACCAAACCAGTAGGACAAGGCATAGGTTTAGGCTTATCTATAAGTCATCAAATCATCGTCGAACAACATGGTGGTACAATCAAATGCACATCAACCGAAAATCAAGGTGCTGAATTTTTAATTACACTCCCCATTGATGAATCTTGTGGAGCGGGCAATCCCTGCCCACCCTAATTGTAATTTTAGAAGTCATTCATAGACAGTTCTAAAAAATTTACTGTTTTAACGACCAATATAATCCCATTACTGCATCTGCAAAGCTTCGAGATTTAATAATTAAAGGTAAGCAAAATAAATAGAAATATTTCAGATACGTTATCGCAATTTTCAACTATAGGCAGGCACCGAATAGCATATATACTGAAGAAGAACGGGTAAGGATGCCCATTCCACAAGAGATTCCACAAGAGATTGCACAAGATAGTTTGTTGTTTTTAGGCTTTGAAGGTTAGTATTGGGCTTAATATTGCTACAACTTCTATCATTTTTGCTTCTACTTGCACATCAATAACTGATTGTATGGGTTTATAAGCGACAGGCGCCTCTTCAATTCGACGTTCTTCCTGTAAAGTAATACAGTCAACCCCAGTTAACCCCAATTCTTGTTCGCTATACGAAGCACCTTGACGGGTTAATTCAAAGCGACTACGTTGTCTTCCTGCACCGTGAGATGCGGAATATAGAAATTTAGGGTTACTTTTTCCTACGCATAAATATGAACTGGCACCCATTGAACCAGGAATAATTACGGGTTGGTTCTCAAATGCTGGACAGGCGCCTTTACGTGTTATCCATTTGTTAATTACGGGTTGAGGTAAAGTAATATTGTGAGGTAAATCATAAACTAGCGGCGCCTCGATATCACCGAATACTTGCCGTAACCGTAACCGAAGTAACTCCGCTAAAAGTAAACGATTTAGAAATCCATAGTTTGCTGCTGTTGCTTCTGCTTGTACATAACTTGCTACAAGTTCAGGGTGCGAATTTGTTGATAATGGGAAGATATTCGAGTCAGGATATTTTACACTTCTACTCCAAGTCGCTTTTGCTTTATCACGCCATGCACCACCGATATATTTACCGACGTTACGTGAACCAGAATGAATCATAAAAGCAACCTGTCCTTCTTTTACTCCCCATAAATGCGCTAGTCCACGATTTTCAATTTTGTCTATACGCTGAATTTCAACAAAATGATTACCACCACCAATAGTGGCTAAACCTCCATCGCGCACAACTCCTTCATCTGGCACAAGTTCGCATGGCGCCTTTTTCCAGTTACCTTCCATTGAACCATTCAAGAAAATACGGTCTATTTCTTTGGCTAACTGTGTAAAATCTGATTTAACGAAACTTCCTGTTGGCGCCTTCCACATAGCATCAACCCATCCCAGCACACCATCCTGAAATAACGCGCGCATACTTGAAGCGGTCATCGTCACATCACGAGTACCAAAAAAGTAATCGCCTTTCATTAATTCGACAAATTTATCATGCTGTGCCAGAAATTTATCAATGGTTAAATTTGCAACATGTAACCGCATCCCGCAGTTAATATCAGAACCGACGGCAGCAGGAATCACCATATTCTCGGTTTCAATAACCGAACCAATAGCAACACCTGCATCTCCTGGATGAAAATCTGGTGTAGCACAGGCGCCGCATACACACCCACCAGCAGGATGTTGCATACTAGCAAGTAGCGCAAGTTGATTAAAAGCCTTTGCTTCAACAGGAAAATTTTTGGGTAAAAGAACCGAAGCAACAGGTACATCTCGCTTTGATTTATTTAAGCGAACCGAATAGGTTTTATTTTCGTAGCTAACATCTAAACCTTGACGCGACAACGCACGCAGGAGACGACAAATATTTTTGGGCTGCATGAAACCTCTAGTTGTCAATAACTAGTACTCAAGTAAGTTTTTACTTTTTGAAGAGTAGAGACATTGGTTCAGCAGCCGCGTCTCTTTTAGTGTTTGCTTAATCACATTTGTACTTAAACAACATGCAACTAGCTAGGTGATGTTTCCACTATTGCACAAATTGCAAAAAATGGGGTTGAAAATATGACAGATTTTTTACTGCCACATAACTAAATAACTAAATTGCTCTATTTATGACAGGCTGGAATATAGAGCAGTTTTTTTTTGGCATTTCCTTTCTACCACGAGCGTGAATAATTTTATATTTTGTGATGCAACCTCGGCTAGATACGCGCTTCTGTGGTGTCGTCTGATTTATAAATAAATGATTAAACAACAATTTATACCAGGGTCAAATCTACCAAATTCCGAAGAAAATAAACTTTTATGTTGGCTCTCTTCTGAACTAGGCGCTCGACTTGGGCATAACAGTCAATTATCACCTACAGAGAGTACCCGTATCTACTGGGGCGCCAGCTATTTTGGCTTGAACAAAGTCAAAAGCTTTCAATCTGCTGATTTTTACTATCAAACCAAAATATTACACCTTTGCAATTACTATGTACTAGAACAAATATACGCAATTGAAAAAGCTTGTGTAAATTATATGGCAAAACTGGTGTTGATGCATGAAAGTACTGAAGAACAAATGCTCTACAGCTTGTTTTGTGCTGATGAAGCGATGCACCTAGCCAAAATTAAACCATTTATTCCAATTCTACCATCAGCAGCACGGCAAAACGAAGACAAGCAATTACTCAAATTTTTACATGATGTAATTGATATTCAAGATAAAGCTGTTATTTTATTTGTCCTTCTAGTATTGGACGGGTGGAGTTTGAGTTATTACCGTAGCTTGGCAATAGAATGCCGTGAACCTGATATAAGCTTGATATTACAAGCTTTTTTGACAGATAAAAGCCGTCATCACGCAACGTCGGTAATGCTATTTCATAATTTGCCTTTAAGTATGGAAAGCCAAAGCACAATTGTGGAAACTTTATCTAAATTTTTGCAAATTATGCAGGTTGAACCACAGCAAACGATTGTCTCGGTAATAGCACAAATTAAAGGAGATTTATCGCAACATCAAAAAATCCGTATCTTTGAGGAGCTAGATACCGAAGCTCACAGCTTGACTCGTTTAAAATTTTTACGCTCTTTGATGCGAAACCCAAATTCTGGCAGTATTGTACAGATGCTAGAAGCGCGCGGAGCTTTCCAGCCATTTAATCAAAAAAAAAGTGGCTATGCCACTCATGCTTGTAATTCCCAGGTAGAACCTAAAAGTTAGTATATGGCTTATACAATTTTCAAATAGTATAAACCTACACTGTTCAGAAAATTTAATTGTTGTAAAGCAATTTTTAGGCTATGATTAGTTTCCCGTCCTACGAATTCTCTCAATTTCACGTTGGAGTTCCTCAAGCTGGCGCCTTAGTCTATCAGCTTCAGTATCATTATTTACCTCAACATTAACGGCTCCTTCCGCTGGCGAACGCATGTAGTTGCCCTGACGAATTTGTTCATATTCTGCTGATACTGCCCACTCACGCAAATAATGCACACGCTCGACTGCGAAAGGGTGGCTTTGCATTTCCCCTATTACCCCTGAATACATTAGCAGTTTGTAAACCTGGTTCAGCCCATCTTCATCAAGTGCCTGATATTCTTCGGACTGTTTTATAAACTCTTGTAAATGGCACTCATGGGCATAATTTATACTACCTCCACTTATTTTCATCATCGTCTTCATCACCGTGTTTAGGTCTTCAATAACAAGCAAAGCCGCGCGGTCACACGATAATTCAGCTTTACGGCGCCATTCGTAAAACGCTAGCAATAAACCCTGGCTGACAAATTTACCGACACCAAATGTTACTTGACCAATCGCAGTTGCAGCCTGACTCACCCACTTCGCCATTTGAATTAAAATAGTATGACCACACTTAATATGCCCCAGTTCATGGGCTAACACCGCCCTAATTTCGACTTCACTAAGTAAGTCTAGTATACCTGTATTAATAACGATGCAAGGATTTTCTTTTCCAAGCGAGTAGCTGTTGGCGACAGCATTTTGTTCGATGAACAGTTTAGGCTCGTTGGTAATGTCTAAATCCCGCACGCATTCGCGAAACATATGGTAAATAGTGGAATATTGACGAGGCCCAACTTGGATGGTGTTGCCCATTAGAAAAACTAACTGCGGGCGTTCGGCAAAAAATTCTACAAATTTACGTGCAAGGAAATCGAACCCTGGTAGGCTGCGGAGCGTCTGTTCCGCTTGCCTATCTAAGGGATGTCGGAATGCTTCCGCTTTGATTCCTGGGTAAGAAGCCATAATGCAATTTGTTTATAACCAAAACTAAGTTATGTGGCTAATATAACAATTGCCCACATAGTTAACGATGGCGCCTCGTTTTTCAAAGAGCGCGCATAATTGCTCTCTAAAGTCAACATTTCGTATGGAACGTAAAGCGTGTGATTGAGGCAGAAGTTCATTTGTCATTACACAACTTCCTGCGGTCGCAGGCGGGTTTCCCAGCGTGGCACCATCATTTAACGATGGCGCGGTTGGTTGCACGTGCCTTGCGTTTGGGAAGAAGCGCCTTAATTCAAGTTGGCGCAGTTTGTGGTTATCAAGGTAGGTATCGCACTAGTTTTATTGCGTCGGCGTTAATGTGGCAATCTGGAGTTGTTATTGTTGCTCCTTCCGTTGTACAAAATCGTTTGCTCAAAGTTGAAATTCCTCGCTTACAGCAGTGGTTACGAGTTGATAAGCCCATTAGAACAGGTGATGCTTGGGTCGGTGGTGACTTTCAAGGAATACTTTTAACGACACCCGAAGTTTGGCTAAACGCGCAACTTACACAAAACGGCGCCTTTAGCGAGGGGATTCCTACAATTATTGATGGGATTGATGATTTAGAAGATTGGGTGCGCGCTAGTCTTACTGTTACGCTTTCTCCATCTTGCTGGGATGAGCTTGCGCTAGCTTATCCGTTTCACGAGT
Source organism: Calothrix sp. HK-06 (assembly GCF_001904745.1). Taxonomy (GTDB): domain Bacteria; phylum Cyanobacteriota; class Cyanobacteriia; order Cyanobacteriales; family Nostocaceae; genus Dulcicalothrix. Next base: position 23,029 of record NZ_MRCD01000006.1, read on the forward strand.
CAGTTATTCGCAATTCGAGGGTTGAATTAACGCACAATATCTTTAAACATCCCGCTAATCCCTACGAATGCTATGCAGTCTCTGAGGCAGAAATCGAAATTTTACAGCGATTGTATTCAGTTTTAGATATACCTTCCCTCCCTGACACATGGAAAAAATTCTATTCTAATTTTCAAGCTCAATCTGAATCTCCTCTTCTTTGGGCTACAATTAATCGGACGTATGGGACATTTTATCTACATACCTGCCCAGTTAAGTTCGCTCAAATATTGGCGCCGATTTGGCAGCGTCAACCAATTGTACTAATTGGTAGTGCTGTAGAAACAGAAACCGAGGCGCCGTTATTCCGAGAGCGTATGGGGGTAGGAGAGGTAACTTGTTTAAAGTTTTCTGGCGATAATCAAACCGAAGCCATACAACTTTACGTGCCTTATAACTTACCCCTACCTAATACACCCGAATATCAAGCGGCATTTATTCACAAAACCCGTACATTAGTATGCCTTAGTGCAACGGCGCCTGGGTTGACGGTAATTTTAGTAGGGGATGTGCCGCTTAAAGCCCAAGTGGGGACAATTTTGGCATCAGAATTTGGTTCACGGGTGCAAGTTGAAAAAACTTGTTTGGATGAAAACGGTATTTTAGTGACAGGTTGGGAATTTTGGCGTGAACATCAAAGTGTTTTACCTTCACCTCAGCTAATGATTATTGCTACATTACCTTTACCATCGTTAGAAAACCCTTTAATATCACTAAGGGTGTCATATTACAAGCGTACACATCAAGATTGGTTTCGGTTATACCTTTTACCTACGGCTTTAAATGAATTGCAGCGTGCCATCGCACCAGTTCGTGAGAACCAAGGAGTCGTCGCTTTACTCGATAGTCGTGTTGTTAACCGTAGCTATGGTGCCCAAGTTCTCAATTCTCTTAGTCCGCTTTCTCGCATTAACTACCTCGACCCAAACTTATTCAACCAAACCAACAATGATTAGTTCATTTGTGCCACAGGGTTAATATTCTGTAACCTACAACGTATGCTCAATGGCTATTTAATCGCGCTATTATCAGCTTGTAAGTGTGTTTGAAATACCAAATTTTAATTAAATTATGGGTGAAGCTAAACGTCGTAAAGAATCGCTAGGAGAAAAATACGGGCAGGAACAGCAAATTCTGCCGTGGTTGCCTGTTACTAAAACCCAAGCCGAAAAGTTTGTCAAATGGACTACTAAGGGCGCCTGGTATGGAATTGGTGCAATGGTCGCTATCTGGTTAACAGTGCGTTTTATTGGTCCAGCTTTCGGTTGGTGGCAAACTGTAGGTTAATACCCAAAAAGGTCAAGGGAAAAGATTTAACATAGCTATTTATTTTCCCTGACCAAGTTGTATTTTTATAAACATTCGCTCACTTCAATAAATTAGTATAATTACTTGAGAAAAAGTAATCTACAATACTGAAAATTATAAAATCTAACTAACGGTTGAGAGCTAAGTAGCTAATAATACTTTTTTATTAAAGCTTAAGAATCGACCTGCCGAAATGGCAACATTGTCTACCGATGCTCAGTTATCTTCATTTTTATCAGTCAAGCGATTTGGTGGGTTACTTCGGGATTGTAGTCAAACTTATATCAGCAGCATTGATATAAGTCTATACAAGTTATCAGGTGTATTAACCAATTAGGGCATCTATTAAATTAGTACGAAAGCAGACTATCCTTACTATTAGTCTAATTAAACACTTTTTTTACTTATACTTAGTTGTATTTTTAGTTAGAAGGCAAGTGAAATAAGCTTTTGCCTTGTAAGAATACAACAACGATATAGCAAAAACGTGTATATATTTAGACTTATGTACTCAAGAATAGCGATTTTTTGATTTGCGTTATTGTTAGTGTGAAAGGCTTATAGTCTTGAGCAAACTGATCGTACAAAAGTAAAAATACTATCGTTTTTCTTAAGAAAAGTAGCACATGTTACGGCGGTTCGTGAATTTTTGTGCTATTTGTAGCTTTTCCGTGCTTTACTTGTACTCAATCTGAGTTAGTCTTAAAGCGGACTCACTACAATAGCGAAGTCTACAAACAAAGCATTACATGAAGATAAGGTTAAATTTGACGATTCTGTCCGATATAACTGATGTCAAAAGTGAATGTTTTGATACGGCAGCAAAAATTCCTATGCACTACCTTAAGCGTGAGGTAGCTTTCCGGGACTTTGTAGACAACCTGGAAATTGTAATGATTAGTTTACAATACCAGTTCATGAGAGAATCTAAAGAAAATATAAAAGTACGCCCAATACCGTGGTGTAAGGAGGAAAAAAAGTGTTTCTAAGATTAGCGCAACAACATAGGCAGTTTGTCCAAGACTTGGTAATGAATTTACAAGCATTGGCAATAGTACTCGAACGTCGTGGCTATCCTGCATCTTGCTATACCTGTGGCGACCAAATGAACAGTGCTTCATTTATGGTGAGCTTAGGAGAAAACCACTTAATTCGGTTTTTGGTATCCGATTATGGAATTACCTGGACTGAAATGCGTGATGACCGTGAGTTAATGAAGTTGGAAGGAGCAGAGGCTGTTAATCAGTTGCAAGAATTGGCTAATATTGTCAAATACTCTATGCAAGAGAAAGGCGCCGCTAATAAAACCCTTGCCAAGCGTCACTAAGTACAATAAATGAAACTAGTATATTTATTTACAAAGTGCGTGAAGACAAGGTAATTATGAAATGCTCCTACTGGGAATGCTAATAGCTAATTGCTTGTTTTTAAAACGATGCCAAAGTGCTAAAAACGCTGTTAGCCTTTAGCCATTCCCCGGAAACCCAGAAAGCAAGCGTGCAAGACACTCACCTTATCTCAATAAGATTTAATACTAGCAAGTGGTTTTGCGGTAATAAATCAACGAGAGCAGTGATATTAAGTTGAATAGGAAGCGTATATAGCACTTCGCGAGTTAACTACAATGTAATCATGAGCAACTCAGACGGTCATGCTCATGAATGGGGTGACATTACGAGTAATAAAACCGAAAGCGATTCGACTCGCGGTGCTATAATTGCTGACCAACAAAGAAATTAAACACAAACAAATACGTAGTAAACTTCAACTCTTAGAGTTATAACTATTTAGGCTTTTCGATACTTGTTGACTTATTTGTCATATATTTGAGTTCCCAGTCATTTTTCCCAGAACTACAATATGTATTGTTATTCTATTTCCAGCGTCGAAATAGTTAAGCATAAGAATGGGAAAGTTTTAATATGTCCGAAGAAAAAGTAAATCAATACTCGTTACCCACAAGTACAATTACCAATCCATCATCTAATACATACGAAAACTGGTTCGAGTACCCAGTGCGCGTATATCCTCACCACACAGACTATGCTGGAATAGTTTGGCATGGCACTTATTTAACTTGGATGGAGGAAGCGCGCGTCGAGTATTTACGCACTTGCGGTATAAACTATGCCGATTTAGTTGCTTTAGGTTGCGATTTACCAGTTGTAGAATTATCTGTACGTTACCATCGGTCATTGCAACTAGGAACAACAGCAATTTTAAAAACCCGCATGGGAGATTTAAGCGGTGTACGTATTAATTTTGATTATGCTCTCGAATCTGAAGATACCCAAGAGTTATATTTTACCGCAGCAGTAACACTCGTAGCTGTAGACCGAGAGCGTGGTAAAATAATGCGCCAACTCCCTGTTAACGTCAAAGATGCGCTTCTCAAAATTTCTAACCCCATGAATTAATTCGTTGTAGCACAGGCCGAAATGCCTGTGCAGTGCATATTAATTTTTTTACCACAGATACACAGAGTTAAGATTTATGCTAAGAAACCAGGTTTCTAAGTTTTCATTATAATTAATTATCTACCACCCGTGCGCGTATTTTGAGTAAAGTGTTGAATTACATCAAGTAAAGTTATACCGTAACCTGCCTGTAAAAAGAAAATTACTGCGGCAATTAATGCTGCATTTACAAGTGTTGTCTTAATGACTCTGAGAAGAAATGTAAAGATAATCCACGCTACAATTAAAGCTACGAACATATATTGTATAAAATTAGTTAAGTATGAGTTTTAGTCAATGGCTAATGGGTAAGTTTTAATTTTGAATCGAAACAACGATAATAGTACTCGATTTTTACGAGACTTAAAATAAATTTAAGTATTAATTGTTGCTATCATTCACATTGATTGTTACATCTATGTATTGAATTATGTTTTCTCTATGCTCTTCGTGGCATTGTTTCCCCCGGATTTATACATCCGAGGGTTGACAATTAGACTAACGTAATGAAATAAACTGGGGACGATTTTCTAATTGCTCAGTAACATCTATAACTTGTTGTCTTGCCCATTTATCAGCGCCTATAATATCTTCCAAAGAAGGATTTTGTGTATTATTATGACGCGCACACGTCATTTCAATACAACGTGGGATATCTAAAAACTTAATTTTCTCATCTAAAAACAGAGCTACTGCCTGTTCATTAGCTGCGTTTAATACTGCTGGCATCGAACCACCTGCCCGACCTGCTGCGTATGCTAAATTCATACATGGGTATTTTTGATGGTCAGGTTCACGAAAAGTCAAATTTCCAGCTTTGACTAAATCGAGACGTTCCCAGTCTGTAAAAATTCTTTCGGGATAAGACATTGCATACAACAATGGTAAACGCATATCAGCCCAACCAAGTTGAGCTAGTACTGAAGTATCTTGAAGTTCAATTAGTGAGTGAATAATACTTTGCGGATGAATTACAATCTCGATGTTATCGTAGTCCATCCCAAACAAAAAGTGTGCTTCAATTACTTCTAAGCCTTTATTCATTAAGGTTGCAGAATCAACGGTAATTTTGCGTCCCATTGACCAGTTCGGATGTTTTAAAGCATCGGCAACTGTAACTGAAGCTAAATCGGATACTGCCCAGTCACGGAAGGCGCCTCCTGAAGCTGTCAGAATAATCTTACGTAGTCCGTGATTTGGTACACCTTGTAAACATTGAAATATTGCAGAATGTTCTGAGTCGGCAGGTAGTAATTTAACACCATACTCCTCAATTAAAGGTAGAACAACTGGGGCGCCTGCAATTAAAGTTTCTTTGTTAGCAAGAGCAATATTTTTACCTGCTTTAATCGCTGCAATAGTTGGAAGTAGTCCAGCACAACCAACTATACCTGTAACAACGCTTTGGGAATCACCATAAGCAGCTACCTCAATAATTCCAGCTTCACCAGCAAGCAAAATTGGTTTGTAATCAAGGTCTTTAATGCCATCTTGAAGTATCGGCAATTTTTCAGGAGCGCAAATTGCTGCTATACTCGGTCGAAACTGCCGAATCTGTTTGATTAGCATTTCAACATTATTACCAGCCGCTAACCCTACAACCCTGAATTGGTCAGGATATTGTGCCACAATATCTAAAGTTTGGGTTCCAATTGAACCTGTGGAACCAAGAAGAGTTATTGCTTTCACAATTTTTTAATTATTAAAGAATAACTCTAATATAAAATGCTTTGGCATTTACATTATGGGCACATTAGTGTTTCACGGGTGTCGCGTCCGGTTTTGGGATTTGTACCTTTGGCGACTTTACATAATTTCTCTTGCTCGTCGTCGCGTAATAATACGTCGGTAAAGTCTGCTCCATCAATAACGGCGCCATCAAATTTTGCACTAGCTGCGAAAGCTCCTTCTAATACTGCGTTGGTTAGGTTCGCTTTAACTAAGCGTGCTGAGTCTAAGGTAGCGTTTGTTAAATCAGCACCTGTAAAATCTACTGACTCAAGATTTGAGGCAAAGAAACTTACACCGCGCAAATTAGAGTTAGTAAAGTTGCTTTGCTTTAAGTTGGCTTTGGTAAAGCTAGAGTCGCTCAAGTCACGTCCCGAAAAATCAGCGTCAATCAAAATCTCTTTGTTATAGTCGAGTGCAAAACTTGCTGGCGCCAGCCCGAAATTGAAAATTAAGCAAATTATTCCGTAAAAGAATAAACTAAATAGGTACGTCCAAATACGTTTAGTCATATAGTTTTGAAGTAGTATTTACATTTATGGCTCCTTCTAATCATTATCCCGACATCGGTACATTAGGTGAAGACTTTGTAGCCGAGTGGTTAGCTGAAAGTGGCTCAAAAATTCTACACCGCAGATGGAAGAGTGGTCGTAGAGGAGAAATTGATATTATTGCTATAAACAATACCACTCAAGATTTAACACTAGCGTTTGTTGAAGTGAAAACGCGCAGCGCACGAAACTGGGACTCTGGAGGAAGAGATGCCGTAGAGCCACGTAAACAAACTAAATTAAGGATAGCAGCACAAATGTTTTTGGCAGAACACCCAGATAAAGAAAACTATACGTGTCGCTTTGATGTTGCTATCGTCTCTTGTAAGCCAAAACCTAAAAGCCAAGATGCAGAAAACTCACAGTACTATTTAACACTACAAGAATATATCACAGGTGCTTTTGATTGATAGCCTAGAAACCCGGTTTCTCCGGTAGAAACTGGGTTTCTTAGGTCAAGGTCACCGTACAATTATTTAATTACTTTCTCAAACTTAACTTTTTAAGCGAGTGTTTCTGGGCAATAACCCAAACCTCGCACAAACTGTTGACGGAACGCTTCAATTTCTTCTCTCTCAGGATTTCCATGTGAGACTATCGCGACTTGATAGCGACGCATCACATCAACAGGATACTGTCCAGCTTCTAGACTCCACAGTGCCATTTGTACCCGCATTGGTGGTTCGTAAGCAATTCCTAACTCGTTTAAGAACGCGCGAAAATCACCATCTATATCCGATGATACTTGACCTGTAAATTTAACTCGTACCACCCAGCCATCAATTTGATGAATCACAGTTACGAAAGAAACAGGTAACTGTGGTCGGGAGTGTAAGAATTGAATTACTCTTAAAGTTAGACTAGCATTTGCCAGATAATACAAATATTCCATTTCGCTGCTTGGGATGAAAGCCAATCCTACATATCTATTATTGGAACAATAACCCCATCATCCGGTAGGGTAAAAGCCCCCGTTTTTTATTGGGTAGGTTTACCCAATTTTCATATTTTCGTTTACGTGTTACCTAATAGTATTCATCATAAACTCAAAAGATAAGATTGACCCCGAATCGCGTAAAGTTCATTTATAAAGAAAAGCTAAAATTACTTTATATCCATTATCAGAATCTAGATGCAGCAGGACTTAGAGCAACTCAATTTCAATCCCACTTCCACAGACGGAGAGAAATATTGTGATTTAGACCGTTCGACAGCTGGTTACGACTACGATTTACCCGAAGAATTGATAGCTCAAAACCCAGCAGTTCCCCGCGACAGTTCAAAATTGCTTGTAGTAAATTCGACTAGTAAAACTAATATTAGTTCTCCTTTACACCATATATTCCGTGATTTACCGGATATTTTGCGACCAGGTGATTTGTTGATAATGAACGACACCAAAGTTTTGAGCGCGCGTTTACACGGTCGTAAATCCACTGGCGCCAAGTTGGAAGTTTTACTATTAGAAGAGCGTGAACAAAATTGCTGGTTAGCATTGGTGAAACCAGGAAAGCGATTTAAGATTGGTTCACAGATTTTTTTCGAGGCGCCCCCTTATGATGGCACACTAGCAGCGACAGTAATAGACTCAGATAAAGCAACGGGTGGACGGGTATTAGAATTCCATGTGCCAAGTGGAAAATCTTTGGTGCAATTATTGGATACATTCGGCGAAGTACCATTACCTCCGTACATAACACAAAGCCAAGCATCCGACGAACAGTATCAAACTGTATATGCCAATACGCCAGGTGCAGTAGCGGCGCCAACAGCAGGGCTACATTTTACACCCGAACTACTCGATACATTGGAGAAAAAAGGCATTAACCGAGCATTCATTACATTACATGTGGGTGTAGGAACGTTTCGTCCCGTCGAAGTTGAAGATGTGACTACACACACAATGCACTCCGAATGGATAGAAGTGCCATCTACGACAGTCGAGCAAATCAAAGCAACACAACAGAAAGGTGGAAGAATTATAGCAGTAGGAACAACCGTAGTTAGAGCATTAGAAGGCGCCGCAGCAGAAACCGGGGAAATAACAGAATTTTGCGGCAAGACAAATTTATTTATTTACCCTGGTTTTAAATGGCGAGTCATTGAGGGGTTAATAACCAACTTCCACTTACCTCGCTCCAGTTTACTAATGCTAGTCAGCGCACTTATCGGTCGAGCAAACTTACTCAATATATACAAAGAAGCAATAAACGAGAATTACCGCTTCTACTCTTTTGGTGACGCAATGCTAATTCTTCCTGAGAAAACATAAATATTCATCCATCACACTGTATATTTCATCAGGAATACTGGGAAACCTAGACTTATAGCCTTTAAATATAAGTACAGGTCTACCTGATATGTCTCATAATTATCATTCTCATAAGTATCTACACTTTTATTCCCGGTTCAAACTTTTTACGGCGCTTTTTACAGCATCTGTTTTGCTAACACTAACGGCGCCGAGTTTTTTAAACACTCATAGTAAACTATTGGCACAAAACGTTGTTACTCAAGACTTAGAAGCAGCAGGTTTATACCAGCAAGGTGTAATCCGTTACAGCCGTGGAGATTATCAGGGTGGAGAAATGTTACTAAGGCAAGCATTACAGCGCGACCCCAACTTAGCAGCCGCGCGGACTTACCTTGGTAACATTATGTTGAAGCAAAATCGTATTGAATCAGCAGTACAAGAATATTCAGAAGCAGTACGAATAGACCCAAACTTTGCAGAAGGTTACTTTAACTTAGGTTTAGGACTGCACAAGCAAGGACAGCGAGAAACAGCAATTACTGCCTATCGTCAAGCATTAGTAGTTAACCCAACAATGGCAGCAGCACACTATAACATGGGGTTAGCATTGTACGAACTAGGACAAGTCAACGAAGCAATCACAGCTTACCAACAGGGAATAAATATCGACAGCAGTAATGCAAACGCTCACTACAACTTAGCTATTGCTTTAGAACAAACAGGACAAGTTCAAGAAGCAATGAATTCTTATCGCCAAGCATTAAACATCAATCCAGATAACACAAATGCTTACAATCGTTTAGGTAGTTTAATGGCAAAAAGCGGTCTAACAACCGAAGCTGTAGCAACCTACACTGAATCAATTCGTCGTACAGCCGTAAATCCAGATGCTTACTATAGTATCGGCATGGCTTGGATGAATCAAGGTGAATATAAAAAAGCAAACAGAGCATTCAAACGCGCGCAGCAACAATATCGCCAACAAGGTAATATTCAACTAGCCGAAAAAATCGAAGAATTAATCATTCAAACAGCACAAGGTGACAAACGCACCACACCTGCTGCATCTCAACCTCAAGTTCAACCCGAAGCAACAACCCAAACTGAAACCCCAACCGAAAACACCGAAACCCAAACTCAAACTCAAACCCCAACCGAAAACACCGAAACTCAAACTCAAACTGAAACTCAACCCAATAATTCCAGCGAATCAACCCAAACAAAAGTAATAGAATTCGGTCAACCTATGCCAGCAGAATCAGAACAAAATAAAAGTTAATACCTCTTGTAGCACAGGCAGGATGCCTGTGCAGTCACGTCACTTTCTTTACCACAGAGACCACGATAGTTCACAGAGGAAGAGAGTAATAAAATTAACTCCAAAAGGCGCAAAGGTCGCAAAGAAAAACATCAGGGAGAGAGCAAATAACCTAAAGCACGACTAACATATAATTGCCACGATTCTGTAGTAGGTGGAAAAATTAACCCATAAAGCATGATGCCGCTCATCATGTCAAACACAATACCTGGCTCTAAATCTACACAAACTTCTTTTCTCGCTTTTGCCCTTTCTATAACCACAGCAAAAGCATCTCGTCGAGGTTGTAAATACTTTTCCCAATAAATACGCGCGAACTGAGAATTACTCGATGCACTACTAATAATCATCGCTACAGTCTTTCTTCCTAGAGGAGTAAAAGTTATTTGCGCGGCGCCTTCAATTAATGCATCAATGTCACTCCATATACTTCCTGTGTCAGGAATTTCCACATCTTGCCTAACACTCTCAATTGCATCAGCGACCAACTCCTCTTTCGATGTATAACGTCGGTAAATAGTCGTCTTACCCACACCCGCACGCGCAGCAATACCATCAATACTCATACCATCAAACCCAACTTCTGCAAGTAGTTCTAAAGTTGCTTGCAGCATGGCTTGGTGAGATTGGAGACTCCTAGGTCTTCCTGGCGATTTTTTGCTGTTACTACTCATATATGTTATTATATTTACGATACAGTATCGTATTTAAAAGTGAAATATGAATCCGCGTCCTAGCTACATGAATAAAAATAGCACTTTGACGCTGTCCGAAGGGTTAGAGGAATATTATGCATTAAATCCTAACGTCACCGACCCTAGAAAACTTCCTCCAGATTTTGCCAAAATTCTTTTAGCACATGATGTGTCCCACGTCATCTACGGTTGCGATACTGGGATGTACGATGAACTCAAAATTTTGCCCCTAACTTGGTGGACAAGTAACTATAAGTTTCGCGACCATTTACGTACACTCAAAGACCCAACTATTAGTCCTGCAATTCGCATTATGTATGACGACTTAATAAAAGAGCATGGGGCAGTGTGGCTGTATGGGTCTATATTATTTGTTTTTCCAAGATTACTGCCAGAGTTGATAGCAATGTGGTTTAAAGCTAAAAGGCGCTCCTACCAACATTTGGTTCCCTTCCTTGATTTTGAACCAATGCTTGACAAGTCACTGATAGAGATTCGTCAAGAGTTTAACTTGTTCCCTTTTATGGAATGAGCTAAAGGAATTCGCCAGATTATAAATCAAGTTGTTTGCAGCTTTGTTAATTCGTGGATATGAGTGGGAGTTGACGCCGGGGCAAAAAGTTAGGATTGCTTCACTACGCTATTATTTTACGTTTGTTGCTTATTTACTATCAATCACGCCGCCTAAATCCTGCTTTCGGTAATCGAGAGCATTCATAATTGTGTAATTTTATGTCGAAGTTCACACCCGCAGAACGAAATAGCACGGATGCCAAGTCCCTTCAGTGGGTGTACAGTATTCTTCAGAACTGCTTCACCACCCAGCGTGAACTTATTGCGTAGTTTTTTTCGCACCGTTGGGGAGTGTCCACTCGTTATCCAAAAAAACATTTTTAGTTTTTCCGTAACTTTTAAAACTTAATCTGTAGTCATGCTTGTTAAAATTCACACCACAATAAAAAATCATGCCTACTACATTTACAGCTTTAAAAGAAGGTTCAACAGGCGCCGACGTTCGCAAATTACAACAAAACTTAACAACTCTCAAGTATTATACAGGTACTATTGATGGTGTATTCGGCACCAACACTAAGAATGCTGTCGTCAAGTTTCAACAGAAGAAAAATCTGAGTGCTGATGGAGTTGTCGGTGCTAGTACATGGAAGCAAATCTCCTTTTTAAAGACATTTGACATGTCTCCAGAGCAAATAGTTTTAAATGGAGTTTTCAATCTAGCCTAATTTGCCGATTGTAGAGACGTGTTCACGTAGTGTCCCGCAGCTCATATATCACGTCTCCAAAATTATAGTAGTCTCAAGTCCTTAAAACAACGGCGCATTAATTCTTTACGAGCAGCTATATCTTTCTCATTACGAATATCAATATTAACCGCAAAAAAATACACGTTTTTATTCTTTTCCAAGTATCCCACATACCATCCAATTTGCGGCGCCACACTGGTTGCCCAACCAGTCTTTGCTCTAATTGTATAGTCTGGAGTTTGTTCAACAACCATAATATCTTTTACAATCGAGAATGTTCTTTGAGAAAAAGGTAATTCTTGATTATAAAGACGGCGAAGAAACTGTATTTGCTCTTGAGGTGTAATGCGAAGTTCTCCTTCTAACCAAAATTTGTCAATATCTTTTTCCCCACCAATTTTTTTATTGCCATAACCAACTTTTGTAACCCAGTCTTGCATTCGCTCATGCCCAACTTTACGGGCTAAAACTTGGTAGAACCAAACTGCTGAACGCTTGTAAGCTTCTTTCATATTCAGGTCATGATTCCATTCCTCAAAATCTCTTTTTATTCCATCCCAAGTTAAAACAGCAACCTCATCAGATATTACACCTGTTTCCAAGGAGATCAGAGAGTTCAGAATTTTAAAAGTTGATGCAGGTAAGAAACTTGTTGCGTTACGAGTTGGATTATGTTGATAAGTACGATTCGTCTTTAAATCATAAATTACGATAGAACCTTCAACACCCAGTTCTTGAAAGTGCCGTTCAAAATTGATTTTTTGGGCGCCGTCTACACTGTTTTGAGGTTGTACCAAGTTTGGCATAGAGAAAACTGACTGCATTGGCTGGAATACAAAAGTTACTACACAAGTTAAAGCGACTAAGAGAATGATTATCAAACGAAATACTTGATTCATGAACTGTTACAAGTAGTGAAATCACAGGCAGCTTGGAACTACAGTTACTATCTTTCTAATTTCGGAAAAGTAAAAGACAATTTATAAACTTGTAGGTTGGCTCCGCTACGCGGCAACCCAACACATCTTCAACAACGAACGCTTTAGATAAGATGTTGGGTTCCGCTATCGCTCCACCCAACCTACAATATTATTTCTTGTGGGGTGGGCATCCTTGCCCGCCATTTTAATTGAAACAGGCAGGGATGCCTGTTCCACAACATTTAAAAAATGATTAAATGGGTAGGCGGTTAATGTCTTTGTTACAACCTATTACGACCATTGCGGAACCTTTTTGCAGTCGCTTGTCAGGTTCTGGGTTAATCATAAATTTACCATCGTTACTGACTGCGAGAAGATTTAAGCCATAGCGGTTACGTAATTGTAATTCTGAGACGGTTTTGCCGTGAAATTCGTCAGGTACAATTACTTCGACGATGCTGTTATCGGGGTCTAGGTCAAACCTTTCGAGAATAGATGGTTTGGTTAAGGTTCTTGCTAATGCACGGCCTGCTTCAAACTCAGGAAAAACAACATGGTCGGCGCCTACACGTGTAAGTAGTTTACAATGAACTTCGGTTGAAGCTTTGGCGACGACATGGGGAACACCACCTTCTTTGACATTTAAAGTTGTGACGATGCTTTCTTGAATGTAGTTACCAATTGCAACAATTACAGTATCAAATTCAAATATTCCTGCTTCTTTTAATGCTGCTGGTTCGGTAGAATCAAGTTGTATTGCATGTCCTACTATTTGTTCTGTTAAAGCATCTGCTACGCGCTTTTCGCTAATATCAGTTGCTAACACTTGATAACCAAATTTATGCAGTGTCGCACAAACAGAACGTCCAAAACGCCCTAATCCTATGACGGCAAATTGTTGGTTATCTTTACGCAAGCTGCGAAAAAAACCTAATGATGATAGATTCACGATTTTTACCTTGATGTATCCTGGCGTATTTATTGATTAGTTATGTAACTAACTACATAATTTGTTAAAAATAATTTTTTTATCCATAAACTATTGTAACTGAACTTAACCGACAAGTAAGTTTTCTTCTGGATAGCGAATATGACTTTTACGAGGATCACCTAATATCGCGACATTAATAGTAAAATACCAACACGACCAATGTACATGGTGAGAATTAATATTAGCTTGGCGCCTATTGTAACAGTACCAGTAATACCAGTAGAAAGTCCAACGGTAGCGAACGCTGAGACTACTTCAAACAAAATTTGAATGAAAGAAACTTCTGGGTCTGTCAAAGAAATCAATATTGTTGAAAAAATCACTGTAGCGATTGAACCAATCAGAACACCCACTGCTTTAAGAATCAAAGACAATGCAATTCTACGTTCATACAACAATACTTCTTCTTTGCCTTGCAAAATGGTTTTTGTACAGCTTGTTAACACACGCAAAGTTGTTGTTTTCATACCTCCACCAGTACCACCTGGACTGGCGCCTATAAACATGAGCGCAATTGTAATAAAAAGACCAGCATTAGTCATTTTACCAATATCTATCGTGTTAAAACCAGCAGTTCTAGGTGTAACAGACTGAAACCAAGCAAGTAAAAATTTATCACCAAGATTAAAGCTAGCAAAAGTATCTCGGTTTCTTAATTCCACTACAAAGAAGGCAATTGTACCAAGAACAAGTAAAATTATTGTTGTAGTGGTTGCAACTTTAAAATCAAGTGATAGTATTAACCTTATTTGTCTTTTCTTGATAGTATCGCGCACCCACATGTATGTTTCCAAAATAACCTGATATCCAATGCCACCGAAAATAATCAAACCAGTAATTGTAAAAACTACTAATGGTGATGTTTGATACCCTATCAAGTTATCTTTAAACAAACTAAATCCAGCATTGTTCCATGCATTTATACTATGAAATATTGCTAGCCACAGTCCTTGACTCCATCCGTACTTTGGTACAAATGCAATTAGTAGTAAAAAGACTCCAGTGATTTCAAAAATTAGCGTTGTAGCAATAATCGAACGAATGATGTGGTTACTACCACTCATCCCTGGTCGGTCTAATGATTGTTGAATAGCTATTTTTTGACGCAGGTTAAATTTTTGACCAATCAGCAAAATTAAGAATGTTGTGGTGGTCATGTAGCCCAAACCACCAATTTGTGCTAATAAGGCTATAAAAAACTGACCCCAAAATGAGAAGTGTGTACCTGGGTCTACCACCGATAAACCTGTAACACACACAGCAGAAGTTGACGTAAACAGTGCCACGATGGGGTCATTCCACGTACCACTACTGGTAGAAAAAGGCATCATCAACAAGATGGCGCCTATCGCGATAACAGCTAAAAAGCCTAGACAAATTGTACGAGAAACCGTCATATATAGGTAAAAAATTAAACAATCCCAAGCCTTATTGGTAGGGTGTACCGACTTGGGAACGAAAAATACCCTAATTCAAATCAAATCACACATGGTAGCCTACTTAAATATGTGTGACTAATCTTTCTGTCTTGTCTTAGCACTGCTTGACTTATGAACGCAACACTTTATCAACAAATTCAGCAATTCTACGATGCTTCCTCTGGTTTATGGGAGGAAATTTGGGGCGAACACATGCACCACGGCTATTACGGCGCCGATGGTACAGAGAAAAAAGAACGCCGTCAGGCACAAATAGATTTAATTGAGGAGGTGTTGCGATGGGCAAAAATTGAACAAGCTTCTCATATTCTTGATGTTGGTTGTGGCATAGGTGGTAGTTCACTTTATCTAGCTGGCAAATATAATGCTAGCGCAACAGGAATTACTCTGAGTCCAGTGCAAGTAATAAGGGCAAAACAACGCGCGGCAGAGTTTGGCTTGAGTGAACGAGCTAATTTTCAGGTTGCAGATGCATTAAATATGCCGTTTGCCGATAACTCTTTTGATTTGATTTGGTCATTGGAAAGTGGCGAACATATGCCTGATAAAGTCAAGTTTCTCCAAGAATGCTACCGCGTCTTAAAACCCGGTGGAACCATAATTGTAGTTACATGGTGTCACCGTCCGCTAGATACACCCCTTACTTCAGAAGAACAGAAGCACTTAGAAGAAATTTACCGCGTCTATTGTCTACCCTACGTAATTTCTTTACCTCAATACGAAGAAATTGCCCGTCAATTACCTTTGCACGACCTTCGTACTGCTGATTGGTCTACTGCTGTGGCGCCTTTTTGGAATGTAGTTATAGACTCTGCTTTTAATTTGCAAGCTTTATGGGGTTTGCTGCGTTCAGGTTGGACGACTATTCAAGGCGCCTTATCGTTGGGTTTAATGCAGCGTGGTTACGAAACTGGTTTAATTCGATTTGGTTTATTGTGTGGGAAAAAATAATTCGGTGCCTGGTTTTGGGGCGGGTTTAGTATATCCTGATTAACAATGGAAATCTCGGTTAACCCGCCCCTACAGCAATTCTTTATTCCTAATTCATAATTTATTATGGCTCGCGTTTTTGGTGTTAAATCTCAGGGCAATTGGTTTTATTCGCTGTGGAAGTTCTCTCGTCCACACACTATTATTGGTACGACTTTAAGTGTAGTTGGGTTGTATCTGGTTGCTGTTGGAATTACGAATTCTACTTTTTCTCTTATAACTCCGCTCGGCGCCTGGGTTAGTTGTATTTGTGGGAATATCTATATTGTTGGGTTAAATCAGCTTGAAGATGTTGCAATAGACAAAATAAATAAACCGCATTTACCTTTGGCAGCAGGTGAGTTTTCTGAACGTACTGGAAAATTGATTGTTGGTATATGTGCTTTTTTAGCGTTAGCTGTAGCTTTTTTTCAAGGGCCATATTTATTTTGGATGGTCGCAATTAGCTTGGCTATTGGTACTGCGTATTCATTACCACCAATTCGTTTGAAGCGCTACCCTTTTTGGGCTGCTTTATGTATTTTCTCGGTACGCGGCGCCATTGTGAATTTAGGGCTTTATTTACACTATAGCTGGGTTTCTCAACATAACTCAAGCATTCCAGCATCAGTGTGGGCACTAACTTTATTTGTACTTGTGTTTACATTCGCTATTGCTATCTTTAAAGATATTCCTGATATGGAAGGCGATTTACAGTACAATATAACTACGTTTACAATTCAACTTGGTAAAGAAGCTGTTTTTAAACTCGCACGCTGGGTTATTACAGTTTGCTATGTGGGAATGATATTAGCAGGTTTATTTAGACTTGCTGATGTTAATGCGATTTTGCTTGTAATCTCGCACATTATCCTATTAGTGTGGATGTGGCGCCGTAGCAAGCGAGTAGATTTACAGGATAAAACTTCTATCGCGAGCTTTTACCAGTTTATTTGGAAGTTATTCTTTATCGAGTATTTAATCTTTCCTTTCGCGACCTTACTAGGATAATTAACCCAAGAAACCTGGTTTCTGTTTTGAAACCTGATTTCTCAAACACTATTATCTAGCGTTGAATCAAGCAAATCAAAAACCCATACCAATGCTTTAAATAAATAACCAAATGCTACAACCTGTTTTGTCGCCCAAACGATAGGAAAATTACTGTATTCGTCGTATTCTTTAATTTGAGGTTGGAATCGATGCCACTCGATTCCAACCCCAATTAAATAAGCACATAAAGCTACCCATAACCAAATTGACATACTTGTCTACCTCCTTTAACAACACTTAATATATATAAATACTTTTATTTGAATAATCGTCAACTCGCGGAAGCACTAGATACACTTCTTTCTTTTGATAGTGTTTACTACAATCAACTTATGCAGTTTATGCAGTTGTTGGGGAGATCAAACAAGAACTTGATATACTAGACAGGCGCCCTGTCCGTACATACTGGTATAAAATATGGAAATTCCTACAAGCGGAAGTAATTTAGCTGCAACGCTGATAGTTTTTTTAAGTGTATGCCTTCTTATTTATTTTGCTGTTAAAACTTTAATTACATCGAACCGCTTCCAGAAAGGAGTTACTCTATACCAGCAGAAAGACTACAAAAATGCCGAAGCAGCGTTTCGCCAAGTAATTGATATAAACTCAACAAACGATGTAGTACATTTGCTTTTGGGTGACTGCTTGATGCAGCAGGATAGAACCGAGGAAGCAATGACAGAATTTAAAGATGTAATCGAACGCGCTCCTAAAAAGGTTGATGCTTACTTACGTCTCTCGAACGCCTTGATGCAGCAGGGTAATAAAACCGAAGCTGTAGCAAACCTAGAAAAAGCGCGTGACTTATTTAAAGCACAGCGTCAACCCCAAAAAGCTGAACAAGTTGATAAATTATTACAGAATATCCAAAGCGCAACATAAATCCAAATCTCTTAACTCGCGTATATAACATAGAGATTCACCATATATTTATCGTGCGTTTCACTCGTACAAAGGCAAATTTTGTAAATACTCTTGACAAATCACCTTTACGCTCGTTTTTATTAAGCATTTTTTCGCTCGATACCTAGTCGCTAGCATCATTTGTTTCCTCATCTTTGGGGACAACAGCAATTCTGTAACCAAGTGCATCTAGAAACTCAATTAAGGTCAAAATTTCGTTGCCACCTGTTTGTGCAAGCATTTTATCAAGTTTTTCGTGGTATTGCTGTGCTGACAAAGAATAATTACCTAACTGCTTACGTGCCTCAACCACTTTTTCCAATGCAGAACGTAAAATATTAGGGTTGTAACCATCTTCATCTAGTTCCAGCATTACCCCTATATAGTCGGCGGCGTGTTCCAAATCTTTAAGAGAAGAAATCAGAGATTCACGATAACTAGTACTAGCTGGTGCTTTTACGTCTTTCATAATCTTTCCAGTATTCCCTTGCTTTTAATATGTCTTCGGACTGAGCACTTTTATCACCACCACATAGAATAAGTATAATAATTGACCCTATCTGGGCAAAATAAACACGATATCCAGGGCCAAAGTTAATTTTGAATTCACATACACCATCCCCAACACTCTTATATTTTCCAAAGTTACCTGATTCGACTTGTTCAAGCCTTTTCTCTATTTTGACTCTTGCCCGTCTATCTGGCAGCGCTTTTAACCACTCACTAAATGGTTCTTTTCCATCTTCGGTGCAGTATTTATGAATTTCTCTCGGTGATGCCTCCATAGCCTGATTCAATGTACCCTAAATACTTATTTTGAACAATTGTACTTGAAATCAGCTTGCATTTTCGGCTTCTTCTGTATACTCTGTGTCTCTGTGGTAAAAATAAGTACTTATATGACTGCACAGGCAAGATGCCCGTGCTACGCCTTACTTTTTTAGGTTTGCTTAATGAAAATCAAAACATTTACCTGGTAATCTCAGCTAAAAATAAGTCAGCGTAACAACACCCAATTTGTATTTACCGATATGTCTCAACCAACGATAGAATCAATTCTTCAAGAAAAGCGTTTATTCCAACCCAGTGCTGAGTTTTCGCAAGCTGCACATATTAAAAGTTTAGAGGAGTATCAAAATCTGTACGACAAGGCAAAAGCTGACCCTGAGAAGTTTTGGGCGGAGTTAGCAGAAAAAGAATTACACTGGTTTCAAAAATGGGATACTGTGCTTGATTGGCAACCACCGTTTGCAAAGTGGTTTGTGAATGGAAAGATTAATATTTCTTACAACTGTCTTGACAGACACCTAACTACCTGGCGCAAAAATAAAGCTGCGATTATTTGGGAAGGTGAACCTGGTGACTCACGTACTCTCACTTATGCACAGCTACATCGCGAAGTTTGTCAGTTTGCGAATGTTCTCAAAAGCTTAGGCGCCAAGAAAGGTGACAGAATTGGAATTTACATGCCCATGATACCCGAAGCGGCAATTGCAATGCTCGCTTGCGCGCGTATCGGCGCCCCTCATAGTGTTGTTTTTGGTGGTTTCAGTGCGGAAGCTTTGCGCGATAGACTTAACGACGCACAAGCAAAAATAGTAATTACTGCTGATGGTGGTTGGCGTAAAGATGCAGTTGTTGCCCTTAAAAACCAAGTTGATAAAGCTTTAGATAACGGCGCCTGTCCAAGTGTAGAGAATGTACTCGTAGTTAAGCGCACTGCTCAAGATGTTAACATGGCGCCGAACCGTGACCATTGGTGGCATGAATTACAAAAAGGTGCTTCCGCTGACTGTCCTGCTGAACCAATGGACAGCGAAGATATGCTGTTTGTTTTATACACTTCTGGCAGCACAGGAAAACCGAAAGGGGTTGTGCATACCACAGGTGGCTATAACTTATATACCCATATGACCACTAAATGGATATTTGATTTGCAAGATACCGATGTATATTGGTGTACTGCTGACGTAGGTTGGATTACTGGACATAGCTATATTGTCTACGGCCCACTTTCTAATGGTGCCACAACGATAATGTATGAAGGGGCGCCGCGTAGCTCCAACCCTGGTTGCTTCTGGGATGTTATTGAAAAATATGGTGTAACTATCTTTTACACGGCGCCTACTGCAATTCGTGCGTTTATTAAAATGGGTGAACAGCATCCCAATGCACGCAATATGTCATCGTTAAGATTATTGGGTACTGTCGGCGAACCAATTAACCCCGAAGCTTGGATGTGGTATCACAAAGTTATTGGTGGAGAACGTTGCCCAATCGTTGATACTTGGTGGCAAACCGAAACAGGGGGTATTATGATTACTCCACTACCAGGTGCCATTTCCACAAAACCCGGTTCCGCAACTCGTCCTTTCCCAGGTGTCCTTGCTGATATCGTCGATTTAGAAGGTAACACTGTACCAGACAACGAAGGTGGTTATCTTGCCGTCCGTTATCCCTGGCCTGGTATGATGCGTACAGTATACGGCGACCCCGACCGCTTTCGTCGTACCTACTGGGAACACATTCCTCCTACTGATGGTAAATACACATATTTTGCAGGTGACGGCGCTAGATGTGACGAAGACGGTTACTTCTGGGTCATGGGTCGCGTTGACGACGTGTTAAATGTATCAGGACATCGCCTAGGTACAATGGAAGTCGAATCAGCGTTAGTTTCCCACCCAGCCGTAGCAGAAGCTGCTGTTGTTGGTAAACCCGATGAATTAAAAGGCGAAGAAGTGGTAGCTTTTGTAACTTTAGAAGGAACTCATCAAGGCAGCGAAGCACTAATTAAAGAACTTAAACAACACGTAGTTAAAGAAATTGGCGCCATCGCTCGTCCAGGTGAAATTCGTTTTACCGATGCTTTACCAAAAACCCGTTCTGGTAAAATTATGCGGCGCCTATTAAGAAATTTAGCCGCAGGTCAAGAAGTTTCTGGAGATACTTCAACACTCGAAGATAGAAGCGTTCTTGATAAATTGCGTGAAGGCGCCTAAGATTTTCCTTTCCTGCAGAACACTGCGTGAACGGACATGAATGGATTATGGGTTTTCGATTTGAGATTAATATCTATAATCTTGTAAAGTATTAATCTTGTGAGGTGGGCATCCTTGCCCGCCCTTTACTTTATGTCATTGCAATAATAATATTATTTATTTGAGCAGTAAAAAAAATAGGTATAGATAGTGCAAAGCCCAGACAATATTACGCTTGAGTCAGTGAAACTAATAAATAAAGCCAACCCGTTTACCCTAATCTAGCATCAGAAGAAAACATTGTAATAAAGAAGTTTGAGTAACTTATTTGAAAACTCTTGTGAGATAGGCATCCTGCTTATCCCATTATGTAGGGGTAAAGCAAGAGTCTATGATTTTTAGGATTGTTTTGTTACTACTGCTTCTACTTTGACTTTTTGTTGTTCGGTGTCTACAGAGGTTATTGCCCAGCGCAGGGGTTCACCTTGTTTTTTCAGTTCGGTTTCTACGGCTTTTTGTAGTTCGGTGGGGGTTTGCTGTAGGTCGATTTCTGCGCTGATAAAATGTGTTGTCATTGTTGTGTATCCTGATTTGCTTTTACTATAACTGGGAAAGTCTGAATTATTCCTACTGGTAACGATATATACCATTTTGGCTATTTAAATGATAGGCGCCCAGGCGGGTTTACAATTATTTTTCGTTTCATTGTGATGCTGCGGTATTTACTGCTTTACTCATCCGGTTTACCTCACTGTCTGTACGCACAGAATTGGCACAATAGGGACATATGCAACAAAGATTAATAAAGTCGCAGCAATCGAGGGATTATTTAGATATGGCTATTATGAGCTGGCAGCGTCAAGGTGATATTCAAGCTATGCGTCGTGCAATGGATTCTATGTTTGGAGATATGATGGTACGTCAACCACAAATGGTAGCTTTTAGACCTGCAGTTGAATTGCAAGATACTAATGAAGCTTTTGTTTTACGCGCGCAAATTCCCGGTATCGATGCAAGAGATTTAGATATTCGTGTTACAAAGCAAGCG
Source organism: Calothrix sp. HK-06 (assembly GCF_001904745.1). Taxonomy (GTDB): domain Bacteria; phylum Cyanobacteriota; class Cyanobacteriia; order Cyanobacteriales; family Nostocaceae; genus Dulcicalothrix. Next base: position 44,944 of record NZ_MRCD01000006.1, read on the forward strand.
GTTGTTATCTCTGGTGAAAAGAGTGACAACAATCAAACTGAGAAGATTGGTTATTTCCGTTCTGAGTTTACTTATGGCAAGTTCCAACGGGTAATTCAATTGCCTGTTGCAGTTGAAAACGACAAGGTGCAAGCTGAATATAAGAATGGTATTTTGTCTTTGACATTACCTAAAGCAAGCGCTGCACGTAATCAAGCTGTAAAGGTTAACTTGTTAGATAATACTGCCTCAGAGGCGCCTGTTATTCAAGAAGTAGAACCTACTACAGCAGTAGAAGAAGCTCAACCTACTCAAGAAACTAACGAAGTTGTAGCTACCGAAGTTGCTCAACCTATTCAAATGGCTGAAGAACTTCAAGATGTTTGGGCAGCGTAATCAAGATGCATGATTATTGCACTGTTTATTTCTAGTGCTGACATAAATTAAATTAATCCATAGTAGAGACGTTAAATGTAACGTCTCTACATTTGTTTTCTACATTTGTTTATTGTTATGCGTCATCAGAAACGAATCAACCATCCGTTACATCCGTTACATCCGTTGCCAAGGTTACTTCCCAAATTGTTGTTGATAAACAACTTCCTCTTGGTCAGTAACAATCTTCAAGTCAGAACGGGGATACGAAACACAAAGCAGCGCATAACCTTCTTTTTGTAATTCAGTACTGATCCCCATACCTTCGCTTTGGTCTACTGTTCCACCGTTAGTAATTTTTGCTGCACATGTGGTGCAAACACCTGCATGACATGAAGCGGGTAATTCTAAACCTGCTTTTTCTGCCACTGCTAAAATTGTTTCGTTTTCGGGAACTTGAATTGTGAGTATTTTACCCTGATGGTTGAGTTCAACGTTATATGTTTGTGTCATATTGTAATTTGATAATAACGGCGCCAAGCGACAAATGGAATATTTTAACTTAAAAAGTCTCATTCAACCAAACTTGTAGCTATATTTAACACTAACTAGCTGAGTTAAGATAAACCACCTTTAACGATAGCAATGATTGGCGATAAAGTGATAATTATAAGTTAGAGGCTCAGAAACACTTATAATTTGGCTGTCACATTGACAAGTACAGTAAAAAGTTGGATTGATACTTGGAGAGCAGAATGCTGGATTCATACCGCAAACACGTCGAAGAAAGAGCAGCACTGGGAATCCCCGCGCTGCCATTAGATGCAAAACAAACATCAGAACTGTGCGAACTACTTAAAAATCCACCTGCGGGTGAGGAACAGACATTACTGCATTTGTTACGTGACCGAGTACCACCGGGTGTTGACCCTGCTGCTTATGTTAAAGCTGGTTTCCTAACGGGTATTGCCAAGGAAGAAATTATTAGTCCTTTAGTTTCCCCGATAGAAGCGGTTGAGTTATTGGGTACAATGATGGGCGGTTACAATGTACAATCGCTTATCGATTTGTTACAAGTCCCAACCGTTTCGTTATCTGAGTCTTCAGAAACTCCTTTAGTAATGGGGGGACAAGGTAAGGAACCTATCGCTGCATATGCTGCTGCGGCTTTGAGTAAGATATTGCTCGTATATGATGCATTCCATGATGTTATCGAATTATCTAAAACAAATCCTTTTGCAAAGCGAGTTGTAGACTCTTGGGCAGAAGCGGAATGGTTTACTACCCGCGCGCAGTTACCAGAATTTATTAACGTCACCGTCTTTAAAGTTCCTGGTGAAACCAATACTGATGATTTATCACCAGCACAACACGCTACAACTCGTCCCGATATTCCTTTACATGCGTTGGCAATGTTGGAAACTCGGCAACCAGGAAGTTTAGAAACTATTGCCGAACTTAAGAAAAAGGGACACCCCATTGCTTACGTTGGAGATGTAGTAGGTACAGGTTCTTCACGGAAGTCAGCTATCAACTCAGTGTTATGGCATATTGGTCAAGATATTCCTTTTGTACCCAATAAACGCGCGGGTGGGTATGTACTTGGTGAAACTATTGCCCCTATTTTCTTTAATACCGCAGAAGATGCAGGCGCCTTACCTATCGAGTGCGATGTCACAAAGATGGAAACGGGAATGGTAATAACTATATATCCTTATAAAGGAGAAATTACCAACGAAGCAGGCGAAGTTATTTCAACATTCCAATTAAGACCCGATACTATTTTAGATGAAGTACGCGCGGGTGGACGTATACCTTTACTTATCGGACGCACCTTAACAGACAAAACGTGCGTTGCTCTAGGTTTAGAACCAAGCAAATTATTTACCCGTCCTCAACAACCTGCTGACACAGGTAAAGGTTACACCTTGGCACAAAAAATAGTGGGTAAAGCTTGCGGTTTACCTGGAGTTCGTCCTGAGACATCATGCGAACCTATTATGACAACCGTTGGTTCCCAAGATACTACAGGCCCAATGACGCGCGATGAACTTAAAGAACTTGCATGTCTAGGTTTCTCCGCTGACTTAGTAATGCAAAGCTTTTGCCATACTGCTGCATATCCCAAACCAGTAGATATCAAAACCCATAAAGAACTTCCTGACTTTATAGCTCAACGTGGAGGTGTAGCATTACGTCCCGGTGATGGAATTATCCACTCATGGTTAAACCGGATGTTACTACCCGACACAGTAGGAACAGGTGGAGACTCACATACACGCTTCCCTCTTGGTATCTCCTTCCCCGCAGGTTCTGGGTTAGTTGCATTTGCAGCAGCTTTGGGTGTAATGCCTTTAGATATGCCAGAGTCAGTATTAGTACGCTTCAAAGGAGAATTACAACCAGGTGTTACATTACGCGATATTGTAAATGCAATTCCCTACGTAGCGATTCAAAAAGGTTTACTAACAGTCGAGAAGAAAAATAAGAAGAACATTTACGCTGGAAAGATAATGGAAATTGAAGGTTTGCCAGATTTAAAAGTCGAGCAAGCATTTGAACTAACCGACGCTTCCGCCGAACGTTCTTGTGCTGGTTGTACAATCAAACTCAGCGTAGAAACTGTTTCCGAATATATCCGCTCGAACGTAGCACTGCTCAAAAACATGGTAGCGCGAGGTTACGGTGATGCAAGAACCATCATGCGCCGTGTTGCCAAAATGGAAGAATGGTTAGCAAATCCGGTATTAATGGAAGCAGATGCAGATGCGGAATATGCGGAGATTATCGAGATTGACTTGAACGAAATTAAAGAACCAATTGTAGCGGCGCCAAACGACCCTGATAACGTTAAATTACTATCAGAAGTAGCAGGCGACCCAGTACAAGAAGTATTCGTAGGTTCCTGTATGACCAATATTGGACATTACCGTGCTACTGCGAAGGTATTAGAAGGCGCCGGTCAAGTATCAGCAAGGTTATGGGTGGCGCCTCCCACACGGATGGACGAAACTCAGTTAAAGAACGAAGGCGTTTACGATATTTTTGTAGCAGCAAACGCGCGGACAGAAATGCCAGGTTGTAGTTTGTGCATGGGGAACCAAGCGCGCGTTGAAGATGGAACTACAGTATTTTCAACTTCGACGAGAAACTTTAATAACCGCATGGGTAAAGATGCTCAGGTTTATTTAGGTTCTGCGGAGTTAGCTGCTGTATGCGCGCTGCTAGGTAGAATTCCTACAGTACAGGAGTATTCGGATATTGTAGGGACAAAGATTCAACCGTTTGCAGATAATTTGTACCGATATTTGAACTTTGACCAAATTACTGGGTTTGAAGATGAGGGAAGGGTGATAAGTAAGGAAGAGGAGGAGAAAATTTTGGAATTAAGTGTGAAGTAGTTTTTGGTTGTTGGGACATATATCTTGTGGAACGGGCGTCCCCGCCCGTTTCAATTTTAAAGGGTTTGGAGGCGCCTACCTTACAAAATGCATAATTTATTTTTTGGTTTTGCTTTTAATCTTTGATGCTTCATAACGTTTACTCGCTTCGTTCATAACCGCTTGAGGTTGCAAACCCGAAGCTAATAGCTTAAGTCCGTTTAAACGGGCTAAATGAAATAAAATTTAATACTAAGAAATAATATACTTTTTACTGTACAGTTAGTATTAATTTCAAACATTTTCCTACAACTTCACGATATTCTATATACTCTTCTTTTGTTACTCCCCACGCAATTTTATCTGATATGCTAGGATGAGATACAGTATTTCTATTTCTTCTATCAAAAAGATTACGAATAGATATACAAATTTCGTGAGGTATAGATTTAGAAGTTAAGTAATTAACAACATCGTCTGCTTCATATTTTGTCTTTTGCTTAATTGTATCAAAACACATACATACCGCATGAATTTCATTTAATAAGTGATTTAATCCTACTGAATAAGAGTTGATTTTTTCATTAAATATACGTAACCGTGTTTGCTCTATCACATTGGAGTATTGTGTTATCAAAACAACTTCCTCATATGATAATTGAAAGTATCCTGGTTTTTCTGAGAATATAGAGATTTCCTCAAACGCATTGAAGATATGCTTAAAGCTATCGATAGTTTTGATTCTGCCAAATAAGTTAGTGTATTGAAATTCATGTTGACACAGTAATGTTAATATTAAATAAGCATCTCTAGTCGATAGTTTCATCTTTGAGTCCAAAAAATTTACGAATTCTTGTAAAACCTTCTTGCTTTTAGATATTATTAAGATAATCTCACGGGGCATAACATTAACTAAATCAAAGTTAAATTCATTGAATATAGCTTCAATTTGTGCTATGTTCTCTTCCTTTGCTAAAAGCTGATTTACAGATTTTTCGTAGATTTCTCTTAAAATATCTGCTTCAATCGTTCCATCTGAGTAAATGGAAAAGTCGATACTCGAATTTTTAAGCTTTTGGAGTTCATGAAAAATATTAGCTAATTTATTTTCTGGAGTTTCATCATTTTCTTCGTCATTAAGATGATATTCAGGTGAAACTTTTTTCAAATCTTTTAATATAGTTTCTCTGTCAGATTTATTTCCAAGCCAATAAAGTTTTGTTTTTTTATTTAATTTAACTTTCAAATGTGAATATAGCAAATCTGAAATTTGTGAGGTTAATGAATATATAATTTTTTCTCTTTGCAATTGAATCGATTCATTACAAAAATTCACAACTATGAATATATCATCAACATAGCGAATTATTGTATGCTCATTTATAAATTCTTTATATGTAAGTATTTCTGAGTCTATTAACAAATCACTAAAAGTTAAATATAAGTAACTGATAAAGCTAGAAATTATATCATTATCAGCTTGCGGAATTCCACCTTGATTATGCGACAAATAACTATAAAAAAATTTTAAATTTTCTTTAGTCGATGTTGTAAAACTTAACTCTTCTTTAATACTTGGTTTAACAGATTTATCAAGATTATCAAGTAGAGTCGGAATGGAAATATTATCAAAAAAATTTTCTATGTCAAGCTTAATTACAAGTTTATTGTCAGAATCATTAGTGATTTGTTTTCTAATTTGTTTCTTAAAATCTTTGTAGTAATTTTTATAGAATGTAGTCTCATGTTTTACTGTTAAAGAATTTTGATTGAAGAGTAGATTTCCGCCATAGTAGCATTTTAAGCGTTTATTTTTAGCAGCATAGGTTTGTAAAAAATCTTGGGATAGTTTGAGTAAGTAAAGACCTATAGCGTTTTCAGTTCTAATGAAGTACATCAGAGCGGGCAAGGATGCCCACTCCACAAGAGATACATTAATTTAGTGTGTACCTTACTTGACAAGGAACTGCTATATTGAGTAATACAAAACTCTTAAAGGATAAGTAATAAATTTTTGATTGCGTAGACCTAGGTAAGATTTTGGAACAACATAATCATAAAAAGCGAACTCACGCTCTAGGGCATAAAAGAGAGCATTAGCAACCCGTTTATCAAAATATTCTTGAGTATTTACTATATTTGTCAAATGAGAAATACGTTTATAGTAAAACATACTAAGCGTCAAATAATGTTTATTTTTATCCATTTGATTAATTTGGAAATCAAGTAATTTTTTTGCTTCTTGCCATAAAGAAAAATCTATAAAACTGAGTAGTGATAATGTGTTGTTTTTCATGAGTATAAATCTTGACCTTATTGATTAGAATAATAGCAAAATTAAAAATATATAAAATCTTATTAGTTTTGGAATAAATTGATATATCATACCTTTGTTGCTAATTATCAAAGCAGATAAACAGGTTTAACTAAGTAAAATCTATAAAAACTGTTAATAAATATAGTATTAATAGTTGGATTACTTAATTAGTTATAATACAAGTGCAAGCGACTAAAGAAGTATGACTCATTATTTTTGGAAAAGCTTGGATACTGCCAGTAATTCTCGCCCTACTACTTCCACTGTAGACGAATCTTTTCTCGTAAAAACTTTATCACCAAGAAATGAAACATCTTTTTGAGCAGGGATAGTAATCCTAATTACCGAATAACTTTTAGGCTTATATGAAATGGTATCGAATTTAGCTAGTACTTGAGTTTTAAGTGGTTCTGTTAAGGCAGAGTTTTGAATTGTATTAGTTATTAATTTAATATATTCCTCTATACTTTTATTTTGCAATTGTGCTTCTCTATCAATACCAACAATATATCTTCCATTTATCTCAATTGGTGTAATTTTATCTAAAACTTCGATTCTGCGAGCATGTTTCTCACAGTCTGTGACTCCAATATGAATATACCCATCACTATCTGACCCTAAATTGGCTATTCCACATATAGTTTCGGTAAGCCTTATCAGTAAGTCTTTATTTAACTCTCTTTTTGATGATAAATCAAGTAAGCCTTGCTTACATTCATATCTTGAAGTTTCTATACGAGAACGACGTAGGGAATTTTCTAAGTCAAGTACAAGTTCGGCACCATGTCCTAATGCAGAAGGTTCTTTTTTAGCAAAACAATCTTGAATTAAGCCTATAGTTCTGCTAATGTTTTTCTTTCGGTCTTCTGTTGTGGTATAATGGCTGCTTAAATCGAGTGCTTTTTGAAGCCCTCGTAAAGCTTTAGTAATACCATCTGGGTCGGCTGGAGAAAGTTCTTTACGGATAATTAGATCGAAAAATGCCATGAAAATAGTGTAAAAAGCTGTTCGGATGGGGTTATTACTAGATGGATTAACTATTCGTGATAAACGTTTTGTGTCTGAACTACAAGCTTCAATAGTTTCACGCATTACAGCAAATGTTTTAATAACATCATGAGTCAATTTCTTAGAACCGTAAGTAGCTAAAGCCGTTTCCAAAAGATTAAAATATTTACTATCTTTATCATACAAACTATCCAAACGCTCTGTACTTACAGGTAAAGGCTCGTTAAGCAAGATAGAAGCAGCAATATCAGCTACCATTTGTTCATCTTCGCTTTCTCGAAGTTGTTTGACTGTTAAGGCGCCTTGCTTACACCAAATAGTATCTTCGGCTTTAATTTTATAATTTTGGTTGCTTTTTTGTGAATCAATACTGATTTCAGGCATATTTGTAAGACGTAGTACTTTATCAGAAACATCACCACGTAATTCCATAGATATTGAGCGTACTAATTCTGCAAATGCCGTTGTTATGCCTGCTTGTCTTTTTTCTTGGCTACTTAGATGTTTGCCACTGGAATTGATGCGACCAAACACTTCTGTTATATCTTCTTCTCCCATTGCAGTATACACTGTCACTGCAAGTTGGTAGTCTAGTACATCGGCACACTCTTTACCTGACAAAAGATTTATTTTTTGTTTGTCAATATCTTCTTTATTTATTTCAAGTTGAATAACTCCATCAGTTACTAATTGTTTAGCGTAAGAAAACTCATCAAGATTAAAATATTTATTATCAAAGCTAAAACAATTTTCTATAAAACTAAAAATTGCATTAAGACGTTGCATTCCGTCAATAATTTCATATTTACCACTACCATATATTTGAGGACGCTCTGCAAACAAAATCAGTGGAATTGGATATCCTTTTAAAATGCTACTAATTAGCCTTTCTTTCTCTGTAACTGTCCAAACAAGCTTTCTTTGATACTTTCTGTTGACTAATAAACTGCCTGAACGGTAGAGTCGGTACGCTTCTGTAACACTCATCCCGCGAGGTGTAATACTCATACTTAATTAAAATACTATTTGTCAACGACAATTATACTAAATTAATTAGTAATATTTCATACTTTGTATAAAAATTTTTGTCTTATAGTATTTCTACGCAGTCAGAAGGCTAAAATTTTGAGAAAAAGCTGGTTTCAACTGCGTTCGTTAAGGTAGCATTTAGATTATTTCACGAATCGAACCACCCGCAACGAGCCAAAATTTATGACATGTGCTACAAGGTTTATTTGCATGAAATCGCTGCAAGACTATACAATCGTTATCCGCCCTGATGACAATGGTACATTTGTCGCTTACGTCCCTGCAATTCCCGGTTGTCAAGCTTGGGGACAAACTATAGATGAAGCGCGCGCTGATATTGTTAATGTTTTGGAGATGATACAAGAAGAATATGTAGAAGAAGCACTAGTAATGCCTGAAGATGTTGAGTTGGTGATAGCGAACGTCAGCTAAATCAAGTGAATTAGAATGAGCTGCATAAAAATAAAATGCAAGAATGGTTAGCAAACAAAGTATTAATGGAAGCAGACCCAAATGCGGAATATGCGGGAATTATCAAACTAAACTTGAACGAAATGAAGAACTAATTGTAAAAGTATCAGGCGCCTAGATAGACTTAAGTTACAACTCCATACCTTCCACTAACAACTGAAACAATGCTTTTAGCCGTTCAGTTATGGGCAGAAGCAAGACTCAGAGGAAGACCAACAGCAGACCCTTCAGCATTAGATGGTGATGTAATTTTAGCCACACAAGCAATATCGGTAGAAAATGAAGGGTATGAAGTGGTAATTGCAACAACGAATGTAGGACATCTAAGTACCTGGACAGAAATAATTACATCTTGAGTTCTAGGCTGAGTAAAGGTTTCAAGCCTATTTTTTTGTAATTAATTTTGTCTGGCTACTTATCACAGTTTATAGACGCTCAGGAATGGCGCACTATTTAATAAACTTAGTATTAATAATGCGTTTGTATTAATTATCCCATTGAGGGCAGGTGCCATTTTAAACCTCTCTTTAACTCCCCCCCTGCGTTCTCTGCGTCTCTGTGGTAAAAATAAAAACCACTGCACAGGCGAGACGCCTATGCTACAAGACCATATTTTTCAAAACTGGACATTTTTCTAAAAAACTAGCAGCCTTATTACTTGCATCAACATTATTCACATGTATAGGAGTCGGACAAATTACACCATTAAACAAATCATCTAGCCCATAAGGTGTAAAAAATTCCCATTCCCCTTCATTATCCACTCGCACCCCTACCGCAGTAGCAGTATGTAACCACTTACTAATACCATCTTCTGTACTAATAAACGTCTGGCGCCCGCTACGCCACCTTGCAAAGCTAGCCTGATTTTTTACATCAAATATATAGTTAGGAAATTGGTTTGTTAAAGCTTCTTTGGCGCCAAGTTCTTGAGAACGCCCACCCTCAGCATCAAAGAAAGCAATATCAAAGTCTTTAATAGTTAATTTACAATCATCACCACCAAGTATATGGCGCCAAACTGTATTACGAACGGCGCCACCTGCTAACCACCAGTTAGGGAGTTGCAGTTTTGCGATAGCTGGCAACACTTCACCAACAGGAGAATTTAGAAGTATTTCTTTTAGCTGTACTTGGTTTGATGTCATTTGGCTGGAAATAAAAAGAAGTAGCTAGTTATGGAAACTCCAATACATGTAATAAAATTACGTACCCATACTGAACTAACCTTACGCGCGAAGAAAGCACTACCATATCCACCAATTAAAGCACCAACCGCCATTAAAATAGCACTTGACCATATAATAATGCCTGCTTTCATAAAATAAAGCAAAGCGCAAGCGTTTAAAGTTGTTGCTAACCAGCTTTTTACAGCATTCATTGTGTGAATACTTTTAATACCCATCATTTCTAGAATAGCTAGTATAACAATACCACCACCGCCACCAAAAAAACCTCCATATATAGCAATTAGGAATTGAAAGATAATTACTAACCACATTGGTAATTTAAAACGATTTTGCAACCAGCTATTAATTCGCTTGCCAAATGCAAATAATAATGTGGCAGTTAGCATTAAATATGGAATTAAACCAGCAAAGCTTTTAGAGGGAGTATTTAACAGTATATACGAACCAATAGTTCCTCCTAAAACGCTTGCTACAGTCAGTGTAAAAAACTCCCATCGACGAATTGTCATATCTTGACGATAAGCAAATGTTGAAGCAGCAGTTCCTACCCACATTGCCGCTGTATTCGTTGCATTCGCAGGAATTGGTGAAATTCCAACGAACATTAAAGCTGGAAATGCAATTAATCCCCCTCCACCAGCAACACCATTCATGGCGCCAGCAATTATAGCAACCGTAAATAAGAATAAATTAGTTAACATTAACTTTCCCTCACAGCAATAATTCGCAGGCGCCGATAATCAGCTGTCCAAGTTCCGTTTTTAAATAAGATAGGTTTAAGCTGTTGTTCTACTGCTTGAATGACTTCTTCTCTTTCTTGCTGTGTAGAGTTAGCAAAGAATCTAGTTGCGAACATTGTTAGCCAATTTCTTAAACCTGCTTCTCCATCAGGTAAAAGTGTTGGACGGTCAAATAGTACCGCATAACTAACATCAAAACCCTGCTTTTCTAATAGGGTCGTGTATTCTCCAATGCTGGGAAAATACCAAGATAATGGTGATTTTATTTCACTGGCTTGGTATAGTGCGTCTGTAATTAATTTGACATTACCTTTACCACCAAATTCTGCAACAAAGCGACCTCTAGGCTTTAACAGGCGGTGAATAGAATTTATTACATCTACTGCTTCTGGTATCCAATGCAACGTAGCATTTGAAAATACTGCATCAAATTCTGTATCAAATTGGAATGAGCGCGCGTCTGCTACTGTAAATTCTAAATTCGGATAATTTAGCTTTGCTTTTTCCACCATTGCAGCCGATGCGTCTATTCCTGTTACGATGGCGCCCATATCAGCTATTTTTGCAGCGAGTTGTCCTGTACCGCAGCCAACATCTAAGATTTTTTCTCCTGGTTGTGGGGACAGTAAGTTAAGTAGGTCTTCACCATATTGCCAGACAAATGCATGTTTGCCCTCGTAAAGGGTTGTGTTCCAAGTATTTTGAAGCATTTTTAATTCCTAGATTTTGATCCTCCCCAACCCCCCTTGATAAGGGGGGGCTTTAGAGCTGCTCTTAGCCCCCCTTATTAAGGGGGGTTGGGGGGATTTCTTATTTATCAGGTTACGTAATATATAAATTAATGTCCAATATATTTTTAGCAGACTATTAATATGTATAAAGTATTAATCAATATTTTAAATGGAACTGCGGCATCTACGTTACTTTGTCACCCTGGCAGAAGAATTACACTTTGGACGCGCTGCTGAACGGTTACATATAGCTCAACCTCCCCTAAGTCAGCAAATTCGCCAACTAGAAGATGAACTTGGTTTCCAGCTATTTCATCGTACTAAACGGGTAGTACAATTAACCGAAGCTGGAGAAGCGTTTTTATTAGAAGTTCAGAAAATATTTAAGCAACTCGAACAAGCTGTACAAACAGGGCGCCAAACTAGTCGTGGTGAAGCAGGACAATTAGTAATTGGGTTTGTGGGTTCGACTGCATATAATGTGTTACCAGAGATTTTGCGTAAATTTCGCTCTGAAGTTCCAGGAGTCAAGTTAGAATTGCATGAACTTACAACTGACGAACAATGGCGCCTCTTACGCGAAGGTAAAATAGATATTGGTTTTGTGCGTCCTCCAATAGAAGAACCTTTATTTGCTACCGAAACAGTATATAAAGAAGCCTTAATTGTAGCCTTACCTGAAGGACATAGATTAGCGCAAGAAACAAGTATCTCAATAAAATCACTTAGTGATGATGATTTTATATTATTTCCTCGAATATTTTCCCCAGGACTTCATGACGCAATAATTAGTTTATGTCAACAAGCAGGTTTTTACCCAAACGTTACGCAAGAAGCTATTCAAATGCAAACAATCGTCAGCTTAGTTGCTGCACAAATGGGTGTAGCAATAGTACCTTCATCACTTCAGCATCTACAACGTACAGGTGTTATTTATAAACCTATCGAAGAGTTTGTTACTGAAGTTTGTATTAATATTATTTGGCGCCGAAATGACATATCACCAACAGTCCAACAATTCTTAAAAATAATATTATCTAAAACACACTCTTAGCCCCCAATAAAGGGGGTTGGGGGGATCAATCCTCATCAAGTGCAGGAAAATACTCCTCAAACTTCCACAACTCATCTTTATTTGCAACAAACCAAACGCGCGCTTCTGGCTTTAGCTTACTCCAAATAATGGACGGCGCCACATCTGGTAAAGCATATCGGTATTCATAACCAAGCACTCTCAAATTCTCTAGTACATCATTTGGCACACCGAGTCCTTCCCAGTCAACCTCTATATCAATACCTGACATACAGCTAGCAGGATTATACATTAATTGTGCTGTGCGTACTAAATCAGCAAAATGCACGGGTTTAATGCCAAGAAGCTGAAGCTCAAGTAATTCCTTATCCATTTGAGACATAGTGAAAGTAAAATAAGTAAATGTTCTCAATTGGATTTACGAACAGAGACTTGGCAACGGATGATGAACGGATGTAACGGATAGTTGATTTTATTTAATTAATCCTTTGCTGATAACTAGTTTTATAACTAATAGCTCATCCGTTGTATCCGTTGCCAATTTATCCTCGTTGTAAGCTGCCGAATAGTTGTTGCCAATCTATATAATCAGCTTTATCCTCGGTTGCCTTAACTTCAAATGTCACATTACAAGCTTTATCATATTGAAGTGCTTGTACACAAACCTCGGCAACATCATCACGGCTAATTTTACCCCTAATATTATCACCTTGCTCAAACACTAATTGTTTCCCACCTACTTCTTCTGTCAATGCACACGGACGGATAATTGTATAATTTACACCGCTTTCTTTAACGCTATCTTCACCTTTTAGTTTCCAAGTAAGAATACCTCCTAATTGGTCATTTAAACGCACTGCTGGTGGTTCTTCTTCTAAATTTATACCTGGTCTTCCTGGACGTGTGACTCCTGCGGAACTTACTAATACAAACCCTGGTAAAGGACTTCCACCATAAGCTTTTATTGTTTCGACTTCTAAAGAAAAAGTACCTGCTGAAAAATGAGGATTCAAATCACCGTCGTATTCAAATTTACTCAACATTAATTGAAACGAGCGAATTTGAGCAATATCAACAGGAGGACGGTCTCTAACTACCTTGGCACGAAATACAGGAATTAATTCAGCAAAGGGTACACGAATATCTATCCAGGCGCCGTTTACAGTATCAAACGAGTAGGCATAACCAACACCGTCCCAAGCAGAGTCACTACGCAAAAATATTTTATATCGCTTACCGTCTCCTTTGACTCTTAGCTCAATACCCTCATAACCTGATAAATTTATAGCAGGGTCAAAGTTCTTAGTCCGTACAGAAGCGAAACCACCAGAGTTGTCAGTTGATACATTTCCTGTAAATAAAGCTGTTTCGCCAGCAAATATTATATTACTTTGGCTAACTCCACCCATCACCACATCATCTAAGGCGCCCCAAACATTCTTGAGATTCTCCGATGGTTGAGTAAAAGCAAATATAGTTTTTACCGAAGCCTTTGGTAAGTGTTTTGCTGCTGCCTCAACTAAGTTTTTCACACCTTTGTATTCGACGTTTTCAGGTGTGTCACCGACTATTTCAGGCATATAAAATTTAATACCTTGATTATACTTCGCACGGTCGGGAGTATCTCCTTCTTTTGGCTGCACACGCACAGCAGTACAACAAATAACCCCTTGGATATTCGCCATGACTAACGGTGTTAAAGTATCAGCATTGGTAATATCTCCTACAACCATCTCAACTTCATTACCGAGAATCAAGCGTGCTTTTTCAATATCACGTACTAAACAACGCACACGATAGCCAAGTTGATTCAATCGTCGTACAACTCGCTTACCAACACCACCCGTGGCGCCTGCTACTAATATTACACCCACCTGTTTTGCTCCATATAGCTGATTTTGACTATCTTGAGAACTACCTTGAAATAGATTTTGTACCCAGTTGAGTAAAGGGAAAACTTCAAAATAGCTAAGAGTCTTAATAAATCTACCTAAATCCCACGGCTGCCGATTTTTGTCGCTCATAATCTTAGAAGTTACAATAACTAAAGCCTATTAATTCAATTTTATGCGCGCTCGTATCGAAGAGGATTTATTATTTTTGCATCACGAAGATTTGCCCGAATACAAAAAAGGTGGTTCGGTAGTCCGTAACAGTTATTTCTGGGCACTTAAATCTATAGCTGGTAAAGCTTCACGTTATGGAGACTGGGAATATGAACAAGAAGTTTGGTTTGCGTTAGGACGAATGTTAATGTCGTTCACCGAGTCAGGGTATCTAGGACATCGCGAAACTATATTAGAGTTTCCTGTCTCACAAGGAGAAATTCCAGACCCTTTTCGTTTGGTTGCAACATGGGAGTAGAGGCGCCTAATATCGTTTATATGCACTTCTCCTTATAACTGTTGGTATTAAAAGCAACATTCCGGAATACTGAAAACAGGCTTTGTATCAGAATTAAGTATACTTTCCTGTTTACCTAAAGTAATAATTATGTCTCTAACTTCTAAAACTAACAATCAAAACTTAATTAACTTTCTTGTATCAAAAACAATTTCCATTCTCAGCTTACTATACTTCGTCTCTATCCCATTAGGTTGGACAAAGACAAAATTTGAAACCGACGATGTCATAATACTTTTTATTATCTTATTATTCAACTCTGAACTATTAGAAAAACTAGTTAAACTCGTAATCTCCAAAGATGGTATCACGCTTGATTTAAATCAAATTAAAGAAACACAAGACAGCCAGCAACTCAGCATCCAAGCCAATCAATCCAACATCGAAGCAGTAACAAGCATAATACAACGTATTACAGCATTAGAGCAGCAAATAGCTCAAAATAAAGATGAAAAAGAACTGATTGTAAATAGTCTATTGAGCGAATACGAGTTAAAGCATCTCGAACAATTATCAGGTAATCAGCCCTTCCCGTACACAAAACAACGCGCGTTTGAACAAGAGTTACGCCATTTACGCGCGTTTGGCTTTATCGAAAATTTATCTGGTAAAACAATTTCTGGAATGGCACCAACGGGTGACTTAAGAGACTATGTGAAAATTACCCAAAAAGGTATAGATTTCTTAAGTAAAAAACAATATAATACGGTATAAAAAATTATAGGTGTTTAAACAAAAACTTTTGGCACAAATTCGGTGCAATTTGACAACTTTCTGTTATACCTGATATTTGAAAGCCTAACTCAAAATACATTTCACATATCTAATGGTAAACAGCACAACTTATCAACCGCCTATAGATAAACTCTTAACTCTTGGCTCGCAGCACTTGAATGATGTAGCAGAACTCGGTATTGGTTCTGAGCATATTCCTGATTTAATTAAAATGGCGGTTGATGACGAGTTGCTAGGCGCCGATAATCAAAAAGAGGCAATGGCGCCTGTTCATGCTTGGCGTATATTAGGGCAACTACAAGCAACTGACGCAATAATTCCATTAATACAGTTGTTTAAGCTAGTAGATAATGATTTAGTCAACGAAGAACTGCCAAAAGTTTACGGTAAAATCGGTACTGCGGCAATTCCAGCACTTGTAGAATATTTAGCTCAAAACCAAAATCACCTTTTAGCGCGCGTTACTGCTATAAATAGCTTAGAAGAAATTGCTAATCAACACGGAAGTGCGAGTAATCAAGTTAAAAGCGTACTAACTCAAAGTTTACAATCGTGTAATCAAAATGAAGCCGAACTAAATGGATTTATTATAAGTGCGCTTATTAACTTACAGACACAAGAAGCGGCGCCTGTAATAAAATACGCATTCAATACGAATCAAGTCGCTGAAGATATTGTAGGTAACTGGGACGAAGTACGACAAAGTTTAGGTATTAATTCAGACGAAGAAGTTCAGGAATTTCATCCTCAAGCATTAGAACAATTAACAAACACCGATACTAATATCGAAACTGAAACATCAACACCAAATGTACAAGAAGCAAGCGAAGATGAAATGAATGCTTTAATTAATTTAGTCACAGAAGTAACCAAGACAGAAACCCAAACTCAAGAAGATATAGTTCCTACAACTGAGTCAGTTTCCGAAGTTACTGAGACAGAAACCCAAACAGAAGATACTGTACTTCCTACATCTGAGTTAGCTTCCGAAGTTAGTAAGACAGAAACTGAAATTGAAGAAAATACAGTTCCTACAACTGAGTTAGCCTCCGAACTGGCTGATATCGAAACTCAAACTCAAGAAAATGTAGTTCCTACAACTGAGCCAGCTTCCGAAGTTACTGAGACAGAAATTCAAACAGAAGATACAGCACTTCCTACATCTGAGTTAACTTCCGAAACTGAAAATACATTTTTACTATCAAATGAACCAGAAGTGCAGCAGGAGATTATTAATACGCAAGAAAATCTAACTAATACAATAGATAAGGCAGAAGACGAGATAGAAGAAGTTGCGTCTTTTATTGAAGTTAGTCAAGAAACACAAGTAACTGATGAAGCATCAACTCAAGTCGATGAATCGCACGAACAAACTAGAGATGAACCTATCGAAGCTGTAATTGTAGAATCGGACGAAGAGTCGAACCTATTGGAGCAAGAAGATAATAAAGGTTTTGGGCGCCCTGCTACAAGTAAAGAAAAACCAGAGAAACCACAGAAAGCAAAGCCAAGCAAAAAGAAAAAGCGTAGTTTCAGTGATTTGTAATACAGGGAATTAATTTATGAATATTTGTTGCGAAGTTTCCCCAGATTATCCAAAAATAGCAGAGGTAATTACCGAAGCCTTTGGACAGTCAAACGAAGCTAAACTTGTGGAAGCAATACGTAATTCAGAAAATTATATTCCCGAACTTTCCTTAGTTGCAGAAATTGACGGTAACATCATCGGTCATGTTCTATTTAGTTACATACATGTTGTGAGTAATGAAATTTTATCTGTGTTAGCATTGGCGCCAGTAGCTGTGTTACCACAATTCCAAAACCAAGGTATCGGAACTGCTTTGGTACAATATGGATTAGAAAAAGCGGACGAATTAGGAGAAGCACTAGTTATTGTACTTGGTCATCCCTCATTTTATAGTCGTTTTGGCTTTGTTCAATCAACTTATTACGGTATAAAAGCACCTTTTGAAGTTCCAGCAGAAGTGTTCATGGTGAAACCACTGAAAAATTATGAAATTAAATATACTGGTGAAGTGATTTATCCACAAGTATTTAATAATGTTTAAGAAACATAGAAACCCGGTTTCTCAACGAAGCGCAAAAACTAGTAATGTTGAGAGACCAGGTTTCTTTCGTTTCTATTGATGATTGTTGTGTTCAGTGCTAAATAAACCTGGTTTCAAGATATGCTGCTACTTGTATTATTTTGGCTTCGTTGTAAGGTGCCGCTATTAACTGTACACCTAGAGGTAAAGCGTTTGGGCGTTGAATTGCAATTGATAATACTGGTAGACCAATAAAAGATAATGGCTGTGTAAATTGTCCTAGGTAAGGACGAACTAAAATTTCCTCACCATCTAATATCATGGTTTGCTGTCCTATTGAAGGCGCCGTAATTGGTGTAGTAGGGGCGATAATTATATCTACGTTTTGGAATATTTCTCTGACTTTATTGCGATACCATTTTCTAAATCTTTGTGCTTGTATATACCAGTTACTTGGAATTAAGGCGCCTGCTAAAAATCTATCGCGAGTTGCTGGGTCAAAGTCTTGGGGACGGGAGCGAAGTTTTTCTAAGTGTAAGTTGGCGCCTTCTGCTGCTGTAATAATAAATGCGGCTGCACGCGCGCGGTGTGCTTCGGGAATGGTAACGTAATCTTTTACATTTAACGCTTCGGCGACTTTTTGAACTGCTGCGAATGCTTCTGGTTCAGCTTTTTGATTGAAATAATCATCTGCGATAGCTATTTTTGTGTTATCAATATCACGTAGAGACGCGATTAATCGCGTCTCTACAGGTGGACGTGTTGTACAAACAGGGTCTTTATCATCTGCACCTTGCAATACATCAAATGCTGCTGAGATATCACGAACAGAATTTGCGAACGGCCCAATATGGTCAAAACTACTAGAAAATAAAGCCACACCCGCGCGAGACAATCTACCGTAAGTTGGTTTAAAACCATATACACCACACAAAGCTGCTGGAACTCGTATCGAACCATTGGTATCACTACCTAAAGTTATTGGCACTAAACCAGCAGCAACAGCAGCAGCAGAACCTCCCGATGAACCACCAGCTACACGAGTAACATCATTTGGGTTACGTGTGGCGCCATAATGAGAGTTTTCAGTAACAAAACCATAAGCGTACTCATCCATATTTAGCGCACCTACAAGTATTGCACCCGCTTGTTTTAACCTCGCTACAGCGGTTGCATCTTGTGTAGCTACAGCGTTTTCTGCATTTATTTTGGCACCCGCAAGCGTAGTTAAACCTTTAATATCAAATAAATTTTTGACGGCAAACGGTACACCAGCAAGAATACCCGTGTCCTCACCCTTCTGAATTTGATTATCTATTTTTTCAGCATCAGCTAAAGCAGTTTCTGCGGTAACAGTCGTAAAGCAGTTTAGTTCAGTATCGCGCGTTTGAATGCGTTCAAGCGTAGCGCGCACAACTTCGACTGCGGTCACTTCACGTGCTTTTACCGCAGTTGCTATTGATATCGCGTCGGTTAAATTTAAACTCATTATTTAATATATATTTAAAAACTTTTTCTTGTGGGGTGGACATCCTTGCCCGCCCTTTAAACTGGACGGGCGAGACGCCCATCCCACAATTAATCACAATAAATGATGTTTATCAAGGCTCAAAAACAGGCGCCGCTTCTATCTCTTCAGGTAACTCAAACTCATTAACAAGTTTTGCTATATTACCTATCCGTTCAAAATTAGCAACAACCCCATCCTTATACTCATTACGTAACTGCAAATCAACCAACAAAGCCATCTGCTCAACATAAACCTTCACATCTAACTCATTCTCTTCCATGTTCTTCCCCTTTTCTCTTTGCGTTCTACTTTGCGGGAAATCCTGCGGATTGCGCGTTCTTTGCGGTTCGGTTTATTAAATCCTCATCGCAGCACCAGGGCCTAAAGGCAGCCCAAACATAAACCATATTACAAACAAAACCGACCAACCAATCAAAAATGCAATCGAATAAGGCAACATCAAAGAAATCAAAGTCCCTATCCCCAAACTTTTATCATACTTTTGCCCAAAAGCCACCACCACAGGAAAATAAGGCATCAAAGGAGTAATAATATTAGTCGTCGAATCACCAATACGATAAGCAGCTTGCACCAACTCTGGCGAATACCCCAACAGCATAAACATCGGCACAAAAATAGGTGCCATAATAGCCCACTTAGCAGAAGCCGAACCAACAAAAATATCTATAGCCACACTCACCAAAATAAACAATATCAACAACGGCGGCCCAGTAATACCCGTCGCCTTCAAAAAATCGGCGCCTTTGACTGCTACAATAATACCCAAATTACTCCAAGCAAAATAACTAATAAACTGAGCAGCGATAAAAGCCAAGGCAATATAATACCCCATCGAACTCATCGCATTACCCAAAAACCTTGCCACATCCTTATCATTCCTGACAGTACCAGCAACCTTTCCATAAACAACACCAGGAATAAAAAAAGCCAACGCAATAATAAAAACAATCCCATCAATAAACGGAGAAGGAATAATTGTAAACTTCTCAGGGTCGCGTAAAATACCCTGCGGCGGTATCACCAACACCAAAATAAAAGCAATAAAAGCCAAAAAAGCATACCCAGCCCAACGTAAAGCTCTACGTTCGGTAGCCGTCACCTCATTCATCTCAATATCAGCATCACCTATATAGGCTCCCAAACGAGGTTCAACAATCTGAGTACAAACAAACCACCCTATCAACGTAATCAAAAACGTTGACACAGCCATAAAATAATAATTAGCAGTAGCATTCACCTCATACTCAGGTCTTATTAACTGTGCCGCAGTTTGAGTAAGTCCCGCTAACAACGGGTCAAGCGAACTAATAAGCAAATTAGCACTAAAACCACCAGCTACCCCAGCAAAAGCAGCAGCCAAACCCGCTAAAGGATGGCGCCCAAACGCGAGAAATATAACGGCGCCAAGTGGGACAAGCACAACATAACCAGCATCAGATGCTACATTTGCCATTACACCAGCAAAAATAACCACCGGAGTAATTAACTTTCTGGGCGTTACCATTACGATTTCACGTAAAAGCGCAGACAGTAAACCAGTAGCTTCAGCAACCCCCACACCCAACATTGCCACTAACACAGTTCCCAAAGGTGGAAACTCAACAAAATTCTTTACAGCTTGCGTAAATATTCGCCTAACGCTATCAGGTGTAAGTAATGATACAGCCGCAACAGTTTTGTTAGTACCAGGGTGAACTACCGATAAATTTACAGAAGCAGCTATCGCACTGACCACAATCACAAAAAGTGAGAGTATGAAGAAAAGCGTTAGCGGGTCAGGCAGCTTATTACCCAGCTCCTCAATAAAAGCTAAGGACTTTTCCACCCATGTTGACTTTGCCTGGTTTGTTGATGCATCTCTTGTGTCTGGCACTGGTCTAGCCCTGAATATATATGTATGAATTATGACTTTAACTACTAAATTATCTGTTATGTTGTAATTTACAATACTTTTTTAGTCTTGTGGAGCGGGCATCCCTGCCCGCCTTAGTAAAAATGCAATGGGCAAGGATGCCCATTCCACAAGAAACTTAATCATCATACAAAATAGTTATTACGAGCTTCAAAATCGATAGTTTGACATACTGCATCAATATTCAAGGCGCCATATATATGTGGAAACAGTTCATTATCAGCAAGTTCATACTTAACTTCGCTATTAACCTTATATACATCAATACAAAGTATTATCAAACCAGTTTGGTTTTGAAAAAATCTATCTGCTGTCTTTAAAACTTGTGCATGTGTCGAACAATGAATAAAACCCTCGGTTAAAAGGGAATCCGCACGATAGCTGCCAATGATTTGTGCTTCTTCCCAAACTTGGCGCCGTGTAATGTGATAAATAGTATTCATTTCTTAACTCTCAATTAGTATGGTGGGCAGCGCTCACCCTACAAGTTGGGGATACAAAAGTCGGGAGCGCATAAACCTGATATTTTTAAGGTAGTTACTTCAAAAGTATTTAGATTTACATGTTGAATAGCATGATTGTTAGTGTCAGCAATGTATAAGTTTGAACCGAAAATGCTTAATCCTGAAGGTTCAGAGAATTTGCTATTACTGGCGCCACTACCCAACACAGTTTTACATTCACCCGTTATTGGGTTAACTAACTTGATTTTATGATTATAAGTGTCAGCAATCCAAAGATTACCTTGTGCATACTCTACACCCATACAATGTTGTAATCTTACTTCTTCTCCAATACCATCTTTATCACCAAATAAATATAAGTCCCCACTACCGCAAATTGTTCTCACTTTTCCAGTATCTAATTCAATTGCACGAATTGAACTACTTTCACTATCTGCTGTGTATATAAAATTACTGTTAATTGTAATACCACTTGGTTGAGCAAAGACTGAAGTATCTAACTCACCATCAAAACAAGCTTCGGCGCCAGTACCAGCATAAGTTTTAATTATGTTAGTTTCCAAATCCATCACCCAAACTTGGTGTGAACCTGCCATTGCAATATAAAGTAAATTGTCGTACTTTACTAAATCCCAAGGAGAATTTAATGCTATATCTAATGCATGACCTTGAGTAAAGCTTAAATTACGACTTTGTATACCTGTTCCTGCTATTGTTTCTACAGATTGGCACCGTAAGTCAACTTTACGTAAAGCATGGTTTTCTGTATCGGCAACATAGAGAATTTGATTTTGGTTATCAAATGTCATTCCTTGTGGCGCCAAAAATTCAGCTATATTAAAATTATCATCTTTAAATCCTGCTTGTCCGCTTCCAATTATATGTAAAACCTCACCTTCTAAAGTTGTCACAACAATACGATTATGTCCTGTATCTGCTATAAACAAACCTGAAGAAGTTGCTAAAACTTTACCAGGAAAAGCTAATGGTGTGATTATTGGTTGTCGCTGCTTCTCTAAAATTACATCTAGCTCTTGAAGATTAATTGTGCCTTTATCTTGATGTTGTTGAATTATTTGCTGTATTAACTCGTCTAAAATTTCACGCTTCCCTTCTCCCATAAAAGAAGCAACTACATAACCTTCTGGGTCAATTAACATAAAACTAGGATATGCGCGTACAGCATATTCTTGCCAGACTCGAAAATCTTTGTCTACTAAAACAGGATGTTCGATATCGTAGCGTAAAATAGCTTGACGAATATTCTCAATATCTTTCTCATTATCAAATTTTGCAGAGTGTACACCAATAACAGTAAGACTATCTTTATATTTTTGTTCCAGATATTTTAAATCTGGTAGTACATGCAAGCAATTTATACAGCAGTAAGTCCAAAAATCTAAAATAACTATTCGACCCCTGAGTTGTTTTAATAACAAAGGTTTATCTGTATTCAACCAATTATATTGCGGTAGTTCCGGCGCCCGTACACGAACCATAAATTAAAACCCACGTTCATTATTAATTGTTTTATTTACCACAAACACAGTAGAGACGTGATTAATCACGTCTCTACACAGGGTTTTAATTTGTTAGAGGAGTAGGAATAATTTCAGGTAATGGGGTTGGTAACACTTTATCTGGTATTATTTCCGGCGCCGGAGATAGTGTAGGTTCAGGTATTGGTTCTTTTGACTCGCGACGTTTAAAGTATTTACCTAATTGAACCTTTGATGGTTTTACTGTTGCCTCCTTAGTTGCTTCTGGTTGTGGTGTTGGAGACTCAATAATAGGTTTTTCTACTTCAGGTGCCTTTTCGGGTATTGTTACTTCTGGGGTTGGGACTATCTCAGGTAATGGTGTTGGTTTTTCAACTTCACGTGTCGGTAAAGGTATATTTGTAACTTCTGGTTCCGGTGTTGGAGTAATAATTACTTCTGGCGGAGCAGGAGTCTCAATTGGTGTTGGTTCTATACTTGGTGCAGGTAATGGTGCTTTTATTTCTCGACGTTTAAAGTAACCGCCAGATTTTGGTTTCTCTGGTTCCGTTACAGGTGGCGCCATTTCTGGTTCTTTCGCTTCAGGTGTAGGTTCTATAGTTGGTTCAATCGTTGGTTCAATCGTTGGTGTAGGTTCAGGTAAAGGTTCTTTAGCTACATATGTAGAGTCTACTATGCTGCGTACTTGGTCAGCCGATAGTTCACCTCTAACTATTCGAGAAAGTGTGTCTTTGCCTTTAGGTTCATAAGTGAAACTTCTAACTGTGCTGTTAAAGACGTTTTTAATCACTTCGCCTTTACCATCTAAAAATTCCAGTTTTATCCAGTTTTTACCTGGCTTGAAGCCTTTTAAGTATATAGACTCCCAACGGTCGAGTACAAAGCTTTCATCATTAACTGTGCAGCGAATCCGCCAATCGCCAATTTCATCTTGTAATATGTCTTTACCATTTAATTGTAACGGCGCGTTTGTTAAGTAAAAGTCAAGAAGTATAGGTTCGGCGCCATATTCTCCATTTGGACGGTTATAGGTTAACAGGGGTTTTGTAGCATCTGGGTTATGCTCATCGGTTTTGGTAAATACGTGAAATGTTGTTTGCGCGTAAGCTCCTTCGCTTTTATAACTTTCGTACCAAGGACGTTCTGCAAAAACACGCAGTGTGTGGGTACCCGGAGGTAGGTTATGCAGGCTTAAAGGCTGATTTAAATCGTAAACTTCAATACCTGGCTGGCCATCTAAAATTACTTGTAGATGTGAGCCTAGATTAAACTGGGAATCTTTGAATATTGGTAAGTCCTTTACTTGTAGCGTCACTTCTACTGTATCTGTCGATAAAACCTCATCAGATTTAGGAGTAACGATTGTAACTTGGGGTCGGTAAGTATCTAAACTACGTTGAAGTTCTTGAATAACCGATGGTGGGGCAACTTCTGAAATTTGATTAGTTAACTGTGGGTTATCTTTACGTCCTATAAGCGACGGTTCAGTGCTAACAGCTTTATCACCACAGCTAGCTAGACTTAGTACCAGCAATAGAGCGAAGAATGATTTTACTGTACCTGCAATTATCCTATGTCGTGTTCGTAAAGGTTTGAGGGGCGCCTTCATTAGCCAGTCCATGTAACCGCATCCAAATCAGAACAACTTAACAAACAATTGTGGCTCATTAACGCACGTAAGGGAGCAACAAAGCAAAAGTTAAATCTTCTGTTACAACCTAGCCCTTAGTATTATTCGTGACACAGAATAATAATAAAACTAATGGTGACTATAGATGACCTAGGGTCGCAGATACTAGCACAGAAAAGGTTAAAAAGGGTAAATTTTACAAATTGTTTCGCTTTGTAAAAAAAATGAATAAAGTATTGACATTTTGACCAGTGATATAACCTAGGAGCTAGAATCTACGGGAAGTTGAGGGATTTTGAATTATTGTAAACAACTATCTAACAATGTGGGGTATTCGACTTTATAATTCAGACTGAAACCACTCTCCACATGAGTCCTGATCGCTGCCTAAATTTTGTTAACCCATATTGGTCAACTTAAGTTAGGATGCGAATAAGCTAAAATTTAGTCACCAAGACTCTACGTGGTGTTTATAATTCCTCAATCCCTTTATAGAGAGGAGGTCGAATGACAATTAGTCCTCCAGAGCGAGAGGAGAAGAAAGCAAGAGTAATCGTCGATAAAGACCCAGTACCAACTTCGTTTGAACGATGGGGACAGCCCGGTCACTTCGATAGAACTCTCGCTAAAGGTCCAAAAACCACTACCTGGATTTGGAACCTTCATGCACTCGCCCATGACTTTGATACACATACAAGCGATTTAGAAGACATTTCCCGTAAAGTATTCGCAGCACACTTCGGTCACTTGGCTGTTGTGACACTGTGGTTAAGCGGGATGATATTCCACGGCGCCAAGTTCTCAAACTACGAAGCTTGGTTAATGGATCCTCTCAACGTAAAGCCTAGCGCTCAAGTTGTTTGGCCAATTGTTGGACAAGACATATTAAACGGTGATGTAGGCGGCGGTTTCCACGGCATCCAAATCACCAGTGGTTTGTTCCAAGTTTGGCGTGGTTGGGGTATCACCAATACCTTCCAGTTGTATTGCACTGCAATTGGTGGTCTAGTATTAGCTGGCTTGTTCTTATTTGCAGGCTGGTTCCACTACCACAAGCGGGCGCCAAAATTGGAATGGTTCCAAAACGTTGAGTCTATGCTCAACCACCACTTAGCAGTATTGTTAGGTTGCGGTTCTTTGGGTTGGACTGGTCACATAATTCACGTATCAGCTCCAATTAACAAGTTGTTGGATGCGGGGGTAGCATTGAAAGATGTGCCTTTACCTCACGAGTTCATCCTCAACAAAGATTTGTTAATTGAGTTGTTCCCCAGCTTTGCTAATGGCTTAACTCCTTTCTGGACGTTAAACTGGGGTCAGTACGCTGATTTCTTGACCTTTAAAGGCGGTTTGAACCCCGTAACTGGCGGTCTTTGGATGACTGACATCGCACACCATCATTTAGCGATTGCAGTTCTCTTCATCGTTGCTGGTCACCAATACCGTACCAACTGGGGTATCGGTCACAGTATTAAAGAGATTCTTGAGAACCACAAAGGGCCTTTCACAGGTGAAGGTCACAGGGGTCTTTACGAAAACTTGACCACCTCTTGGCACGCTCAGTTAGGTATTAACCTTGCTATGTTGGGTTCGCTGACGATTATCGTCGCACACCACATGTACGCAATGCCTCCGTACCCTTACTTGGCAACAGATTACGCTACCCAACTGTGTATCTTCACTCACCACATGTGGATTGGCGCCTTCTTAATTGTCGGTGGTGCGGCGCACTCAGCCATCTTCATGGTGCGGGATTATGACCCTGTTGTTAACCAAAACAACGTTCTGGATCGAGTAATTCGTCATCGCGATGCAATTATCTCTCACCTCAATTGGGTATGTATGTTCCTAGGCTTCCATAGCTTTGGTTTATACATCCATAACGACACAATGCGCGCGTTGGGTCGTCCTCAAGATATGTTCTCCGACACTGCAATCCAGTTACAACCAGTGTTTGCTCAGTGGGTACAAAACCTACACACAGTGGCGCCTGGTGCAACAGCTCCAAATGCATTGCAAGTTGTCAGTCATGCCTTCGGTGGCGGTATCGTCGCAGTCGGCGGCAAAATAGCAATGATGCCAATTGCTTTGGGTACGGCGGATTTCATGATTCACCATATCCACGCATTCCAAATTCACGTAACCGTACTGATTCTGCTTAAGGGTGTATTATTCGCCCGCAGTTCACGCTTAATTCCAGATAAAGCGAACCTAGGCTTCCGCTTCCCTTGCGATGGTCCAGGTCGTGGCGGTACATGTCAAGTGTCTGGTTGGGACCATGTGTTCCTCGGACTCTTCTGGATGTATAACACTATCTCAATTGCAATTTTCCACTTTAGTTGGAAGATGCAGTCTGATGTGTGGGGAACTGTTGACTCAGACGGTGTGGTTTCACACATCACTGGTGGAAACTTTGCTCAAAGTGCGATTACTATCAATGGTTGGTTGCGTGACTTCTTGTGGGCACAAGCCGCACAAGTCATCAACTCCTACGGTAGCGCTCTGGCTGGTTACGGTCTCATGTTCTTAGGCGCCCACTTCGTTTGGGCATTCAGCTTGATGTTCCTGTTCAGTGGTCGCGGCTACTGGCAAGAATTGATTGAATCGATTGTTTGGGCACATAATAAATTGAAGGTAGCACCTTCAATTCAGCCACGTGCTTTAAGTATCATTCAAGGTCGTGCAGTAGGTGTGGCACACTATCTACTAGGAGGTATTGCCACAACGTGGGCATTCTTCCACGCGCACATCCTTTCAGTAGGCTAACTATATTTTGGATTTGCGATTTGGGATTCTGGATTATTAATCTAGAATTTCAAATCCAAAATCCAAAATCCAAAATCCAAAATCACATGACGGCTAAAGGTTAGAGGATTTATCAAAACCTATGGCAACAAAATTTCCAAAATTTAGCCAGGACCTCGCACAAGATCCGACTACTCGTCGGCTCTGGTATGCGATGGCTACAGGGAATGATTTTGAAAGCCATGACGGGATGACGGAGGAAAATCTTTATCAAAGGATTTTCGCTACTCACTTCGGTCATGTAGCAATCATTTTCTTGTGGGCATCCAGCCTCAATTTCCACGTAGCTTGGCAAGGCAACTTTGAACAGTGGATTAAAGACCCTCTCCACATTCGCCCTATCGCTCACGCGATTTGGGACCCTCACTTCGGTAAACCAGCTATCGAAGCATTCACCCAAGGTGGCGCCTCGAATCCAGTAAACATTGCTTACTCTGGTGTTTACCACTGGTGGTACACCATCGGGATACGTACTAACAACGACCTTTACATGGGCGCCGTGTTTTTACTCCTGTTGGCAGCAGTGTTCTTGTTTGCAGGTTGGTTACATTTGCAACCCAAGTTCCGTCCTAGCCTTTCTTGGTTCAAGAGTGCAGAACCCCGTTTAAACCACCACTTGGCTGGTTTGTTCGGTGTAAGCTCCTTAGCTTGGACTGGTCACTTGGTACACGTTGCTATTCCTGAATCTCGTGGACAACACGTAGGCTGGGATAACTTCCTAAGTACATTGCCTCACCCCGAAGGTTTAACACCCTTCTTTACAGGAAACTGGGCTGTATACGCACAGAATCCAGATACTGCGAATCACTTATTTGGTACCTCAACAGGTGCAGGTACAGCAATTCTGACCTTCTTGGGCGGTTTCCACCCTCAAACAGAATCGCTGTGGTTGACCGACATGGCACACCACCACTTGGCAATTGCAGTTATCTTTATCATCGCTGGTCACCAGTACCGCACCAACTTTGGTATTGGTCACAGCATTAAAGAAATGCTCAACGCCAAAAACTTCTTTGGCACCAAGACTGAAGGTCAATTCAACTTGCCTCACCAAGGGTTGTATGACACTTACAACAATTCCCTACACTTCCAATTGTCTATACACTTGGCTGCGTTAGGAACTGCATTGTCATTAGTTGCACAACACATGTACGCTCTGCCTCCTTACGCTTTCATCGCTAAGGACTACACTACACAGGCAGCACTGTACACACACCACCAGTACATAGCCGTTGCCTTCATGCTTGGCGCCTTTGCCCACGCAGCAATTTTCTGGGTACGTGACTACGACCCCGAACAAAACAAAGGCAACGTACTTGACCGCGTGCTAAAGCACAAAGAAGCGATTATCTCGCACTTAAGCTGGGTATCCCTTTTCTTGGGTTTCCACACCCTCAGCTTGTACGTACACAACGACGTAGTTGTTGCGTTTGGTACTCCTGAGAAACAAATTTTGATTGAGCCAGTATTTGCTCAATTCATCCAAGCATCTCACGGTAAAGTTCTGTACGGAATGCAAACATTGCTCTCTAACCCAGACAGTGTTGCTTACACCGCTTACCCGAACTACGCCAACGTTTGGTTGCCTGGTTGGTTAGATGCAATTAACAACGGCACGAACTCTCTATTCTTAACCATCGGTCCTGGCGACTTTTTAGTACACCACGCCTTCGCGTTAGCTATCCACACCACCGTATTGATTCTTGTCAAAGGTGCTTTGGATGCTCGTGGTTCTAAATTAATGCCAGACAAAAAAGACTTTGGTTATACATTCCCTTGTGACGGTCCTGGTCGTGGCGGTACTTGCGACATTTCCGGTTGGGACTCGTTCTACCTAGCTGCATTCTGGGCATTAAACACAGTCGGTTGGGTAACCTTCTACTGGCACTGGAAGCATTTAGGTATTTGGCAAGGTAACGTAGCACAATTCAACGAAAACTCGACCTACTTAATGGGCTGGTTCCGCGATTACCTCTGGGCGAACTCCGCACAGTTAATCAACGGTTACAACCCATACGGTATGAACAACCTGTCTGTTTGGGCTTGGATGTTCCTCTTTGGACACCTAGTTTGGGCGACTGGCTTCATGTTCCTCATCTCTTGGCGTGGTTACTGGCAAGAGTTGATCGAAACCTTAGTTTGGGCACACGAGCGCACTCCTCTTGCGAACCTAGTTCGCTGGAAAGACAAGCCCGTTGCAATGTCCATCGTTCAAGGTCGCTTAGTCGGTTTAGCTCACTTCACAGTTGGCTACATTCTTACTTACGCAGCGTTCCTAATAGCTTCTACGGCTAGTAAATTTGGATAACTCCAACTTCACAGCTCTTAGCTAACTAATAAAATCCTCTACCTATGTGGTAGGGGATTTTTATTTATGTATTGATTTTTCCTTTGAAATGGGAAATATAACAATAAGACTAAGGCTATGTTTTGAAAGTTCAATCAATTATAAATTGTCATTCTGAGCAAAGCGAAGAATCTAAAGTCTTTTCAAGTAAAATGCGAAATTACATAAAAAATATTTATTATGGATTCGCAATAGCCCACTTTAGTATAATTTTATCCAAATAGTCATCTAACTGTGATTTAATACATTTTGTACCAATATTGTTTTGTTTCGTCTGGTAAACAGCTAGCTCCAACTAATAAAGCTCGCCTTGACCAAGGTGGTTCATTACGAAGTTGGTTCCATTGTGCCTGTAACCAATTTTTGTGATTAATTTTAACTAGAGATAAAATTAACTGGCGCCTGCTCATTCCTAAGTCGGAGGCTAATAAATCAATAAGTTTTTCCCTGTTATTCCATTTAGTGGAAGATACAAATAAATTTAACGCCCATATACGATAGTATTCTAGTTCACTGATTATAGAATTTTCAACTAATTGCAGCACTTGTTTTCCAATGTCGGTAAGCTCTTCAGGATTTAATCCTTCAAGTCCATCAAGATAGTTAATAATGTAACGAAAAACAGGAAGCAGTAAGACTAAATTATCTTGATTTAATACATCTTTTACAAGCGAATGATTATTTATATATGTAAAATGAGTTAAAATTACCCTAGATATAGCAAGAAATTTTTCAAAATCATTAAACATATCCTTTGATTTAAGGCTTTGGCGAAATTTATTAATTAGCTCAAGTGTAATTAGTAATTGTTTTTTATGATTGTTTTTATAATTATTTTTGATACTTATTTGTCCATATAAATTTGGTATACCTAAATTTTCTTCTACTTTTTGCCTACGTTCTTGTAAAGGTAATGGAAGCTTCAGTTGAAAGAAGGCGCCATTCGTCATGCTGAACACGACCTTAATCTTGCCCAAGATTGGTTTGTACTTGAGGAAGAAGCATATCAGCACAGTACACAGCAATAAACAAATAAACAAATTGATACAAAAGCTTAAGCTGAGTAAACTTTTTGTAACTTTCTTAGCATTTTTGAGCTATTCTGCCACCAAGTACCGCGCGCTCCGTAACCTGGAAGAAAGTTCGCTACATCAAAACCCATGACAACACTCTTCGATTCCATCAAAGTCGGCGCCTTAACGCTACCAAACCGTATGATAATGGCGCCACTAACACGAGGACGGGCAGAAAGTGATGGTACACCCACCGAGATAATGGTGGAATATTACCGTCAGCGTGCAACAGCAGGATTAATAATTAGTGAAGCAACTTCTATTTCACCGTTAGGGGTAGGTTGGGTAAATGCTCCCACAATATTTAAACCCGAAGATATTACAAACTGGCAAGCTGTAACTGATGCAGTTCATCAAGCAGGTGGTCGTATATTCTTACAACTTTGGCACATGGGCAGAGTATCACATCCTGACTTTCTCAACGGACAACAGCCAGTTGGACCCTCAGCTATTGCTGCTATTGGTGATGCCCATACACCACTAGGTAAAAAACCTTATGTTACACCACGAGAACTAACAGTAGAAGAAATTCACGCAACTGTTGCAGACTATGCCACAGCTACTAAAAACGCGCGTGAAGCTGGATTTGATGGTGTAGAAATACACGGTGCCAACGGTTATTTAATTGATGAATTTTTACGAGATAGTGCAAATCAACGTAATGACGAATATGGTGGCGCCATACAAAACCGTGCGCGTTTCATGCTCGAAGTTGTCGAAGCTGTAGTTTCTGCTTGGAGTCATGACCGTGTAGGTATTAGAATATCGCCTGCAAATCCCTACAATGATATGAGTGATAGTGACCCCATTGGATTATTTACTTATGCTGCTGAACAATTAAATAAATTTGAACTTGCCTATTTACATGTTCTCGAAGGACTTCCTGGTAGTGTGTTAGCAGGCCCAGAACCGCGCGTTACGCCTCATATTCGCCGCACGTATAATGGAATACTTATGGTTAATGGTGGATATAACCAAGAGTTAGGAACCAAAGCTTTAGAAAATAACGAAGCTGATTTAATCGCTTATGGAACTCTATTCCTTGCTAATCCTGATTTAGTCGAACGTTTCCGCAAAGCTACCTCGCTTAATACTCCAGATTTTCATACTTTTTACACTCCTGGAGAGAAAGGTTATGTTGATTACCCTGCTTTAACATCTGTTGCCTAAGTAAGGAAGACTTTGATCCCCCAACTTTTGTATGGTGGGCACTGCCCACCTTACTCTTTTATTACTAATACGTTTGCATCAATGCTTTTTCTATTGACCCCAAACTTTTATATGCTCTTACAAGTTGATGTGCAGGAGTTTCGCGCTTTGACAATAAACTTTTAAGCGGCGCCAATAACTCAACATCAGGGTCATTATCATTATTAAGAGCAACTTCAGCAGCGTGAATAACCTCAGTTGCGGCGCCAAAAATTTCTTCGTTATCGAATGCTTCTTGGGCAGAAAGTTGATGTAACGCAGCATCAGGAACAGTTGCTCGACCTGGTAAAGTTGTGTCTAGCACTAAACCCTTTAATAAAGCTAATATCCCAGCATAAATACTAAAATCATCACAGCTATCACAAGCTTTAAATTCAATTCGACCTACTTCTGCTGGCAAACGCGCAATTTTAGTAAGTGCAGGAATACTTGAAATAAGTTGTTCTGGTTCTGCTACAAATACCCGTGTTGCCGCACGCTTTCCTGTACGAATAAACGTTCTTACTGATAATCCTTCCCATAAAGTACCTTCATAAAAAGGAGAGCTATAGCTAAAAGGAACAATATAGGGACTGTAATAAGTTAACTTCTGACCAATCTCAATTACACGCTCTACTGGTAAATCAGCCATTGAGATATTTAAATCTGGTCCATATGAAACCATATAAATATTAACCGTTTGTTCATCTGGATATGCCTGCAACTCACTAATTTCAAAAGCATTTAACGATGGTTGAGGTTCATATTTTGATTGGTAAGGGTTGTAACTAATTAAAACTGGAGAAAGTCCAAACTTAGACGCAACATCGCATAGTAAAGAGAAACTCTCATTCAGTTCTGTAATAGTATCTTGAATACTATAGTGAATCGTAGTGCGTATCTCAATTCCTTTTGGTACGCATTCCACAAACTCCTCAGACTCTGAAAAACGCTCAAACCCTTCAATATACCATCTTTTTTTTCTAATCCCAGCATCCCCCATATGCAGGTGTAAATAATCATCAGCATACTCTGGTAATGCTTCAATTATCTGATTAAAATCAGCAAACTTTGCACGTGAAAAATCAACAAAATTTCCCACACGGTCAACGAAAGCAACCTCATGTTCTATGCCAAAATTAAACATTATTCACACCTTTAAACATCTGCAACGGATTTGAACGGATGTAACTGATAGCTGATTTTTTTTAATTGAAGGCGCCTTAAAAGCTTGCTATCATAAATAACTCATCCGTTACATCCGTTATATCCGTTGCTAATTGACTACTACTACTTGCTAAAGATTAGCAAATAACTTGTAAACAATACTGTCTACTTAGATACATTGGTAACTACAGCATTACTAGTATTTTTATACACATAAGTTACTTAATTATTATTCAAGATTAGTTAGAAATAATTCTCAATATTTATATAAAAAAATATACTGTAATATTTCGATACAAAGTCTGTCAAAAATTGATTAAATAATAAAATAAAATACTTGAACTAGAAACAAGTGATAAAAATACCTAATACTAAACCCCTCAATTTCTCAATTTTCACCCTTACTGCCTTAACTTACCGTTCGCTAGTATGGACATAAAGACAGCTTTAGGCATAATTTTATGATGAGTGCGGTAAAATCTCCTTACAGCAGCGAACAAGTGAGTGCGTGGTTGCGCGGGTTGCTCGCTATTGCTTGGGCAGATGGCGATTTCGATGACCAAGAACAGCAGTTAATTGCTAGCATTACGGAAAAAGAGTTAGCTCCTGGCCTAGTAATCGAGTCACTAGAAGATATTTCGCCAGACGAACTAGCGAATGTACTAGGTAAAGGTACACCCCTAGCAGAGAATTTCTTACGAACTGCCGTGATGGTGGCAATTGCCGATGGTATATATACCAAAAGTGAAGACTACATGCTTCATGAGTTGTGCAAAGCTTTAGGTGAACCAGAAAATATTCTTGAAGCTTTACGTCACACCCTTGAACATCCAGAACAAATTGACCCAGCAACATCACAAGTTATAACTATAACTCCCGGTCGTCAACACCCAGATGCGCTTCATCCAGTGCGTGACTGGCTAGATAAGCTTGAAATTCATGACCCTAGAGTTGCACGTTTCTTATGTAAAATGATTCCCTCGCAATGCCCATTTGAACGTGATGTAACTTTATTCAAGCGCAAAATAGTTCATATTCCTCCCCTATGTAAACTCAATCCCATCTACGAACAACTAGTAGGGTTGCGTTTCCGTGCGCTTTCTTACTTAGCTGATGATTGTGGTGAGGATGTCACCCCGTACATATAAAATAGTGTGCTGGTGGAGAGTGAGTCGTGTTGAGTGTAAAGACTGAATTAATTAGGTTATTGGTGCTAAGAATATTTATAATAGAAGACTCATGACTCTTAACTTATTACTCAGCACGACTCACTCAGCACTTTTGACTTATGCAATTCATTGACCAAGCAGATATTGAAGTTGAAGCTGGTAAAGGTGGCGATGGAATCGTCGCTTTCCGGCGTGAAAAATATGTACCAGCAGGTGGACCTGCTGGTGGTAACGGTGGTA
Source organism: Calothrix sp. HK-06 (assembly GCF_001904745.1). Lineage (GTDB taxonomy): Bacteria > Cyanobacteriota > Cyanobacteriia > Cyanobacteriales > Nostocaceae > Dulcicalothrix. Next base: position 79,408 of record NZ_MRCD01000006.1, read on the forward strand.
AAGGTGGTTCGATATATTTTCGCGCTGTTGAAGATTTACAAACTTTGCTTGACTTTCGCTACAACCATAAATTTAAGGCTGGAAACGGTACCCGTGGTGGTCCCAATAATTGTACAGGCGCCAATGGCAAAGACTTAATTATCGATGTACCTTGTGGCACAATTATTTACGATGCCCAAACAGGTAATATAATCGGTGACTTAACTCAACCTGAACAAACTCTACTAGTTGCCGCAGGTGGTAAAGGTGGATTAGGAAATAAATATTTCTTAAGCAACCGCAACCGGGCGCCAGAATATGCACTTCCTGGTTTAGATGGCGAAATTAAACTACTGCGTCTCGAATTAAAACTTTTAGCAGAAGTTGGAATTATCGGACTACCCAACGCTGGAAAATCAACTTTAATTTCTGCTCTATCTGCCGCACGTCCAAAAATCGCCGACTATCCCTTTACAACCCTTATACCTAATTTAGGTGTAGTCAGAAAACCAACGGGTGATGGTACCGTATTTGCCGATATTCCTGGTTTAATCGAAGGAGCTTCAACTGGCGCCGGACTTGGACACGATTTTCTACGTCACATCGAACGTACTCGTGTTTTATTACACCTAATAGATGCTACGAGCGAAAACATTATTGACGACTACAGAACAATTCAACAAGAACTCGAAGCATACGGACGTTCGTTAGCAGCTCGACCACAAATTATTGCCCTTAACAAAATCGATGCAGTTGATAGAGAAAGCGTAGACTTAGATGCTATAGCAACTCAAATAAACCATCTTTCCCATGCCAAAATTTATTTAGTTTCAGCAGCTACACGCGCGGGACTAGAAGAATTAATGCAAGAAGTATGGCGAGTACTTGATGAAATTAACGCAATTGATCAAAATTTGTTACTAGCGAATGCTCTTTAATGTACAAGAATGTATAAATTTTATGCTGCTGATGAAAAAGAAACCATAGTCTATGGTGCAGCTAAACCCGGTTATTCAAACGAGCAAGTTAATAATTGGGTAAAGTTTATGCAGGAGCAAGGTATCCAGAGAGTTTGTTGCTTGCTCGCAGATGCTCAATTAACTCGTTATCCATCAAACCTACTAGAAATTTATCATAAAACATTTGGAGCGAATAAAGTATGCTCGGTGCCTATTCAAGACTTTCACCTTGCTAGCGAAGAAACATTGATACAAATTATCTTGCCGTTTCTCAACGAGGCTTTTCGAGAAAGCGAAAAAGTAGTTGTGCATTGCGGCGGGGGAATTGGACGCACAGGACATGTACTAGCTGCTTGGTTAGTACATACTCGTGGAATATCAAACCGCGAAGCAATTGCTGCTGTTAAAAAAACAGGTAGAGACCCTTATGAAGCAGCTTTAGCCGCTCCTTTTTACGTTAAAAATCCTTGGAAAGTTGTAACCGAACTAAATGCACTTCTTGATAAATGCCGTAACAAACATCAGTTATAACCACATTGTAAAGGTATCAACATTCTGATACCTGGCATTAGTACAATTACATCTGGATTCGCATCAATAATTAGTTGCCAAAAAACACGATTTCCATAAAACTTCTCTGTGATTTTTAATAAAGTATCACCTGGTTCGACAGTATAAAGCATTACCCCAATCCTTTACATTTTGTAAACTTGAAACGAGTAGCAGCGTAATATCTTTAACTATTGCATTATGTAAGCAAGGAGAGAATATTCTCTATCCTAGCAACGGCGCCCATAATCATGGGCGCGTTAATTACATAAATTTACGAATAGTAAATTCATTTGCTTCTAGTTATATAATTAGTAATAAACTTGTCAGCTTATGCACAAGCATTTGTAACAGTTACCATCAGGGCTACCAAAGTTGATTACAGGAACAACCAAGCTTTTAGGTGTAATAGGATATCCAGTAGAGCATTCGCTATCACCTCGGATGCATAATGCTGCCATCGCCCAGATGGGAATAGATTATGCTTACCTTCCATTTCCAATTGCACCACAAAATTTACAAGCTGCGTTAGAAGGGTTTGCAGCAATTGGAGTAGTGGGTTTTAGCGTTACCATTCCCCATAAACAAACAATTATTCCCCTATTATCCGAAATATCAAGTCTGGCTCAATCTGTCGGTGCTGTGAACACTGTTGTTCGTAAAGATAATCAATGGATTGGTACGAACACCGACGTTGAAGGATTTATTGCTCCCCTACAATCAACACATAACCGTGATTGGCACAAAACTACAGCAGTTATTTTAGGTAACGGAGGAGCAGCACGCGCAGTTGTTGCAGGATGCGCGCAGTTAGGTTGTCGCGAAATTCACATAGTAGGACGTAACCTAAATAAATTAGTCGCCTTTCATGAAAGCTGGAACAATTCAACAATAGCTGCACATTTACATGTACATCACTGGGATAAACTACCAAAATATATCCCACAAGCGAATCTCATTGTAAATACAACACCTATTGGCATGTATCCTCATATTGATGAGGCGCCTTTAGCTCCTGAAGAAATAAATAATTTACCAGATGGCGCCATCGCCTATGATTTAACTTATAATCCAAACCCAACAACATTTCTTAAACTCGCGCAACAAGCCGAAGCCATAACTATAAACGGCTTAGAAATGTTAGTACAACAAGGCGCCGCTGCCTTAAAAATTTGGCTACAACGCGAAACAGTACCCGTCGATGTTATGCGTCAAACTCTAATAGAAGAGTTAGGAGTTAGAAGTTAGGAGTTAAAATCCACTCATAACTTATAACTCATAACTTTTAACTTAAAAACTTCCGTGCCAGTAAAAAGCTAGAAATTGATTTGGCATCAATGGGTTCACCGTCTAAAATGGCGTTCTCTAACTGTTCTGGACTCCAAATTAGCACTTCGATATCTTCATCATCATCTTGTGCAGGTGGTTTTTCCAGCTTTTCTAAATCAGTTGCCAAAAATGCGTAAATAATTTCATCCGAATAACCGGGGGCAAGAAAAAATTCGCCAAGTTTCTGCCATTGGTTTGCATGATAACCTGTTTCTTCCTCAATTTCTCGCTTTACTGTTTCTGATGGGTCTTCATTTACTTCGACAGTACCAGCAGGAAACTCAATAACTCTCCCACTCACCGCAAAACGATATTGACGCACCAGTATCAGTTTACCGTCTGATGTTACGGGTACTGCTAAGGCGCCTCCAGGGTGACGAATACACTCCCAATCACCCTCAACTTGATTGGGTAAACGTAACCGATTCACTTCAAAATCAAACTTTCTTCCTTTATAGAATAAGCGCTGTTTTAGTAGCTGCGGTAATTCTCTACCTAATGGCATAATCAGTTAGCTTTGTTTATATTTTGGTACAGTCTACATCTTTAATAAGCTCTTTAATCGTTAGACCTGAAACTGGGTCTACCCAATCTGGTGCTATTTCTGCAAGTGGCACTAACACAAACGCACGTTCTCGCATCCGAGGATGAGGAATTTGTAATTTCGGTGTTTCGATAATTCGGTCTGAGTATAATAATATATCTAAATCTAGAGTACGCGGTCCCCAACGCTCACCACGCAGGCGCCCAAACTTATTTTCAATTTTTAACAATATTTCTAGCAGCAATTCTGGTATCATTTCCACTTGCAATAAAACGCAACCGTTAAGATAATCTGGCTGTGGTGGACCTACTGCTTTGGTACGATATAAACTCGATTGGGAAATTAATCTAATTCCCGGCGTTTGCGCTATCGCGTCAATCGCCCCTAATAAAATCGTGTGACTGTCACCAATATTGCTTCCTAAAGCAATCGCTGTATTATTAGACAAGCTGTTTTTCCCGCTTACGCTCTATTTCAACAATTCGTATTATTAATGTATTTGATTTTACGAAATTAAATTGAAAAAATCATACGTAAGTGTTAAATAACAGTATATATAATTAAACTCTGATGGAATGTTATACTAACACAAACATAGTGCTTCGATTCAAAAGTTTTGATTATTCGTTAATTAGCAACTGCTTCATATGAGGAACTGACGTGGTTAAGTTTACCTCTTGGTTCAAAGACAAAACCAACTTGAGTGATACGCACACAAACAATTCGGAGTTGCCACCGGGCGACGATATTCAACCTCATTCAGAGGCTGATTCAGAGTTGATTACTGATTCTGAGGAGCCAAGGAAGCAAGGCAAAGGTAAGCAGTTGCGGGAACAAGTCGGGAGAGTGTCATCTACAATAGTCTCTAAACTCCCTGGACACCCAAAACCGCTATATCGTCGGTTCTGGTTTATTGCTTTTTTAGGTTTGGGTGGTGGTGCCATTGCGGTGGCTAATACAATTTCGTCTATCGACCGAAATTTACCTCCTACTTCAGAACTTAACAGTTTGGTGCGTGAGCAAACACTGACTATTAAAGCTGTTGATGGCACAATTTTACAGCAGTCTGGGCCTGCAACGCGCGAACAGCTAGCACTTTCAGAAATTCCCGAAAAACTCAGAAAAGCTTTTATTGCTTCTGAAGACCGACGCTTTGATAAACATAACGGAGTTGATGCTCAAGGTATCGCCCGTGCTATAGTCAATAATTTGCGCTCGCAAAATGTCGTTGAAGGTGGTAGTACTATTACCCAGCAGTTAGCGCGTATTCTTTTCCTGAAGCAAGAAAAAACCATGTTGCGTAAGGTTAGAGAAGTACGTTTAGCTCAGAAGATGGAAAAAGAATTAAGCAAAGACAAGATTTTGGAACGATATTTAAATCTTGTTTACCTTGGTTCTGGCGCCTATGGTGTTGGTGATGCTTCTTGGGTATATTTTAGTAAGCCAGTTAGCGAACTAACTTTGGGTGAAATGGCTACTATCGCTGGTTTGGCGCCTGCACCAAGTGTGTACGCTCCTGATAAAAACCCCGAAGCAGCAAAACAGCGTCGCAACTTAGTTTTAGCGCGAATGTTTGAAGACGGTGTAATTACTGCTGCCGAAAAACAAGAAGCAGTTTCAGAAACACTTACTATTAAATCAAGCCTACCCAAACGCTTAGAAGTTCAAGCACCTTACTTTACTAGTTTTGTTCAAAAAGAACTGCCGAAGTACGTTTCCCCCGAAGTTATAGAAGCAGGTGGGTTAACCGTAGAAACAACTCTCAACCCAACGATGCAAGCAGCAGCAGACAAAGCGGTCGCGAAAACATTGCGAAATCAAGGACGTTGGGAAAACTTCAAACAGGCAGCATTAGTTTCAATTGACCCCCGCACCGGACAAATTAAAGCGATGGTGGGTGGTAAAGATTTTGGACAATACCAATTTAACCGCGTCACCCAAGCACAGCGACAACCTGGCTCAACTTTTAAAGGATTTCTTTACGCAACAGCTATTGCTACTGGCATGAGTCCTTATGACACTTTTGAAGATAGCCCATTAGTAGTAGACGGTTACGAACCAAAGAATTTTGACGAAGGTTATCGAGGTTCGCTTGATATGCGAACAGCCCTAACTAAATCAATTAATATTGTCGCAGTACGAATTTTGATGAAAGTGGGCTTTAACCCCGTCATCGACCTTGCCCATAAAATGGGTATAAAATCTGAACTCCGACCAATGTATTCTTTAGCACTTGGTTCTTCTGAAGTTAATTTGCTTGAATTAACAAGTGCTTATGGAAGTTTTGCAACTCAAGGAGTTCATAACGAAGTACACGGTATTACCCGTATTCTTAATCGTCGAGGTGAAGAAATTTGGAAGGCAAATTTTACACCCGTTCGCGCGCTTGATTCTGATAGCGCTAATATTACAACCTGGATGTTAAGAAATGTTGTAACATCTGGAACTGGACAACCTGCACAGTTAGGTAATCGTCCAGTCGCAGGTAAAACAGGAACGACTGATGAAGCTCGTGATTTGTGGTTTATTGGATTTATACCACAACTTGTAACTGGGGTATGGTTGGGTAACGATAATAATAATGTTACTTACGGTAGTAGTGCGAGTGCGGCTTACACTTGGCACGAGTTTATGGAAGAAGCTGTAAAGGGAATGTCCGTTGAACAATTTGCCGAACGCCCAAAACTCAACGGTCGTAAAGGCACTATTAAAGCTGAACCAGTCAAAGCTAGACGACTTGTCAACCGTTCATTCTCCGATAACGAGCGCTCTGGTGATGATAGTTCTGGTGATGATTCTTCAAGACAATCGAGAAGGCGCCGCAGTAGTCAAGTAAATTCCGACGATAATAATAACGATAACAATAACGAACAATCATCAAGAAGGCGCCGACGTTCTTACCAAAGCTTCCAGCAAGACGACAACAACTCAGATAGTACACCACGTCGTCGCAGACGGCGTAGTGGAAGCGATGACTCTAACTCGTCGTCAAGTAGCACATCAAACAGTAGTTCAGATTCTAACGAATCTCGTCCAAGGCGCCGACGTTTTCGTTCAAATGATTCAGATTCGTCTTCTGAGTCATCTCAACCAACAAGTTCGCGTCGTAGAAGCTCAGAATCTTCAGATAGCGGTAGTTCGAGATCTTCACGCCAAAGAAGATCTTCTGGTTCATCTGGTTCCTCAAGTAGCGGTTCAAGTAGTGGTTCAAGTAATGGCGGCAATTCATCACCAAGCACACCATCATGGCGTGAACGTTTGAGACCGAATGGTGGTTAGTCAGGCTAAGTATACTACAATAAAATAATATAAAAGGTTCTCGATTTTCTCAAAATCTGGAATCTCACACCCAATAATTGCATACCCGCACAAACAACTTTTATTAGTTTGCGCGGGTTTTTTACTACTCAGATTTGATTGTATAAAATACCACTCATCCTCAAGAAATTTAAATCTCCTTCTACAGTGCTTTTAAGCATTCTCCCTACTGGGAGATGAACTCAGAGCCTAATTTTTATACGGTCATAAGTAGCGCAGTTAACAAGAGGAAATACTTATGTACTTATTCATGCAAGCGGCAAGCGCCGTATCTCAAGAGCCTAGTTTTCCAGTAGCTTCAGTTGCAGTATATGTAATTGGTTTTATTGCAGCTACAACAATAGGTTCCATTGCTTGGTATAACTCAAAGCGTCCCGTGGGTTGGGAAGACAAAGAACGTCCAAGTGTTGTACCCCAAGTTGAAAAAGAAGAAACCCCAGGTATTGGAGAACCCAAAACTGAATAAAGTTATGAGTTATGAGTGATGAGTTATGAGTTACCACTCAGCACTCAGCACTCAGCACTTTTAACTAATTTTGGATTTCAATCCAACGACGATACAGTTTTTGAATCTGTTTTAGAATAGTGTCCGCTACTGGCTTGTTAGAATCTTTGTGATCAGATAATTTCAACAGCTTACTCAATAGCTTCGCTTCTTCACTCGCAACATCACCGTCACTATATATCAACCCACTAATAGACTCAATCAACTTTTGACAATCTTCGTGAGTCGGATGTTCTCCCAAGTACTCATGTACCCAATTATAAAACTCGTTTGGTTTCACTGATAAAAATTCATACAGAAACGGTCTTATCTCTGGGTCGTTTGTCAAATTATTCGCTTGAGCGATTTGATGTAGATATTTACGCTCTTCAGGTTGGATTATACCGTCAATCCATGCGGCGCCTATCAGTATTTTTACTTGTGTTTTTACGCTCGAATCGGTTCTCATATACTGCAAGACCTTTATGAGTGGATTTCACCTTGATGCAATCCTAACAATACAAGCGAGTATTTACTGAGAATTGTTTGATTTTCTTAACCGGGTCATGAAAAAACCATCCATATTATGTTGATGTGGCACCACTTTTAACCAGCCTTGGGGCATTATATATTTGTTTAGGAATGAATTAATGCTCGGTGCCTCAATTTCCCACTTTGGGTTTGCGACTAAAAACGACTCGATAACCGCTTCATTTTCGAGTGGGTGTAATGTACACGTAGCATAGACTAACACGCCACCTGGTTTTACATATGTTGCCGTGTTCGACAATAGCTCACGTTGAAGCACAGCTAGTTCTTGTACACTTTCAGGAGTTTGGCGCCATCGTGCATCTGCATGACGGTGTAAAGTACCTAGTCCAGAACAAGGAGCATCAACTAAAACGCGGTCGGCAGTATTAATAAACTTTGAAAAACTCCGACTATCTCCAGTACAAATTTCTATAGACTTTAACTGTAAACGACGAGCATTCTCCTCAAGTTTACGAAGCCGCGAAGCAGTGCGGTCACAAGCCCATATTTTACCTTCATCACCCATCAGTTCCGCAATATGAGTTGTTTTTCCACCCGGCGCCGCACAAGCATCAATTATCACTTCTCCTGGTTGCGGGTCGAGTAAGTGAGCTACTAGCTGCGCGCTGCTATCTTGGACACTCCACCAACCTTGTTCATAACCGGGTAAATTTTGGATGGCGCCGTTACTACCAATTAAACGTAAAGCTTGGCGTAAATAACTAAGTTTTTCATATTTAATATTACTATCTTGAAAAGCTGTTTGAACTTCTGTAATCGTCGCACGAAGCAAATTAACCCGTAAATCAATTGTCGGTGTCTGGTTCATCCATTGGCACAATTTCTCAGTTTCCTCTTCACCAAACTGTTTTACCCACACTTCAATTATCCAATCAGGAAAGCTATATAAAACTCCTAACCCTTCCCCTTCTCGCTTTTCCCCCTCACGTATAAACGAGCGTAACATTCCATTCACGACGGGTGCAAGCTGTACAAAACCATTATCCTTTGCGAGTTCAACAGTAGTATTTACAGCAGCAGAAGCGGGTATGCGGTCTTGGTACATCAATTGGTACAAACCGATATGTAAAATAGTACGTAAGTCCTTTGGTTGCTGGTGTGCTTTCTTTTTTCCAAGCAAGTCAATAAAATAGTCAAGCGTTCGTTGGCGCCGAACACAACCATAAACCAATTCAGTAACAAGGCGCCGTTCATTATCAGCTAAACTTGATTTTGAATTATATTTTTGTAACGCACGGTCAACAGCAACATCAACAAAGGCGCCTTTATGGACATCACGCAAAGCAATAAAAGCAATTTGACGAGCAGAAAACATTAAAATTACGATTATTAGAATATATATATCGTAGGGGCGGGTTAACCCATATCCTCCAACTAGTAGAAAAATATCGTAAACCCGCCCCCTAATTAAAAATACCGTAAACCCGCCCCCCAATTCAAAACATCATAAACCCGCCCCTAAATTTTAATACCGCGCAGTATCAACAACGCTACCAATCTCAAACTCACACGCACGCGACACAAGCTCCTGTGGCAACTCTTCAAAGCTAACCAAAGGCAAGTGTTGAGGATTCTCAATAAGTTCTTTAGCAAGTAAAAAGCCAGCAATAGTCCAGGTTTGGTACTTACGAGCTTGTTTACCAATCAATCTTCCCTTCTTACCGTCATAGTACTCAACCCACTCATCATTTTTCAAACGAGGAGCAGCAATGGCAATTGCTTTTTTAGCAAGGTCAAGACGGTTAGTTTTTACAGCAGCAGCAGCCAACATCCACAATAAAACGGGCCAACTTCCAGCATTGTGATAAGACCAAGGAATATTTTTCGGGTCACATCCAGTGACAATTCGATACTCTTCACCTTCTAAAGCAGGGAAACAAATCTTCATCGGCATGTCCCCAACTAAATTATCCCAGCGTTGGTCTACCAAATTCATAATCGCTTGCGATTGCTCTTCAGTAGCTAGTTCCGAAATAATTGCCATCAAGTTACCTAGCGAGAAGAAGCGCGTATCGAGTTGTGACGGTCCCACATTACCCGCAAGATAACCACCATTAATAGGAAGCCATTTGTCTAGTTCATAATAAGGAAGCGAATCACTATATATATTAAATAGATTTACTGCCGCCTTTCCATACTCTTCACCTTTAAAACGGTAAATTGCATTGAGACGGTTTATATCAATCCAGTAGTGCTGGCGAATATGAGCGCACAATAATGGTAAACGGTTATCAATAGCAGCAACAATATTTTCGTTGTACTCACATACTAATAGTTCTCGTGCTGCACGTAGTGAAGCATAGAACAAAGCTTGAATTTCTAGAGGATGACCATAAATTCCCATCCTACGATCAATCATGCAGGCACCATCGGGTACCAACAGTGTTGGGTACATATCAAAGCGATTAGCCAAGCATAATTCTACAATCAACTTGATACCAGTTTGAAATTCTGGTTGATAAGCGAAACAGAAATCTTTGGTTGCTACGACATAAGCACGTAACAAAATAATCCACCATAAACAGGAGTCTACTGGTGTGACTCGTGCAATAGCATGTTCACCAAAGTCAGCGTCAAGATATTCTTTTCCATCGAGTGACACAACTTTAAAACTAGCGGGCATTAATCCGCGCGCTGGTTTGTAAGCATCGAGTTCACGTTCTTTAGGTTGCAACTTGAGAGTTTCTTCTAAGAAGTTACGAACAATATCAGTTCTACCCTTCATTAAAAATATCAGAGCAGATGACACAAAATCGCGTACAAATACTTGGTCATAATTCAGCGCTTCTGTTGAATTATCAAATGCCGCTACAGTTCCAACTGGGCGTCCTTGATAGTACACAATAGATTTTTCTAAAGCTTCCCAAGCTTCTGCGTCGATATCGTTGTCTTTTACTGTTGTTGCTGCTAAGTCCTTAAGTTGCATCGTCAGAAAACTCCTTTTCAATTTTAATGAATTAATGGTAGAAGCGCTTTTTATAAACTTGCTATCTTCATATTAACAATACTGTTTTCTGAAAAAGCAAATTTTATTATCTGCACTTTTAAATGAAAAACTATATTTACTTACTCAAACCGCTATCAAATTAACGATTCTCGCTTGTAAACTAACTGTGGATATTGCTTGTTAAATGTAAATTAATACCTGTCTTAAGCTTTTGCTTGTACTACAAATGCTCAAATTTTACAAACCCGCACTCTCGCCTATTTAACAAGATATAACTATTTATTTCTACTACCTAGATATTTTATTTCACAAACCAATTCATTAGTTTGACTTATCTAGGAAATTTAGGCTTAAGTAGTTTTACTAGTTTTTACGCACAAGATGTTCAAGTTACCAGACATAATTATCTAAATACATATTAATCATAATTTATAACTTTTTTTCACAATATGCAACATTATTTTCATAATCCACACATTACACGTATGCTCTAGCAACATAGTTAACCTTAAATAAAATTTACTACTCAATACCAAACCTTGAAACGCTTTACATAATTGCCTTGTACACAAATACAAAAAATCGCAAACATTTATAAAGTGTTTGCAAAGTGTCATTTTTTACAAATTACAAAAATTAACAAAATTAATTAATCTCATTATTAATTTAGAGCCAGATTAAATATTTTTGACACTATTAACTTTGCTTGAGTCGTGTCAAGTATCAAAATACACATTTAATCTAGCCTTAAATATTGATAATCAACATGTTAGTTCTGCGTATTCAAGCATTGAGTCGTGTTGACTATTATGTGAAGGTAAACGAGCTAATATTGTGACGATAAAATACTGCATAGCTGAAATAATAAGTGTATGTACAAAATTCTAAAATTGACTAGCAATCGAGATTATTATAATCGTACTTACCCAACTTTGAATTTTTTGATATCATGATGTGAATTTACTTTTTTTACATACTAACTTTATTGGTACTAAAAAATTTTAAAGTCTTTATGTTAAATTGCGATTATTGAATTGTAATATAATTAGACACAGGTTTATTTATTACAAATTTTCGCAAAAAACGATTTTTAATACTAAGACAATATATAAGTCAGGTTTAATTACTACGCTTACTATTATTTTTACTTAAAAAAGCGTAACATCTGTAAACGGTTATACAAAACAAATACATAACAGGGAATTTATAAAAAAAACTAAAGTGTCTGGACTGACAAGTGACATTACCAAGATATCACCGATGTATATATGTTCGCTAGCCCGAATATACAATTACTTAGTAAAGAATCGTGAAATAATCAGCCTTAATTTTAAAGCGACTATAAATTTCAATTTTAGAAACTGGGTTTATGTATATATTTTTATGCCGTTATAAAATATAAACAACCGTCAACTTGCTTAAATATTAAATAAAAATAGCTACTTGTATGCATCAATAAAACTACTTAGGTAATAATTCTTATTCAAACTACTATGCCTTGCAATATAAAGGCACATTTACTAAAAGGTTAAGTTTATGTAAACTCAAACGAAAAAAATAGTTAAATCTTCTACGTATTATCACGTGCAAAACATGATATAGTGTTACTCTAATAAGTATAGAGATTTGTAACAAATTTGTAATTATTAATAAGTACTTTAACTTATCATAAATTGTATAATACGATACATTTTAATTAATTGCATTCAGTACTAATGTGACTGTCTCAGAGAATAATCTATGCTTAAAACAACTCAAGTTTTAGAAACTCCGTCAGTTGAACGTTTGCTTAACCTCTGGGCACAGCGTTATACACTTGGCATAAATCGAAGTAAGAATCAAAATTCACTTGGTAGTAAGTTGCTTGAGAGTGCATCTTCAAAAGGTCGGGCTTTAACAGCGACCAAGCTGAAAGATAATATACTGACTGTTAACTGCCAAATGGGGTGGATACAAACGAAGACACTTTATGCTTATATACCGAATGTGATGGATTTGACGGAAGCACGTCGAATTACACAGTTTGCGTTTCGTGTATACAAAAAGTTAATCGACGTTTACCAAAAATCCCCCTGTGCAAACGAAGCGCTGACTGACAAATCGTTCTCAAACTTAGAACTACCTGCAATCCAAGAGTTAGCGTATGCACTTGAACCGACATTACTCGTTTTTCAAGAACAGCATATTGCCTCTAAAGACTGGCGTGCTTTAGGATTTATGACTACGCAGTTAAATTTTACCAATAAATTAATTGCTAAAAAGCTTGAACCGCAAGAAAAAATTCTGCTTGCTCCTTATTTAAAATTCGTTGAAGAACAAGTAGCAATACCTTGGCAAAGAGTTTGTGCTGCGAGTGCAAAGTATAGCGTGGATTCTGCTGAGTTTCGCTTAGTCGAAGAAATGCTACCAGCGGCGCCGTCTATTGCCTCTTCAGTTTATAATCGACTATTAGAATTATTTCCTGAATATCGAAGTCGTCGTGGTCACTTGAGTGACGAGGATATAGCTCACTCATGCATTCGCGACCTAAACATGTTTCAAGCTTACCTGTGGCTATGTCTATTTGAAGGTACCATAGCACCAATACAGCAAGAGTTACTACCTTTGTGCGCGATGGTTGTTCAAGGAATCAACATCAAATGGGAACTAACAGAAAAATGGTGGCAGGTTCTAGAAGAAGAAATTCTAAATCGCATAAATCCCCAAGCTCAACAGCTAATACAACCTTACACCAAACAAATCCAAGAATTACTCTGGGAAGGGCGCCATCGTCTAGGCTACCCTGAAGATCCCCTTCGTAATAATCACTTCAGTGATTCCAATTCTCTAACTCATTCCCAACTTAATCACTAAACTGATTATTACTATACCCAGAAAACTTCTGCACAGCGAGCATCAAATCACTCGGTGTGCCAATATCCAAATAACTACCATTATCAAAAACCTCAGCCTCAACGCGCATACCTTGTTCAATAGCTGCCTGTATCACATTACCAATAGGTAACTCAGGTAGACTCAACAAATCATTTGTTAACTTTAAATTCGATACGAAAGAATGCAAAAACTCTGTAAATGTCGGCGCCCATACAGCGATAGCCCACATATATCGTAAATTCGATTGTGGGGGTTTCTCAACAATGAGCCTAACTTTACCCGTACTATCAAAATCAACCATACCAGCTTTTTGGGGTTGTTCTGTAGGAAATAACCCTAAAACAACATCGGCGCCGAGTTTCGCTTGACGTGCAATAATTCGCTGGAACCCATCAAGCGGTTCAAATAAAATATCAGGAAAACCCAAAGCCACAATCGCATCTTGAACAAACGGGTACGCCTGGTCTAGTGTAAAAGGAACACCATGAGGCAATCCCATCATTAAATACCCCAAGTTCATCTCAAGCATTGAGCCATCACCAAAATAAGCAGGAATATCCCATTTACCAGGTCGCAAAATAAAATACGCCGTCTCAATACCTGCTAGCCGCATCTTTTCGAGCAAATAATGTGAAACTACTTTAGGACGTAGTTTATTCTCTTTATCATTAAAATTATTTTGATAACAAATATTTTTAACTTGAAACCCAATTGGGTATAACTCTTTACTCAGTGGCAAAGGTGAAATACGTGTAGCTTGCCCACCCGCAGGTAACAATCCTATAATTCGCCGATTCATACAGCTTTGCAATTAATTAAAATATTAATATTACAAGTATCACAAATCACTTGAATATTTACAGAAATTCTGTATGAATTGGTAGATAAATAAATATCCCCTTCTCAAACAAAACTCGTGCTTAAGAAGAGGTTAACTATATATATATCTATAGTTTATGGCTTTGTAACGGTTACTCAACTGAAACAGCATCCACATCAATCGTCTGTGTCTGTGTATTGGCTTGTGGACTTGTTGTGGTAGTGGTATTTGTAGTATCGCTAACTTCGGTATATCCTTTACGCGCTTTAAAGCCCTAAATTACTAACTGAGATACTTCTGATACAAGTAAAGTCAAGATAAAAGCGTCATCGATTTGTCCGACAATAGGTAAAAAGTCTGGAGCAATATCAAATGGACTAATAAAATACAAAGCTGTACCTAGAATTACCCACCAGCGATATTTGGGGTTGCGTATCAAATCACGGTACCATCCGTAAACAGCTTGAATCGAGAATTTCATATATCGAGCCTCCTTGTTAGCTTTAATTTTGCATGATATTGCCTTAAACTTCCTGTGGGAATAACCGCCCTTAATTGTCTGGAAGGTGCGAAAAACTTATTTCTGTAATGGCTGCTGTGTGGCCATACCTAATAGCTTGCTTGTCGTTTTTAGCAGAGGATAGTTTTGACCGTGGATATAATAGCTGAATTTAGAAGAGGCGGACCTGCGATGTATCCGCTACTCGCATTGTCAGTTTTGACGATAAGCGTAGTTTTTGAGCGGTTATGGTTTTGGCTCCGCATGTTGAACCAAGAGCGTCAAATAGTCGAGCGTGTTTTAGAAGCTGCGCGTGAAAATTGGGGATTAGCTCGTGATATTGCCCAACGTGCTACTGACCAGCCAATTGGCAGATTTTTATATGCACCTTTGAGTTTGACAAAAAACGACCCTGAAACTTTTCGACTTGCCTTAGAAGCAACTGCCGAAGATGAGTTAACTGGAATGCGACGTGGTGAAAAGCTTTTAGAAGCAGTAATTGCACTGGCGCCACTTTTAGGTTTGTTTGGTACAGTGTGGGGACTAATTCAGTCATTGCGCGCGATTAAAATCGGTGATTTAGGAACCGAAGCAACAGCAGGAGTAACTACAGGTATTGGGGAGTCATTAATTAGTACAGCAGCAGGACTAGTAGTGGCAATTACAAGTTTGGTATTTTACCGCTTGTTTCAGTCATTCATTTTTAACCAAGTTCAGGTATTTCGCAAAGCAGGTAACGAGCTAGAACTATTGTACCGCCAGTCACCTCCATCTGACATCAATGTCGTAAATACAGAAACTCCAACTTTACTAGCACCAGAAACCAACAGCAATAGAAATTCAGGAGGAAATTCCCCACGCAAGAGAGGAAAAAATCGGTTTGGCGACCCTTACGAAGCTCCAACGGAACCAAATCCTACTGATTCAGACAATATATAGTTGAACAACTAGTTGAACAATGCAAAATGAAAATAAACCTTAATAATTCTAAAGATGAGGCTCAAGTACAAATCATTCCTTTAATAGACGTAATCTTTTGTATCTTGACGTTTTTTCTTTTGGCAGCACTACAATTTTCTAGACAACAAGCAATACGTGGTATTAACTTTGACTTAGCACCAGCCAAATCAGGAACAACAATTCCTGGAACATCTGCACCTGGCTCACCAGCTAACCAAGCAGAAACAAAAGATGGGCAAAGACTGGTACTATATCTCGACGCATTAGGTCAAATTATTGACATTAGCACCCCAGCGCAAACTCAAATTCCCAAAGAGCAATTGCGAACATATTTAGAGAATTATGTCAAGCAAAATCCGACAAAACCTTTAGTATTATATGCAGCGCGTTCAGTAAGCTACAACGATGTAATTGGAACTATAGACTTACTGAGACAAGTTGGTGGCGACCGTGTTTCTTTAGCAGTATCAGCTAGTGGCGCCGACCAAACATTACCCGGAGCAACACCAGGCGCGATTCCCAACCAAACAATCCCAAATACTGTGGTACCCAACCCTGTTCAACCAATTAACCCACAACTTAACCCACAAGGTAACATTAATCCTAATTTACCTAATCAAGCTCCCCCAATTCCGGCTCCAGGTCTAACTGTACCTAGTGGGCAAAATGTCAATCCCGGCACAGTTCCAGCACAACCTTAAAGGCGCCTAGAACAAATAACAATTAAAATAATCCCCCCTAACCCCCCTTATAGAGGGTTCTGGTTGGGGGGATTAATTTATCAAAAATAAAAATATTTAAAATAGTTCTCTGATAGCGGAATTTATTATTCAAATTTACAAATAATAACTTTCATATTTGATGTTATTGCTGCGGAAAAATCTTCTTGCAAACGATGACACCATAATAACTAGCCTACGCCATTCACGTTTCAGGGTATGTGGCAATGAATATTACATCAATTATGATTGCTTGGTTTGTAACAGCAGCCAGCTTTTTTGCTATCAGTAAACTTCCAATTGGAGTTGATATTGATTCTCCTGACAAAACTTTTACTGCTGCTGCCGCTCTTGGCATTATAACAGTAATGGTTAAACCGCTTCTTACCTTTGTATTTGCAATACCAAATGCTTTAACCTTTAACTTCTTTCCCGACTTTTTTACCTTCGTTATCGGAGTTATTTGTTTCTGTTTAGCTGCTTATTTTGTGCAGGGTTTTCGTTTACGGTATGGCATCTGGAGCGCAATAATGGGCGCCTTAGCATTGTCAATAGTCAGTAACATTATCTACCGCATCGTACCCATTTAATCATAAAACGTAGAGACGTTAGATGTAACGTCTCTACATCATTTTATTATTGTTTAGCTTTTGCGCGTTCTTCACGCTTTTTACGGTCAGCTTGCAGCATATCAGCCATTACAGCCATAGCTTGGGTCATTTTATCGAGGTTGGAGCGATATAACTCTAAATCTTTATTGAGTTTGTCGTCAGAAATATTCAAACCCTTAGCAATAGAATTGAGAGCGGAAGATCGACGCTTTTCATCTTTAACAACTTCTGGGTCAGATGCTTCTAATAGTGTAAATATACCAATAGCAAACAATCTATTATATTTAAACTTCGGATTGTGAGCGATGGCATCGAGTTCAGCTTGTAATTGCGTATCGTTTTCTAAACGACTAGTTTGACTCAGCCACGCAACTAAATCATTTACAGGTAAACTCTTGGCAACATTAAGCAAGCGTGCGGCATCTTGATGATATTGGTCTTCATTTGCCTCAACTGCTTGACAAAGAGCATGAAAGATTGATGCTTTATCGCTTTCTGGTTGATAACCTTGCATAAAGCGGTCAAAGGCTGTGACTACACCCAAGGTGTAAATTGAGTTGTAGCTGAAATCTACGTTAACTGATAGTAGATGCATTTCTACCATCAACTCTTCCACCACTCGACGATAAATCGTGTTTACCGGGCGAGTATGAAGTGAGTAGAATGTTCGCTTTGTATCAGAGACAGTACGGACGTTATTCACAACAATAGTTCTTTATTAGGACGAAGGAATGTTTGTTTTCTTGTACTTGAATACAAGGAAAGTCAAAAGACAATATTCTAGGTGCTAGTAGCTTTAACGCTCTTTAGCTCAGATGCTATCAGAATGGAATATACCCGTATTGCATCTTAAGACACAAGGCTTTTGTATCCTGCATCTCTATTATTATAGCTGTAGGAGTTATTACATACTTAGGATACTTAATTTAAGCATCTTTATAATGTGTAACTTCTTCTCAACATAATACAGCATAAATTAATATTACCGAAATGCCCTTCTCATCGCAGCTACTAGCTCTCGCTGAATACCTGACTGGTGAATTTGATAACCAAGAACAAGCACTCCAAGACCCTGTGTGGTATGTCCACTTGCGCTTATGGCAGGCGCCTGTACCCATTTTTAAAGAAGACAGCATAACTATATTCGCCGAACAGGCAAATATTATTAGCCTTGACAAACCTTATAGACAGAGAATTATGAGGTTACGTGAGACAGGTAACTCAGATATACCCATTACCGTCCAATACTATATGCCTCAAGACCCAGATGGATTAGCTGGTGGAGGCAGTAACCCAAGCAAAATACAAAGTTTAACCACTGACAAGTTAGAATTGTTACCCGGTTGTGTACTAAACGTATCAGTAAAAGAATTAGCACCCAACTGTTACGAATTTTCGGCTGTGCCACCAAAAGAAGCCAAATGCACTTTTACTTACCTCGGCAACACCGTGCAAGTCTCGTTAGGGTTTGAAGTTACTCAAACAGAACTCAAAACTTACGATAAAGGAATTGACGAAGAAACAGGAAGAGCCACTTGGGGAGCTATTATGGGCCCATTTTGCTACACTAAAGTTAGGAGTTAGGAGTTAGAAGTTAGGAGTTATAATTTATTACTCAGCACTCATTACTTTTAATTTTGAGGAGTGAGACTGCGAGGTACACCTTCTAAAGCTTCTTCTTCAGTTTCAAAAATTTCAAATACCGTATCCATCATCGTTACCTCAAAAACAAGCTTGGCTTCTGGGTGAACGTTACAAATACGGAAACTGCCTTTGACTTTATCAGCATCCCGCATTCCAGCTACTAGAGATGTAAGACCTGAGCTATCGATAAAATTGACTTGGCCCAAATTAACAACAACGTGGTGGGTAAGTTTGGATATGCACTCCTGTAACTTCAGGCGAAACTGCCAAGCTGTTGTAATATCTAGGCGCCCAGATGGGGTCAGAACGATTACACAATTACCGTCTTGAATGCTATAGGTTCTCTGGTCGATATGAATCACGCTTGTCTCTCCCCTGGCACTACGAAATAAAACTAATCTAGTATTTTTTATAACCTTTTATCTCGCTAGTATCCAGTCTTTTTTTATGAATAAATACCCACACCATGCCGAAATGACTATGCTGTGGGCATTATATGCTACGTACAAATAAAAAGGAATGTTACATTTTAGTCAAGCGCATCACTCTTTTTATTTCGTTTTCTTGTCTTTTTAGGTATGCGGCCAATTTGCCCAATCTTGAGGCTTGAGGAAAGTATCATAAAGTTCTGCTTCTGGAGTGTTCGGTTCTGGCTTAAAGCCATATTCCCAACGCACTAACGGAGGTAGCGACATTAATATCGATTCTGTACGTCCGTTTGTTTGTAATCCAAAAATGGTTCCTCTGTCGTATACCAAATTGAATTCAACGTAGCGACCGCGACGATAAAGTTGGAAATTGCGTTGGTGTTCTGAGTACTCAGTATTATGGCGCCTTTGGACGATGGGTACATAAGCAGGTAAGAACGCTCGACCACAGTCTGTAATAAAAGAGAATAATTCTTCCCAAGTGCGTTGTGTGGGTTCGCCAACTTCTTGACTGTAATTAGCTGCTGCCCCGTGGTTATCGGGACCGCGATACAAGGCGCCGCGACCATCTTGATAGTCAAAGAACAAACCACCAACACCGCGTGTTTCGTTACGATGTTTTAAATAAAAATATTCATCGCACCAACGTTTAAATACTGGATAATATTCCGAATGGTGTTTATCACAAGCTTGTTTAAAAGTTTTATGAAAATGACTTGCGTCTTCGGCAAAAGGATAGTAAGGAGTTAAATCGGCGCCACCACCGAACCACCATACAGGGCCAGCTTCAAAATAGCGGTAGTTTAAATGAACAGTAGGTACATAAGGGTTGCGGGGGTGCAACACCATAGATGTGCCAGTAGCGTAGAAACGATGTCCAGCAGCTTCAGGACGCTGGGTTAAAATTGATGGTGGTAAATGGTCTCCCCACACTTCCGAAAAATTGACACCAGCTTGTTCAAAGATTGCCCCGTCACGTAAAACGCGCGAACGTCCACCACCACCTTCGGGACGCTCCCAGCTATCTTCTTGAAACTTGGCAACACCATCAACTGCTTCCAAACCGTTAGCAATTTCGTCTTGTAATTGACGCATGAAAGCACTAACTCGCTCTTTCGCGTTGTCTGGGGGTAAAAATTTTGATGGAGAAGTTTGAATAGCAGGAGAATGCGAGTTTGTCAACATAAGTCTCAAAACCTAGATTAAAATTTTCACTCTTTGTTTTTATGGCTTTTAATCCATAGGGTAGTGCAGCTTTATTGCTTGCAAGCGTAGAATAAACGCTACTACCACAAGCCGGACACATGATATCCCCGTATGTTGACACACAAGCGTCGGCGTAACTTAAGTTATTCTCTCTTAAATTGTGTATCTACTTGTATACGATTTGTTATTTTAACGAATGCTTAACATTGCATTAAAATCGCCAAAATCCACTTCTAGTAAGTAATACAGCCCAAGTAACACAATATTAATTAATACATAAAAATACACAAACAATTAAAGTGCTATTCTTACTACTGGCGCCACCGAAGAATAAACATTTATATTTACTCTTGCAGGTCTTTTCATGGATTCTGATATGCATATTGTCAGTTTAGCAACAAGTCGTGTTAATAAAAATTCATACTTAATAACAAGCGTGTATACGTCGTCAGAAGGAAGACTAATTAGGTTAAGAGATATATGTATGTAACGATTACCTATTTAAAGCATTAAGTTCTGAATGAGAACAAAGATTTAGATAGCAAAATTTGTCAACGCTGACAATGCCACAGCAACATTAAAGAGAGCGCAAACGCGAGGAGGGTCGAATTCAATGCAAGGTTGGTTATCTAGGTTTATCCACCGCAAACGGCGCCGGATATGCGCTTCCTTAGTACGAACATACAGAGAAATTAGCTCGGCTTCAGTTGACGAACTTTGGCAGAAAGTAGTTGACATAGCTGATGTTTCTTGGCATCCACTGTTAAAAAGTACTAATGTACCTTATGGATTAGTTCCAAAACCAGGGTTGATATATGAAGCAGTGACGCGCTTATCACCAATTCCCATTCGTATTTTTGTAGAAAGAGTTAACCCAAGAGAACTATTGAGTATTAGGGTGCTAGCACTTCCGGGGATTGAGGAACGGATAACTTATAAAGTAGAGTCTACAGTTTGCGGCACTTGTTTGTCATATTCTGTAACATTACGCGGCTGGTTATCTCCGTTAATTTGGTCATTCTCGCGTCCCTATGCAGACCGTGTAGCGCGCGCACTAGTTGAAGCAGTAGAAGGAACGGCATTAAAAGCAGTGTCAAGCAAGAGAAAACCACGTCAATTTGGTTGCTTCGATTTTTAGTTAGCATAACTCCACCCCCATAGCCAGTTAAAATCCGATTAGATACAAAAAAAAATTTTGGGGCAGTAAGGGTGGAAAAAGCTATGAATGGTGTTCTTGATACGCAGTCAGTATTAGAAGTGTTGCGACCAGTGCAAGACCCCGAACTCCGCAAAAGTTTGGTGGAGCTGAACATGATTCGCAACGTCAAAATAGACGGCTCTTTGGTTAGCTTCACATTAGTGTTGACTACACCTGCTTGTCCGTTGCGCGAGTTTATAGTCGAAGATTGTCAAAGAGCTGTTAAAAAGCTACCAGGTGTTACTGATGTGGCAGTGGAAGTTACGGCAGAAACTCCAAAGCAAAAAGATTTAGCCGACCGTACTGGTATTAAAGGCGTAAAAAATATTATTGCCATTTCTAGCGGTAAAGGTGGAGTTGGTAAGAGTACCGTAGCAGTTAACGTAGCTGTTGCTTTGGCTCAAACAGGCGCCAAAGTAGGCTTACTAGATGCTGACATTTACGGACCCAATGACCCAACAATGTTAGGGTTATCAGACACATCGCTAATTGTGCGTCCATCCGAAAACGGTGAAATATTGGAACCTGCTTTTAATCACGGCGTCAAGTTAGTATCAATGGGTTTTCTAATTGATAAAGACCAACCCGTGATTTGGCGTGGTCCAATGCTAAATGGTATCATTCGTAAATTTTTATACCAAGTAGAATGGGGCGATATCGATTATTTAATCGTTGATATGCCTCCTGGTACAGGCGATGCCCAGTTAACATTGACACAAGCAGTACCAATGGCAGGCGCCGTAATAGTCACAACACCACAAACCGTTGCCTTGTTAGATTCACGTAAAGGACTACGGATGTTTCAACAGCTAAACGTGCCTGTGTTGGGAATAGTAGAAAATATGAGCTACTTTATTCCCCCTGATATGCCGGAAAAACAATACGATATATTTGGTTCAGGTGGTGGGTCAAAAACAGCACAAGAATTGGATGTACCTTTACTTGGCTGTGTCCCACTAGAAATTTCCACGCGCGTTGGTGGAGATAACGGTGTGCCAATTGTTGCCGCAGACCCATCATCAGCAAGTGCAAAAGCCTTATGTTCAATTGCACTAGCCATTGCAGGCAAAGTATCTGTTGCAGCTCTAAGTTGCTCCTAAGAAACCGGGCTTCTTTGTGACAAACTAGAATTTTTAGCATAATTTATAACAAGAAGCCCGGTTTCTGTGTAGGATATTACAGTTTTGGCATAAAAAAATAAAATATTTTCATTCTGGTTCTCAGGTGATACCTGGGAATACAGATTTTTAGTGGCGACTAAATTTAAAATCTATAAAGCTAAAGTCTAAAATCGTACAATGTTATTAAAAAAGAGTTCGCGCTCCCAATCACGCTGGAAGTATTGGATTAAACCTTGGCAGCAAATCGACTGGCTATTATTCTTCGTTGTAGTTGGCATCAGCTTCTTCGGCGGCTTAATGATTCGCAGCACCGAGTTAAGCCAGGGTCTAATTGACTGGTGGTGGCACTGGTTAATCTCCTTGATAGGCGCCGGTATGGCACTAATTATTGCCCGTGTACGCTACGAAAATCTACTCCAGTACCACTGGTATATATATACCGCAGTCAATATCAGCCTTGTCGCGGTAATGCTTATTGGTAAAAGCGCAAAAGGGGCACAGCGGTGGATTAGTATTGCTGGTATACCTGTACAGCCGTCAGAATTTGCTAAATTGGCAATGATTATTACTTTGGCAGCGCTATTACATAAAACAACAGCATCAAGTTTATCTACAGTTGCGCGTGCGATGGCATTCACCGCAATTCCTTGGGCATTAGTTTTCATCCAACCTGACTTAGCGACATCGTTAGTGTTCGGAGCAATTGTCTTAGGGATGTTGTACTGGGCAAACGCAAATCCAGGTTGGTTAGTACTAATGGTTTCACCAATTATCGCCGCGATATTATTTAGTATTCAATGGCCCTTTACGATTGCTTTTTCCAGGGATTTGGTGTTTGGTCCTTTGGGGTTAATCTGGGCAGTAGCAATGGGTATTGTTGGGTGGCGTACTTTGCCTTGGAAACGATTTGGTGTAAGTGGAATCGGCGCCTGGGCACTTAATATGCTAGGTGGGGAAATAGGTATTTTCCTTTGGAATCACGTTTTAAAAGAATATCAAAAAGGACGCTTAACATCATTTTTAAATCCCGACCAAAACCTGTTAACGACAGGATATCACCAACACCAATCACGGATTGCCATCGGTGCTGGAGAGTGGCTAGGATGGGGATTAAATAAAGGCCCGATGACACAACTTAATTTCGTGCCTGAACAACATACAGACTTTATATTTTCTGCCGTTGGTGAAGAGTTTGGTTTTATAGGTTGTTTAATATTACTTTCAGTCTTTGCTTTACTTTGCCTGCGCTTACTACATATTGCTCAAACAGCCAAAGATAATTTTGGTTCACTCCTAGCAATTGGAGTCTTAGCAATGATTGTTTTCCAGGTAATAGTAAACGTCGGTATGAACGTTGGACTGGCGCCAGTTGCGGGAATACCATTACCTTGGATGAGCTACGGACGCTCGGCGATGGTAACAAACTTCGTATCCCTAGGTATCGTCGAATCAGTCGCCAACTTCCGAACCAAAAAGAAATATTGGGCGTAGGAGTTAGGAGTAGAAACGCGATTAATCCCTACCCTGCGGGAAAAGCTCCGCTTTACGGGAAATCCTCTGGATAACGCGTCTGTACGAGTTAGGAGTTAGGAGTTTTCACGCTCCGCCTAACAAGTATTAAGCTATATAAAGGAAACCAACCATAAAAAGAGTAAAAGCCATGATTCTGCCTGGAGCAACCGTTCGCGTCAAAAACCCCGCAGATACCTACTATCGCTTTGAAGGATTAGTTCAACGAGTCAGCGATGGTAAAGTTGCCGTTTTGTTCGAGGGTGGTAATTGGGATAAATTAATCACATTCCGTTTATCGGAATTAGAAGCCGTAGAAACCGCAAGTCGCAAAAAAGGAAAATGATACTGTAGGGGCGGGTTAACCGAAATTTGCGTTATCAACGACGATATCGCTAAACCCGCCCCTAAACCCGCCCCAATCAGAACCCGCCCCAATCACAGGTGCCAGATTAATATATAAAAAACCAAAACATCTGTATTAAATTATAAATATGAGATGTTAGGGTTTATATTTATAATTTTCAAGACGTGATTTATCACGTCTCTATAAGTATGCGCCTTCCTTTACCACAATTCAATCGTAGTAACCGTGATGAAAATCACATCGCCGAAGTCATAGAGACAACAACAACAGAATTTTTAGCTCAGTGTTTAGAACCAGATGATTTGAGCTTTCCCCCAATGCCCCCATTCGGTAGCTGGGTAAAATCACAAGATGAAGAATCTGGCAATCAAGTTTACGCTGTTGTTTATCACGCCACCACCATGCCAATAGACTCAGTGCATCGTGCGCGCGCTTTGGGTATGTCACTCGCTGATTTACGTGAGGAACAGCCCCAAATTTTTGCTATGCTTAAAACAGAGTTTCGTGCCGCAATTATCGGGTTTGAGCAGCCAAAAACTAATAATTCAAACGGTGCTGTCTATCAGTACTTACCACCTCGTCCTCCACAAATTCATCAGGCTGTTTATCGCTGCGAATCCGATGCGATAATACGATTTTCAGAGGAAATGGACTTTTTACGAACTCTTTTAACTATAAACGGCGCCCCTATCGATTCTTTGACGGCAGCGGCAATTCGTGAAGTGTTTCAACTACGCAAGGCTGACCGTGAATGGTTAGTTAAAGCTGGTCGGACTCTAAGTATACTACTCAAAGACGATTACGACCGTTTAAAATATATATTGAGCCAAATTCATATATAAGCAATAAATAACTGCGGTTATCATATCGGGCGCCAATTGTTATAAAAAATACTATTTCCTTATATAAAAAATATAAAAGCAACAATACTCATTAAAAAAGCGTCAGCTTTGTAATTAGGAAAATACTCTCTGCTTTCAAGTTTCACTCCTGCCAAACACCAACCTATGGAACTAATATCCCAAGTACTTGCACCAACATCTCAAGGTCTTGGCAAGGAGCCAATTGTTCCTTTTGCTATTTTACTGCTAGTTATTTTGGTTGTTCCAATTGTATTTGAACGACTGCGGCTACCTGGAGTAGTAGGTTTACTTTTGGCTGGGATGGTACTAGGTCCACATGGCTGGAATTTTTTACAAGATAAATCGCAAACGATGAACCTGCTATCAGATATTGGGTTAGTGTACCTAATGTTTGTAGCTGGACTTGAGATTGAAATTGATCAGTTTCGCCACACTGCAAATCGGTCATTGGGTTTTGGTAGTTTCACATTTGGTGTACCGATGATTGTCGGTACCGCTGTTGGAAGAAGTTTTGGGTTTGATTGGAACGCTGCAATATTAATTGGCTCATTATTTGCCTCCCATACTTTGCTCGCTTATCCGATTATTAATCGTTTGGGCGTAGCTAATAACGAAGCTGTTACAGTCACAATGGGCGCCACTGTTTTTACTGATATTAGTGCCCTATTGCTACTCGCTGTATGCATAGCTGTTCACACAAGTCAACTCAACGTTTTTAGCTTAATTACTCTAATTGGCTGGTTAACTATATATGCAACAGTAGTTTTAGTCGGATTTGATTGGGCAGGTAAGGAATTTTTTCGACGCTCACGTGAAGACGAAGGACATCAGTTTTTATTTGTATTATTGGTAGTATTTCTTGCTTCGGCTGGTGCCCAGTTAATTGGTATAGAAAAAATTGTCGGAGCTTTTTTAGCAGGTTTGGCAGTTAATGAAGCTTTAGCAGACGGTCCAGTTAAAGAAAAAGTCGTGTTTGTCGGTAGTGTATTATTTATACCGATTTTTTTTGTTGACTTAGGATTACTAGTAGATTTGACATCGTTTACTCGAAACATAACAACTCTACAACTACCTGCTTTTATCATTGCGGGTTTAATTTTGAGTAAATTCGTTGCGGCAATACTAGCAAAATTTTTATATCAATATAACTGGCGAGAAGCAATCACAATGTGGTCATTATCCTTACCACAAGTAGGCGCCACCGTTGCAGCAACACTCGTAGGCTATCGAGCAGGCTTACTACCTCCATCTATATTTAATAGTATTATCCTTTTGATGCTCGTAACTTCAACAATTGGCCCACTAATTACGAGTAGAGCAGCAGTAGGTTTAAATATATCTGTTGCAAAAAAACACTTACCTGCACCCGTTTATCCATCTGTCAATCAAAATAATAATCCGTTTACAATTGTAGTCCCCGTATATAACCCCCACACTCAGCAACACTTAATTGAAATGGCGGCATTATTGGCATCTGTTGCAAATGGTAAAATAATTCCTTTAGCAATTGCAACAGCTGCCGCGCAAATGGATGCACCACGTTTAGAAGCATCATTAGAGCGCAGTGAAAGATTATTAGCTAAAGCAAGTGCTGTTTCAAAAGCTCTTAACGTTGAGTCTGAACCACTACTTCGTATTGACGATGCTTTTGCACAAGGAATAAGTAGAGCTGCACGCGAGCAAACTGCCAGTTTAATAGTAATGGGATGGGGTAAGCGTACTGGTATAAGAGCAAAACTATTTGGAAATGTCATAGATAACGTGCTTTGGGCATCACATTGTCCTGTTGCCGTCACCCGCTTAGTTGAATCACCAAGAAAAATTCAGCGTATATTAGTACCTGTTGAAAATTTAATGGCGCCTGTACTACAGCCCGTACATTTCGCGCACATTTTAGCAGAAGGTTTGCAAGCGCAAGTAACTGTGTTAAACGTATGTGAACGCCGTACAAGTTCCAGCAAAATAGCATCATTACGTTCACAGTTAGGGCTAATCGTATCCAAACTATCACTATCTAATCCACCAGAAGTCCAAATCATCGCCCACGAAAACGTCGCACAAGCAATTCTTCAAGCCGCGCGACTTTACGATTTAGTTGTACTACCTTTTATACGTAATCATACAATACCAGGCGGTTTAGCCATCAGTGACGTTACAACACAGTTAGCACGTCAACTAACATGCTCAATAGTCATGCTCGGAGAACCACAACGCGGTATTGAGGCAACGGCAACTGCTGGTGTGGCAAGTAAAACCGCCGTAGTGTAGAGACGTGATTAATTACGTCTCTACATTGTCAACCACTTTTTGGCATTTATTTATCGTTAGTTCTGCATATAGTAGAAGTTAAGTTTTTTTGAAGATTGTGTGAATCTTTAATTTTCCTTTATTTATAGCGAGCGATATTTGTTATTTTGCAAGTGGCATTTACAACCAGTGGATAGACACGTCTGTATATCACTTGGCAGCAAATATTAGCTCTTATAAGCGAAAAAATACTGACAAAATTTTGTTAGTGATGAATTTTTGGGTCGGTGCTGGGTACCCTATATACAAGCGCATCTTGAAGTGAATATCTCTAAACACAGGAAAAGTATGAGAATTTTGGTGACGGGCGGAGCTGGGTTTCTTGGTTCCCATCTTATCGACAGACTTATGACCGCTGGGCATGAAGTCATTTGTTTGGATAATTTTTACACGGGCAACAAGCGCAATATCCTGCAATGGTTGGATAATCCTAACTTTGAACTCATTCGCCACGACATCACAGAACCAATTCGGTTGGAGGTAGACCAAATTTACCACTTGGCTTGCCCAGCATCTCCTGTACATTACCAGTACAATCCCGTGAAAACCGTGAAAACGAATGTCATGGGTACTCTCAATATGTTGGGACTAGCAAAGCGCGTTAAAGCAAGATTTTTCTTAGCTTCAACTAGCGAAGTTTACGGAGACCCTGATGTACACCCACAAAGCGAAGAGTACAGAGGTAATGTTAACCCTATCGGTTTACGCGCGTGCTATGACGAAGGTAAGCGTATTGCTGAAACATTAGCATTCGATTATTACCGTCAGAATAAAGTTGATATACGAGTCGTTCGTATTTTTAACACATACGGCCCACGTATGTTAGAAAACGATGGTCGTGTTGTTAGTAACTTTATTGTTCAGGCATTACAGGGTAAACCTTTAACCGTATACGGTGATGGTTCTCAAACTCGTAGTTTTTGTTACGCTTCAGATTTGATTGAAGGGTTTATTCGCTTAATGAACAGTGACTATGTTGGTCCTGTAAATATTGGTAATCCCGGAGAATATACGATTTTGCAGTTAGCAGAAGCGGTGAGAGACATGATTAATCCAAATGCAGAGATAATCCATGAACCTTTACCTTCTGATGACCCACGTCGGCGCCGTCCTGATATTACTAAAGCTAAAACATTGCTTGATTGGGAACCCACTGTGCCTCTTGCGGAAGGATTGAAACTAACAGTGGAAGATTTCCGTAAACGCATGGGCGATGCGGCTATTTAAGGTAAAGACAGCTTTAAATATTACTTCACTTTCATTGTACAAAATTAAGATAGGAATTGAACTAAAATGCGTGTTTGTGTAATTGGTACTGGTTATGTTGGCTTGGTTACAGGTGCTTGTTTAGCACATATTGGTCATGATGTTGTGTGCATCGACAATAACGAAGAAAAAGTCAAAATTATGAAAGCCGGTCAGTCTCCGATATTTGAACCCGGACTTTCCGAAATCATGCAAGGTGCAATTCAATCAGGAAGAATTGAGTTCAGCACCGACATTGCTGCTGGTGTTGCACACGGTGAAATTTTATTCATTGCAGTTGGTACACCTCCACTACCTAATGGTGAAAGTGATACCCGTTATGTAGAAGCAGTTGCCCGCAGTATTGGCGCCAATTTAAATGGTGGTTACAAAGTAATTGTGAATAAATCTACAGTACCCATTGGTTCAGGTGACTGGGTGCGAATGATTGTTCTGGATGGTCTTGCAGAACGTCAAAAACAATTAGTTACAGCAGGTAGCGGCCCCGCAGAAAGGTTGCCCGAAGTTGCAGACTTCGATGTTGTTAGCAACCCAGAATTCTTGCGCGAAGGTTCCGCTGTTTATGACACCTTCAACCCCGACCGAATTGTACTTGGTGGTAATAGCACTAGAGCAGTCGCATTGATGAAGCAACTTTATGCTCCTATTGTCGAGCGTCAGTTTGCTGAAAATAAAACTGCTGCCCCTGTTCCTTTTCTCGCAACAGACCTCAGTTCGGCAGAAATGATTAAATATGCCGCTAACGCCTTCTTAGCAACCAAAATTAGCTTTATTAACGAAGTTGCTAACATTTGCGACCGCGTAGGCGCCGATGTCACTCAAGTTGCAAAAGGTATTGGTTTAGATTCACGTATTGGTAGCAAGTTCCTCAATGCTGGTATTGGTTGGGGTGGTTCATGTTTCCCCAAAGATGTTAGTGCGCTTATTCACACTGCTGATGACTACGGTTACGAAGCTCAACTCCTCAAAGCTGCTGTTAGCGTTAACGAACGTCAGCGTTTAATTGCATTAGAAAAACTACAACAAGCTCTGAAAATTCTTAAAGGTAAAACTGTAGGATTACTCGGCTTAACATTTAAACCTGATACAGATGACTTACGTGATGCACCTGCACTAAATTTAATTGAACAACTCAATCGTCTCGGCGCCAAAGTTAAAGCATACGACCCAATAGTTTCTCAAACCGGAATGCGTCATGGTCTTTCGGGTGTATTAGTAGAAACTGACGCTGAACGTCTTGCAGATGGTTGTGATGCTTTGGTACTAGTTACAGAATGGCAACAATTCAACACCTTAGACTATAACAAAATGGCTAAGTTGATGAGCCACCCTGTAATTATTGACGGTCGTAACTTCCTCAACCCTCAAGATATGGAAAAAGCTGGTTTCCAATATATCGGTGTCGGACGGTAAACTGTAGGGTGGGCACTGCCCACCATACTAAATCAACCATGCCCACCAAAGTTAACCAGTTTGCGGAATTCTTTCAATTTCCGCATAACCACTAAAAATTAGATTTTTACCTTCGGTTTCCAAACGGTTTAACCGCATTTTGACGCCATCCAAGTCAAAGCGGTCTAAATCAACCATATTATCTAAAATCTCCGCCAGTACTAATCCCAAAGTCTTTGAAGAATCCTTTTGTTCTTCTGATACTGTCTGTAGCTCAATTTCTGGATTTTGAAACGAAACACGACGCCGTTTTTGAATACCAATAGTAACGGTCATAATAATAGGTATGAGTTCGCCGTTGTTAAAATCAGCTTTAGCAATAATCTTCAAGCGGTTCTCTGGTAGAAGCTCCACCTGAACATCTTTAAACGAAACAGGATTACCACCTGATAGCTCAGTTAATTGTGGTAATGATAGATTATCTAAACGCTTTGTGACAAGTTCGGCGCCAAAAGCCTGATTAATACCAGCTTCAGATAAAACAACTTGGGCAACAGCTTGTGTTGGTTGCTTGAGTTTTAGCTTTCCACTCAGTACCGAACTAAAATCAATTGCGACTGCATCAGTTTCAAATGACATCTCCTCGACAGCAAAGTCGCGACGAATCATTAAACCTCGTCCGCTCATCTTAAAGCTGTCAATACTACCTTGCAATAACTTGCTGCTTGGAAAGCAACGCACAGAGACTTCGACAGACTCGCTTTTTGTAAACAAATGGCGAATAGTCTGACTCGCTACTGTGTTGAGCATACGCTCTCCCCAGTCAGTGCCTTTTGGATCTGTTAAACCACTTAGTCCGCCGAACATTTGCGTTTGGTATTTATACTTCCATGTATTTTTGTAACAAAATATGAACAATACAGCAAGTCAGTATATCCGTCGTTTTACCTCTAAAACGACTAAGCAATTACAGACGCTGCAATAAACTTAAACCATGTGTATCAGTACCGCAGGTAGCGTACAAACCATATTGGTCTGCAAGACGAAGCACTTGTTCAGTTTCAATCGTGCTGGGTTTCCAAGGTTTAGGGTTGTTATAAGCATAAAAAGCCTCTACCGCGTCGATTCCCAGCCTAGCTACTTCCGGAATTAATTCAAACAACGGTCTTCGGTAGCGCGCTGGGTGGGCAAGTACTGCGAGTCCCGAAGCTTCGTGAATAGCGGCAATTACATTTTTCGCTTCATAATCATCACCAGTCACACATCGTCGCTGGATATATGGCTTCATGCTTGGGTGTTCAACATCAAACGCATAACCTAGAATATGAACTTCGGCGCCTAATAAATTGGCGTTAATTTCCACACCACTCCACAAATGTGGTGTTTTACATCCTTGGTTCTTCCATTTCCAATCAAGAAGCCACGACATCGCAGCTTCATAACCACCAATTGCGTGGTGGTCAGTAATTGCTAGTCCCTTTAAACCATAAGCAATTGCTTGTTCCATCAATGCATCTGGTTGCAACTTCCCATCTGAATAAACCGTGTGCAAGTGAAAGTTATAAAATTGAGGGCAAGATGAAGCATTAATATTTTGGAATACTTCCTTTAAAAGCTCTTTAGATGCAACAGTGCGAGCAAAATTTACAGTCATAACCTCTTCTATTTAAGTTAAATAGTATTTATTTTTACTTGTTAGATACACCTTCTATGATTTTTGTCAGATTCAGCACTATTTTGTAGTGTCAGCCGTGATTTTGTAATAATGTGTGGCAAAATTTTGCAATATGTTAAGACTACGTTAGCAAATTTAAAAGCTTATAGTCATGAGTATTTTCGATTGGTCATATTAAATAAACCCGGTAACTTCTACGAAACCGGGCTTCTTTTAATACAAATATTAAGTAGGTATACCTATTAATTCACCGGCGCCAGAAACGACTTCTCCAATCGTGAAAGCTGTAATGTTATGTGAACCAAAGTAACTAATTGTTTGCTCTGCTTGCTGTGGTGGCACTATCACAACAAATCCAACACCCATATTAAAAGTATTGTACATTGCAACTCGACCAACATCACCTGTTTGTGCGAGCCATTCAAATACAGGTGGAATAGTCCAATTCAATTCGATTTTAATCGCCTGACCTGCACCCAGACAACGCGGTAAATTTTCTGGCAACCCACCACCTGTAATATGTGCCATTCCGTGAATTTCTAGCCCTGAAGCGCGCGCTGCTAATATTGGCTGAACGTAAATTTGTGTTGGTGTCAAAAAAGTTTCGCCTAAAGTTTTACCACCGAGTATATTTGGTTTATCATCCCATGCCAAATTATTATCGCTGACAATTTTTCTTACCAAGCTATAACCATTACTATGAACACCAGTGCTTGGTAGTGCGATAGCAATATCTCCAATTTGTACCTGTGAAGTATCGAGCAAAAGACTTTTTTCAACAATTCCCACACAGAAACCAGCCAAGTCATACTCACCAGCTTGATAAAATCCTGGCATTTCAGCAGTTTCACCACCAAGTAAGGCACAACCTGCTTGCTTACATCCCGAAGCAATACCTGCTACGACTTGAGTTAGTTGTTCGGGTTCTAACTTTCCTGTTGCGACATAATCTAAAAAAAACAAAGGTTCGGCGCCGTTGGTCAATATATCATTAACGCACATCGCAACTAAATCAATACCGACTGTATCGTGACGGTTGAGCATATGCGCGATTTTGAGCTTCGTTCCCACACCATCGGTACCCGACACAAGCACAGGTTCCTTATAGCCAGAAGGTAATTGAAAGCAACCGCCAAAACCACCCAATCCACCCAGAACTTCAGGTCTAAACGTGCTATGAACCAAATTGCGAATTTGATTTACAAAAGCTCGACCAGCCTCAACATCAACTCCAGCCTCGCGGTAATCCATGTCGTCAAAACACCGTTATCAATCCAACGACTTACTAGGCTATCATCACACGAATACAAATTTTTATTTTTTTTTAACAAAGCTAATATCAAAAAACTTCACTTTCTCTTCCACGCCACCACTCACCGAGTTTCATCATATCTTGGTGAATATCTTCTAATTCTCTAACATATTCTTCGTGAGAAATTTCCGCGCGACGCTCTTGCAGCTTTTTGAGTCGTAGTTGAACCAGCAGCCACGGTTTAGAGGCGCCGTTTGTGATATTGATGTAATGGGCTATATCTTCGCTATCCATTTATTTGGATTTTGGGTTTTGGACTTTTTGGGGGAGGGCGGGTTCACAAGGATGCTAAGTTAAGTTTTAGATTCTTTGTTAACCCGCCCTTACTAGCTTAGGCAGCTGCCATGTTGTGAGCGACGAAATCCCAGTTAACTAGTTTATCAAGGAAATTCTTGATAAACGCAGGGCGAGCATTTTTAAAATCGATATAGTATGCGTGTTCCCATACATCGAGAGTTAATAATGCTTTTTTGCCGTGTGCAAGTGGGTTTTCGGCGTTTGGTGTTTTCATAATAGAAAGCTTGCCACCATCATCAACCAACCAGGCCCAACCGCTACCAAACTGGGTTGCAGCAGCATTTGAGAATTCTTCAGCGAACTTATCATAGCCACCAAAGTCTTTCTCAATTCGAGCGCTGAGGTCACCATTAGGGGCGCCGCCACCTGAAGGTTTCAAACAGTTCCAAAAGAATGTATGATTCCAAACTTGGGCTGCATTATTGAAAACGCCAGCTTTGGAAGAGTCTTTGAAGGAGATTTGAATTACCTCTTCAAGTGACTTGTTGGCTAAATCAGTACCATCAACCAACTTGTTGAGATTATCTACATAAGCTTTGTGATGCTTACCATAATGATATTCAAAGGTTTCGGCTTTCATGCCGTATGGTTCGAGCGCATCTTTTGCAAAGGGGAGTGGTGGTTGTTCAAATGCCATTGTGTGAAATCCTCTCTTTAGCGTTTTTAGTTTGGAGCTTTGAGCGCTTGTTATAAAACTTAATATTCTGATTTTACAAGTAAATGTGCTTTTGGAGCGGCAATTTTGATGTTTACACAAATAAAGTCACACATTTAGCAGATTTTTGGAATGTATCTTTGGCATGAAAATTTTTCTGTAGTGGCATGTAGCACAGGCATCGCAAGCCTTGTGCTACAACCCATCAAAATTAATGATAATGGAGTCCTGGGATGTTAGATGTTGGAAAATTCGATTGTATCGATGAAGGCTAGTATATTTGCTTTCATCGTTTCGGCTTCGGTATCGATAGAGTCAGGAGTTTCACCATTAAAGAAGCAGCGCTGACTAGTAACTATGTATATAAAATCATGTTGTTGAAACGCGATGATGCCACGAAATGCATCAAGTCTTTGGGGATGACCGTTGTTTTCTTGTTTGGATATTGTACAGCCACCAGGCATGTTCACCAAGGCAAAATAGGCGCCTTGCATTTCATTCGGTAAAAATTCAGTATATTCCACACAAGCAGAAGATAAATTAGCGACTATTGCTTGAGGTATATATTTATCCAGTAGAACAGATTCAAAATATTGCTCACGAACAGAATCATCAATTTCGTCTCGCTGGGATGGGGGAATAAGGTAATAATCGATTCTTAGTAAAGTTCCGTAGTCATCAGAAAAACTTACCATCCCTTCAGAAGTTTGGATTTTTCCACCTGCATCAGGAGTAACTGGAATGGAGACGGTAAAATTACATAAAGGAGAAGAGTAAACGTCTTCTTCAAAATCAGTTATTTCATCACCTAAAGTATCTTCGTCAACTTCCTCAAACGCATTTAAAACTTCTTCGATAACTTCGTTTACTTCTTCGTCTTCCACTTCCAACACAAATTGTAACTGCTTGAGTAAAGGCATTTTCGCTTTCGGAATATCAATATCATCCTCTGAGACTAAAACGCTAGCTGCTGCCGCAAACCCATCCAGAACTAGTTCGTCAGTAAGGAACTCCAACGCAGCGTTAAATAAAGCACCTAACCCATCAGTCTCCGCAATTGAGATTAATCTACTAATAATTTCAGAAAGTGCATTGTCGTCATACTGCTCAAATACCTCAAAACCCCAGAGGATATCAACAAGCATTTCGATATCTACATTTTCAAGGGTTACATCTGCTGCTGTTGTGACAACAGCAATAGCAGCAACTGCTTCTTCTGGACTTAGTACCTCTTGAGATACATCGTCCGATTGAAAAATTTTATCGTACTTACCCATGTGTTACCCCTTATTGTCAGCTATCCACTATCTATTCTTCATTATTTCTATCCCCCATTTGCTAAATCATCAGATAATATAGACCTCGGTATTGCTGCCAATTGGAGAAACGAATGGGTCGCGCAAAGAAGGTTGTTTTGGCATATTCTGGTGGGGTAGATACTTCGGTATGTATTCCCTACCTCAAACAAGAATGGGGTGTAGAAGAGGTAATTACTCTTGCTGCTGACTTAGGACAGGGTGATGAATTAGAGCCTATTCGCGAAAAAGCATTAAAATCGGGTGCTAGTGAATCACTAGTTATGGATGTAAAAGATACTTTTATCAAGGATTATGCTTTCGGCGCTATTCAAGCTAATGCTTTATATGAGAACCGTTATCCTCTAGGAACTGCGCTCGCACGTCCACTAATTGCAAAAATATTAGTAGAGGTTGCAGAAAAATATGGTGCAGATGCAATCGCACATGGTTGTACGGGTAAAGGTAATGACCAAGTACGTTTTGATGTTTCAACTGCTGCTTTAAAGCCAGACTTAAAAATTTTGGCACCAGCACGTGAGTGGGGAATGAGTCGAGAAGAAACAATTGCTTACGGTGAGCGTTTCGGCATTCCAGCACCCGTCAAAAAATCTTCCCCTTATAGTATTGACAAAAACTTACTTGGTCGGAGTATAGAAGCGGGGGTGTTAGAAGACCCAGCAATGGAACCTCCCGAAGAAATCTATGAAATGACCAAGGCAATAGCTGACACTCCTAACGAACCAGAATATATTGAAATTGGATTTGTAAGGGGTATTCCAACAACCATCAATGGAGAACCAAAAAATCCCGTTGAATTAATCGAAGCGCTGAATAAAACAGCAGGCAATCACGGTATTGGACGGATTGATATGATTGAAAACCGTCTTGTTGGAATTAAATCACGGGAAATCTATGAATCTCCAGCAATGGTAGTTTTAATCAACGCCCATCGTGATTTAGAAAGTTTGACGTTAACAGCTGATGTCACCCAGTACAAAAGGGGAATTGAGCAAACTTATACCCAAATAGTCTATAACGGCTTATGGTATAGCCCATTAAAAGCTGCACTCGATGCTTTCATTCAAAAAACCCAAGAGCGCGTATCTGGAACAGTACGTTTAAAGTTATTTAAAGGCAACGCCACAATTGTTGGGCGCCGCTCTGAAAATACTTTATATACACCTGACCTGGCAACATACGGCGCCGAAGACCAGTTCGACCATAAAGCTGCCGAAGGCTTTATTTATGTTTGGGGACTGCCAACCCGCGTTTGGTCACAAACAGGACAATAGATAGTTGGCAACGGATGTAACGGATGTAACGGATGAGTTATTCATTACAAACGAATTTCTGCTTTATGAAATTACAAGCACAGTTACATCAGTTAATTATCCGTTGTTAATCTTCAAACGTATCCGACTTATCCTCTAGGAATTTCGGCGTCATGAGGTTATTTTCCTAGAGGATATAAATATATCTGACTTATCCGTTACATCCGTTGTATCCGTTGCAAGTTAACCCTATTCTCCGGTGCCAATTTTTTCTTGCCGAGATTCAAGCCATAAAGGAATAAATATAACGGCCGCTAAAATTAACAAAGCTAAAAGTGCAAACTGACTAACCCAAGCAACCAGTTGTTCTAACGAGACAACTTTACCTGCAAAGTAAGCTAGCGTTACCATTACACTGCCCCAAATACTAGCTCCTGCAATGTTGACTAGAAAGAATTTACCGAACGGCATACCAACAATACCTGCGAGCGGTGCCAAGAAAATTCGCAGTAAAGCAAAAAATCTACCAAAAAATACAGTTTTGACGCTATTTTCACTAAATTTATCTTTAATACTTAAAAGTCGTACTTCCGAAATACGCAGCAGTTGCCCAAACTTAACTAATAACGGCCAACCACCTGCACGTCCTATCCAGTAACCGCAAATTCCACCTATCGTGGCACCTGCTACTGCATCAGCTAATACAAACCAGTACCTTAGTTCATTACTACCAGCAAGGAAACCTCCAACTAACGTCACAGTTTCCCCTGGAATTGGGATGCCTAAGTTTTCTAATAATATGCCCACAAAAATTGCCAAATACCCATAGTGGTGAGCAATCTCTTGGATATTCTCCAGCGAGATAAATTCTAACGACATTTGTTACCGCTATATTTACATTTGTTTACTTTTACATCTATCTTGACGCTTTTTGAGACTTGGTGTCAAACTTTGCCGCCAGTATTTTAGTACTAATAAAATAATAATATCTTATTGTTATTATTGGAAATACCTATATTTACTATTCCCAAAAGTAGAGGTAATTATTAATTCAAAGGGAGCAGTAATTTTACGGTTCTATTTAAAGTACTAGCAAACAAAATTATTAAAAGCAAATTAAAGTTATTTTATTTTAGAAGGTAAATAATTTTACTTGTTTAAATAATTTTTACTTAGATGTAGACTATACCAGCAGTTTTACATAAAGATTTCATGATATATTTATAAAAACTTCACAAATGTATAGATAAATTATAAAAAGTCTGTAAAAGATACGAAAGCTACCGAATTTATGGTTATCTTATGCGTATATTGGGATAGTTAATACAATTTATACGGCATGAATACTGATGTTCTTCGACTAAACCAAATTGCAGCGCAACTCAGAGTTTCTGAGTAGTGTAGTAGTTTGTGGTTAAGAAGAATTTGTTATTTATGTCATTTTTCTGTTTTTGCCTGTTACAACTACCTGATTAAATTCATGACTAATTCATCCGAGTCCCAAGTAGTTTTGTTCCAACCTAGTGAACGCATTGATTCACAAACTGGAATTGATTTGAACCAAAAGATAAGTCAAATTACCCCAAGTGCTAACCAACTGTGGGTAATCGACTTAGCTAATGTAAATTTCATGGACAGTTCTGGTCTAGTTCCACTGGTAAATGGTTTAAAAGCTGCACGTCAACATGGTTGTCGTTTAGTTCTTTGCAATGTTCAAACTCCTGTTCGGTTGGTTTTAGAGCTTACCCAACTAGACTCAGTGTTTGAAATTTATAACTCCTATGAAGATGCAGTTCTAACTGCTGACAATGACGAACCTTTTTTAGCTACAACATGCTAAAAAATACATCTAAACCTTCAATGGTTTAAGCTGATTTTGCCGAGATTTTATTTACAAGCAACTATTGAGCAATACCTATACATATATAGTGCGAGCGCTCAATCGTAACCTTTGAAAAAGGCGCCGTAGTATGGTTCTGCTTCTGTGTTAGTAACTGATTGCAACTAGCAAACGACCATTACTCACGGCTTGCTTGGATGAATAATGTAATGTATTTATGTGTGTGTGTAAGTAAATATAGATGCGCGCATCGCTAAATTATTAGTCGAATTTTAGTTTTAATTTTTTAGCCTAATTCTAAGCTTATCCCTCAACTATTTATATATTTAGTTCATACATTTGGAACAGTTGACATATTTCCATCTGGAGATGACAAACGCGGAAAATTTGGTAAATCTATACCACTGTGCGTTGCCGTGCGAGTTTTTAAAGCTAGACGGTAACTAACGCTTTGCAGTTCTGCTTGTAATTGTCTATTTTCGCGTTGTAATGTAGCCACTTTCTCACGAACTGGCGCCATTCGCTCCTCAAATTTACGACGGTAAATTTGCGGAAGTTCTTGTACAACTTGCTCTAACATTCGACTACGGTCTGTCAGTTCTTGAACTGTTTGCCGTAGTTGATATATTTCTGTATCACGAGATGTGATTTGGTCTTGATAAAATGTGACTTGTTGCTCAACTGCTTGTAGCTGCTCACGCAGTGCTATCAGTTGAGTTTGATGACGCTCTGAAACTTCCGGACCAGGCATAAAGTTTGTATTGCCTTTAACCAGTCGAAACAATTCTTGCGAAAGTTGTTGTACGAGCTGGTCACGAAGTTGCAATTCTTGACGCAACTTCGACGCTTCCGTAGAGAGAGCTTGAATTGTGGAGTTATCAGTTTGGCTCACAGTATGTTTACGCTCCCATTACAAAGACTTTACCACCATTAGGTATAACAGCGTCATCCCGGAGACGGCAAGTAACTGCTAATGTAGCATATGTATAAAGATACTGGGTACAAAGTGCGACACACTCTTATTAAGAGGTGGACTTTGTACCCAGTGCGCGTACTTACTGAACTTATTTAAGTAAAGTTTATGCGACTTCTTCTGTAATTTCTTCAGCAGGCGCCAACTTGACTTCTTGTTTAATGGTTAGGTAACGGATTACTTCTTCGCTCAAACGCATCGCGCGCTCAACTGGTGCAATTGCTTTTCCACCATTTTTGTAGTTCATTTGTACATAAACTCCATCGCGATGCTTGCCAATTTCATATGCGAGGCGCCGCTTGCCACGATTTTGAATTTCGATGTCTTCTGCGCCTTGTTCTTTGAGCAGGTTTTCGTATTTGCTAATGTTTTGCTCGACTTGCTCGTCTCCAAGGTCAGGACGAAGAATGTACATTGTTTCGTAAACGGTTTGCATGATTAAATAGTAATCCTTTTGGACAAAATGGCTGTACTGTCGCGTTTTGATTCAAACTGACGAGTCAGTTGGACGCCTTTATAGACAGTTTTTCAGCAAGGAACTACCATCATATCAGCTTTTATCTCAAATGAATGAGTTTTATGGAACCCGTGGTAATCTTACATAGAGTAAGCTTTGTCGTGAGTTCCCTTGAAATAAACGAAAAGCGAATAGCTGTTTGCCTTTATAACGAGATACTACGACTGGTGAGAAGCAAGGATATTAGTTATGGCACAGCGCTACGTGCGAGTTCAAAGTCAAGAAGGGCAGATTTTTTATGGTTTGCTCCAGTTATCGCTTGATGTGGTTGTATTAGATGCACCTCCTTGGATGCAAGGTCAACCCACAGATTTAACGTTGGCGCCAGATAGTTATCACATTCTTGCTCCTTGTGCGCCATCTAAAATTGTAGCGGTTGGAAAAAATTATGCGGATCATGCTGAAGAAATGGGTACTCCCGTACCAACAGAACCGCTAATATTTATGAAGCCACCAACAACTGTAATTGCCTATAAAGAAAACATCATGTATCCTCCTCAATCGCAGCGTGTAGATTATGAGGGAGAATTGGCGTTAGTAATAGGCGCCCCTACAGTTGGTTGTACACCTTCTGAAGCGACTGATAAAATATGGGGTTACACAATTGCCAATGATGTAACGGCACGAGATTTGCAGTCAAAAGATGGACAATGGACGCGAGCAAAGGGGTTTGACAGTTTCTGTCCTATTGGTCCTTGGATTGTACGCGAAATCAATCCTGGCGCCCGCTTGCAAACTTTTCTAAATGACGATACCAAACCAGTACAATCGGCATGTATTGACCAAATGGTGTTTTCGCCAGATTATTTAGTGTCATATATAAGTCAAGTGATGACGCTATTACCTGGAGATGTCGTGTTGACAGGTACACCACTTGGAGTTGGACCACTTCAATTAGGAGACCGCATCCGTGTTGAAATTGAAGGAATTGGTCGTTTAGAAAATATAGTGGTAGCGCGCTCTTAACGATGAAAGCTATTTACGTGCTACTACTAACGAACTTGCATATAAACTGCATCTGAAATTGCTGGAATTTCTGCGTAACGTCCAAGTATTGATTGCACAATTGAATACGCAGATGCAACAACAATACCAAGAAAAATTGTTGTGGCTAAGGTAGAGAGCGCGAACCCATTACCTGTAATACCAATCAACTCTAGTACTATAGTGCATAAAATAATCACAATATCTAAAAGAATTGCCTGCATCGTGTTAAAGCGAATAAAGTGGGGCACTCTTTCATTTCGGACTACTAGCATAAATAAGGCAAAAAATATAATCAACCCACCCAGCCCAAACGGGAAGCTGCGAGCGATTGTATTATAGACAGCTGATACTGCGAACAGAGGACTAAATACTACCGCGAGAGGTGGAAACTCTGACAGTAAAGGTCTACCAAAATTCGATACCTCTATCAAAGGAAGTAAATAAGGTAAACAAGCAAAAATACGGTCTTTGACGGTTGTCGAGCCGCGCCAACTCATCCTACGTTCTCCTATGCCTAACAGTAACGCTATATATATCTAGGATAACGTAGTAATCGCTGCTTGGCATTGTATAGCCATTTCACAGGCGCCAACACATGGAATCGGTGCCAACATATGGAACAGGCTTTCCGACCTGTGCTACTGCTATAATAAATAATATTAAGTTTGTACGGATATTTTAGTATAAATCTTTATTAATACTGCAAAATCTGGTATAATTTGCGATTTGCTGAATAGAGGCGAAATGTAGGATAAAGCTGGGAAAAGAGTTTTAGAAAAGGCGTGAATCCCTAACATGGACACGTGTTTTTTTGTTAGTATTCAAAAAAAACCATGATTGTCATGCCATTGCTTTTTAGGAGGCAATTGTAAGTAATTGTAAAGAATACTTGAAACGGGTAATTAAAACAATAGTAAATCTCAAACCAAACTTGAATGTCGGATTATTCTCAAGAAAACTTCCCATTACGGTCTGTAGCAGTGACAAATAGTCCGTTTAAAGCCACTCAATTAAACAGCGATGATGCCAGTGCCCGACTTGCTTTTTCAGCAGCAGAGGCAGCATCTGACCGCAAAGCAGGAGACATTGTGATACTTAGAGTCGCGGATGTTTCTTACATTGCAGACTATTTTGTGGTGACAACAGGCTTTTCACGTGTTCAGGTTCGAGCAGTTGCTGATGCGATTGAAGACAAAATCAAAGAGGATTTGCAACGTGTTCCCCTACGGATAGAAGGGAAAGCAGAAGGAAATTGGGTGCTGTATGACTACGGTGATGTCATAGTTCACGTTATGATGCCTAAAGAGCGCGAATTTTATAATTTGGAAGCTTTTTGGGGTCATGCCGAACGTATCGATTTTACAAATGAGTGAAGCTTGCCTGTGCGGAGTGAGCCATGACTAAGTCTTCTGTTTCATGTCCAGTGCCAACCGAGCAACAACCCGTCAACGAATATGAACAGTTGAAATCGGCTTGGTTGTTTCGCGATTGTACTGCCTCTATACGGGAGTACACAATTAGAATCGCTTGGATTTACGGTTTGTCCTGGCTAATTGCTGGTCCATTGTCTGCTGCTAGTTTTCCTCCTCACAAGTTCATTGCTCAGTTTGCTCTTAGTGCTGCTGCTGGAGCTAGTATTGGCGTTGTACTTGTATTGGTGCGATTGTACTTGGGGTGGTCATACGTGCGCGACCGTCTTTTCAGCCCGGTAATATTTTATGAAGAGTCGGGATGGTATGACGGTCAAACTTGGGCAAAGCCAACAGAGATACTAACGCGCGACCGTTTGATAGTCACGTATCAAATTCAACCAATTTTGCGGCGCCTGCA
Organism: Calothrix sp. HK-06; assembly: GCF_001904745.1. Lineage (GTDB taxonomy): Bacteria > Cyanobacteriota > Cyanobacteriia > Cyanobacteriales > Nostocaceae > Dulcicalothrix. The sequence continues at coordinate 122,508 of NZ_MRCD01000006.1, forward strand.
ACTGACGTTTGCCCTTATGCTGGTGTTGTACATTGCTGGTACTATAGTTTGGCAGATTATATAAAAAGTATTGAGCATAAACGCAGCAATGGCAAAAAGAACTCAAGCCGCAGCATTGGAAGTCAGGTTGCTGCGTGAAGGTATTATTGAATCTCGACACACAGTACAAGCTGTGGTGTCAGATGAACGAGGCAGAGTTTTATCAGTTGCAGGCAATGCTGAAACCGCTACATTTGTACGTTCGGCACTTAAGCCGTTTCAAGCACTTTGTGTGACAACAACAGGAACTCTCGAACGTTATGACTTGAGTGATAAAGATTTAGCTATTATCACTAGTTCGCACAAAGGCAGTATTGAGCAGGTGCGGCAAGTTTTTAATATTCTCTGGCGGGCAGATATTGACCCTACTGCACTGCAATGCCCAGTTCCCGAAGGTAAACGAAGTCGCTTAGAATACAATTGTTCTGGAAAACATGCTGGAATGCTCGCGGTTTGTCAGCAGCGACATTTCCCTTTACATAGTTATTTAGACCGTAAACATCCAGTTCAGCAAATAATCATTGGTAAAGTAGCGGAATTGCTACGGATGCCAGCAGATGAATTTATTAGCGTTCATGATGACTGTGGAGTTCCAACATATTTATTACAGCTAGCACAAATGGCACATTTGTACGCCAAACTTGCCGAGCGTAGCAATTTAGATATGGAGAGAATTGTACGCGCGATGACGCATCATCCGGTAATGGTGGCTGGAGATGGAGAGTTTGACACCGAATTAATGCGCCATTGCCCAGGAGAACTCGTTAGTAAAGCGGGAGCAGAAGGTGTGCAGTGTATTAGTAGGCTCGGCGAAGGTATGGGACTGGCGATTAAAGTTATAGATGGAGCAAAGCGAGCCAGAAATGCCGCCGCAATTCATTTACTCCAGCAAATGGGGTGGATTTCTCCTTCTACTGCCCAAGCAATGGCAGAAAAATTTATGAACCTCGGTCAGTATAAGCGTTTGGAAGTTATTGGAGAATTATCATTTTTATAGTTGCCAAATTTAGAACTTGAGTATATACTATAAAAAGACGACGCGGGATAGAGCAGCCTGGTAGCTCGTCGGGCTCATAACCCGAAGGTCAGTGGTTCAAATCCACTTCCCGCCACCAATTAAAAAACTCTGTAGTTAATACTTACAGAGTTTTTTTATGTCTATACGTTTTTAAAGTCTAAGAATAGGTAGACTAAAGGCTGCTTTTCGACTTATTATTATTGATTGTGAGTTTTTCGATAAAACAATGAACGCTCAAGAAATTATCCGCTCAATAGAAGCGGAGCAGCTAAAATCAGACTTGCCTGACATTTACGTCGGCGATACAGTCAAAGTCGGTGTAAAAATCAAAGAAGGCGAAAAATTTCGCGTTCAGCCTTACGAAGGTGTAGTAATAGCCAAGCGTAATGGTGGCATTAACGAAACTATTACTGTCCGTCGTGTATTCCAAGGCATTGGTGTTGAACGAGTTTTCTTGCTTCATTCTCCCCGTATTGACAGCATTAAGATTATTCGTCGTGGTAAAGTTCGTCGTGCAAAACTTTACTATCTACGCGACCGTGTTGGTAAGGCAACCCGCATTAAACAGCGGTTTGACCGTTCTTTGTAAAGAACGGCTGACATCGGGGAAAATCATTGTGATAGCGGCTTTTGCCGCTTAGTCTTTTCCCAATAGCCAAATTTTTATTTTTTATAAAAATATTGCCCAAGTTGCGTTATAATGGTGAAAGTTCAGCGTTTGGGACTGAATTAAAGACATTACAAGCGCTCTTAGTTCAGTTGGTAGAACGCAGGTCTCCAAAACCTGATGTCGGGGGTTCAAGTCCTCCAGGGCGCGCTCTCAATAGAAGGATTGCAACCCGAAAGATTTCAAAAATCTTGTAGTATTAACCACAAGACAAGAAAATTTCGGGTAGAATCTTATTAACTATTATTTACAGCTCTTGCTTCGAGTTGTTGAAATTAGGAGCTAGAGCTGTAAGTTGTTGACTGGATGTATGAATCTCGTTAAGAATTGATTATTCTTAGCGGCAGGCACTTTTGATAGCGAAAAGGGAGGTGAAACCGTGAGCAAAAAAAACGAAGCTGAAATAGCAGAAACTTCGGGTGGGTTCAGCGTCAACAAATTTGTTGAAGGCACTAAAGAAGAGTTCGAGAAAGTGGTTTGGCCCAGTCGCAAGCAAGTAATTAGTGAGTCAGCGGCTGTATTGTTAATGGTGACACTTTCAGCAGCGTTGATTTTTTTAGTTGATAAACTCTTTACGTGGGGCGCCCAACAGGTATTCGGATGACTTCTGTAACAGACTCTGGTTACAACGAACAAGCTTTGCACTCTGACGAAACCGGGCAAGATAATGCTTCCTCAAAGGTTTCTCGCTGGTATGCAGTGCAAGTAGCATCGGGTTGTGAAAAGCGTGTTAAAACAAACTTGGAGCAGCGCATTCAAACATTTGATGTAGCTGATAAAATACTTCAGGTGGAGATACCACACACACCCGCCGTCAAAATCCGTAAAGATGGTAGTCGCCATCAAACCGAAGAAAAAGTCTTCCCCGGTTACGTGCTGGTGAGGATGATCATGAATGATGATGTCTGGCAGGTAGTACGCAACACCACCCATGTAATTAACTTCGTGGGGGCAGAGCAAAAACGCGGAACAGGTAGAAGTCGCGGTCACGTTAAACCCGTACCGTTGAGTAATTCTGAAGTCGAGCGAATCTTTAAGCAGACTACCGAACAGCAAGAAGTCGTCAAGATTGATATGACGACGGGTGATAAGATAATTGTGCTTTCTGGTCCATTTAAAGACTTTGAAGGTGAGGTGATTGAAGTTAGCCCAGAGCGGAGTAAACTTAAAGCCTTACTATCAATATTTGGACGAGATACACCGGTCGAACTAGAATTCAATCAGGTAGAGAAACAGAGCTAAAACAAAATGGCGAAGAAAGTTGTAGCGGTTATTAAGTTGGCACTTAACGCAGGTAAAGCCAACCCAGCACCGCCTGTAGGTCCCGCGCTTGGTCAGCACGGTGTTAATATCATGATGTTCTGCAAAGAATATAATGCCAAAACAGCCGACCAAGCTGGGATGATTATTCCTGTAGAAATATCAGTATTTGAAGACCGGAGTTTTACATTCATCCTCAAAACTCCTCCTGCTTCGGTACTAATTAAAAAAGCGGCAAAAATCGAAACAGGGTCGAATGAACCGAATAAAAAGAAAGTCGGTTCAATTACGAAAACCCAGTTACGTGAAATAGCCCAAACAAAAATGCCCGACTTGAATGCCAACGATATTGATGCAGCAATGAACATCATCGCTGGTACCGCAAGAAACATGGGTGTTACAGTTACAGAGTAGAGGCGGGTTCACCTAAATTTTTCATTGTTATCCCAAGATATAGATAAACCCGCCCGTACAGTAAAATTTTATCGGGGGAGAGGCTAATTGCTTCGTGTTGACCCCAGGAGACTAAAAAATGGGAAAAAAAGTATCACGTCGAATGCAGGCTTTGCTTGCGAAAATAGAAGATAGAGATTATGCACCGCTAGATGCACTAGCTTTACTTAAGGAAACCGCAACAGCAAAATTTCCAGAAGCAGCAGAAGCTCATATTCGTTTAGGAATTGACCCAAAATATAGCGACCAGCAACTGCGAACAACTGTTGCATTACCTAAAGGAACAGGTAATGAAGTTCGTGTAGCAGTAATCGCGCGAGGCGAAAAAGTAACAGAAGCTACTAACGCAGGCGCCGACATTGTTGGTTCAGAAGAACTAATCGACGAAATCCAAAAAGGCATGATGGATTTCGACAAATTGATTGCAACACCCGATGTAATGCCACAAGTTGCAAAACTTGGTAAATTACTTGGTCCAAGAGGCTTGATGCCTTCACCAAAAGGTGGTACTGTTACTTTTGATTTAGTCAGCGCAATTTCTGAATTCAAAGCTGGTAAATTAGAATTCCGAGCAGACAGAACTGGTATTGTTCATGTTATGTTTGGTAAAGTGACATTTGCGCCTGACGATTTATTAATTAACTTAAAGGCGTTGCAAGAAACTATCGACCGTAACCGTCCAAGTGGCGCCAAAGGTCGTTACTGGCGAAGTATGTACGTTGCTTCAACAATGGGACCCAGTATCCGTATTGACATCAACGCACTTCGTGACTTAAAAATGAACGAAACCTAAAAAAGTTAGGAGTTAGGAGTTAGGAGTTATAACTTCAAACTCATAACTTATAACTCAAAACTCATAACTAAATATAGTAGCCAGAGACAGCAGGTGCAAAATGCTTAATATCCTGCCGAGGTTTACGTCTTAGTATTTATAACTTGGTTTCACAGCTAGAAAAGTGTGAAATTGATTTTACTGGATGTAATACGATTTTAGAAATCGACCTTGATGTAAAACCCTGGCTTTTAGGAAGCTGGGGTTTATTGTTTTTAGCGCACTAATATATACTGTGAGCGGTTGAGAAATAAACTTTTGAAATCGCTATTAGCCATTAGCTGCTAGCTATTGCCTAAAAGCTAAAAGCTAAAAGCTAAACGCTTGGAGTATAAAACCCTGTAAGGGCGGGTTAACCATTATCTTCCTTAATCTTAGGATATTTCTAAACCCGCCCCCAACGTAAATCTAAAATCCTCCAAGGAGGTGAAGCGAAATGGGAAGAACAGTTGAGGGTAAAAAAGAGATTGTCAGTGAACTCAAACAGACTTTGGGTGAGTCAAGTTTGGCACTAGTAATTGATTATCAAGGACTAACAGTTGCTGAAATTACTGACTTACGGCGCAAATTACGTCCAAGTGGTACGATTTGCAAAGTAACAAAAAATACTCTAATGGGCATTGCCATTCAAGATGACGAAAAATGGCAACCACTATCAGAATTGCTCAAGGGTTCTAATGCCTTTTTGCTGGTAAAAGAAGATTTTTCATCAGCAATTAAGGCATACCAAGAGTTTCAAAAAGCCACCAAGGATAAAACCACACTTCGTGGTGGTGTAATGGAAGGCAAGCTGCTGAAAGAGGCAGATGTCAAAGCATTGGGAGATTTACCTTCCAAGGAACAACTTATCGCGCAAATTGCAGGCGCCATCAACGCAGTGGCTACCAAAATTGCCGTTGGTATCAACGAAGTACCAAGTTCGTTGGGACGTGCTTTGCAAGCTTACGCTGACAAGGACAAAGAAGGTGCCACCGAAGGCGCTGCAGAAACAGTTGCCGAGTAGGCATTATCAACAATTACAATTAGAGGAGACTAAAAAATGTCCGCTACAACTGATGAAATTTTAGATAAATTGAAAGGTCTTACACTTCTCGAAGCATCTGAACTTGTTAAGCAAATTGAAGAAGCTTTTGGAGTTAGCGCTGCTGCACCTGTTGGTGGCATGATGATGATGCCTGGTGTTGGTACTGCTACTACTGCTGAACCAGTTGAAGAGCAGACCGAATTTGACGCAATTCTTGACTCAGTACCTGCTGATAAGAAGATTGCTGTTCTTAAGATTGTTCGTGAATTAACTGGTTTAGGTTTGAAAGAAGCTAAAGACTTAGTAGAAGCGGCGCCTAAAGCATTATTTGAAGGAGTTGCAAAAGATAAAGCTGAAGATGCCAAGAAGCGCGTCGAAGAAGCTGGTGGTAAAGTTACCGTCAAGTAATTTTACTTTTACCTCAATGTTTTAGAAATCTGTGGATTTGTTGCTTCACCCTCATAAGTGAAGCTAAACTAAGCCTGTTATCAACAGGCTTATTTTATTTATAAATTTTCTTGTGTCTTATGTCTTATGTCTTGTGGGGCGGGCATCCCTGCCCGCCTCTACATCTAGAACTCAGTTCGCTCAAACATCAAGCTTGATTGCGCCGAGAAGCCAAATGTTCGCGGAGTATTCTCTCAGTTTCCGGGTCATTTAACCCAAGAGAAGGTGGGTATACTTTAGCATTCGGGTCTCGGAATCTTTCCACGTAAATTGATAAAGCTTCGTCATCCTCTCTGTGTTCAAGAACGTATTGCCTAAACTCTGAGCGAGTCATTGTTGCGAAATTAGGTTTGCTCATTTAAAAATCTCCAGCGTCCGTTGGGGTAAATTTCTATTTCTATTTCCTGTCCTGCCAGGATAACCACGTTACCCGTGCGGGAGTCAAGAGTTCCTAAATTGAACCTAGATTTGCTTTTAAATTAATTCTTACTCCTTCATATTCTTGGTCTTCTTTGATTTTGTCTCCTGTAACATTTTAATCTTGAAAACTGATGCTGTCAGACGTATAAATTATTACAGCCAAAAAAATACTCAATTTTTAGTCATCTCTGTTAATAAGCTATACATTCCTCTGTTTTGCTATTAATCTATATGATTGATAACGGTTTTATTGGTTAATCTGTATCAATAGCAGTTTAGTTATTAGCTATTAATTATTATTACTTACACTTAGTATTAAACTTAACCTTAAAACCATCTTTAGGTCGTGTGGTAGGAACACGTACCACTTCTAAGCTTTGATTTGGTAATATTTCCCAGTCGTAGTTACGCAGTAGGTGCGCGGCAATTATTTTCATTTCCATTTTGGCAAATGCTATCCCGATACAAACGCGGGGACCACCACCAAAACCAATCAAACTAAAGGGTCGTTTATTTTCTTTGCGCTGTGGGTTAAATCTTTCTGGGTCGAAGCGTTCGGGTTCTGGATAAATTTTTTGGATACGATGAGTTTGTAATATTGAGTAAAGTACTTGCCAACCTGCGGGTATGTGGTAGCCTTTAAATTCAAAGTCTTTTACTACACCACGAAAACCTCCTCCAACAGGTGGGTACAAGCGTTCGACTTCGGATAAAACCTGTTCTAGATACGGCATTTGTCCGAGTTGTTCGAGATTTAATTTTCCCTGTTTTGCTAGTTGTAGTTGTTCGGAACTAGCACGTTGCTTGACTTCGGGGTGGCGAGCTAGTTCGATGCATAACCAAGTTAACATTGAGGTTGTTGTTTCGTGTCCTGCAAAGAGTAATAGGACGGCTTGGGCGACGAGTTCTTGTTCGGTTAGACTATTACCGTCTTCGTCTCTGGCTTGAATTAGTAAAGATAGTGCGTCTTTGGTAGGATTTTCTCGACGTTGGCGAACAACTGTAGTTAAATGTTCAAGTATTTGATTCCTTGCTGCTATGGCTTTTCCGTATTGGGTAAATGGTAATTTTAATGGGTTTATTGTTATTAATCCGTCTGTTAGTGTTGTAAATAGCTGACTTAGACGTATGGAGCCTGTACCAGTTTTTGTACCTAATAATAGTTCGCTGGCAATATCAAAGGTCAGTTGTTTGAATTCTTCAAACCAAGTTAATTCATGTTTGGATACCCATTTGTTTAGATAATTTTGGGTTATCTGTTCCATTGTGGCGAAATAATCTGCTAGTGCTGGCCCGTGCATTGCTGGCATTATCAGGCGCCTTTTTTGCCGATGTTCTTCACCGTCCATTAAAAATAGTGATTCTCCTAGTAGTTCTTTGAAGTTATTGGGCCATCCTTGGCGCCAGGAGAAATGCTCTATGTGAGTTGACAGTACAAATTCAACTGCTTCTGGCCCAACCATGACTACTGTTGGTTTACCTATTAAGTTGGTTCTGAATATGGCGCCGTATTGTTGGTAGCGTTTGGCGATGTAATTGGCATCGAAGACGAATGATAGGGTTTCTCCGAGTATTGGTAAACCGTTGCTGCCTGGTGGGAGTTGATTGGCGGTCATGATATGAAGCAATATTAATAATTAGTCTAGGTTGCCATGAATTTTGAAGGCTGCCCAGTAGTAGGGATGGTTATAGAGTTTTTGGTTGGTTGGAATGGTACTGAGTTTTTGGAGTTGTTCTGCGACTGGCACCTGTATTTTAGTTCCTCCAAGGGGCGATTTTCTTAGTAAGTCTTCGTACCATTTCTTTAATTCACCTGCGGTTAGTTCTTTTAACCATGCGGTTGCTTCGTTTAGGGCAGTAGGGGCAGGTTTTCCTTGTTTGAGTCTTCGATAAAATTCGGTCATTACTAGTGCATTGGCAATATTATCAACCATCCATTGTGTTGTTAATACATGGTTAACACCTGCTTGCATTAGTTGGCTGACTATGCCTACATATTCTGTGGTTATTGTTTGGTCTGTGGTGATTGTTGTTTGGCCTGAAAGGGTTATTAATGAATAGTTATTGAGAATTCGCGCATTGATTTCTTCTAACGAAAGCTTTTCTTCTTCTGCTAGTAATAGTTGTGATTGTTTGGAGTTGTTTGGGTTGTCGTTTGCATAACCTGCAAAATGCAGGATGCTATGATTACCCAGTGCGTTGAGTACTTCTTGCTTTGTTGCTTTTGCTGCCTGAATTCGTTTGACTTGATTAAATAGATTTGTAATACCTTCTGTTTGTATTTTTACTGATTCTAGTAATGGATAACCTTTAGTCGTTGGCGCCTCTATACTTAGTAATGATTGTGTTTGTTCTTGTTGCGATGTTTGATTATTAAGTGATAATGCTAGTTCGGCAGTCGGAAAATATGTGATTGTTTTTATGCTAGGTAATAAGAATAAGGCATGAAGTGGATATTTAAATAAATCGCGATGAGGTATTAATATTAACTTTGTAATGCCTTCGAGTTCTTGTTCGATGGCGCCAATACTTAAAATTTCACGAAGTTTGAGCAGTCTCGCTTCCATGAAAGGCACCCAAGATTCGTCTTCATTCTGGTTCCATTCAGTTGCCCAGTCTTCAAATGCTGTTAAATTTACAATTACTTCGGGTACTGGTATTTCGTTCATTTCACCAATGTTCAACATTGGTGTAAATACAAGTATTGGTTCTGGATAGTTTGTTTTGATGATAAAGCTTCGTAAGCCAGAAGGACTGATGTGCCAATATATAATAGCTGTTGTGGAATTGACTAAATTTTGTATTGATTTGTAGCTCGGAGAATAGAAGTTGTCAACAAAACCAAATTGTTGCCAATTTAAACAAGCATTTTTACCAAATTCGGCTAGTTCTAAAGCTTGGAGTAGTTCACCTGATTGTACGGCAATATCTACTGCTAGTTGTCCGATACCAGCAAATTTTAATGCTAAATCTTTTTTGCTGTCCGGATCGCCCTGTGAGTCGTTTAAGGTATTTGATAATAAGGTCGCTGCATAAGTTTGAAATTGTTGTGCCTGTAAAGTATCACCGAATCCTAATAAAACTATAATGATGTTTTGTAAAACTTCTAAATGCAACGAGAGAAATTGTGTACTATTAACAGCCGATAATGCTTGATTATAAGCGTAAATAGCTTGTGACCAATCATCTGAAATGTAAGTGTAGCGCTTGCCTCTATCGTAGTAAGCATTACCAAGAGCTATATGTAATTTACACCAAACTTCGGGTTGATTATCTTTATTTATGTAGTTAACAGCTACTGCATAAGTCGCTAATTTACCTTCCGAACCGCGCGCGTTTAATGCCGGATTTTCATTTGCAATTGAACTATGCGAACTTAAGTAATAATCGAAATCCGCAGATTTTTCTACGGTATTCGCACGCGCTATCCATGCTTCGGTGCTATCGCTTTGTAGTTGAATTGCGTAGTCGAATGATAAAATTGCGTCTTCATATTTTTCTGAAGCTGCTAGTAGTAAACCTCGGTTGTACCAAGCTGCAAATATATTTGGCTCTCTATCAACCGTTTGGTTATAGCATATAAGCGCTTGATATGAGTCTCCCAGTTGCTCCCAAGCGATGGCTTTGTTGAACCAAGCTAAATATACATTGGGGTTAATATCAAGTGCTTTATCCCATGATGCTATTGCTTGATGCCATTCTCCTAGACTTGCTTGAAGTACACCTCGGTCTATCCAAATTTCATAAAATTCTGGGTTGAGCGCAAGAGCATTATCATAAGATTCAACAGCATCTTCGTGTCGATTACATTTGTCGAGTGCTACTCCACGCAGGTACCAAAGTTCATAAGACCCTGGTTGCGATTTTAGGGCTTTTTGATATGAAATAACCGCTTCTTCCCATTGCTCTAATTGTGCCATCGCTAACCCACGTTGATACCAGGCGCCTGAGTGTTGCGGTTGTATTTCCACGGCTTCGTCAAATGACGTGATAGCTTCGGAATATTGTTTGTTTTGCGACAGTGCAATTCCGCGATAATACCAGTTTTCTGGATCCATAGGTTCGAGTTGTGTCGCACGGTCATAGCAGCTAATTGCTTCAGATATTTGCCAGAGTTTTAATAATGCTAATCCTTTACCTGACCACGCATCACCATAGTCTGATTTAATTTCAATCGCTTTATCAAATGACGCTATTGCTTCTGAGTATCTTTCAAGCTCACCTAAACTGGCGCCTCGATTAAACCAAGCTTTGTAATAATCGGGTTTAATGGCAATTGCATTTTCATAACTGGCAATGGCTTGAGGCAAGTTTTTCAAGTGGAACAGCGCTAAACCTTTATTAAACCAGTATTCATAAGCATCAGGTGCTGCTTCAATTGCTTGGTCATACGAAAATACAGCAGCTGATAAATTTCCGGCTTTAGTTTGCGCTAAAGCTTGATAGAACCATGCTTGTGCTTCTGGTTGCTTAGATGCTTGGTTGGGGATATCAACAAAAATTTGCGAGGTACTACCGGAAGAAAGTAACCCAGATGCTAACTGTTCAACTAAATTTGCACTTTGTTGTAACCGCACCCAAAGTTCGTCAAGCGTTACCGCGACGGTTGGGGACATCTCAGTAAGTGCATCGTCTAAGTTTTGCTGTATCGGTAAAACGCTTGGACGCTGAACTGGAATTACTGGAGAATCTAAATCTATTTCTTCTTCAACTGTTTCAGTAGGCGCCTCTGGTGCAATAAACTCAATATAATTTTCGTCTATTATCCGCGCCCACTGCTCGCCTGTGGTAATTTCTTCAACAACTGTTTCAGTAGGCGCCGCAATTTCAACTTCTTTTTCTGTATCTGCACCCCATAAATCGTCTCCTACCTCATTAATTAGATATTGTCCTGGAGTATTTAATAATGCGGGAGTAATTTCTTCTTCTACTGAGGTAGGAGAAGGCGCCAAATTTTCGTTGATTAATTCATTACTTAAATTAGATTCGTATATTACAGGTTCAAGAAGCGCCGCAGGCTCTGAATCCCATAATTCCTCTCCGTACTGACGTAATAATTCTTCTTGCTCAGGGGTATCTGTAATTTCTTCTATTTCGACATTTTCAATATTTTCGACGTTTGGTACTATTTCTACATTATTAATATTACTTTCTGTTGTAGAAATTAAATCATTATTTGATTCGTTTATATAATTTGTTACTGATGTTGAATTTTGTTCTTGTATTCCCCACAAATCTTCACCGAACTGACGCAGTAAGTTTTGTCCGGGAGTATCACAAAAAACGCTATCAACATCTTCAGTTATTGATCTTATCGCTGTGTTGCTTATTAAATCTGAATAGTAAATTGAATCGGGTTGAGAAGTAGACTGCTCAAACTCTTGTAAATCTTCACTATATATATCGAGCAAATCTTGCCCAGATATTTCCGATGGTAATTCAAAGTCAACGGAGGAATTATCGAAATCTAAATCTTGAGATTCTGTATTAGATAAGGAAATGGTAGATTCGTAGTTTGGATTAGGCACGATTATCTCGATACTTCCTTCGGTAACTTCGTCGTTACGAATATCTTGCCATGAAACACCTGTATTACGAGCAAGCAGCCGCATTCCTATGTCGTGAGCAAAGTCTCCGACAGTGCCAATTTCTAACTCTCCTAATTGTACCAGTCGAAACGCTAGCTCTTCATTTGGTGCAGGAGAAGCAAGCAATCGCTCGCCAAAAATTTGCAACCACTCTAACCAGCGTTGTGTACTTATACGATTGGACATTCGTTCTAAGTATTTGATTGCCCAAGTTTGCCCACGTGCTTGACTGACACCTTCTAGCAACTGGGTAAACAAATACTCTAAATCGGCATTAGTTAACATCGGTGGTGATTGCACCACAGTCTGTTGCGTTACCAATGCCCTCGAACGCTCTTTCTTTTTACCAAATAGTTGCTGGAAAAACTTTCTAAGCAATTTTACTAACCGCCTGAGCATCTACCGTTATACTCTGGATGTGCCTCATTGATTGTAGCGATACTCATGAATTTAGGGAATCGCTATATGTTCGCTTAGTTACAAATATTTTAATAAATACTTAATTAAAATACATGTTTTAACAGGCGAATACATTTTCTTGAGAAACAAAAGATACAATACCACTCATTCGATTTATACGCTATATTTCTGCTGCCAATAATTAATTAACTTTACCGAATTTTTATTTTCCTACCCCCTTGCCAAATTTGGCCTTATTTAGTACAATTGCACTAAATCGATGAGTCTTGGGGATTAGCTTGAGATTCAGCTTGAGATTCAGCTTGGAATTGGTCAACTAACGCTTGGATAATCACGTCTGGGTCATCACTTTCTATACCAACTTGTTGAGCAATAGAAGCGCGTAGGTTAGTATCCTGATGCATCAGTTCGTAGAGTTGGTCAAGAGTAATAGTTTGAAATTCGCCTTCAGAGGGTGAGTTTTCTGGCTGTTGAAGCGTTGAATGCTGTTCTGCGGTATCGGGTATTAGCTCCGTAACGTCGTCGGGCCCACTGTATTCCCAAATTGGTTCGGTTTGATTGCGAGTTAGCAGTTGCATTCCTATATCATAAGCAGTGTCTCCAACCTCGCCAACTTCCAACTCACCAAGTTGAACGAGTCTTGCAGCTAATTCATTATTTGGCGCCGTTGATGCCAGGAGTTTATCACCAAACTTATTTAACCATTCTAACCAACGTTCAGTAGAAACACGGTGTTCGATGTTATGCAGCCATTTCAGTGCCCACGCTTGACCGCGCGCTTGGTTAACTCCTTCCAAAAGCTCGGTAAACAAGAATTCCAAATCTGTGTCGCTGAGGGGAGGAGCGGGTTTTTTCTCAACCGAACTGACAATTTTGGATTTGGGCTTTGTCGTGTTACCACCGAACAAAGCTTGGAAAAAATTTTTCAGCCACTGAATAAGCCTTTTGAACATCTACATGCACCTTCATTTGCTTGGTGTGTACCCGTTTATTGTAGCTATGGCGCTGCACTTTAGTGGTGTATCAATTAAATATAATCTACAGGAAAAATTTGTATTAGTTTAAGTAATCTATACAATATTTAAATTTTATGAATGTAGAAAAATGTTCACAGGGTGAGATTTTGCATTCCCTAGTGCTTAAAATATATATTCTCAGCTAGTCCCACCTAGGGCACTTGTGTAATTTCAACGCCTCATTCGGCATAAAAATCACCAATACCATGTCTTACGAACCCTTACATCACAAGTACCGTCCAAAAAGCTTTAAAGAGCTGGTGGGACAATCTGCTATAGCAACAACTCTTACTAATGCTATCAATACGTCTCGTATTGCGCCTGCGTATTTATTTACTGGCCCGCGTGGTACTGGTAAAACATCGAGTGCGCGTATTCTCGCCAAATCGTTAAATTGCCTTAGCGGCCCACACCCAACAGCTACACCGTGTGAAAAGTGCGACGTTTGCCTAGGAATTACTAAAGGTTACACCGTCGATGTTATTGAAATAGACGCAGCAAGTAACACAGGTGTCGAAAATGTTCGCGACATCATCGAAAAAGCTCAGTTTGCCCCTGTCCAGTGTCGATACAAGGTCTATGTCATCGACGAATGTCTAACAGGAGATTCTCTCGTATTAACAAGCGAGGGATTGGTCAGAATAGATAATCCTGAAATAAAAGGGAAGAAAGTCCTAACTTATAACGATTCCACAGGAAACTGGGAATATAAACAAGTTGTTCGTTGGTTCGACCAAGGCGAACGTCAAACCTTGGTTATCAAAACAACTAATCGTGAAATTAGATGCACGGGCAATCATTTAATTAGGGCTGACCAAGGGTGGATACCAGCAAGAGACGTAAAAGAAGGAACGAGGATACTATCTCCTGCGAATGTGGTTGTAGCGCCTTCTACAAGTTTCGAGATAGTTAAGTCTATAAAATTAGGTGGAATTGAGCGTGTTTATGATATCGAGGTTGAAGACAATCATAATTTTGTTGCGAATGGACTGAGTGTGCATAATTGTCACATGTTATCAGTACAGGCGTTTAATGCGCTACTAAAAACACTAGAGGAACCACCTAAGCATATTGTCTTCATACTTGCTACAACTGACCCGCAAAGAGTACTGCCTACAATTATTTCACGCTGCCAAAGATTTGATTTCCGTAGAATACCATTGGATGCAATGGTATCTCATTTAACTGATATAGCGATAAAAGAGAATATCAATATTACAACCGAAGCAATTACTTTGGTGGCACAGTTGTCACAGGGTGGGTTGCGCGATGCGGAAAGTTTACTCGACCAGTTGAGTTTATTGCCTGAGCAAGTTAATCCGTCGAATGTTTGGGATTTGGTAGGTACTGTTAGCGAACATGATTTGTATTGGTTATTTAAAGCTATCACTGCTAATAATGCTGAGGAGTTAATTGATACTACCCGTCAAATTCTGGATAGAGGACGCGAACCGCTGACTATTTTACAAAACCTGGCTGGTTTTTACCGAGATTTGCTAATTGCCAAAACAGCTTCTAACCGTGGTGACTTGGTTGCTTGTACTCAAGAAACTTGGCAAGCTCTCGTTGAATTGGTAAAAAACATTGATATTCATGGAATTTTGGCAGGACAGCAGCATTTACGAAACGCTGAAGTTCAACTTAAAAATACTACTCAACCGCGTTTGTGGTTGGAAGTTACGCTTCTTGGTTTACTTCCATCTGCGCTTTATCAAGCGGCACCAAGTCCTAATAGTCCTAATATAAATGTTCAAGCGGCGCCACAATCTACCCAGCAGCCACATAACAATAACTTATCTACTAATGGTAAGGTGCCCATACCACCAGTAAATCAACCAGTAAATCAACCAATAAATGCACCAACAAATAATCACCAAGCGCAAACCGAGTCTCAACCAGTTAATCACCAACCAGTAGTACACCCGGAGGCGCCACCTGCTAATAATCAACCAGTAAATAACAATCCAAATGACGACCTAGCACAAACTTGGCAGAAAATACTATCTCATCTTGAACCTATATCAAGACGTGAAATGCTGCGTCAAATGTGTAATGTAATTGAAATTCGCTCTGAATATGCTCGACTTGGTGTTAAACAAGCTTGGCATAAACGGGTTCAAGAAGACTTGCCAATTATTCGACGGGCTTTTAAAGCAACTTTTAATCGCGAAATTACTGTAAATCTAGAAGTTCTTAACTCAGGTTCAAATCGTACTAAAGAAAACGGTGTAGCTTATACGACTGAGGAACCTCCCCCGACAACACATGTAGAACCTGACCCTTTTATATCGAGTAATGGTAACAAAACTACTCAAAATGGAAATAATCTACAAAATACTACATTTTACTTAAATAAAGAACAAAATAATGTACAAGAGAATTCTGTACAAAATGGTAATGGTGCCCAAAACTATTTAAATAATACGGCACCAAAATATACTCCCCAAGATGCTCAGGTACAGCAACCTCTAGAGGAAACACCTGTACATAAATCTGATGTATCTAATTTATCTAATTTATCTTCTAATGCACTTACAGAAGAGGCGCCGACTGAAGAAGTTTTGCCGACACTGTCCATACAACAATCAAGCACAGTATCAAGTGTGGATGTTGAGAAGGTTTGGTATGCTGCCGAACGTTTAGCACAGTTTTTTGATGGACAAGTAATTGGCCACAACGAAGATGCAGCAGAATTCGGGGACTCTGCTGCATCGTCTGATTTGATTGATGTGGTTGAAACTGATGATGAATAAAACAATAGTTAAAAGCTAATAATTAAATATCAGCTTTTGCCTTGGTGTACTGTTTTTACCCACTTCAACCTTTTGGGTCGTACAGACATACGCGCCGTAGCACTGCTAATTACGATTAACCAGTGGAGCATGTATATAGTGCCGCGAAGGGTTTGAAGCAAGATTAACAAATACGCGGAGACTCTAAATTTTTTATCTTTACGTATTCGCGATAATCCAACGAACATTCCTGTCATCGACATGCTTACCGCAATGCCCGTAACTGGAGCTAGCATCGGTGAACGATGGCGAATTAATGCCATTAATAAGTCTGGTACTGCTGCTGTTGGCACAATATACTGTGTCAACATAAATACCAACATATCCAACGTTTTGCGGGCGCCAAGGCGATTCCGAAAAAGCAAATCCCAATAATCTAGATACCTTTGGTATCCACCTTCTGCCCATCGGTTACGTTGATGCCAAAGTGCTAGTGCATTTGTGACACCCTCTTCTTTTACCGACGGGTCAAATACACACTCAATATCCCATTTGTCAATATGTAATCGTAAAGTTAAATCTAAATCGTCTGTGATAGTCTCTTCATTCCAACCACCACAACGCTTTAAAGCTTGACGACGAACAAATTGACCGTTCCCTCGCAGTTCCCCTATTCCACCAATCGCATTTCGATGCGACTGTAAGAAAGTATCAAGCGCCATTTCAGCTGCTTGTCCCTGAGTCCAAAAGTTCTCTCTGGCATTTGCTATTGCTTTTCTTACTTGTACTGCACCAACTTGTTTCTGTTTAAACATGGGTACTATATTGACAAGTAAATCGGGGGCT
Organism: Calothrix sp. HK-06; assembly: GCF_001904745.1. Taxonomy (GTDB): domain Bacteria; phylum Cyanobacteriota; class Cyanobacteriia; order Cyanobacteriales; family Nostocaceae; genus Dulcicalothrix. The sequence goes on from NZ_MRCD01000006.1 coordinate 139,270, forward strand.
ACTTGAGCATCGGCATCGAAAACGGCGATAATTTCACCTTTAGTTAATGGTAAAACTTCGTTAAGGGCGCCGGATTTTCCACCAGTTGCATCAGGGGAACGTCGCAAAACTTTTAAGTTAGTGTATTCTTTTGCGATTTGAGATAGAACGAGTGAGGTATTATCACTGCTATTATCGTCAACAATCCAAACTTCGTAATTATCTTGAGGATATTTCAAGCTACAAAGATTTTTGGCGAGGTTGCCAATAACAGCTTCTTCATTTTTTGCTGCTACTAATAACGACACAAAAGGTAGCTCACCCTCAATAACTTCTGTGTATCGTCTTGGTCGGGCAAAAACCACTACAAGAGCATGAAGCCCTACGATGGTAGATAATCCCAACACAAACAATGAACCCCAAGAAATTAAATGCAGGGCAATAGTGCTACTCCAAACTATAGATAGAACTATAGCGGCTTTGCGTCTTCGATTTTGAAATCGGGATGGAAGCGACAGGGTATTAGTTGCCTCTTCCACGGAATCCTCGTCTACTGATAACTCAGATAACAAGGTCAGCGGGTCAAACTCGCTTTTATAATCTTTCTCGGGCCAGGAATTCGCTGGCATAGGTCACTTGATTCAACCACCAGTACTTTTTTACACTTGCTTCATAAGTTTTTGAATCGGCCGCACCAGCATTAAACTATTCATAAATATCTCTGAGTAGAGAAATTACCAAAAGCTTAATCCACCGTGCAAATAGGTGAATTTATGGCGCCACCGTTCTTTCTGTCTCATAAAAGCAAGTGCAGCCCTATTGTACCCGACATTTTCATATTCTTTCTTGAGTTGCTTTAATTACCCATCTCTGTATTAAGCTTCTGTGTGAATAATTAAGTGTTTTTGGGAACACTAAAGTTAACACTATCCACAACTAGTTAACTCAGTATCAAAGGAAAATTCAGTTATGGCAATCGATAAGCTTCAAGCTGCTACACAACAGCAAGCTAGCGTCTACATGCCTTATGTTCAGGGAAGCAAGCGTAATTTTTTGCCTTATGCGATTAGCTTATACCAAAAAGGAAGTCTGGAGGGAGAGCGAAAAATTGAGTCCGGTTCAGGTGTTCCTTTTGTGGCAACCTGGAATGCTGCAAGCTTACCTTCAGATTTAACGCGCTGCCGAATCCAGTTTGATGGCAATGCGGAACTTAACTACGAAGTGATGACCGCTAGTTTCGAGTTCATTAATTTTTTGATTGAATTGCTAGAAAGTTACAAGCGTAACCGCACAACCGATTTTTCACAGGCTTTTTACCGCAAATTACTACGTATCGATGAAAATAATTAAAAAACCAAGAAACCGGGTTTCTTTGGGTTTAAATGCTTGGGAAACCTGATTTCTGCACTTTACTTGTGATTGGATAACAAGTCGCTTACGTTTGGTTCGACTTAAAATTAATAAGCACCTACCTGAATGCTGGCATTTTATATGCTTAAAATGTATTTTTTGTCAAGTGATTTTATGCATTTGATTATGTTAGGTGCCCAAAGCTTCGTAAGAAAGGAAGATTTGGTAAATTTTACAACTTATTACTGAGTGAAATGGCTTTGATTTAAGTTTTGAAGTTATTTGCTCAGTTTTATCTTGCGGCAAAAAAAGATCATACTGTTAAAAAAAGACGCACTTAATTCCAATAGCGCCATTTTATGCTGTAATTGTCCTCTTTTATTAACCGCGCTCAAACGTTAGTTCCGGAATCACATTAGGAGTGCCGAATGCCAAAATCCCCGAAATACCTGCTTGTAGGTTCGACTCAAGCTTACAGTGGTAAATCAACGACAGTTTTAGGGTTGTCTCATCAGCTTATTGAAAAAGGGCTTGACATTGCTTACGGTAAACCTTTGGGCACCTGTTTGAGTGAATCTGAAGGCAGTTTGGTAGAGGAAGATGTTGAGTTTATTGGCTCTAGTCTCAATTTATCGGCAACCCGTTTAGCGCCAACCTTACTCGCTTTAGACGAGTTAGCTATACAAAAACGCTTGCTTGGTGAAGATACATTAAATTACAAACAGTCCTTTATTGAGCAATATTCGCAGCTGCCAGCACGAGACTTGGTATTGCTCGAAGGAGCAGGTAGTTTGGATGAAGGCTCTTTGTTTGATATGTCTTTGCTTTCTATCGCTGAAGCTGTTGATGCAGAAGTACTATTAGTATGTCGGTATAGTTCGTTGCTGATAGTGGAGTCGCTTAAGAGTGCGAAGGAGCGCATTGGAAATCGCTTGATTGGAGTTGTAATTAATGATATCCCCTTATCTCAACTTGAAGTTGTGGACAAAACACTTCGTCCATACTTAGAGTCGATTTCAATTCCTGTGTTAGGTCTTTTACCGAAAAATAATTTATTACGCAGTGTTAGCGTTAGAGAACTGGTTAATCAATTAAACGCACAAGTTCTATGTGGAAATGGACGCTTAGATTTGATGATGGTTGAAAGTTTAGCGATTGGAGCGATGAACGTTAATTCTGCCGTGAAGTACTTTCGTAAGCGCCATAATATGGCTGTTGTTACAGGAGGAGACCGTGTAGAAATTCAACAAGCAGCGCTGGAAACTTCGACGCAATGCTTGATTCTGACAGGACAGCTACCACCCCCAGCTTTTATTTTGAATCGTGCTGAAGAACTTGAAATACCGATTTTATCAGTAGATTTAGATACATTAACAACTGTGGAAATTGTTGATAAAACTTTTGGGCAAGTGCGTGTTCACGAACCTATCAAGGTTAATTGTATTCGTGAATTAATGGCTCAACATTTTGATGCTGACCGCTTGTTATTATCGCTTGGTTTAGCTCCAGCAGCTGTGTAGGGGCAAAGGGTAAGGGATTTCCTTTACCCTTTTTTGTTACTGCGTTTCGAGACCGAAATTTTGAGAATAATAAATTGATTTAATGCTTGATTCCTCTGTGATTGGACAAAAACGGTCACTTACCATTACCTGTAGCGATTTCGGAATCATTACACATAATGAGAAAGCAAGTACTAAAACTATGCTGATTCTGTAATCAAGGTTCATCACACCACACACCAATGTAGTTAGAATAGGGCAAGGCAAGAGAAAGCTCACCTCACAATATTGTTATAAATAATATCTAATTTTGTAGAATTTTTCTATGGGTTGTATATATAAATATATGTGACTAAAGTCATGATTTTGATTTCATGATTGATGTGATTTGAAGTCATTAATTATACAGGCGTCTACTCGTTTAGGACTTTGATTAGTTCGTACTCATTGTAAGGTTTACATAAATATGCTTTGGCACCAAGTTGAAATGCAAGATTACGATATCTGTTTCCTGTATGTGATGTTAAGAGAATAATTGGTATGTGTTTAAAGTTGGGTTGTGCTTTTGCTTTGGCTAAAAATCTAAATCCATCTAAGTTAGGCATATCAATATCACAAATTACGGCTTTTATTGATAAAGCTGTTTGAAGCTTTTCAAGACCTTGTAAACCGTCGCTTGCTTCCTCAACTTGATAACCTGCTTTTTGCAGTGTCCGCGCGAGTAGGTGACGAATGTTTGTAGAGTCATCTATAATTAAAATTGTTTTATTGTCGTTTTGTATGGTCTGATTTTGAGTAGTTGTGACACTTATTTCTATTAAACCTTGTTCTGGTTTCCCTCGGTTAATTCGAGTTTGTCGGTCTTCGATACCGTGGTCAAAAGCATTGCGTAATATATGTAACAATGGTTCTTGTGTTGTATCTAATATACTGCGCTCAATTAAGGTTTCGGCGCCTGTAATTTCAAGTTTAACTGGTTTATTATATTTCAATGCTTAAGTTGTGCAGTCCGCGCTTAAAGCATTCAAGAATATCTGTGAGTGGACGCATTAGTATTTGCGTCAGCGAATTTTGCAAATTCTGGGCTGTCCGATTTACTATAGAATTACTTAGATTGAAGTCGATAAGTTTAAAGTTAATATCATTAATTATTTCTTGTAGTTTAAAAATCGGCAATTGCAGTGGTTTTAAGTGTACTTTATTGATGGTGTTTGAAGAAATTTTACGATATTCTAAATAAATATTACTACTACAATGCTTTAAATTGCTAAATTGTTCATTCAGGTTTTATAATTTCATTTTTAATGTTTGACACTGAATTGTTAATTCACTCGATAAATCGTTAGTAACTTCGATCTGTTTTGCTCCAATACGAATTGATGAGGTAGTGGGAGGTGTGGTGGGGGTGTGAGCAGTCGGTATTGAATTTAGTTGATTTTTGAGGATTAATGTTTGAGATTGGCACCAAGCTTGTAATGCTGATTTACTAATTTCGAGAACTTCTTGGTCTGTTTGTGCGTTGGATATGGAGTTAATAACTGACTCGCATAACTGGGTAAATGATTCTATTTGTAGCATGTACCCCAAACCACCTAATTCACCTGCCATTGTCACCAGTTCTTCTCGTAAAGTCTCTGGTTCTTGGTGTATAAGTGATTCGAGTTGCTGTAAATAATCTTCTACTTGAGTTTGAAAAATTAAAGGAATAATTTCTTGCAAGTTTTCTTCGGTTGCTAAAATAGTTGATGCATCTTCGGGGTTTGCGTCTGCGAGTATTTCGTGTAGTTTATCAAAATAATCGCTAATCTTTTCAATGGATGCGTGATTATTATTAATAAAGTTGGAAGTATAATTAGATAATATTGTGCGTAAACCGTCTACGCTCGCGAGTAAAAGTGGTTGTATTTCATCTATATGTAAGTTTTGTTTTTTGGTTTTTAAAACTTTAAATGCATCTTCAAGCTGATGCGCGTACCGACTCAAGACACCAAAGTTCAACATTCCTGCTCCTCCTTTGATTGAGTGAGCAGCACGCATCGCATTATTTATATTGTGGATACTAATTTGTGGTTCTGATAATACAACTTCGATTGCATTGAGGTGGTTATTCGCTTCTTCAATAAATTGAAGTTGAATTTCTCGCTCTTTATCATCCATTATTTTCTCCAACTTGATACATTTCAAGGCTAAGTACTGGGATTGTACTAATTACGGTTGCAAATAAAACTGCTTTTGTACGCAAGCCAATTTTATCTAAAAACGATTTTGTTGGTTGCGGGTTAAATAAAGCAATTGAATCAACGTTCTGATTAGCGTTATCGTTTGGTTTGCTACTGGCGCCAACTTTATCTAACATTTATTTGTCTCAATAAAATAAAATTATAGAAACCGGGTTTATGAAGCTGAGAAACCCGGTTTCTGAGGTTTCTGTTAAAACGAAGTTAAACAACTGACTTGTTGAAAGACTGTTTTAATTAATTCTGCTTGGGTAAAAGGTTTGGTTAAATATCCTGATGATTTGACTAGTTTGGCACGTGCTTTGTCGAGGAATCCGGTTCTACCAGTTACCATGACTACGGGTGTATGGCGAAATTCTGGATGTTTACGTAGTAACGAACAAAGTTCATAACCGTCTAAATTTGGCATTGAGATATCGAGTAAGATAATGTCAGGTTTGGCACGAAGGATTTGCATTAATGCTTTGAGTGAGTCTGTGACACCTACAACTTGAAATAATTCTTTGTCTAAAAAGCCTTGCATTGCTTTTATGATTGTTGGACTGTCATCAATGCACATGACTTTATAAATCTTATGTGTTTCATTCGACTTAATTTCATTCTGAGGTACATCTATTTGTGTAGATGTATTATCAGTATTTTTGTCCGGTGCCTTGACTTGTGCATTGATGTAGTTATTAACTGGTAAGGATGGCGCCTTTGTACTTTCGGTGGACTGATTAATTTCTTTACGAGAAGATTGTTGAGGTAATTGAGGTTGGTCGAAACTAGTGAGTTCTTGCTCACTTAAATCTGAGAACAGATAATTGCTGGTGCGATACACTGGGTGAATGAAATTACCAATTTTTCGCGCACGCTGCTGGCAAAGTCGAGCAATAGTAGAAATATCAATATGGGTAAACTTGGGTAAATCGTCTAAAAAAGTATTGGGCAAAAATTCGTATATACCATCTCGGAGTTTGAGGAATGAATCCATAACTTCGAGTGCTAACTCTTCGATTAATTGCTTAACTTGGGATGCATCTATATATTGCTGGTCAAGTAACCAACATATAGCTGAATAGCTTGAACAACCACCATCATCATGATGACTATCAAAAATCGCTTTTAGTTGATTGCATACCTGATTGTTTAAATTCATATCAGGACTTACCTGCTGTAATCTTTTGTAGAAAAGATTCCACATTTCATTCAACTGACAAGCATAAATTAATTTGCCTTCCTCAAAATATATTGACCACTGTTGTGAAATACTAAATACCTGTAACTTCCCACTTACATAATCTTGCGAAATTTTTTGTAAGAACGATAAATGTTCAAGAGGTTGAAAAAATTTCTGCCTACCAAGATTAACTGTATTCATTAATTCTTGATCTAAAGTAGATTTACTCATGGCAATGAATGTGAAGAATTTAGAGGGTGGACAAATAAATACCGACTCACGCTAAGATACCTGGTTTCTACATAAAATCGTCATTTTTATTACATGCTATCAATGAAGGAACCAGGTTTCTATGTTTAAGAAATTATTTTTCGAGTATCTATTTAGTTGTAAATATGAATAGGGAACGGTGGAAACTTGGTAATATATATTAATCTTGCAAAATAAAGTATTTTATAATTTTAAATTGAATGCAAACCGATTTATTTCTTTAATGTACCATAATCGAGTTTACTATGAAACAACTTTATATTAAAAAATACGTACTGATTTTTATGCCAATTTGGCTTACAAATCTGCTACTAGTATTAATACTAAAGTACTTTTAGTTATTATCTTAGGTAATTTAAAATTATTTTATGTGTTTATACGTAATCAAATCGCTAAATAATTTTGTTAAAAGCGTATGATTAGATACATGTATTTTTTTGACTTTCATATCTTTGTGATTCGGTAAAATCAAATAAATGTCGAATTTACATGTAATTAAAAATACTATCTATTTATATTATATGCGTGTTGAAAAATTATTATTAATACAAACTTGACGTATATTTTGCTTTTAATATCTCATCTTTGGGGAATGTATATTTGATACTTAATCCCCCTCAACAAGAACGCGAATTCGGGGGGTTTTGGATTTTGTTTCCCCCAAGTTATTGGGGGATTAGGGAAATCGAGTGGTCATTTAACTGGATGTCGTGCCAAGATGTTGCAGTTATATTTTAAGTTTGTAACTAGAAGCTAGCTAAAATGTTTGAAAAATACAGCTTATTGTCCAACTTTGCCCAGGCAAGGTGTTTGCATTTATCGTTTTTACTGCCGGGAGTTTTGACTTACGCGGTTTTACTTAATGCGACTATTAAGAGTGTTTATGCTCAGGCGCCAGATTATGTGGCGCCAACTAATGGTACAGTTGTAGCTCCAGTTAGTGGGGCACCCACAACAAATTTATTAGTACAGCCAGCAGTACCAAGGGTCAATGATGTGATTACTTGGTCTGGGGATGTAGAGTTTAGATACGAGCCTCAAAAAATTACTGCGACTGCTGAAAAAGCAGAATACTATAAATTGGAGCAAAAAGTAGTTTTGACGGGTAAAGTCAAAATTGTGCGAGCAGGACAACCGTATGAGGCAGAAACTGCTACTTTTTTCGTCACCAACGAGTTTAAGATGATAGCTGATAAAGTAGCTATGCCCGAACAGTAAATTTACCTGTAATTAGTAAATTGTAAAGCAACTGGGTAGTCTTCTTGCTTCAGTCGAGTTATGACAGCTTGTAAATCATCTTTATTTTTAGCGCTGACGCGAACAGCATCACCTTGAATTGATGCTTGTACCTTTTTGAACTCGTCACGAATTAACTTAGATATTTGCTTTGCTATTTCTTGGCTTATACCTTTTTTAAGGGTTACTTCGTGACGAACGCGGTTGCCTGAAGCTGATTCAATTTTGCCAAACTCAAAGATTTTCTGTGATAGATTACGCTTTGCAGCTTTTTCGCGCAGGATACCTTGTACCGTGTCGAGAGTAAATTCGCTGTCGGTATTGATAGTGATATTTTCGTCACCTAATTCAACAGTGGTGTTAGTGTCTTTGAGGTCGTAGCGACTTTTAACATCTCGCACAACTTGGTCTACAGCATTGACTAACTCTTGTCGGTCAAAATCGCTGACAATATCAAATGAATAGGTTGAAGCCATAACAGTTTTAGTGTGAGAAATAGATATGCTTGGGTTGAAGTTGTAAAGGTATTTGAGCTAGGGACGCAAATGCCCCTAACTATAATTTACTAACCTTTAACTTGAATAAGACTCTGAACAAACAAAGTTAACGAACAGAGTCCACCCACAGCAAACATTAAGGAGCGCAAAATGGGTATATTCAGAATATAGAAAATAGAGTACAGCAATCGCGCGACGACAAAAGTAATTGCTGCGACTGCTGAAGCCTGTGAATTAACACCAGTTACATAAGCCATTAAAGCTGCTGCGGTAAACACCATAAACGTTTCAAACGAATTTTGGTGTGCCCAAGTTGCTCGTTGTGCGTAAGGCGGTAATTTATCAAACATTGCGCGAGGAGCAGCCATATCGTAACCTACGCTAAAACGACCATAGCTGACTACTAGAAATGGAGCGTAAATCAGCAAAAAGCTAGCAAAAATCGAGTATAAAAAAATGGCTGACACGGCTAACTGTAAATGTTAATTGTAATTTGTGATGCATGTACGAGTGGATGTAAAGCCCTCAGTCTAAAGTCTATAATCTAGAATCAATACAACTAACTCTTGACTGTTGACTTAATGACTGCCGACTTTCAGTAAAGTTAATCAAAGTAAAATAAAGTTACCACCTTCCTCTGTTCTTCAGCTTCTCTACATGTTTGTAACAGGGTGCGGCTATCGTGAAACGCAAAACAGATAAGCTGCTGGCAACGGGAGACTATCTCCTTATTGCACAGATAGCTAGCTTCTGCCAGGGCCAAACTATCATTAGTTGGATTTTCCACAAGATGCATTACCTGTTCAAGTTGTTGGCGCGATTCTATTGGCTGACGGTTTAGACTTTGTGGTAAAATTACCGTCAAAAAATTGGGGTCAGCACGCATTGCTCCCTTAATTGCGGCAGAATTGGTGCCGGTTGCACCCGAAGTGATAATGCGATTGCCTGATAAAACCAGGGCATAAGTCATCATCTCTATCAGACTCTGATGCGTAATGGGGACGTGACGCGAACCCAGCAGTGCAATTCGTTTAGAACCTGTCTGCTGGATAGTCGCCAACTCTTGCGCTAGCGTATCGATATTATTAATAAGGTCTGTTGACTGGCTCAAAGACGGATGCTTCGCACTTCTTAAACAACCAAGATATTTTAGCAGAGATAGTGCCTTTACTCGCGCGCCCTTACTCAATACTTAAGATTCCTCAACATTAGGAGCTTCACCCAACTACTACCCTACGTAATTTTAGGCGCCCTATATTGCTTTAAAATCACCTACTGTACTTTGGCCTCAAATTCGTAAGTTGGGTTACGCGCCTTGCGCGCAACCCAACAAAACCCCGAAAATCGAACGGCGCCTTTATTCCTGATAGAGATTAGAGTAATACAAACTTACATATGTCTAACTATAATAACCTAAATTTATTTAATAGAAAGTATAGGCTTTCTTATACCGTATCTCTTTTCCTCACCTAGTTTTATATATAGTTCCTTGTCATATTCTTTAAACTTATTTTCGTCGCATAATTCAATAGAGTTACACTTTAATAAAAAATGAGATAATGGTTATTTAATAATTAAAGCTTCGGAATCTTGTAAAATTTTCATTTTATCTATAGTGATATTTACATGGTTATCAAACTCTAAAAAATCACAATTATAAAAAGCTAAAAATAATCTTTGTTGCTCTATATTTACATTACTAAAGCTGCTTCGTTCCTCAGCATGACAATTTTAGATGCTACCCTACCATAAGCGGATATCCTACCCTGCGGGAAAGCTCGTTTATGTTTACGTTAACGTTCCTCAGCATGACATAGGTGTAGTATGGCATTAAGATTTTAATTTATTTTGTTTTTTAGGACTTCGGATGTGCCTTGTGATAATAGGCGTGTGCGTAGGTTATTTAAGTTATTAGATGGGTCTTGCTGTGTTTTGAAGCTTGCTACACCTGGTTTTGGCGCCTGTATTGTTTGAATAAGTTGGTTGTAAAGTTGTGAGTCTGCGGCGAAGTAAAATGCTAGTTCTTTGCCTACTTCTTTTAGTCGTTTGGGTAGTTCGCTTGGTGTTGTTTGTAATAATTGAGCTAAAGATAATTTTAGCATTGTGTTATCGGGTGTTTCAAGAGAATCTTCTGGCTGGTTATTTACTAGCTGTTGCTCGAATAGATGGTTGAATGTATTTATGTCGTTATCTATTGGTGAGTGTTGTTGTAATGCAAAGGCTGGCGCCATGACTGATTGATTTTGATTATCTGGTAATGGTGCTGATAATACTTTCTCAGCGTTTACTAATCCTTCACCAAATCTATTGGGTTTCCAGGTTGGAAATTTTTCACAGCTATCGCGCAATATTTGATTAAATATAAAGGGTATTTTTTCGGCGCCGTATCGCTGAATAAGTTGGTCGCGTCCATGATATGAAAGCCATAATGCTGCTACACCAGCTATAAATGGAGCAGAAAAAGAAGTACCATTACCTTGGTTAATGTCATATTCCAACCCGGTATCGGTTTTGTTGGTTTTTGCATACCAAACACCAGCACCTGGCGCCGTTACATCTACTTGTCTTCCGCGCGATGAACCTAGCCATACTTCGCGTTTTACATCACAACCTGTAACTGCAATTACTTCTTCGTAAGCAGCTGGCCATACAACGAACGGAACAGATGTACCAGATGCGGCTACAATAATTACACCTCGCTTTTGAGCATAAATTATTGCACTTCGCAAGCGTTGACTAGGAAAAGCTGTTCCCAAACTAATTGATATTACGTGAAAACCGTTATCTGCTGCGTATTCAATTGCATTTGAGATGTTGATAATACTGATTAGTACTACCGATAAAGAGACTCGTAAAGGAACCAATTTAGCACCAGGCGCCACGCCCGTAACGCCTTTGGCGGTTGGGTAATTTGCTTGTGAAGCTGTAGTACTAATAATAACGCCAGCGGTTGATGTACCGTGACCAGGATTGTTGATTATTTCGTTCGGAGATGTTTCAAGCTCGTCTTCTGGGTCGTTGTCTTTTTTGAGAAAATCAAAGCTTTTATTTAGAAGTAGATTAGAGATAATTTCTGGATGTGGTGTATAGCCTGTGTCGGGATGCCCAATAATAATTCCATCCCCTGGCAATTTATTGGGGTCTGGGAAAAAACGTTGCCATGTTTCCAATACGCGAAGTTGCTTTAAAGGCCAATCAACATCGCTGCTTTCATCATTTATATTTTGTTGATTTTGATTATCAAATCCTGTAAGGTTCCGTCCTGTAGGTAAATCAATATCTTGATTGAAATTTTGTGTGGGGTCTATAGGCATAGCTACAGGAACAGCAAACAAGGGTTCTGCGTACACAACTCCTGGTTGAGAGCGCAAATAATAAGCTTTGTCCCAAGCTTCTTTGGTAGATAAAGTGTTTGCATCACTCTTTGTAATTTCAAACTCAGTAGCATTATCACCAACTAACTTAACTTCCCAATCTGAACCAAGTGCTTGGGTAATAATTTCTTGGCATTTCGCTTGCTGCCCTGCCATGACCATTTGCAGGAAAAAGCCTTCAAATATAGGAGTACTATTAGAGTTACTTGGTTGTCCGTACATAAGCTTCAAAATTGAGGAGTTAGTACTTTATATATACACGCGCAAGATGAATTCTTTACGGAAAATCTATCAAAAGAAGCATTTTCATGGGAATCAGGCACCGTGGTTTTGTGGCGCCAAAATATACTCTATGCTATTTGCTTTATTAAAAGTGTCTCTGTGGTAAAAAAATTATAAGGCTACACAGGCAAGGATGCCTGTGCTACAACTGATCAGAATTAATTACATGAAGTACTAGCTAATTGCTGGTATAGGGTGGAAGAAAAAGGCAAATCCTAGGACGGTGTATGCTGCTAGTAATAAAGTACCTTCTAACCAGTTTGATCTACCGTCGGAGCTGATTGTGTTGGCAATAAGTACTGATACGGTTACGGCTACTAGTTCAAATGGTTTAAAATCTAAGTCCATTGGTTGACCGAGGAACTTACCTGCAATAACTAGTACAGGCGCCACGAAAAGAGCAATTTGCATACTCGAACCAACTGCTACCGATAGCGATAAGTCCATTTTATCTTTCATGGCTACCGTAACGGCTGTTGCGTGTTCAGCAGCGTTACCAACGATAGGTACTAATATTACCCCAGTAAATAATGCAGTTAAACCAAGTTGTGATGTGGCAACTTCTAAAGAATCAACTAAAAGTTCTGACTCAACTGCTACGAACAAAGTACAAACTAGTAGTACACCCGTCCAGAGCCACATATTCGGCTTTCCGTGCGTAGCTTCTAATGCATCGGTTTCGGTTTCGGCTTCGGCGATACCCAGTTCATATAAATATGAGTGAGTTTTCATTGAAAATAATAGAGTTAATACATATACAACTATCAATACTATTGCTACGGCAAATGAGAAATTTTGTAGTGTTTGCTCGCTAATTCCTTGCGATGTATAGTTCATAGCTGTTGGCAATAATATCGCGATTACAGCTAGGTTCATTGAGGCTGCATTTACACGGGCAACAATTGGCTGAAATTTTTGCTCTTTATAGCGTAACCCACCTAGTAACATCGCTAAACCCATAACTAGCAACAAGTTACCAATGATTGACCCTGTAATGCTGGCTTTAACTATATCGATTAAACCAGCATTGAGTGCCACTAGGGCGATAATTAGTTCTGTAGCATTACCGAAGGTGGCATTTAATAACCCACCAAGTACAGGACCAACAACAACGGCAATTTCTTCTGTAGCTGCACCCATCCAAGCAGCCAAAGGCAATATGGCCAAGCCTGCTGTAACAAAAACCGCCAACTCTCCCCACTCTAGATAATGTGCAGCTAGAGAAACAGGGATAAATAGTAACAACACTAAGAATATTTTATTTTTGACTGACATTTTTCACCTTGATTGATGGTTAATGGGGTAGAGACTACACTAAGCCTCTAGCATAGTCTTTTGCATGTAGCTATATGGCTCCGAATTTTTACGGTTTTTTCTTTTTGTTTTTTTTTGTAAAGTTTAATTATGTTATAATTCGGATCATAATCATTTTTAGCAAAAATTTAAATAAAAAGCTAAAATCATATCTCAGTTATGCTGTTTAATAAATTAAGAGACTATTAAAATTCTTGCGAAATACAGGAAAATATCCTCAGCTGAAGGCTTTTCAAATTCCCAGGATATATTGGTGCCTTCAAAAATCCCTCTCCAAGGTGATGTAGATTACCCACAAAAGTAGAAATACTATAGAACAATAAGGATTTAACTTAAATAGTTGTTACATGTACTGATTCTGTGGGAACGCAACTGTAGAGAATTTTATATCGACTGTCTAGTACAAAAGCGCAAGTTTATCAAAACACTGGAATAATATTGCATGACTTCTGCTGCTGAACTGCCAGCTAGCTCTGGCTCAATTTCGATGCCGCATTCGACTGATGTAAACCCCTGCACTACTGCTATGGGTGTTTATGTTGCGGTACACGGGCATTTTTACCAACCACCACGCGAAAACCCTTATTTGGATGCGATTGAGCGTCAAAGCGGCGCCGCACCTTTTCATGACTGGAATGAGCGGATTCATCACGAGTGTTATCGTCCGAATGCCTTTGCTAGAGTCCTTAACGACCGGGGCGAAGTCGTGGGGATCATTAATAATTATGAGTATTTGAGTTTTAATATCGGCGCCACTTTGATGTCGTGGTTAGAAAAGCACGATGTTGAGGTCTATCAAAGGATTTTAGAAGCTGACAAGAAATCGAGTGTACGGCTTAATGGTCATGGCAACGCCATAGCACAGGTTTACAATCACATCATCATGCCATTGGCGAACGAGCGTGATAAGTATACGCAGATTCGATGGGGTAAAGCAGACTTCAAAGCCAGATTTGGACGTGATCCCGAAGGAATGTGGTTAGCTGAAGCTGCTGTAGATTATCCAACAATAGAAGCTTTGATTGCAGAGGGGATCAAGTTTATAGTCCTGGCGCCATCACAAGCACAACGCTGTCGTTTAATTCCAACTCACGATAACCCAAACACAGAATGGCAAGAAGTAGGTGGAAGTCAGATTGATCCCACACGTCCATATCGGTGTTATTTAAAGGGGGAAAGGAAACAGGACTTTATAGATATCTTTTTCTATGATGGCCCCATTTCTCGCGATATGGGATTTAGTGATGTTGTTTATAATTCAAGTCATTTTGCTGGACGCATCGGTGCAGCAGTACGCGGGGATCATCGTTCTTCACAATTAATTTCGGTGGCAACTGATGGTGAAACCTTTGGACATCACAAAGGTGGAACTGAGAAGACACTCGCGTTTGCTTTTATTGGGGAATTTCCTCACCGTGGTTGGACGGTAACAAACTTTGCTCATTACCTAAGTTTAAGTCAGCCAACTTGGGAAGTTGAGTTAAAACCTATTACCGCTTGGAGTTGCGCTCACGGTGTTGATAGGTGGCAAGAAGATTGTGGTTGTGGTGGTGCCCCTGGATGGCATTTAAAATGGCGGCGCCCATTACGCGATGCTTTAAATTGGTTACGCGATGAGTTAATAAAAGTTTACGAAGATTATGGTCGGAAATTATTTACCGACCCTTGGTTAGCGCGTGATGAGTATGTTGCAGTCATTGGCGACCGTAGTCAAGAAAATATTAATCGTTTTTTGGCCCGTCACCAAAACCACAAGTTGACAGAAGAGGAACAAGTTGATGCACTGCGTTTACTAGAAATGCAGCGTCATTCTTTATTGATGTTTACAAGTTGTGGTTGGTTCTTTGAAGAACTTTCGCGTCCTGAAGGTACACAAATTCTTCGCTATGCTGCTCGTGCGTTAGAACTTGCTGGTGATGTCGCTGGAGTACAACTTGAACATAAATTTGTCAAGCGTTTAAATGGGGCGCCTAGCAATATAGAATTATTTGGACATGGCGCCGAAGTTTATCGACAGCTTGTAGTTACAGCACAAGTTAACTTTAGACAAGTTGCTGCCCAATACGCTATTAGCTCACTGTTTAACAAGCAGTCACAGTATCAAAAATCCAATTACCAAAAACACATATATTGCTATACAGTCTCCGAACAAGACTTGGAGTTGCAACGTATGGGCGCCATGACTTTGGCGGTTGGACATTTGAATCTAGTATCAGAAATTACCTGGGAAAGCGAACATTTGGAGTTTGCCGTTTTGCATCTGGGTGGATGGGATTTTCACTGCTGCATTCAACCATTTGAGGGAAGACGCGCTCACAGTAACTTGAAAGAAAAGTTGTTTAATGGTCTACAATCTGCCTCAGCCGCAAATACCATTTTGGTAATGACGCAGTTATTCGGCGATGGTGCATATAATTTACAAAATCTCTTCGCTGAAGAACGGCACCGAATTATGCGGTTATTGAGCCAAGAAACATTAAGCCGACTAGACCAACTTTACACACAAACTTATCGGGATAATTACGGAATTTTAATGGCATTCCATCGCGATGGTTTGCCGGCGCCGCAAGAATTGCAAGTAGCGGCAGATATTGCTTTAGGGCATCGCTGCATGACAATATTACGTGCATTAGAACAAGACATTTTAGAACGCGCGAATATTACAAACCATCTCGTAGAGCTAGAAGCAGCAGTCACCGAAGCAAAACACCTACGGTGTAGACTAAATATCCCAGAAGGGAAAGTTTTGCTAGAACAAGTTATTCTCAGAAACCTTTGGCAGCTATTACATGATGTCTACGGCAACTTAGAAACAGATATTCAACAGTTCGAGCGTTTAGTTTGCGCTGCACATCAACTCAATATCGGTATATCTCTAGACAAAGCGCAGGAACTTTATTTCCACTACCTGCAAACTCATGTACTACCAAAAGTAAAAGCAAGCATAGCTAACCATCAAGATTCAGCCCAATATCGACAAATACTTAAATTGGGTGAAAAGTTGAACGTTTGTGTAAGTCCTTGGCTAAACAAGCTGCCTTAATTGAACACACCACATTGTGGAGACTAAACATGTTTAGTCTCTACATGTAACAAAATAGCGGTTTGTACTACTACGTACAGACCGTTATTTTTGTTTAATTTTCCTTTTATCAATGAATATAATCTCGAATTTGTCAAGAAAATAATTATTCTTTTGTGTTAGTTTTGCATGATTTCTGGGAATTCTATGTACATGTCCATGTAATTAAAGACACATACTAGTTTCAATGGTATGAGGAGTTCCTTAAATGAATCGGAATAAAAAAATAAATACAACCGTGGTTTCGCTTAAGCATAAAAGTTCAACATACATTACCAGTAAACTAATTGCATCAGGATTATTTTCAGCTGTTTTACTGAGTTCGACTGCTAGCTACGGTTTTATCGTGGAGGAAAAACCAGAAGTAGCAACCCTTGATAAAACTGAAGTAACTTCATCGCAAAATCAACTTCTTAAGAAGTTGCGCGCTCATGCACGCGGTAAAAACGCTGACAAACGAAAAGAACTCATTGTTAAGCAACCTATATCGTTATCTGAATTTAATCGAGATTTCAATAAAGTTTCTAACAAAGAAGACTCGAAACGCTATTCAAAGTTACTAAATGCTTTGAAGCCATTTTCTCAGCAACAGCTAGCTCAGACAGATTCTTCGGGAACTGTTGGGGATAGTTTTGGAGAAATTAATAAATCGCGTGAAGAACTGCTAATAGAACCTATCGTCATTGAAACTAGAACGAATCGCAAGGTTGCTCCTGCTTCGAGTGCTGGTACTCCAACTGGTTACGGTGCCAGTTCTAGACAAGCTTATATTGGTGGTGGGGTGAGATTTCCATTTGATGGAGACCGCGATAGAGTCGATGGTTCGCTATCGTTTGGTTTTGGTGAAGGTGATGCCATTAAATCACTAGGTGTTGAATTTAACTTTAATATCACTAGCGTTGGTGGTGGTAATTTTAATGATTTTGACTTTGGCGACAGTGGCACAATAGGCTTTAAATTACATAAATACTTTGGAAGAGGCACAGCTGCTGCATTTGGATGGTCTAACCCAATTCGCTGGGGAGATACTGTTGCTGCTAATGCGACTGTTTACGGGGTAGTTACTCAAGCGTTTCCACTTATATCGAATCAACTACCTTTGACTATTTCTGTTGGTGTAGGCAGCGGTGCCTTTCGTTCTAAAGGTGCAATTCTAGATAGGGAAAACGCCCCTAACTTATTCGGAAGTGTTGGTTTACAAGTCACACCCGAAATTTCTTTAGTGAGCAGTTGGACTGGCAACCGCTTAAACGTTGGCGCCTCAGTAGTACCAATCAGAAAAATTCCTCTGGTAATTAATGCCATTTTCACAGATGTCACCGATAATTTGAATGAAGGTTCTGGTTTGACAATTGTCGCAGGCTCTGCATTCCAATTTTAAAGCTTACCTATCCTACAAACAAAACAACAATAAAGATGAAAAGACAACGTGTTTCCACTAGTTTGAGTACTGTATTAATTGTTTGTACTGCACTGCTAATAATCCCTAAAAGTGCATATGCAGGAAGTGCAAATGTAACAGGCAGTAGTGATGAATCATCTAGCTACTTGAACTATAATCCTGGCGTAGAAATGTTTCTACCAGACGCTCCAAATGTTACCATCAATTTAAATAATGGTTCACCATTCGTAACAACCGAAGCTTTAAAGCAGGAATTTGGTAAGATTGCTAACACGGGTGAAGAGGTTTCAACCGAAAATGATGTGATTATTGCCCTCATTGCTAGGAAACCAGAAGCAGGTGTGGCAGAACTTAAATTTAAGACAGCGTTAGTCGAATTAGGTGCAAAAGAGGATGCAGTAGATAAACTCAAAGCTGCACTATCAAATTTACTGCCAGATTGCCAGTCTCAGTCAGTATCAACCTGCGATTACATTGATATTAAAAAGTTAAATCGGGCAATCGTAGTTCATAACGATTTTGTAAAAACACTTTCACCTGAAGCATTTGCCAAAATTCAGCAGCATCCATATTTCAAAGACTGGTATGCACAATTAGTGCGGTTGCGAGCTGCTATATTGCAAAAGTAAAGGTACGTAAGGAACCATTGCATCTACCACTTTTATTTTGATGGTACTAATAAACTATTGTTGAAGTTGAATTATTATATATAATTACTTGCAGCTTTGGGGTATAGATATGGCAGTTTGGTTTGCTTGTTTCTTTCTACTGTTCGCTTTAGCGGAATTATTTGACTGGGCAAAAGATTTTACTTTGCCTTTACCTATATATATACTCGGTGGCGCCTTCCTTGCGGTTGCTTCCAATTACAATAAACTAATGGGTTCTTATTTTAACGAGACTCCAAACGTAATCCGCGATATTATACCCACTCAAGCAGTTGAACAAAGTAGTCAAGCGGTTGTTTTTGAGGCGCCGCAACCTGTTGAGCATAGTTTGCCTGCCTCGGATGAATAAGAACGCAACGGATACAACGGTGAGACAAAATGTAATGAATTCCTAGAGGATAAATTTAATCGGAATATATCCTCTAGGAAAATTCTCAATTCCTTCTGTGTTTTTGATGATGGGGAATTTGGGTTCATGTGGTCTGGGTTTGGGGCGGGTTTAGGGGCGGGTTTAGATGTATTGTTATGATGATGAGAAATTTGGGTTAACCCGCCCCTACGGTAATGGCGGTTTACATGGTCTTATTTACCAATTTGCCGTTTCATTCTTTGCAATTTGTCATCGGTTTCTAATCGACGAAATTGTTCTTCTAAACACAGGCGCCAATAATGCCTTAATTAACTCCTAACTCCTAACTTTTGTTATTTACCCATTTGTCGTTTCATTCTTTGGAGTTCGTCATCGGTTTCTAAACGAACAAATTGTTCTTCTAGGTCATCAAAGCTATTTGAGCTATTAGTTGACTTCCACCAACCGTCACTTTCTATACGCTGTTGGGTTTTTGTTTGCTTTTGAGCTTGCGCGCGTGTTGCTTGCGCTGCTGTTGCTTTGGTTTGCACTTCCTGGCGCCGAACTTGAATTTTTTGATAAAGTTCTTTAGATTGTTTGATGCGGTCTTTTATACCTTGCATTTTTGCCCACTGCTGGTTTCCTTGACGCAGTAGCGCTGCTTCTCGTTCTTGTGCTGCGGATGCTAGGTCTTCGCGGTTGGCAGCTTTGGCTTTTTGTACTCGCTCATGCCATTTTTGAATTTCGGTTGCTGTGGCAAGAATTTCATCTTGGGAGCGCTTTTCTTGCAATTGCAAGTCCGCTATTAGTTTTAATGTGTCTCCCTCTTGTTGACGCAACTGGTCTAACAGTGCTTCTAGCTCCAAATGGGGGTTGTTTTTTAAGAACTCTTCTAAACGGCTTTCCAGAAACCGACTTAAATCATCGAATAAGCCCACTGTTAGAACTCCAGGATTGAGATGTCATATTCATTGTAATAATTATCGCTCGCGTGCGGAAAGCAGGACATCGCACTTGAGTCATATATTAGCTAGAGCAGGGGTTTTGCTTAAGAGCGACAAACATCAAGTCTAAGAAATCACTCAATTAAAGGTATATATATACTTAATATGTTACAACGTTATCTTACCATCGCTGTATTAACGCTTACCACAGTAGTATCTTCAAACCTAATTAGTACTAGTATTCCTGTTTTTGCGGCACCAGTTAAACAAGTTACCCAAACAGTAAAACAGGATTTTGCCAAATATCCGGCAAATTCTATATATAAAGGTAAACCTGCCACACTCAAGCCAGAAAATCAGGAGCAAAAAGATTATTTACCAGAGATTCAATCTGTAATTGGTCAAGGTGCAAATTTTGCTGGACACTATGTCATTGTTGGTGCTTTAAACCACGCGATGGGTGGAACAAGTACTGCTGCGATTGCCGACCTAAAAACAGGTAAAATTTACTTACCATCGCAACTCAAACCTTATCATGACCAACGTGGTGCCGGTTACGCTCCTCCTAGACCGGATGGTGGTTTACATTATCAAGCTAATAGCAACTTGTTAGTAGTAACAGGACGCGCAGGAGGTAATGACGGTAACAAAGGAATTGGGCATTATTACTATAAATGGCAGAATAATAAACTCACATTTATCAAGTTTGTTGCATCTCCCTATCAATCCCAATAAACTCACGTGTTTATTATTCCCAAGTTTGTACCATACAAATTAGAAACCGGGTTATGAAGCAATATCTTGAATGAAAAGAACAATTTTGGGTAGAAACCCGGTTTCTTGGAGTTATAGTGGTGTTAGCCAGTATGTAACTCCTCTGACGATTTTTTTGTTGAAGCCAAAATCTGGTAATTTTTCTTCTGGTACACCTAAATAAGTCCAGTGAGGTAAATCTGTTTCTACAGTTTGGAACCAGCCATTTTGGTTTAAAGCTGTTCTTTGTGCTGCTGTGGAAACTCTTAAATCTATTGCTAAACCCCATAAGTGCTGTGATGTTCCGGGTGGCGCCACTACGTTTAATATAGCTGTCTCTCGACCTTGCTTGACTCGTTCTAAAGTATTATTGTTGGCATACTTTTTCCAAAATCTCAGATTTGTTTCGTATGTTCGTGTACAGTCACCAGCACCATATCCAGATTTTAAGGGAATATTGATTTGTTTGTCAGCGATATTGAATGCATCAGCAGCAGCTTTTTGTAATAAGCAGTTATTTCCACTGTTGACTTTGCCCATTACTAAGGTTGCTTGGTAAGTTCTTGTTTCTTCAGGGTTGGGGAAAAATACTTTTGGTGGTAGTTTTATAGCTGAATTTAGATTCACAAAAGGCGCCCCATATTGACGTAGCATAATATACTCAAACGTATTGGGATTGGGTATTAATGGTAATTGAGTTGTAATAAAAGCTAAAAAACGCTCTTTTTGTGGTAATGCTAAGTTGGGAGTAGGTGTTGGAGTAATTGATGGTATTGGATTAGTGATACATGGACGGTTGGAAGTTGGGTTTTTTAAGGCACGCTCAATTAAACAATCTTCGTTGGCTTTTAGGTCGTTGGCGCCTGTAACATGATGAAAATTACCGTTACTAGCTACTAAAGTTAAGCTAGTGAATATGACCAAACAAACGTAAATACCCCTTTTGAACGACTTCTTCAATACACTATTCATATACTTATATTTTTTATTCATTTACTTTAAAGTAAAATTCCTTCTCGATAATCATTTAAATTAATTAGTTCCATACACGCTTGATGCTGCGATTTAGATAAATTAAATTCTTTTATGTCCTTTGCTGTAATAACTTTTCCTTAACGCATAAGTTCATTATTGATTTAAGAATTTGAGTCTTGCCAACTCCAGATATACCAACTAGAAGATTGAGGTTGGAAAACTGCATTGGGGATAGACGCCAGTTTATTTTTTTGTCGTAGTAGGTTAATTGAAGGATTTTCATTTGTGTGTATGGATGGTTTTATTTAATACTTTGATTGTAAAGTTTAGATAAATTTTAGCTTATTCATGAGTGAATCTTGATTTTAATCGGCGATTAATAAAATAGTTCTATGTAGTTACAGGCATTGTAATTAATTTAACCTACCCTAAAGGCAATCTGAATTACAAAGTATGGTTTATTTCGGTTAAAATTAACAGTATCTAAAACATGCTTACTGAAAGTTTATGACCATGCACGAAAAAGTAGAATTCCAAGACGCTTTCGATGTGGTCGTCGTTGGTGCAGGTCACTCCGGTTGTGAAGCTGCACTTGCGACAGCACGTCTTGGATGTCGCACTCTGCTGTTGACACTTAATTTAGATAAAATTGGTTGGCAACCTTGTAACCCAGCAGTTGGTGGCCCTGCAAAGTCTCAATTGACACACGAAGTTGATGCACTTGGTGGGGAAATTGGCAAGATGGCTGACCGTACTTATTTACAAAAACGTATTCTTAATTCTTCGCGTGGTCCTGCTGTTTGGGCTTTACGCGCGCAAACTGATAAGCGCGAGTATGCGGCAATTATGAAAACTATTGTCGAGAACCAAGATAATTTGATGGTTCGCGAAAGTATGGTGACAGATTTGGTGCTGGGTAAAAATGATGAAGTCATTGGTGTTCAAACTTATTTTGGTGTCGCTTTTGAATGCAAAGCGGTAATTCTTACAACTGGCACTTTTTTAGGTGGCAAAATTTGGGTTGGTAATAAGTCAATGGCCGCTGGACGTGCGGGAGAGTTTGCTGCTGAAGGTTTAACAGAAACCCTCAATAAACTTGGCTTTGAAACTGGGCGCCTCAAAACTGGTACACCTGCACGTGTTGATAAGCGGTCGGTAGATTATAGCAAAATGATTTTGCAACCAGGTGATACTGATGTGCGCTGGTTTAGTTTTGACCCAGAAGTATGGGTTGAGCGCGAACAACTTCCTTGCCATATGACGCGCACTACAAAAGAAACACATAAATTAATTAATGAAAATTTACATTTGTCACCTGTGTACGGTGGTTGGGTAGAAGCAAAGGGACCGCGTTATTGTCCTTCTATCGAAGATAAAATTGTACGATTTGCTGATAAAGACAGTCACCAAATTTTTATTGAACCCGAAGGACGCGATATTCCAGAACTTTATATTCAAGGTTTTTCAACTGGACTACCCGAAAATCTACAGCTACAAATGCTGCGAACTTTACCGGGACTCGAAAAATGTGTAATGCTGCGTCCCGCTTATGCGGTAGAGTATGATTATTTGCCCGCAACCCAGTGTTTTCCGACATTGATGACTAAGAAAGTTGAAGGTTTGTTTTGTGCGGGACAAGTAAATGGTACAACTGGTTACGAAGAAGCTGCTGCCCAAGGAATTGTGGCGGGAGTTAATGCTGCTCGATTTGTACGTGGTCAATCAATGATTGTATTTCCTCGTGAACAAAGTTATTTAGGCACGTTAGTTGATGATTTGTGTACTAAAGATTTACGCGAACCTTACCGAATGTTAACTAGTCGCTCAGAGTATCGACTTGTTCTACGTTCAGATAATGCCGACCAGCGTTTAACACCTTTGGGACGAGAGATTGGTTTAATTGATGACCGTCGCTGGGAAATGTACACCCGTAAGCGAACTAATATTACTGCCGAAAAAGAACGGTTGTATGCAACCAGAGTTAAAGAGCATGACGAAGTAGGTAAACAAATTGCAAATGCTACCGGGCAAGCTATTAAAGGTTCTATTACTCTAGCTGATTTAATCCGGCGCCCTGGTTTTCATTATATAGATTTGAATAAGTACCAACTTGGTAATACTGAACTCGACCGCGCGGAAACCGAAGGTGCGGAAATAGATATTAAATACTCAGGGTATTTAGCACGTCAGCAAAGTCAAATTGAACAAATTGCTCGTCAAGCAAATAAACAGCTACCTGCTGAATTAGATTATACATTGATTGAAACTTTATCAAAGGAGGCAAGAGAAAAGTTATCTAAGGTGAAACCCCTTACTATCGGTCAAGCCGCGCGTATCGGTGGAGTCAACCCAGCCGATGTAAATGCTTTACTAATATTTTTGGAAATTCGTCAAAACCAGTCAGGGAAAGAATTTCCGGCATTAGCTTAAAAAAAGCATTATGAAGCGCGAGTATAGTAGTAGGGTATACATCTAAGGGACTGATGCGATATCTAACACATTTTTTTACTAGTTATTATCACTTAGTCCCGGATAAAAGCAAACTATTTCCTCAGTATTTTTTCTGAGTAAGAAATAGAAGTTGTTGAATTAGTTACAAATTCAATTTGAACCCGCGTTAAATTCGCTCACGAGCATTGGGCACCTGACCCACTCCCATTGCTTAAAAGTACCCATTAAATGCGGTGAGGGTCATAATCCTAACCGCCCTAAAATTCTATAACTGAAAGTCGTTATGTCTACCGAAGCCAGTACCCATATTCTTCTAGAAGAACCATCTGAAGATTTAATCGTTAGCGAACCCTGGTCTATCGACAATTATGCTGATGGTTTAATGGATGAACTTTTTGCTGATATTGACCATATTCTTGACAAAAAAAGTGGTATCCCTGTACATACCATCGAACCAGAATATGTTCGTCTGCAAACAATTAAGGTGCCGCCTGTCGTTATTCCCCGAACTCAGCAGGTGACTGTTAGTAATCAGCAGTTGAGTAAAATTCGCAAAGAAAAAGACACGAAAAACGCTGTTCCTAAAACTGTTATTAAACATCGCAAACCTCGACGCTGGTTGAATAAAGTATTTTCTTTAGCTGCAACTATTGGTGTAGCAGCTGTGGCGATGGTTTGTATAAGTAATTCTGGTTTGTTAAATCGTTTAGTGTCGCGTTCGTTCCAACATTCGTTAATGGCGCCAAATGAAACGGCAACAGAGGAGGTCTCACAAGTTGCGGACGTGCAAACTGATTTAGTAAATTACATGCTTGGCGCCTTAGCTGCAATAGACCGACAAGATATTAAACTTTCAAATCAGTCTGCAAAATCTGCATATATGGCTGTTGCAAATCCTCAACCAATTGCAATGGCTGGTACTCCCAGTGGACAACTGCCTCCTCCAATGGCGGCAAATAATATTGCTCCTACTAATGGTCGTTCTACAACTGTAGTTGAACGTATCTATATTCCTGTATATCAGGCGCCTTTGCCAATGCGTTATGCACCACCACAAATTCCGGGTGTTCGCGGTACTTTACCACCAGTTCCAACACAAGCAAGTGCATTACCTCAAACTCCATCAGTAAAAACCGCACTAAATAATGTTGGTAAAAAACTTAATAACGCCACTAAACCTTTGAATGTGTTTGCTGCGGTACGTCCTGCACTCAAACCGCTAACCATAGCGCGTACACCAATTAATATCAATCCACCAAAAGCACCGAGTGTAAATCTTTCAGCATTCCGTGCAATTCCACCGCAACTCCCAACCGCAAAACCAAAAGCACAAACCAATATAGAAACAGTTAGACCAGCACAACCAAAAGAAGTTGCCGTTGCTCCTACTAATCCTATTTCTCACACACTTGAAGGATTACTCGAACTCGGTGATAAATCTGCTGCTTTATTTAAAGTCAATGGCGTTACTCGGAGGATCGAAATTGGCGAAGCTATTGGCACCAGTGGATGGACTTTAGTTGAAGTTGCCAACGGTGAAGCTGTTATTCGTCGCAATGGTGAAGTTCGCTCGATTTATGCTGGACAAAACTTTTAATTAGTTTGGTTTATTTGAGAATCAAAATGCAATTTAACATAATTAATTCCCCCAACCCCCCTTGTTAAAGCAGGCTAAGAAGTTACCTTTTCTTCCCCCCAAACTTCGGAGGGGGTTGGGGCGGATTAAAATCAAATTTTCTATTTTACGCCTGTATTTGCAGGCTTTTTTATTTGGTGTTAAACAATATTATTCGATTAAATTAAATATGGGTGTAGGGGTTTGACACCTCACTGCTTATAACGAGCGAAATACTTTATGTATTTATGCTGAAGTCAAAAAATATTAGTTTTAGTTAATATTATGTTACTCAATTATTTATACATTGCATTTGGCATTAGATAAGTGTTGATATTGCTTGACGCATTCTATATTGAATTGACTAGTTAATAATCACAATATATACGGTTAAACCGGACGCACGTATTAGTTGTAAGCTTTCTTGGAGCGGCGCCAACAAAGCGATGACTTTTGACGGTACTTGTTGAACCTTACCCCAACCCCTTTTTTACAGAAGAGAGGAACAGATTAATATGTCAAAAGCATTATATGAAGTCATCTGATAAAACATTAATATTCAAACAAGAAATATTGCTTCACCGCATTGCTAACCGTGTGCGGCAATCTTTGGAGTTGAAAGAGATTTTAAGCGCAATGACTGCCGAGGTGCGTGCGTATTTAGGTACAGACCGTGTAAAAATTTACCAGTTTCATTCAGATGGTAGTGGAGTGGTAATTGCAGAGTCAAGAGCCGAAAATCGATTACCTTCTTTAATGGGGTTACATTTTCCTGCGGATGATATACCTTTGTACGCGCGTGAATTGTTTGTACGGGCACGGCAGCGCAGTGTTGTTGATTTAACTTCGCATGAAATTGGTATTAGTCCTTTGAGTAACCCAAATGGAGAGGTCAACCCAGACCAAGATATCCGTTATCGTCTTGTTGACCCTTGCCACGTTGAATATTTAACGGCAATGGGGGTGAAATCATCTGTTGTTGTGCCAATTGTTTTGGAAAGCGAACAAACAGGTAAATATCAACCTCCTTCACTACCTAAAGTTGCTCAGTTGTGGGGTTTATTAGTATCGCATCATTCTGAACCGAGGAAGGTGACAGAAGAAGAACTACAGCTAATTCAAGCAGTGGTTGACCAGGTATGTGTTGCGATTTCACATTCTATTTTATTAAATCAAGTTCGCGACCAAGCACGTCAAGAAGCTAATATAAATAGTTTAACTAAAAATCTTTATACTTCTCCGACTGTTAAATTACAACCTGCACTCGAAGAAGCAGTAAAAAGCTTGGATGGTTCAGGAGGAAGATTATATTTACTTGCTTCGGGTGAACAGGCATTAGAAATTTTCACATGTGGAATTCAGCCAGATATAATAGACACTGAAGAAAACCGGGTAATTGAAGAAAATCGACTTTGGCAAAAGTATTTGTATTCAGTCATAGAAACCGAAGTTGACCAAACTGGGTATAAACCTTGGTCAGTACAGTGGATGCGAAGTGTGTATAACATTGCTGACATATCAGACGAGCAAGTTACTAATGCATTATGGGCAATTAGCGATTTATATCAAGAACCATTATTCCGGACTTTGGCGCCTTATTTTGAATCGACTCGAATTCGCAGCTTATTAATTATTCCCTTAGTGTTTGGCACCACTGTTCTGGGTTGTTTAACTATTTTCCGTTCCGAAATCGATACCGAAATTAACTGGGCAGGATATCATAACCCTGATACTAGACAATTAATGCCAAGACAGTCATTTGAAGTCTGGCGCCAAATCAAAACAAATCAAGTTCAAGCTTGGACTGAAGGTGAGCTTAAATATGCGAGTGCATTAGGAGAAAGGTTTTCTACCGCTGTTGCACAATACCGTCTCTATCAGCAGGTACAAGGACTCAATACAAATTTAGAACTTCAAGTGCAAGAGCGCACTAACCACCTCAAGCAAACTCAAAGTCAGCTTATTCAAAGTGAGAAAATGTCGAGTTTAGGGCAGCTTGTGGCTGGTATTGCACACGAAATTAATAATCCTATCAACTTTATATACGGAAATATTAGCCATATAGAAAATCATACTCAAACATTACTTCATTTACTTGACAACTATAAACAGCATCATCCTAAACCAACTCAAAGTTTACAAAAAGAAATTGAGCAAGCGGATATAGATTATA
The DNA here is from genome assembly GCF_001904745.1 of Calothrix sp. HK-06. GTDB lineage: Bacteria > Cyanobacteriota > Cyanobacteriia > Cyanobacteriales > Nostocaceae > Dulcicalothrix. The sequence goes on from NZ_MRCD01000006.1 coordinate 166,882, forward strand.
TCATTAACGATTTGCCTAAACTGTGTCAGTCGTTAAAATCAGGCGCCGAGCGGATTAGTCAATTAGTAAAATCACTGCGAACTTTTTCACGTTTTGACGAAGCTGAAATAAAAACAATTGATATTCACGAAGGATTAGAAAGTACACTTTTATTATTACAGCATAAGTTAGAGGCTGATTCAACAGAACAAGGTATAGAAATTATTAGACAATACAGCACACTTCCCTTGATTGAATGCTTTGCCAGTCAATTAAATCAAGTGTTTATGAATTTGCTAATTAATGCCATTGATGAGTTGAAGGTATGCAAGAGTGCGAACAAACATATTATTATTACTACTTCAATATTAGATAAAAAGTTTATACAAGTTGCAATTGAGGATAACGGGAGAGGAATTCACCAAGATATTCAAAATAAACTTTTTGACCCATTTTTTACGACTAAACCAGTTGGTAAAGGAACTGGACTAGGGTTATCAGTTAGCTATCAAATTATTCAGCGACATGGAGGAAAACTTTACTACATTTCACAACCAAATCAAGGAAGTAAATTTATTTTGGAAATACCGATTAAACTTTGAGAAACCTGGTTTATATAAAAAATTGGCGTTTTTATTGCAAGGTATTAATAATAAAGCAGGTTTTTTATAGAATATTTACTTTATAAGGCTTATAATTACGTTATGATTCCATCTCAGCAGAATCAAATATTAATAGTAGATGATAGTCCAACTAATGCGACTTTACTATTAGCGATACTAAAAAGTGCAGGTTTTGATGTTGTAATTGCCAATGATGCTGAAACTGCATTTAAAAAAGTCGAAGAGGTATTACCTAGTTTGATTTTACTAGATGTGATGTTACCAGAAATAGATGGCTTTGAAATATGCTCACGTCTTAAGGAAACTAAGTCAACGCATGATATTCCAGTGATATTTATGACATCATTATCTCGAACCGAAGATAAAGTTCGAGGGTTCAATTTAGGCGCCGTTGATTATATAACAAAACCTTTACAAAAAGAAGAAGTTATTGCGCGAGTTAATGTGCATGTAAAGCTGAGAAATTTGAATAAGCAATTGGAAACACAAAGTAGAGAATTAAAATCAACGTTAGAACAATTACAAGAATCTCAACTTCAACTGATACAAAATGAGAAAATGTCTACACTTGGACAATTAGTTGCTGGAGTTGCTCACGAAATTAATAACCCTGTTGGCGCCATCAGTGCAAATTCGGTTTATGCTGCTACATATGTACGTGAACTAGTGCAACATTTACAGTTACATCAACAAAAAGCAACAGAAGCAGAAATTCAAAATCATGCTGAAGAAATTGAACTAGATTTTTTAACAGAAGATTTATTGAATATAATGAATACAATGCATGAAAGTGCAAATCGAATTAAAGATATTAGTGAGTCCTTTAGAGTATTCTGCCGAAACGACACGCACGAAAAAGTTCCATTTGATATTCATGAAGGAATAGATAGTACATTAATGATTCTTAAATATAAACTTAAAGCTAATGATAAATTGCCTAAAATAGAAGTTGTCAAAAATTACTATAACATTCCTCATATAAATTGTTATCCTGGCCCATTAAATCAAGTATTCATGAATTTATTAGTAAATGCAATTGATGCTTTAAGAGATTCTTGTCAACACAATACAACAAAATGTAAAAATCCTCAAATTACAATTAAAACTTCTTTGAACTTCAAAAAAACACATGCTGTAATTAGTATAAAAGATAATGGAATGGGAATTCCAGAAGAAATATTAGAGAAGATTTTTCGATATGCTTTTACGACAAAAGCTGTAGGTAAAGGAACAGGTTTAGGTTTGGCAATTGCGCGCCAGATAATTATTGAGAAACATAGAGGTTTTCTTGATGTGAAGTCCAAACATGGTGAAGGCGCCGAGTTTATTATTCAATTACCATTATAATCAAATAATATAATATTAAAAACATGCTACCATCACTTGATTCGTTATTAAGAACTGCTAATACACAGTCAATATTTGATATTCCATTAGAAGACAACCGACAAAGGTTACTAAGTTTTCCAATCGGTAAATATGGTAATAGTGTTATTGCATTAGAACAAATCACTGAAATATTGCGCGTAAATTTAGATGAAATTCTGGGTGTACCTGAAACTCCTACAAGTGTTTTAGGAGCATATAATTGGCGAGGAGAAATGTTGTGGTTAATCGATTTAGAGCATATGATAGGAGGTAGCTCTTTATATGAGCAGGTACCTTTATCACAACAGCCAATAGCAATAGTAATACAACTCGAACAGTATTGCTTTGGAATAGTCGTGAAATCTGTTAACGAAGTCGAATTGCACGACATTACACAAATTATTCCTGCTAAACCTGGCTCGTTTTCTACGCAGCTACTCCCTTTTATTACAGGATATTTACCTAACGGTTCGACAGTTTTTAATCCAAAGGCTGTGGTTCATTTTTACGTGTAAGAAACCTGGTTTCTACCCAAGACTGTAATATTTATTACAATTTTAATAAAGAAACCAGGTTTCTAAAATTCAATTTTTAATAAGGAATAAATAAAATGGCAACAGAATTAGATGCAACAAAGAACGGCGCCGTGAAATCTGAAAAAAGCGCACGTAAACCTACTACAGCAAAGTCACCAAAGTTAGCGACACAAGAACCACTAATTCAATCGAGTAAAATTGAACCTGTAGAGTCAGTAAAAATAAAATCACAACTGCAAAAATCGATTAGTGATTCGGAACTTGCTATGATTAACCAGCAAGTAAACGTGATTTATGAAAAAATGCAGCAAGCTTCTACTTTTGAAGAACTTTTTGAAGCTGCTGTAGATTGTGTTTTTGAAGCTTTAGGCGCCGACCGGGTATTAATTTACCGTTTTGATGACGAAACATCTGGTACTGTGGTCGGTGAAGCAGTAGCGCGCGGTTTTACACCAGCAATGCGTAATGGCATACCAATGGTGGTGTTTGGATATGAGCAAGCAACAAACTATAAAAAACAAAGTGTTATTCGTTATGATGACATCAAAACATCTTACTTGACTCCAGACCAACAAAAGCTATGGGGAGATTTTCAGTTAAGAGCGAGTTTAAATTTACCTTTGCGACTCGATGGTAAGGTCTGGGGAATTTTAGCAATTCAACAATGTTCTAATTCACGAGTTTGGCAAGAACATGAACTTACTTTCTTGAGCCAAATTGGACGTGAATTGTTATTGTGCTTGCAACCACTTAAATTTACAGCGTTGCTTGAAGAACGTTCTGAACAAGAAAAGCTTGTTGCTCGTATCACTCATAAAATCGGTCAGTCACTCAACTTTGAAAATTTGTTTCGCTTTGCTACCGTTGAAATTCGGCGCCTATTACAATGTGACCGTGTAGGTATTTACCATTTTTATGAAGACTGGACGGGTGAATTTATCGCTGAATCAGTAGGAGCAGGTTGGATATCGGTAGTAGATGAACAAGACCGTGATACTAGCTTGCGTGGTAACTTATCTGAACACGACCGTTGTACCGTTAAAAACTTCGCTGCTCTTTCCTCAAATCCTGAAGCGGATACTTACCTCAAACAAACGAAAGGAGGTGAATATGCACGGGGTCAAAGATATAAGCAAATCGATGATATTTATGCAGAGGGGTATAGTCCTTGTTATATCGAAATACTCGAAAAGTATCAGTGTCGTGCTTATATTGTTGTACCTTTGTTTGTAGATAACCAGCTTTGGGGACTGTTAGCAGCATACCAAAACTCTGGGCCACGCGCATGGCAACAGTCAGAAGTAGACTTTATGCTGCAACTCGCTTCACCTTTGGCTGTTGCAATTCAGCAAATGGAAGCACAAATCAAAATACAAGAATCCTCCAAACAAATCGAACGTTCCGCAGCGCGCGAGCAAGTACTAGCTCGTATTACTAGCCGTTTGTCACGCACAATGGATTTGGAGGCAGTGTTCCGATTAACTGGACATATGCGCTCAAATTTAGCTTCAGAACGTATAGACACAATTTTTAAAATAGTCACTCAAGAAACTCGCCAAATGCTGAGTTGCAGTCGAGTTGCGCTATACCAATTTAACCCAGACTGGAGTGGGGTATTTGTAGCAGAGTCTGTAGCTAGTGGTTGGAGTCGCGTAGTTGAAGTTATCCCTGTTATTGAAGACTCTTATTTACAAGAAACCCAAGGTGGTCGTTATAAAGAAAATGATTCGCTTGTTGTCGAAGACATTTACACAATCGGACATTCTCCTTGCCACGTCGAATTATTAGAGCAGATGGAAGCAAGAGCATACATTATTGTGCCAGTGTTTGCAGGAGAGAAACTTTGGGGATTATTAGGAGCGTATCAAAACGATAAGCCTAGAGCTTGGGAAAAAGGAGAGTTGAGTTCGCTAATTCAGGTTGGTATTCAGGTTGGTGTTGCGCTCAAACAAGTAAAATATCTAGAGGAAGTAAGGCAACAGTCTGAGCAGTTGTCTAAACTGGCAGAACGAGAAACGAACTTTGTTCAATTTATCTTTAAGATTGGACAGCGTATTGTTGAGCGTTTACAGCAAAAGAACTTTAACCCAGATTCACTATTCCGTTCAATTACCCAAGAACTTCGTCAATTAATGAGTGTTGACCGAGCGGTAATTTATCGCTTTAATCCAGACTGGAGTGGTGAATTTATTGTTGAAGATGTCGGTAGTGGCTATCTCAAAATTGCTGGAACAGAGATGGCGTTAACATCAGACCCGATTTTACAAGAAAGTTCGGGTGGTCGTTATCGCAAAAATGAACCTAGCGCTATTAATGATATTAATTTGAGTGCTGATTTGACCTTTAATCGTGAAACTCTCGAACAATGGGGAGCTAGAGCTTATATTGCGGCGCCTTTATTTAAAGGTGAACAGCAACTCTGGGGTTTATTGTTAACCTATCAAAACACCACACCTCGTAATTGGGAAGAAGGTGAAGTTAATTTACTAATTCAAGTTGCAACTCAGCTTGGTATTGTTTTACAACAGTCTGAGTATTTAGAACAGCTTGAGGTTCAGTCGCAACAACTCAGTGAAGCTGCAAAACGTGAGAAACTAGCTAACGAAGCTTTACAGCAAGAAGTTGCACAGTTACTATCTGCGGTACAACCAGCATTACAAGGAGATTTGACGGTACGGGCGCCTGTCACCGATGATGAAGTTGGTAAAATTGCTGATACCTACAATAATACTTTAGAAAACCTGCGTCAGTTAGTTACACAAGTACAACAAGCTTCTCGAGCAGTTGCCAGCACTTCGCAAAATAGCGAGTCTTCAATTGTAGAACTAGCAAACCAAGCGCAACAGCAATTCCAAGCACTTTCTCAAGCTGTCTCACAAATCCAAAAAATGGTGGCTTCAACTGAAGCAGTTGCTACCAGTGCGAGTTTAGTTGAAGAAGCTGTACAAAAAGCCAATCAAACGGTTAAAGAAGGCGAAAGCGCCATGAATAAGACCGTAGACGGGATTACAACAATTCGCGAAACTGTGGCAGAAACTAGTAAGCGTATTAAACGTCTCTCGGAATCTGGTCAAAAAGTTTCTCGTGTTGTTAACCTTATCAGTAATTTCACTACCCAAACTCAAATTTTGGCACTCAACGCTGCTATTGAAGCAACAAAAGCAGGAGAGCATGGACGTGGGTTTGCAGTTGTTGCAGATGAGGTAAGAAGTTTAGCAGGACAATCTGCGGAAGCTACAGCCGAAATTGAGGAATTAGTACAAGAAATTCAAGCTGGTACTACTGAGGTGGCGGCAGCAATGGATACAGGTATTCAGCAAGTTGTTGATGGGACTAAGTTAGTTACAGAAGTACGTCAGCAATTAAATGCAATTGTTGAAGCTACAACTCAAATTAGCGAATTGGTAGAACGCATTACTCAAACTACCCAAGTGCAAAATCAACAGTCGCAGTCAATTACCCAAACCATGACAGAAGTTGCGGGTATTGCCAATAAAACTTCGGCAGATTCTATTCAATTATCTGCTTCGTTTAAAGAGTTGTTGGAGATGGCACAAGATTTACAGTTAAGTGCTAGTCAGTTTAAGGTGGCAATGTAATTTTGTGGGATGGGCATCCTTGCGCGTTCCAAATATAGGGGGAGGCGGGCTTTCTATGCCCGCTCCACAAGAAAGCAATTTAAAATTATAAATCAAATGAATGATTATCAAGAGCAATTAATTCATCATTTTTCTTTAGAGGCGCCAGAACTGTTGGCTACAATTGAGCAAGCGTTGCAAAGTCTACAGGTTGGTAAAAATAATATTGAGCAGGTGCGTACATTGATGCGCGCGACTCATACTCTTAAAAGTATTGCAGCTACGCTAGGGTTGGAAACTATTAAGAATATTTCTCACTCGCTGGAAGATGTTTTTCGGGCAATTCAGGCGCCTGATGTAAAAATTGATACGCAAATGCAAGCTTTATTCTTTGAAAGTTACGAATGCTTGCGCGACCCTTTAATGGCAGAACTAAATGGTTTGCCTTTTAGTGATGATAAGGTAGTTAAGCGTTTTGCTGATGTGTTTTCGCAGTTTCGTATCAAGCTGGGTGATTTGTTAGTCGAAGAAACCCAAGCAACAGAAGAAGCAGATGCAGCAAATGTAGATTTTGACAGTATTAAGACGCTGTTTGAGAGCTACATTGGGCCCGAGTTAGAAAAAACTGCTACAATTCTTGCTGGCGCCAAACCCAAAGAAGCTTCGGATGTGCTTCGTCAAACCGCAGAACTATTCCAAAGTTATGCAAAAGCGATTCAACTTAAAAGCTTAGAAGCTGTTGCAGAAACAACAATTACTGCCCTTGATAATAATCCTCGTTCAACTCGTAGAATTGCTAGGTTAGCAGTAGAAAATTTACGTTCTTATTATAATGCTATTGTTTCAGGCGAGAATCCTCAAACTGGATATCCTTCGGAAGCTTTACTCGCACTTGTAAAATTAAATAATTCACCACAGCTTGATTCACTCCCAGAAGAAGTTATCAACTTGTCACCGAAAAATACAGTTGTCAGTGATGTACAGCCAAATCAGCGAGTAGAATGTGAACCTATGTTAGAAGAAGTTAATAATGCTCCTGCTGCATTTTTTCCAAAAGTTGTTCGTGTTAATGTTGACCATTTGGAACAGCTTAATTATTTAAATGCGGAGCTTTTGACAAATCAAAATCGCCAGTTTTTACAAGATACTAAAACGCGCAACTCTTTAAGAAAGCTTTTAAGTCGTTTGCGACAATTTCAGCAAATGTTAGGCGATTTACAAGACTGGCCAAATCCATTGAGGATACATCATACTGAACATAATAATTATAAAAATCAATGTGATAATTTTGACGATTTAGAGTTAGATTCTTATAACGAATTACAAATTTTTATTCAAAATCTTATTGAAGAAGCAGGCGAACTGGAACAAGAGATTGACTCGTTAGAACTAGTAAACCGTCAAACAACACAGCTTTTAAAGAAACAACAAAAGCTCTTGACAAATTCACGAGATGTGCTATTAGAGGCACGAATGCTTCCTTTAGGTAGTATTTTAAATCGATTACACCCAGTATTAGAACAGCTACAGAATAAATATAATAAATCAATAAATTTAAATATCAAAGGTAACGAAGTATTGGTAGACAAAGCAATTGCCGAAAGACTATATGAACCACTTTTACATTTAGTCCGTAACTCATTTGACCACGGGATTGAAACATCTGAAATTAGAAGTTTACGCGGTAAATCACCTGTTGGTCATATTGAAATTCGTGCTTATTACCAAGGAAGTCAATTAATTATTGACGTTCAAGACGATGGTGGAGGTCTTGATTTTAATGCAATCCGTCAAAAAGCAGTTGCCCGTGGACTAATAACCGAAGATATTGCCCGTATACAAACAGACTCTCAGCTTGCAGAATTATTATTTGAACCAGGATTTTCTACTGCAAAACAAATCAATGATGTTTCTGGACGTGGTGTTGGACTAGATGTGGTCAAAGTACAACTCCAAGCAATTCAAGGTTCAGTCGCTGTACATACCGAAGCGCATAAAAATACTACCTTCTCTCTGCAAATACCCTTAAGTCTCAGCATCAGTAAATTATTAGTTTGTCAAGTTGGTAAAAAAGTCTACGCATTAGCAGCAGATACTATCGACCAAATTTTATTACCAAAACCGGGACAAATTCAAGAATCTGAACACGGTAGAATTTTACGTCTACCTAATTCCACTACAAATAAACGTAATGGAGGCGAACTAATACGTATTTACAGACTCGAAGAAATTCTTGACTACTCAAGTCGTCAACCTGCACATATTACTTCTGATGCTTATGCATTAGAAGGAAATACTTTACTACCATTATTAATTGTTCGTTGCCAAGAACAATTACTTGCACTCGAAGTAGATAGAATTATTTGGGAGCAAGAGTTGGTCATCCGTCCGTTTGGTAAGTTAGTTTCAACTCCACCTTATGTCTATGGTGGAACAATTTTAGCCGATGGTGGCTTAACTTTGGTAATTAACGGCGCCGCTTTGCTCGACCATATTCTCAACCAAGAAATACAAATAATGGAACAGTCTTGGGAAGAAACAAGGACTAGTCCGCAAAGAAACTTATCAACACATGGGCGCCTTCATCCTGCATTACCAACAAAGTTAGACAATCATAACCGAACTATAGTAATCGTCGATGATTCCATAACCTTACGTCAAGCATTAGTATTTACATTACAAAAAGCAGGTTATCAAACTTTGCAAGCACGCGACGGTTACGAAGCAATATCGCATATCAAAACTCACCCAGAAGTACACTTAATTATTTGTGATATAGAAATGCCACGCATGAACGGGTTTGAATTTCTTGCCCACTGTGCAGCAGACGAACATTTATCTAATATCCCAATTCTAATTTTGAGTTCACGCACCGCTACTAAACATCGTCACTTAGCACTAAAATTAGGCGCCAGAGCTTATTTAACCAAACCTTACTCAGAAGCACAGTTACTATCTACCGTAACTCAAGTTTTCACCTCTCATAAACTATTAATTAGCAAGTAAGAAACCGGGTTTCTATGTAAAATCATCATTTTTATTACAATCTCAAAAAAGAAACCCGGTTTCTCACGTTTATTACCAACTGGAGTATATATGGAAGAAAAGTATATTACATTCAAGATTTACGACTATCTGCTGGCATTAGCAGTTAATAGCGTTTTCAAAGTCACCACCTGTCCACCCGACTTTAGTCAAACGCTACAACAGTCAAAGTTAGCTCAAATGGGTCAGCGAACCGTAATGTTGATAAATCTTCATTCATATCTTGACCCCAATTACAACCACAATCAACAAAACGATAATAATGGGCGTTTTCTAATTATATCCCAAGGCCGAAACGCTGAATTCTACGGCATCCTCGCAGATACACCCCCAAGTATGCTCTCAATTAGCGATACCAGCATTCAACCTGTACCCCAATCTTTTCACAGCATTGGATTACCAACTTGGGTAAGTAAAATTGCTATCATTGACCAAAAAGGTAAACCCACAACTATTTTAATGCTCGATATTAACCAAAATTTCTCAAACCAAACCCTAGATATGGTGTCAAACTATAGGTAACATTATATAGGAATCCGATTTGATAATTGAAAAAATTGTGCGTAGCTGTAAGGTGGGCTACGTAATATTTCAAAAATCAAATAGTAACGCTATACGTTTGAATATGTTTAAACAAAGCCGATTCATTTCTTGGCTGCTATTACTGATAAGTTTAATCACATTATTTATAAATGCTTGGATTTTAATTCCTGCTCCCATAATGCCACTGTTGGTGTTATCGGTCGGCGCCCGTGAAGTTTGTCCGTGGTTACTGATTGTTAATATTGTCACATTATTTACAGCATGGCTTTTGCTTCGTGGTTATTTTAGGCGCCTTGCTTTAATAGCTAGTTTAATAGGACTGCTAATTTGCGGATGGGAACTAGTAAGCATTGCACCAGCACAAGCACAAATGGAAAACGCGATGCGGCAAGAGTTAGGGCAAGATTATTTAAATAAAATTCCTGCTGAAGCTTTATCGCAAATGCGAAGTACACCTTTTGCCTTTATTGACTCATTTCGAGGTATTTCTCAGGGCAAAACTCGTCATCTAGAAGGTGTTAGTTTTAACACTTCGGCTGGAGATGATTTAAGTATGGAAATCTATCAACCTCCAGAAAAAGGTATTTATCCAGCACTTGTAGTTATTTATGGTGGTGCATGGAGAAGTGGTAGTCCTAAAACTTATCCAGACTTTAATCGATATATGGCAGCACGTGGATATACTGTATTTGCTATCGACTATCGTCATGCACCACGCTATCGTTACCCTGTGCAATTAGAAGATGTACTAGCAAGTTTAAATTTTATTCGTGAAAACGCAGCTAAATATGAAGCTGATGCTGAACGGGTAGTATTGTTCGGACGTTCATCAGGCGCCCATTTGGCAATGTTAGCAGCATATAACAGTAATGTATTACCCGTTCGAGGAGTAATTAGTTATTACGGGCCAGTAAATTTAACAGAAGGATATAACAATCCTCCACGTCCAGACCCAATTAATATACGCTTGGTGTTAGATGATTTTCTTGGAGGTGTACCGCAACAACTACCCAAAAAGTATGAAGTAGCTTCACCTATAAGTTATGTAAAGAATAAAGTGGCGCCGACTTTACTAATATATGGTAGTCAAGACCATGTGGTAGAAGCTAAATATGGAAGACAAATATATCAAGGTTTACGGAAAGAAGGTAATACGGCAGTTTTACTAGAAATTCCTTGGGCTGAACATGCTTTTGATACTGTTTTTAATGGCGTGAGTAATCAGTTGGCTTTGTATTATACAGAAAGGTTTTTAGCTTGGGTAGTGAAGACTGGCAACGGATTATAAACGGATGTAACGGATGAAAAATTTTTGGGCACCGTCTTTTTTATGGCGGGGAGTGTCAAACTTAGGTATGCGACAAAGGCAAATTAATTATGCTTTTACATAAATACTTCTTTACATTAGGTAGTAGTGCTTTAATAGTAAAAACATTACTTATAGCTTTTATGCAGTCTGTAGGAGCAGTCATTATTGCTCAAAATACTTCGTTTTGTCAATTCGGTAGTTTATACACTTTCAAATCAGGAGATACACTTTTCCGAATTGCTCAGTCTAATTTAGATAATGGTAATCGTTGGCGTGAGATTAGGAAACTAGATGGTAGCATGTTTACAGATGCAGAAGTTGCTCTCCTCAAGCCTGGTCAGCAGATTTGCATTCCTGGTTCTACATCTAAAACGGAGTTTAATTTAAATCAGGCGCCTGCTGTTGGTAAGGGAAATTTTAATCAAATGCTGGAAGCTCTAGGAGCATTTGAATCTGGTTTCCCATCAGGCAACCCAAATCAATACAAGGCAGAAAATTCATTGGGTTTTATCGGTAAATATCAATTTGGAGAACCGTTATTAATTGACCTTGGTTATTACCAAGCAACTACTTTCTTTGGTCAAGGCGCCGATAAGAATTATTGGCGAGGTAGTTGGACAGGAAAGAATGGTATTAATAGTAAAGAGCAATTCCAAAATTCTCCCCAAGTTCAAGAAATTGCTATTCGTGAGGCTTTTAACCTCAACTGGCAGCGTGTCAACAAAAAGCTGGCAGCAAAAGGACAGTCAATAAATGATTATCTAGGCAAGCAAAAAACATTTACAGATAGGGGAACTTCTAAAACAATTACTATCAGCCTTTCTGGGATTTTAGCAGGCGCCCACTTACGTGGTTCTGGTGGAGTAGCTAACCTGCTGCTAAACAGCCAAGTTAGTTACGATCAGTTTGGAACTTCGATTCTCCGTTATATGGACGAATACGGTGGTTATAACGTTACACCTCTAGATTTTTAGTGATATCCGGTTGAATGGTATAAGCATAATTCACTGAATTGATAGAGCTACGAATTGTTAATAGTCCATCCACGTCATTAGTATCTAAATGCGAGCTTGTTACTTCTAAATTGGGCAATGCTTGAATATGTTTTAGGCACTTACTCAATAATGGGTCTTCTTGATTCAGGAAATGAAACTGTTTCGGCATAATCATTCTTCAACTCTTATTTTTTATTTTAAATTAATTAGTCGCATTAGCAACTTTTTTTATTTTGTGTCGAATTTTCTCTGTGTCTCTGTGGTAATAATCCTCCAATTAAGAGACAGGCAGGGATGCCTGTTCCACAAGAGTTTAATTTTAAGTTAATTTAATTAATTGTGGGTAAAATTATTTTTGATGTTGGATTACTGCTGGTGGTAATTGTTAGGGTGATAATTTCGGCATTAATTGACTTTTGTTTGCTTATTTCTTCACCTGTTCCTGCGTTCATTGTGTAAGCGGGGAAGCAAGCTGCACTTATGCTTAATCTTAATGCGTTACCTTGTTGTATGCGCGCGCAAGTTGGTTGTAAGTTAATTTTTCTAAGTTGAAGACTGGTACCTTCTAAACAATTTAAGTAACCTTGAGTAATATTGTACACTCGTCCATCTGGATAAACTTCAGAAAGTACGGCGCATAAATCAAAGCTTGATTTATCGGCAAAACAAGAAATTTCTACTATGACGTTACCTGTAATATGTAGGTTTTCTGTCAGAGTTTCTGTTGTATACGTTAAAACATCGGCACGACAGTCAATGTGTGACCTATCGAACATACCTGCTGGAATTCCTGCGTGACCACCTAATGATGGAACTGGGCGCCAAGGGTCATGAACAATAACATCAGATGTATTATCATCAAGAGGGTTTAAGCTTAATTTACCATCGTCTAGTTGAATGCTAGCAAGTCCGTTACTTGACAAAAAGTATGATTTATTCTGTGATGAAGGAAAGTTAGCGAAATTTTGCCATATATTACTGCCCATTTCAAATAACCAGACTGGGGGCAAGTTTAATAAACCTGTATCTTCACCTTTTAAATATTGGTCAAACCATGCTATTTGCATTTTATCTACTGGGCTAATAGCATTTATACCAAAGTCTACGGCGCCTACTTTTCGTCCCCAAGGTATATGTGCCCACGGACCCACTAGTAACTGTTGACGGTGTTGACTGCGTGCGACAATATCTTGATATAGATTTAATGTGCCGCGTAAATATGTATCAAACCACCCACCAATATGAAACATTGGTATGTCTATATTTTGAAGGTGGGTTTTTGGAGAAAGTTCTTGCCAGTAATTATCTGATGCAGGTCGTGTTACCCAATCATGATAATAAGAATCTACGGCATAAAATTTTAAGACTTCTGGATAATTGGGAATTGCATCGTTTAAGGGTAGGTTACGTGCGGCGCCTGATAATGCTTGGTATGCGCGTTCTACTTTTTGTAAGCGTGCGGTTTCTGCTGATAGTTGAATAGCCCAAGCAAGATTTGTTTGTAAACAAAAGGCGCCTCCTTCATATGCCCAGTCACTATATAAATCGTAGCCAATCATTGCTGGACAAATTGCCTTTAGTGCAGATGGTTGTGTGGCTGCTGCATATAATTGCGTCATTCCTTGATAGGAAAACCCGTACATGCCTACGTTACCATTGCTACCTGGTAATTTGGCTGCCCAGTTGACAGTATCTTCACCGTCATTAATTTCATGAGCAAATAACTTAAACTCACCTTCCGAAGTACCCCGTCCCCGTACATCTTGAATAACTACAATATACCCGTGTGCAGCGTACCAACTTGGATGTGCGTAAACTACCGTTGATGCGATAGCGCGTCCATAAGGTTGACGCATTAATAGTACAGGAAATTCACCGTCGGCATCGGGACGATAAATATCAGCATCGAGACGAACTCCATCGCGCGTGTAGATGCAAACGGTTTGTTTCTCCGAGACGGGTAACATAGTTAAGTTTGGGAAAAGGGAAGGAATTAACCTTTCCCATTTTCCCTATTTTTGGGCAATTTGATTTTGTAATTGTTTTATTGTTTGATACATTTCGGGCAGTCGCTTTAAAATTGCCGACACTTTCAAAAACTGTTTATACGGCATTGCTGGATTTCCGCAATATGTTTCACCACCTGGGATATCATTGTGAACTCCTGCTTTTGCTGCAACTACGGCGCCGTCACCAATTTTGGATTCGTTGGCAATTCCTGTTTGTCCTGCTAAAATGACGCGGTTGCCAATTTCTACACCACCGGCAAGTCCTGTTTGTCCTGCTATCGCGCAACCAAAACCAACTTTACAGCCGTGACCTATTTGGGCTAAGTTATCAATTATTGTACTACGACCTATGCGGGTTTCACCTACAGCCGGACGGTCAATTGCTGAATTACAGCCGACTTCTACATTATCTTCTAAAATAGTACATCCAGATTGTTCGATTTTAAACCAACCTGTTGCTGTTGGCACAAATCCAAATCCCTCGGCGCCAATTACTACACCGCTATGAATTACACAATTATTACCGATTTGAGAACGTTCGTGGATTGTGCAGTTAGCATGTAGTACTGTGTTATTACCAATTTTGACATCAGGATATATAACGACGTTGGGATGAATACACACTTCGTCACCTATTTCTACATTGGGCTGAATTACTACATGGGCGCCAATGTGGACATTATTCCCAATTTTTGCCGTCGGGTCAATTACCGCACTTGGATGTATGGAGGCTAGGGGGCGCCAAGGTTGATAGAATAGCTTTATCGTTTGGGCAAACATTAATCGCGGTTCACGTGCAGCAATCCAAACTATGCCACGTTCTGTTGCTTGTGCTTGTAAGCTTTCATCATGCGGTAAAATCAAAGCACTAGCTAAAGTTTTAGTCACCATCGCCGCAAATTTGGTGCCTTCAATATAGCTCAGGGTACCATTGGCTGCTTCCGCAACCGCTGCAACGCCTAGTATGTCAGGATTATGGTCTTTATTTGAGGTATAACTGTTGGTAACGGCACCATCACCGAGTTTTTCAATAATTTCGCTGAATTTCATAATTTATTAATGATTACGTGGTTTTTTTGATTACCTATTGCGCTGCAACAAGTTATTTATTTTAATAATTAAGTTAAGTTTTTCACTAGACCTTTATTTAACCAACTGAGTTCCTATGATGCTTCACCACACGCGCACCACGCCACAAAACTTATAATTAATTTAAAATACTAAAAAATTAAGATATGCCAG
>NZ_MRCD01000060.1 GCF_001904745.1 Calothrix sp. HK-06
TATACAAAGTATTAAATTATTTTTACAAACCTGATTAATTACTGATAAATACGGTTAAAAATTTTAATTAAACATTAAACAATGCTTGAACGGGCTAAATTTTTAACCCTAAGCCATATATTGAAATACCACTTGCAGTGTTAAAAAATACCATTCAGACACTGTAATGAAAGCGGTATATCAGTCATTGCTCAATGAGGATTTAGATGTCAGCTTGTTCTGTGTCACTGTAATTTGCGTCTTTCTAATTGTTCCCATTGATTCATAGAGTTATTTATGGAAAAATTCATTTTCCCAGATTTATACTGCCCATTCCCGTCGCAGGTCAATAAATATGTAGATGTCTTAGAAGAATATGCATTGGAATGGGTGACGCGCTTCAATTTGCTCAAAGATGAATTCTCTTACCAGCGTCTTTACAAATCAAAATTTTATTTTCTAGCTGCGGGTGCTTACCCTTACAGCCAGCTTGAAGAACTAAAGATTGCAAATGACTTGTTAAATTGGGTGTTTATTTGGGATGACCAATGCGATGCGTCAGGTTTAGGAAAAGAACCTGAATTACTCGAAGTTTTCCATAAGAGATTTCTAGAAATATTGAATGGACTAGAACTAACAAATAAGGATGTACCCTTAACTCATGCTTTAAGTGATTTGCGACAGCGGATACTTCAAAAAATGAGTAGAACATGGTTCCTTCAACTGGTGTGTGGCTTTGAGAGTTGGTTTAACGCATATGAGCAGGAGGCAATGATTCGCGCACAGAATATAACTCCCGATCTTGATACTTATATAAAGTTACGTAGATCAAGCGTAGGCGTAGGCATATTTCTTACATTAAGTGAAATGTGCCATCAGTTAAATATTAGCGATTCTTTACGAAACCACAACGTAATCAAAAAACTCAACTTGATGACAGGCGATATTATTGCTTGGTCTAATGATATCTTTTCGGCGCCTAGAGAAATAGAGAGTGGTGATGTTCACAATCTGATAATAGTACTGAAATATCATCAGCAAATTTCTTTGAAACAAGCGATGAATCATGTCGCTGTTATGCACGATCAAGAAGTAAAAAAGATGATAAATTTTGAAGCATCTATTCCATGTTTTGGAGAACAGTTGAATGCTCAAGTCGCAAAGTATATATTAGGATGTCATGCCTGGATACGTAGTAACCTTGATTGGTATTCTCATTCTGATCGCTATCAGAATATAGAAAGCCTAGAGCTAGTTGCATAGTAAATTAATCTACCAATTTATGCTAGCAAACTGGTATTAATCCAAGTGAGAAAAAAAATTAGTGCAAATAAGCAGTTAATAGGATGAAAACACACATGCACTTGCCCAATCCTCTCAAAACTCCCTCTTTTTTACAAAAGCTGCAATGGGTTGTTGACCCTATCGGGTATATGGAAAATGCAGTCAAGCAATATCCTGATATTTTTACGGCTAAAGTAGTTGATTTTGCTGACACGCCGATATTTGTAAACCATCCCCGGGCAATCCAAGAAATTTTAACTAATGATCGCAAGAAGTTTGCAGCCCTTGGTGAGGCAAACAGAATTTTGCAACCCTTATTAGGAGATCATGCAATCCTCATGCTATCGGGCAATCGCCATAAACGACGCCGACAACTACTGATGCCTTCTTTTCATGGAGAGCGAATGCGAGCCTATGGTGAGCTAATCTGTAATCTGACTGAAAAAGTTTTTAGTCAGTTACCGCTAGACAAAGTATTCTCATCTCGTAGTATGCTCCAAGAGATATCTTTGCGAGTTATATTACAAGCTGTCTTTGGTTTATATGAGGGGGAACGTTGTGAAAAGATCAAGCATCTAATGCGCTTACTTTTACATGTTTTTGAGTCACCACTGACTTCTAGCTTGTTCTTTTTTTCCTTCTTACAAAAAGATTTAGGAGCTTGGAGTCCTTGGGGGAGATTTCTACGTCAACGACAGCAAATGGATGAATTGCTCTACGCGGAAATTGCTGAACGCCGACAGCAACCGGATCCAAATCGCATCGATATCCTCTCTTCACTGATGTCT
Source organism: Calothrix sp. HK-06 (assembly GCF_001904745.1). Taxonomy (GTDB): domain Bacteria; phylum Cyanobacteriota; class Cyanobacteriia; order Cyanobacteriales; family Nostocaceae; genus Dulcicalothrix. The sequence continues at coordinate 2,052 of NZ_MRCD01000060.1, forward strand.
GCTCAAGATGAAGCGGGTCAATTCATGACCGATTTAGAGTTGCGCGATGAGTTGATGACTCTGATTTTTGGTGGACATGAGACCACGGCAACTGCAATGTCTTGGGCATTGTATTGGATTCACCACAAGCCAGAAGTCCGAGAAAAACTCCTCCAAGAATTGGATACCCTTGGTGTTTCCCCAGACCCTATGAGCATTTTCCAGCTACCTTATCTAACTGCGGTATGTCATGAAACCTTACGGATTTACCCTGTAGCACTTTTAACTTTGTCCAGGGTAGTGCAAGAAAAAGTTGAACTACTAGGACATTCGCTAGAGCCTGGTATGGTAGTGGTTCCCTGTATTTATCTCACTCATCACCGTGAGGATTTATACCCACAACCAAAGCAGTTTAGGCCAGAACGCTTTCTAGAACGGCAATTTTCTCCCTATGAATTCCTGCCTTTTGGTGGCGGCACTCGTGCTTGTATTGGTCAAAGCTTGGCTTTGTTTGAAATGAAACTAGTATTGGCAACCATTATGTCGCGCTATCAACTTGCACTCGCAGATCATCAACCAGAGCAACCTCTACGTCAAGGTGTTACCATTGCGCCTGCTAATGGAGTCAAGATGCTAATTAAAGAACGGTGCGTGCGTCGTGAGTCTCTATTGAATATGGCAACCACATCCGCATCCTAGTGCTTGATGCCATTAAATTTGGGAGTTTATAGATTAGGAGTCTTGCCTGTGCTACGGTCAAGCGGGACACCTGATTTACAGTTCCACTGGTATTTCAATCATAAACTCAGTTCCTTCTCCTGGCGTAGAATTACAGATTAATTGACCCTTGTGTTTATCTACTATAACCTGATAACTAATCGATAACCCCAATCCTGTACCACTTCCAACTGGTTTAGTAGTGAAAAATGGGTCAAAAATTTTCTGTCGCACTGCTTCTGTCATACCACAACCGTTATCAGTAATCTTAATTCTCACTGTAAAGTTGTCTACTAGCTCAGTGTAAATCCTAATTATAGGAGTTTGGGGTTGACCATTCTCTATTTCCCATTTTTTAGTCCTCATCCCCTCTTCCAAAGTATCAATCGCGTTACTTAGGATATTCATAAATGCCTGATTAAGTTGACCAGCATAACAATTAACTTTTGGCAGTGGTGCGTATTTTTTAATAACTGTAATTTCCGGTTCTCCACTTTGTTTTTTCAGTCTGTGTTGCAAAATCATCAACGTGTTGTCAATTCCTTCATGAATATCTATAGGCTTCATTTCAGATTCATCAAGACGGGAGAAATTACGTAAGCCTAACACAATATTACGGATGCGTAAAGTCCCCATATTCATGGAATCTAAAACTTTAGGCAAGTCTTGTAATATAAAATCAATGTCAATCTCCTCAATTTTTTCTTCAACTATAGGGTAAGGGTTGGGGTATTCTTGTTGATAAACATTAATCAAATTAAGCAAGTCTTGCACATACTTATTAGTATATTGAATATTCCCATGAATAAAATTGATCGGATTATTGATTTCATGGGCAATACCTGCGATCATTTGTCCTAAAGAAGACATTTTTTCACTTTGAATTAATTGGCTTTGGGTACGTTGTAAATCTCGTAGGGTTTGTTGCAAACTTTCATTTTTATCGTTAAGTTCCTGCGTTCTCTTCTCTACCATTTCCTCTAGGGTGTGGTTGTATTCCATTAATTGTTGATTAGCTTCAGCTAAATTTTTATAGAGGATAGCATTTTCTAGAGATATAGCTGCTTGGGTAGTGAGAAGTTGCAGCACTTCTAAGCGATCACGTGTAAATGCTCCCGTAGTGAGTTTATTTTCTAGATAAATAATCCCGATTAATTTACCTTGATTAATAATTGGAATGCACAAAATGCTCTTAGGCTTTTCACGGATAATGTAGCTATCAGAGGCTATAGATGTATCAGCTTTTACATCATCAATTACCAAAGTTTCCAGAGTACGTTTGACGTAATTGATTAAAGTAATTGGAATATCATCGCTCGACTCTAAGCAAATTGAAGGGAACTCTATGTTTGAACTGGAACTGATTGCAGTAATGCTTAAATGTGAGTGATTCAATTTGCTCAAAATTAAAGCACACTTAGAGGCACCAGCATTCTCCATTACAAGTTTTATTAAAGTAGAAAGTAGTTGTTCAAGCTCAATTTCTCCCGAAAGTGCTTGAGATGCTTTGATGACAGCTGCTAAATCTAAAGAGTCAGAAACGCTTGTTTTGAGACCAATAACAGTTTGATGAGTGCTGAGGCTTGATAGAGATTTATGGTTGGAAGATGTAGTTTTATAGCTAGGATTAAGGCTAGGTTTTTCTTGCTCAAGAATGGGAGCAAGTAATTGAGGATAGCGTTCTACCAAATCTTTGACTTTAGCTTTTGCTCCCCAACGACTGTATGCATAGTATGCATCAATTAAATAAATTTGGGCAATCTTATTTTTACCTAACTCTAAATAGAATCTTGCAGCAAGTTCGTTCGCGAGGGCTTCTTCATTCATGTACTCATTTTCTTTAGCAAGAGAGATAGCATGATCGTATAATTCCATAGCCTCGAAAGATTTACCAAGAACCCTATACCGTTCTGCCTCTACAAGATAATATTTGTGTAAATTATTCATTGGAGCATGATGCGCCCATTTCAGCATCTTTTCCTGATTCGCAGCTACCTTATCAAGAATTAGTTTTTGCTTAAACTTTTCGAGATTAGAATATACCGCTAGTCTAGCCAGAGAATCGTAGAAGTGGAAAAAAAGAAAAATTGGTTGTCCGATCCCACCCTGTAAATAATTTTCTGCTAGAGTGGCATTATCAACAGCTTGAGGGAAATCCTGAAATAAATAACACAGATGTAGTTTGCATAAATAAAAATTTATAAGTCCAATTCCATCATGAGATTTAAGGTGAATCGGTAGCATTTTATCTTCGTTGTAGGATTTACCAATTAAACGACAGGGATTTTCCACAACTTCCAATAAGTTCAATACACTCTGCCTATAGAGTTCATGCCAGTTAAATACTGTTTCTTGCTTTGTTTGAGCAATGGTACAACTGTATATTGTCATTTCCCGTTCAAGTACCATCAGCTCTTTACCAATGAAGTATGAACAGTAGGAGTAAACGTAAAGAGACAAAACCGCACATTCTATATCTCCATTTTCGAGTCCATAAGAATAAGCTTCTAACAAAGGTTTTAATATTTCCTTAGTATGCTCCTTCCAATGCCTGATAGCAGCATTAAATGACTGCATGATTTTAGCTTTAACTTCTTTTGCATTGCATTTTGCTTCCAAACTTAAAGCTAATTGGCCAAATTGATAGCCAGACTCAATATCTCCCACTACTCCGCAGAGAATTACTCCGTAAATAACATAGGCATGGGTAGAAAAGGGAGCATTGCCATGTTTTAACGAAAAGCTGATCTGTTTAAGAGTGATCAATGGGAAAAGATTAGGAGTAACTTGATAAGTAAGAGTAATTGCACTTGACAAGATACGCATTGCTGCCAGTGGTTTATCTTCCGTCATCTCTGGCAATTCAAGTAAATCCTCAATCCGCTTAACTGCCAAATTTGATGCTAATTCTGCCATCGCTAACTGTACATCATACTGAGTGGGATGTTCAGGAAATTCGATGCCCAATAACTTCAAAAAGTCTAGCGCAGTATTAACAGCTTCTAACGCTTTATTCTGTGCCCCTAATGCTTTAATTTTTACTTCATAAACTTTTACCTGTTCCAGCAGTGTTTTAGCCTTTATCAACACTACCTCTACAAATCCCTCCATTTGTTCAAATTCGCCAGCCAAGTATGCCGCCTCTGCTACAGCCTCATACAAAGCTAGCGATAAATCATATTTATTGTCCCAACTATCTAGAGTAAGTAGCTCAATTCCTGTTGTTAAATACTTCAACGCAGCAGGATAAGCAGTTGATGCTAAAGCCTTACGTCCAGCTAATAAATTCATCTGAGCTAGTTCATCATACTTAGTTCGATCTGCGATTAACTCAACTGCAACATTAAAATGATTAACAATTTGAAAAATATTTTCTTCTCGTTGTGCAACTTGGGTATTGTTCAATAGTAGTAACCCAATTCTTAAGTGAATTGCCTTTTTTTGTCCTTCGGGGATCAGAGAATAGGCAGCTTGCTGTACCCGGTCATGGATAAATTTGTATTTAGGAGTTTGTAAATTCCTTAATGATAATTCTCTAGAGTCTTTGCTTTCAAAGTTATCCTTTTGACCTTCCTTCTGACCATCACCATGTTGAAATAACTTGTAAACGCTTGATTGAGGTACAACTAACCCTTCTTGTAAAGCTTTCCATATATATGATGCTGTGTCTACCACAGATTTTTCGTATACTGTAGCAAGAGTTTGCAAGTCAAATTCGTTACCAATACAAGCTGCTAGCATTAAAACTTGTTGAGTAATTTCTGGCAATTTTTTTAATTGATTTGCCATAAAATCAACAACATCATCTGTGAGAGCTATTGACCGTATTTCGGCAATATTATATTGCCAGAATCCCACATCAAAGCTAAATCTAATAATTCCATCTTGATATAAAGAAGTGAGTAATTGAGTAGCAAAGAAGGGATTTCCAGTGGTCTTTACGAACACTATTTGCGTAAGAGGTACAGCAAGCGTTTCTTCACACCGTAGGGTATCAGATATCAAACTATTTAATTGACTTTGCTTTAAATTTTTTAGAGTTATTTTATTAATAACTTTTCCCGCTTTTTCAATTTCTTGTAGTGTTAAAAAAAGCGGATGTGTCTTTGAAACTTCGTTATCCCGATATGCACCAATTAGTAACAAACCTCCCGCAGTTTCGTCAGTACTTAATTTTTTATTGACCTCGCAATTTTTTCCTTTAAACATAGGAAACGAGAAGTTTTCTGTAATTTCAGGAGAAGACAATGAAAGATTTTTGTTGACTACATTGGTTTGACTCATTAATAATTCGATGAGTTTTAAAGAAGCTGCGTCTGCCCATTGCAAGTCATCTAGAAAGATAACGAGGGGATGCTCTTTAGTACTAAAAACTTGGACAAATCTCTGAAACAATAAATTAAAGCGATTTTGAGCCGCGTTACCAGAAAGCTCGGTAATTTCTGGTTGTTTACCAATAATCTGTTCAAGTTCGGGAAAAATATCAGTAATTACAGCCGCTTGTTCTCCCAATGCCGACAAAATTTGAGTTTTCCAATGTTGAATTTGGGTATCAGTTTCACTGAGCAATTGCCCAATTAAATCCCGAAATGCTTGTACTAGTCCTGATAAGGGAATATCACGCTGAAACTGGTCGAATTTTCCTTTAATAAAGTAACTACGCTGCCGCGCGATAGGTTTATGGACTTCATTGACCACGGCAGTTTTACCAATTCCAGAGAAACCCGCAACTAGCATCATCTCAGTTGCCCCCCTTGTTACACGCTCAAAAGCAGCAAGTAGGGTTTCCACTTCATGTTGGCGCCCATAAAGTTTTTCAGGAATCACGAAACGGTCTGATACATCTCGTACTCCCAACTCAAAGGCGCCAATATTTCCAGTTTCTTGCCAAGCGACATAGCATTTTTCCAAGTCATACTTTAACCCGCGTGTACTTTGATAACGGTCTTCGGCATTTTTTGATATCAACTTGGTAACAATATCAGACAAAAGCGGGGGAATATTAGCGTTAATATCGCTGGCAGAAGGCGGTTGTTTGGCAATATGAGAATAAACTAATTCTATTGGGTCAGTAGCAGTGAAGGGTAACTGCCCTGTCAGGAGTTCAAAAAAGGTAACACCCAAAGAATAAAAGTCGCTGCGATAGTCGATACCTCGATTCATCCTCCCCGTCTGTTCGGGGGAAATGTAAGCGAGCGTCCCTTCTAAAACGTTAGGATTAGTCAGGAACTGAATTTCCCTCGGTAATAGGGTGGCAAGACTAAAGTCAATGATTTTTACCTCACTAGTGCTAGGGTTAATGAGAATATTGGCGGGTTTAATGTCTTTATGGATGACCCGATAACGGTGCAGTCCCTCCAAAATAGAGACAATTTCAATCGCAATGGTAAAAAATTGACTTAAAGAAATAGAACTATTCTCCATCCCCTGCTTTTGCAGCCAATCAGCAAGGGAAATGCCACCAAAGTCTTCCATGACTAGGGCATAGCCATTGCGATAATTTTCTATACTTAAAGGTTTGACTATGCCAGGAAGGTCGAGACTTTTAGCGATGGTGTATTGATTGCGGAACTGAGTAATTTCACTGAAGGTTGGGTATTCAGCCGCCATTAGTTTAAGGATGACCGATTGTCGATCTTTTTCTCTAATACCTCGATAAACTAAGGTTTTGCTACCTGAGTAGATTTTTTCAGTAATGTGATAGCCAATAACTTTATCTTCTGTATATAATACTGTTGTCATAGTCACTTATATGTATACTCTTCTATAAATGAGTATTCCCATTAAAAGGCTACGAATATCAGTAATTTGAACAAATTTTACAGTCGGCACCGACATATTCCTGAAAAGTGTAAGTAAGTTGGCACGGTAAAACTGATTTGTTTTTTGTCTTTTTTGTGTGTTGAGTTTTATTTTCCTTCTCTCTGTAACATTTTAGATTTATCTAATAAGCCTCTAATAAAATTACTATACTCATCTCTCATAGGTAATTCTAAATCTCGCTTAATGCGGCGCCTAGTTGCAGTAACTGTTTCATCTGTCTTGGGATTATACCCTTCTTTTTGATATTCTTCCCAGTAAAGTCCTACTCCTCGTTTTTGCCAGTTGGGAAGGTTATTAAAGTTTATTCCGTGTTGAAACAAGAGTTCGTTTTTATCTGCAACTGATAACCCATCCATCATGCTCGTTGCTAGTCTTGCGCTTTTGCCGTCACGACGTAAGCACCAATAACAATGTGCGTTGAGTGCGTTACGATGTGCGTCTTCGTTACGCCAACGGAAGTAGTTGACAACTTCGGTAATATTAGGCAGTTGTGATATACGACAGTCAAAGCAAGCTATATCACCTAAGAGTAATGAGAACCGCGCGCTTGCTTCTCCTGCTAATACTGAGTTGAGCTTACGTGTTTTGCGTCCAAAGCTTACTTCATCATATGCAAATAATAAAGATATTTCGTCACTTTCTGTATATCCGTAAATAATATCTATGCCACAGTTCATTAAATGCTCGACTGTTGCCAACATCATATCACGAACTTTCTCGTCGAATGGCGCCTCAAATTTATGTACTTCTTTTGTTAAACGAGTAAAGCTGCGTCCATCTAACCGAGCAACTATATAAAGACCTGGTAGAACACAATGGTCGTGCGCTGTTTCAAAAACGCGCATCCTTGTATCGAGTTCATCAAATTTCACGGAAGCATTCCTTTACTATAAACGAGTAATTTTTAACTGTTTGAATTGAATATATTGCATCAAATCCTTCTTCCGATGTTGGTAAAACTAACCTTTTATATGTACTTATTATTCCAACAAGAGGAATGATTTCTTTTCCTGTACGCTGGTTATTTCGTTGCTTACACTCTTCTAAATGAGAATCAAAATAATAAGCTACGACTTGAAATTTATTTTCTTTGGCTGGCAATATATAACGACTTCTTTCTTGAGGTGTTGAGTTTGTATTATCAATAACAAACGGTTGTTTTGCTTCAAAACAAGCTTTGAGAAATATTTGCTCGCGGTGTCTTGTTTTAAGCATATCTAAATTAATACGCATGTGGGTATTTAACAACCGTTCACGGTAAAAAGTTGATTTTCCGGCGCCTTGAAGCCCTATAAATATAATTGCCTCCATAATAATCTAATCTCTAGCTGATTTAACCATTTCTTGTTTTTCTTCTAAAACTGTATTGACATATGATAAAATTCGTTGGTGAAACTTACCGCAGCTTGCAATAGTAGGAGTGTCGCCAAAGTTAGGGTTTTGGCTTCTGGCATAAGTTTGAATCCTTAACCACACATAGTTAACATTACGTTTTACATGTTTACTTTTCTTCTTTTTAGAAGCATTAATACCAGGCTCTTGAATCGCATTTTTATTAATACTTGCATTTTGCAGAAAATTATCAAAATTTTGTTGTATGTACTCAAAGAAAGACTGCTGTATGAGTTTTGTACGTAAGCGTTCAAGTTTTTCTTTTTCAGCTTTGTCTTGTTCTTCGCGTTCCCAATGTTCAATAATAGCTTGTACGTTTCTAATACACTGAAACACAATGTTAGATGCTATTAAAGCTTTTTTAATCTGAGTATAAACTATTGAATAAACCTTATCCGAAGCTGCAAATTCTTTTCGGATGCGTGCTTCTTCGTCATCAGCTAAATATCCAGCAACTAAATTTAGGGTTAAGTCATCAGATTTAAATGCTGATGTCGAAATTGCTCCAGTTTTAAATGCTATTTCAATTAGTCTACATGTTTCATATTCATTAAGTGAATAGCTGTAATTTTCCAGATAAAACCCTAATAACGAACGCTTTGCAGATTTTATTTTATTCTTTGCTTCTAATATTTTGGCACGTTTTGCCAAATTTGTTTCTAACTCGTCTTTTTTCTCTTCTCGTACTTTATCTACTAAGTCACGCTCCCAGAGCTTCATCGGCGCCGCGCATTTGTAGTGAGGGTTGCTAGCAATTATCGGTTGACCTAAATATTGGTCAATCATTTTTTGAGTAAATCCAAAAGATTTAATTGTTTTTAAGCAATAACGTGACATGCTTCTCTACCTCACTAATCACTTACACTACCTGCAAAGTAACACTATTGTACCAGGTAAAATCATATTTTTATGAAAGTTGATAGTTGATACTTAAATCAACAAGCTCATAACTATATTTGTAACTGAAATCTTTTGTCGTGCAGGCATCCTGCCTGTCCTATATACCAACATCAATGTAAAAAATAATACTTCAAACCTTTATAAATCAATACATAAACATACTTCCATACCTGGCGCCTAATATTATAAACTCCGAACATCTGCACTACTAATAAATGTGTATGAGTAAGAAAAAGAAACGTGCCGATTATGATTCCCCTTGGAAAGAAATTCTAGAAGCTTATTTCCAACAGAGCTTCTATAATTTTTCTTTCCTAATACAGCAGCAGACACAGAAAGACTCAAAACAGCGTAAATACTGGAAGTTCTCTCTTATCCGTAGGCTTTACGATAAAGGGCTAGATGAACAAGATATTCGTAACCTGTATAAAAAGGACTAGAGGAGCAAGATATCCGTAACCTGTATAAATTTATTGACAAAGCTTTAATATTGTCGGAGCCTTTAGAAAAGGAGTTTTGGGAGGAATTGAAGCAATTTGAAACCGAACGTGATGTTACTTATATTACAATGGAAAAAGAGCCTGATTAAAATACTAAAAATAAGAATATAAAGTGATTAAACGCTTACCACGTATCCTTTACAGGCTATTTTAGGTTATAGCGTTAAATTTTTTATTGTTTATGATAGTTGTTACTGTTTATTTATAACTGCTTACTCTATTAACCTATATGACTACCAGTCCGGATACAGTGCGGGCACTGCGCTCGGCGCTTGAGTTTTCTCCTGATAACGTTCCACTCAGGCAACATTTAGCAGAAGTATTGCTGAGTATGCAACAGTATACAGAAGCCGAGCAAGAGTACCGTCAGGCGTTAATGCTCAAACCAGCAGACAGTATATTAAAACTGGGTTTGGCGACGGTTTTTTATCAGCAGGGTAAGCATTCGCAATCGTTGGTAGTTGTCGAAGATTTACTCAAGAGCGCTGACTGCCCTGCGCTTGCCTATTTACTCCACGCGCGTTTGCTACTAAATGCTGGCGCCGTACAGCAAGCAGTTAGCCAATATCGCTACGCAACAGCAATTGATGCATCTATTGCCGACCAAGATTTTGCTGACCGTTTAGGTATATCAAATGAAGTAGGAGCATCACAGGACGAAGTAAATGAAATCGTTGACGGTAAGGTACGAGTAAGCAGTGGTGAAGATACACAAATTCCGAATGATAGTAATATTGAACGTCCCCAAATTTCATTTCAAGATGTAGGGGGAATGGATACAGTCAAAGATGAAATTCGCCTCAAAATTATTTACCCCCTTAAACAACCCGAATTATATCGAGCTTACGGCAAAACCATAGGCGGTGGGATTTTACTTTATGGTCCTCCAGGATGCGGCAAAACATACCTCGCACGTGCCACAGCAGGCGAAATTAATTCCAGCTTTATTAGTGTTGGTATAAACGATATCCTCGATATGTGGCTGGGCAATAGCGAGCGTAATCTCCACTCTATCTTTGAAAATGCTCGTAGCCACAAACCAAGTGTATTATTTTTCGACGAGGTAGATGCTCTTGCTGCTAACCGTACTGATATGCGGCAAAGTGCTAGTCGTATGGTTATTAATCAATTTCTCTCCGAACTCGATGGTGTGAATACCTCGAACGAAGGGGTATTGATTTTAGCTGCAACTAATGCTCCGTGGCATTTAGATTCAGCGTTTCGTCGTCCTGGTCGGTTCGATAGAATATTATTTGTTCCACCACCAGATGCAAAAGCCAGAACTGAGATTTTACTATTGCTGTGTAGTGGTAAACCTGTTGCTACTATTGATTATGAGCTTATTAGTAAAAAAACAGAAAATTATTCCGGCGCCGATTTAAAAGCTGTTGTTGATATAGCAGTCGAGCGTAAGTTGCAAGAAGCGATAAAAATAGGCATTCCCAAACCGTTGACGACAAAAGATTTACTTGCTGCTGTTAGTAGTGTTAAACCATCTACCAAAGAATGGTTTGCTAGCGCTCGTAATTATGCTTTGTATGCCAACCAAGGTGGGTTATATGATGATATTTTAAAGTATTTAAAAATTTAATTAAAAATCTAATTAAAAATGTAATTTTGTGAGTATTGAACGAGCAACACTATTAATTGAGCAATCGCGTTATGAAATGGCTGAAAGCGAGTTAAGACAAGCTTTAGCGCAGGCACCAAGTAATGCTTATGCCACTGCTTTACTGGCTTTATGTTTAAATTATCAACAGCGATTTCAAGAAGCGACGGCTGCGGCAGAAACAGCTATATCTTTGGCGCCTGATGACGCTTTTTGTCACTATATATTAAGTTATATTTTGTGCGACCGTCAAGAACTTGAATTAGCAGAAAAATCTGTACGCGAAGCAATTCGGCTTAATTGTTATCAAGCTTCTTATTTTGCTTTACTCTCTAGATGTAAGTATAACCAAAAACTATGGCAAGATGCCCTTGGTGCCTCACTCCAAGGACTTGCTATTGACCCTGAAAATGTTGAATGTTTGAATTATCGTGCGCTATCGCTATCACAACTAGGTAAAGGAGAGCAAGCAGTCGAAGCAGTAGAAAGTGCTATTGCAGTGGCGCCTCTAGATGCTTCTTGTTACGCTTCGAGTGGTTGGATTTTGTTGTCCCACGGTAAATGTCATCAAAAAGCTTTGGAATATTTCCGCGAAGCATTACGTTTAAATCCAAATCTTGAATGGGCGCGTTCTGGAATTATCGAAGCGCTAAAAGCGAAAAATCCTATCTATAGATTGATGTTACGCTACTTTTTATGGTCATCACGCCTTAATAATATAACCCGTTGGGCATTTACAATCGGTTTATATTTTGCTGTGCGTTTGCTGCTAATAGGATTAAATGAGATAGGTTTAAAAGAACTGGTTATTGTCGTCGCTATCGCATATCTAATATTTGTAATTTTAACATGGATTATTGACCCTTTATTTACCCTTTTATTACGTTTTGATCAATTTGGACGTTTAGCACTAAGAGAAACCGAAATTCAACAGTCTAATTACTGGGGCGCCTGTTTTAGTATTACTATTTTATCTTTCTGTATATATTTATTTACTTATCATCACACCGCATTAATTAGCACTGCTGTTTTTGGTTTACTTTTAATTCCAACAGCAGCAAGTTTCCATTGCGAAGTTGGAACCCCACGCAAAACAATGGTAATTTATACAGTTAGTCTTGCTGTGTTAGGCGCCTTTGGCATTATTTTATCGCTGAATAGCATAACATTATCAATTATACCAATCGCGCTGTTTCTGCTTGGCGCTGTTGCTTCAAGTTGGGTTGCTACACTTTTAAGTGGTATAAAAGTCAAAAAATAACTCCTAACTCCCAGCTGCTAACCCCTAACTCCTAACTTCTAACATAACCGCACGTACAAGTTTCGCAATTTTTGACCAGTCGAAGTTGGCAGTTGCATATTCGCGACATTCATAGCGTGATGGAACTGCAATTTTTTTCAATAATGCTTGTTCTAAAGTTTCTGCTATCGCATTACTAGTTGTGGAGGCAGAAATTAAGTTAGGTGAGAATGATTCTAATATTTCTGGCATTCCACCAACTGGTGTGCAAACAACCGGAGTTCCACAAGCTAATGATTCAATTAATGATAATCCGAAACCTTCAAACGATTGGCTAGGCATTACACTCAGGTCTGCGGCTTGATATGCTACTGGCAATAATTCATCTTTTAAAAATCCAATAAATTTAACGTGGTTATCAAGCCCAAGTTCGGTTGCTTGAGAAACTAAAGTTTCTAGCAAAACACCTTTTCCCCCCACTGCTAGCCAAATATCAGGATTTCTAGATTTTATTGCAGCTACTGCTTCTAATAATTTATCTATACCAACACGATGCACTAAGCGACGTGATGTAAAAACAATTTGACGGTCTTGGGGCCAGCCTAGCATTTCTCGCGCTTGTGTAGGAGACAAATTAGGCTGGAATTTTTCAGTATTAACTCCACCAGGAATTATATGAATTTTATTCCAAGGAATTTGATATTTTTGGTGTAATATATTACCAAACGCTTTTGAAAGAACAATAAATTTGTCGCAACGATTATATGTTCTCTGCTCAATTAACCATTTCTTAAGTAAAAGGCTAATTTTATTCCCCCCAGATTCCTCTACGCTTTCTGAAGTCCAGGGCCCGTGAAAGTTAAATGTAATTGGAACTTGTTTTGGGAGTAAATCTAATATTGGAAAGCTGTACAAAGCAAAATGTAAATTGATGGCATCGGGTGTAAAAGTGCGTGATGCTTGGAAATTTGAGCGACAAGTCCACATACGGTTCCAAATTGGGGAATCTGGAGAAGCTAAGTTTGTTAATTTTATCGGTAGATTATTGTCATTTGAGGGCAACCCAACACCGCAAAGTTCAATAGTGTCTTTTTCTGCCAACTTGTGCGTTAGCTCATAGACATACCTCTCCAACCCTCCTGGTGATTTTGGAAACCAACCAGCACCTACACACATGATTGACGCAGGCTTAAAAATCTCATTATCCCTGCCGTTCACCAATTCTACTTGCATTTTCTTAAATCGCGCCTCTAAACTTGTTTAATATAGATTGAGAGTGTTACTAACACTATGTTACTACCTGAAGCTAGGGTATCAATCCAAATATTAATTACATGACTTATGCATAGAAACCGGGTTTCTGATTGAAATCTTGCGATAGCAATAATGATTTTGCCTAGAAACCCGGTTTCTTAAAGTTTTTGAGCTAATTTTTACAATATCGGTAAAATAATAGTAAGAGGTTGTTTGAAAAGTGTCCTCTCTTGTCATGCTGAACGCAGTGTAAAGCGAAGCTTTTCCCGTAGGGTAGCATCTCAGTATACGCTCAAACCCTAGATTCTAGCCTGCGGCAAATGCTCCGCATTACGTTCCGCTGCGCTCCACTCGCTTGGGACAATTTATACCTTGTTTGACTTTTCAAACATCCTCTAAATACGCTTCCTTTACCCAGTTCAGATTCTACAGTCAGCTATCGTTGTGAAAGCTTTAGAACAATCTAATAAATTTGTTATAAATTGTGTATTTTCAAACAATTAGATTCTGTAACCCCCAATACAATTTACGATAACTTTGCAACCTTGAATACAGTTTTGTACAGTCGTATGAATGCTTGTATTCTTTTATGCGTAAATATTAATTTTTATTACCACGTACTGAGGACTTTAGTCCTTATCTATCCCATAAAATTATCTAAATAATCTTGATAACCCACCTGTTCTAACTTTGACTGTTTTTGCATTACTGAGTCCTTTAAATTACTTCTATACTCTTGAACTTTTCTAAGTAATTCTGGCTGAAAAGTAGCAATAATTTGTACAGCTAACAACCCAGCATTTTTAGCATTCCCAATAGCAACAGTAGCAACAGGTATACCTGCTGGCATTTGCACTATTGAGTATAAAGAATCAACACCTTGTAAATGACGACTAGAAACCGGAACGCCAATTACGGGTAGGGGTGTTAGCGATGCTACCATTCCAGGTAGATGCGCGGCGCCACCAGCACCAGCAATAATAACCTTAATACCGCGTTCATGTGCTGCAAAAGCGTATTCAAACATACGTTCGGGAGTGCGATGTGCGCTAACAATAGCAACCTCACAACCAACCCCAAACTCTTCACAGATAGCAATAGCGTCTTTCATAGTAGGCAAGTCAGAGTCGCTGCCCATAATAATTCCAATAACAGGTGACATATTCTTGCTTAATCCCTAAGTATAGTATTTAAATCAAGGCAGTAATAGTTAAACCTATATTTCCATATAAGTTATGTTTACACCTATAGATATTATCAACGCGCGCGTACCTGGTTACAGTGGTTTACAGATGTTATTGATCAACTCTGGTACAATTCAAAGAATTTTACCAATGGGTACAATCTTCAAACGGGTACCACCAGATAATTTGCAAGTCGTGGACGTTAAAGAAGATTGGATTTCTCTGGGTGGTGTAGATTTACAAATTAACGGTGGTCTATGTTTAGCGTTTCCTGATTTAAGTGCTGATAATGCTCATGTACTGTCAAAAATATGTAAATTTTTATGGAATAACGGTGTAGATGGCTTTCTACCTACTTTAGTAACAACTTCGGTAGAAAATATCCAGCGTGCGTTAGCAGTAATCGCTAATTATATAAGTTTTAATAACATTGCTTCACAACAAGCCCAAATTCTGGGTGTGCATTTAGAAGGACCCTTTCTAAACTACCAAAAACGCGGCGCCCATCCTGCTGAATACTTGCTGCCTTTAACCATCAATGAAGTTAAACGAGTTTTAGGCGATTATGCTCACGTAGTAAAAGTTATCACGATAGCACCCGAACTAGACCCAACAGGGGAAGTTATTAAATATCTACGTTCACAAAATATTACCGTTAGTCTTGGACACTCACAAGCAACTTACGATAAAGCGCAACAAGCATTTGAATACGGTGTCACGATGGTAACACACGCATTTAACGCCATGCCACCCTTACATCACCGCGAACCTGGCTTATTAGGTGCAGCTATTACCAATAAAAATGTCATGTGTGGATTTATTGCTGATGGTCAGCATGTCTCACCCATTATGCTAGATATACTTTTACGCGCAAGTAATTATGACAAGGGTCTATTTTTAGTTAGCGATGCATTGGCGCCTTTAGGATTTCCCGATGGTACTTACCCGTGGGATAGTCGCGAAATAGAAGTCAAAAATGGTACAGCAAAACTACCCGACGGAACGCTTTCAGGAACAACACTGCCATTATTAGTAGGGGTACAAAACTTAGTCAAGTGGGGTATTTGTGATGTTGAGACAGCAATTAATCTAGCAACTTTGGCGCCGCGTCAAGCAATAGGTTTAGATAGTACTATATCTGGTGCTGCTATTAATAACCTTTTACGTTGGCATATTGATGAAGAAAGCAGTGAGGTAAGTTGGCAACGGATACAACGGATATAACGGATAAATTATTGGTTACAAACAATATATAGTGGTCTGTGTCATTAATTTTCGTCTATGTAGAGACTAAACATGTAATGTCTCTACAATGATTTTGATATATAACCAGCTTAATATAAACCATCGGCGTTGCTGAATCATGGGATGGTTTTGCCCAATTTCTAACCAATTATTAATGGTTTCAGACGCTAGTTCATCCCGCAAATAAGCAACGCCAAACCATCCGTTACATCCGTTTATAATCCGTTGCCTAGATTATTTGCGTGTACTAATTATGACATCAGCCGACATTCCAGGAGCAATTCGTGATTCAAAACCTTTAATGCTATCAGGTTCAAACACCACTTTAACGGGAATGCGACGAGGATTATTAGATTGAACATTGCCCAAACTATTATTCGTACTGTCAGGAGAAGGAGATGCGACAACAGGTGTTGGTGTAGAAGACACACTTTCTACGGTTCCTTGAAATTTACGACTTGGAAAAGCAGCTATTTTAATTTCAGCTTTTTGTCCAGGCTGTATTCTTTCTAACTGGTTTTCTTTAAAGTTAGCAACCACCCAACGATTAGGCTGTACTATCTCGACAAGAGTTTGTCCGGGTTGTACTTGTTGACCAACACGGATATTAGTGTTTCCAATTGCACCAGGAACCAGCGCGCTGACAGTAGCATAAGATAGTTTTAGTTCAGCTTGTTTAACTTCTGCTTGTCTTTGTGTGACTGTTGCCAATGCAGCTTTGTATTGCTGACGGTTGACTTCGACTTGTCTATTAAAAGTTTCTGTTGGTTTAGGAACAACCAGCTTTGGCTGCACCGGGCTGGTGGGAGCAGAGTTAAGCGGTTCGGGTATAATCGTTGGTGGAACGTTATTGATGTTTTCTCGCGCGATTTCGGCTTGTTGCTTTGCCACATCAAGCGCAGCTTTTGCTTGTGCCAAACCTACTTGATACTCACGTGGGTCAAGTTTAACTAAAGTAGTTCCTGCGTTAACAGGTTGATTTTGTTTTACGGAGACTTCAGTTACTATCCCACCCACGCGAGAAGTA
The DNA here is from genome assembly GCF_001904745.1 of Calothrix sp. HK-06. Lineage (GTDB taxonomy): Bacteria > Cyanobacteriota > Cyanobacteriia > Cyanobacteriales > Nostocaceae > Dulcicalothrix. The sequence continues at coordinate 18,922 of NZ_MRCD01000060.1, forward strand.
ACTGGGTAAATATCTGCACTTGTGTAAGCAACATCGGTTGTAAGGTGGAATCTGTTGAACTGTGTCCACCGATAGTAATAAACGCTTGATGCTGCTACTCCTGCTCCCAGCAATACACCAACAATTACTTTAGGCAATAGTCGGCGCCTTTTTGACCTGCGTCTTTCTCTTTGTTCTCTTTCTTCGATTGATTCTTCGATGGGAGTAATAGCGGTAATATTACCCATATCATCCATTTCATGCTCATCATTCAGATTGACCGAATCATTGATTGGTTCTATCTGCTGGGTTTGCTGTGAAGTATTTACACTTTCCATATCGACCTACGCCTTGGTATCAATTTATATATCTATTTAAATGAGGATAGTAAACTCTTTAAGATAAAAGCTAGTCAAAAGTTTACCGAATCGAGTTTTGCCAAAATTGTTAAAGACCTGTTAACTACTAGTTTCAATTGCTTAATACATCCTTCCGAAACAAATTAAAACAAATATAGACATACTTATTCAACCACAAATGACCTAATATTGTTCCCCAGTTGCTGCGAAAGGTTTTTAGGCATACATTAGTTCTATCTCTTCCTCTGCTAGCCCTTCTCCTGCTACTCTAAACGATTGAGAAGGGTTGATTTATTTACTTATATGAACGTAGCTGACGATAAAACGATTGTTAAAGATTATTTCAATTCCACAGGGTTTGACCGCTGGAAGCGTATTTACGGTGATGGTGAAGTCAATAAAGTCCAGCTTGATATTCGCAACGGACACCAGCAAACAGTCGATAAAGTCATCAACTGGCTTCAAGCTGATGGTAATTTAACTGAACTTTCCATTTGCGATGCTGGGTGCGGTGTTGGTAGTCTCAGTATTCCACTCGCCGAATCTGGAGCTAAAGTTTATGCCAGCGATATTTCTGAGATGATGGTAGGGGAAGCATCTGAACGCGCCCACAGCATTTTTGGCAATAATGATAATCCGAGTTTCGATGTGCAAGATTTAGCTGCTTTGAGCGGCAAATACCACACCGTGATTTGTCTTGATGTTCTTATTCACTACCCAGTAAATGAAGCATCAACAATGATATCGCATTTGTGTTCGCTTGCTGAGTCACGAATTATACTAAGTTTTGCACCAAAAACTTTTGCATTAAGTTTGTTGAAGAAAATAGGTAGTTTTTTTCCAGGCGCCAGCAAAGCAACAAGAGCCTACCTTCACAGGGAAGCGGATGTAGTCAAGGTTTTGCAAGCGAACGGTTTTAAAGTTAAGCGTTCGTCTATGACAAAGACTCGATTTTACTTTTCACGACTACTGGAAGCTACACGATAACTGAAGTTAAAATCGCGGCAAGATACACACATAATCTTCGCTGCGTATGAAACTCCTCACAAAGTTTGCTGCTGGTTCGATGCTCTCGCTTGGATTTATATTTCTCATGCTTTCATTATCAGCTTTAGCTTCATTGCAAGATAAAAATAATAATTCTTTACAAAACCGTGACGCAAAGGATTCTGCAATTGGGTGTATTGCTTTAGGCGTTCCGTTGGTTGCAGGTGGAGGATGGTTAATTTTGGGGTCACGGCGCCAAAATCGTAAACTGTTATCTCAACACCTCCAGTCAACTTTTTATAATTTGGTAGAGCTTGGAGAAGGGCGTATTTCAGTACTACAGTTTGCCAAAGAAGCAAATATTACTGCTACAGAAGCAAAGCAATACCTTGATAAGCAAGCAAAAGAGTTCAATGCGACCTTCGACCACGGTAAAGAAGGCGGTATATACTATCACTTCCATATTTAACGAATAAGGGAAAAGGGGAAGGGTTCCACGTGTTCCTCTTTTCCCCTTCCCCCTTACCTTATTGATAAGAATTAGTGGAACATTAATGAAAGTGAAGTTAGAATCGCACATGATGCTTCACATCTGAAACATAATTATGAAGACTGCTGAAAAATTGGCTTCATTTTGGCTACTCACGCTTGGGCTTATGTTCCTATCTATATCGGCTACAGCGATACTACAAAAAAAAAGTACGGAGCAACCAGTATTTGCGCCCATAAATGATAATAATCCTGTTTATGAACTTCCCAATACTAGTAGCTACGCGCTAGTAGACAGTAGTTCCGCAGTTGCCGGAATTGTATTTGGGGTTCCTAGTTCAGTATTGGGTGGATGGTTAGCGCTTTCTTTATACCGACGTAACAAAGACGAGAAAAAAGCGCTTCAGCAGCAAACGACCGAGCGTTTACAGTCTATTTTTTACCGCATGGTACAAGAAAACCAGGGTAGAGTTACACTTTTAGGGTTTGCTATGCAGTCACAACTACCTCCAGCGACTGCAAAAGATTATTTAGACAATAGAGCCAAAGAATTTAACGCCAATTTTAGGATTAGTGAAGAAGGTTCTGTGTCTTACCTTTTTGATATTTAAGGGTGGGGTAAGCTTTGGCTTACCTTACATCTAGTGCGGGCAATATAAATTTATGAAACAAATATTTTTAACTATCGCAGCATTACTAGGCGCCTCTGGAGTTGCAGCAGGCGCCTTTGGTACACATTCACTGCGAGGACAACTAAGTGAGCGCGCGTTAGAAATTTTTGAAGTTGGTACTCGTTACCAAATGTATCATGCGTTGGCACTACTAGGCGTTGCCATATTATTGAACAATAATCTTCAACTCAACAAAAGGTTGATTTTTAGTGGCTGGCTGTTTATTGCAGGAATATTATTATTTTCGGGAAGTTTATACGCTCTCAGTTTAACAAATATAGTCAGCGTAGGAATGATAACACCCCTAGGTGGTGCCGCTTTAATTGCGGGCTGGATAACTTTAGCTTTTAGTAATGTAAGTGAAAAGGGGAGCTAAAGTTGATTATGCTGTCTTTCTTGTATTTCTGATAGTAGCAATTGTTCGCGCTGCTGCCGCCCATTCAACTTTTTCTAATAATTTTTGTTTGTAAGCACGTACTTCTTCAAGCTGCTGTTGGTACTTGTTAGGTTCGAGATAGTCAGCTACTAATTTATCTCTTTCCTTATCTAATATTGGTTTACCCGATACTGCGTACTGTTCAGACGCATATAATTCTTCCTGCCATTTGAAAAGTTCTTCTGAATAAATGAGCATTTTGTTATAACTAAAACTTTCTTGTTTTGAAAAAGTGTATACTATATACCCTCAACTTAACAAATAAAATAAGCCTAGGAATGATAACACCCCTAGGTGGCGCCGCTTTAATTAATTGCGGGCTGGATAGCTTTAGCTTTTTGTAGTGTAGAAAGTAAAGCGGAGCTAGAGTAGAAAAGCTAGTAAGTGTGAGATTCCCAATTTCTAAGAAAAATCAGGAATCTTCTCACAACTCCGTGCCTCCTAACTTTCTTCTACTCTTCTGGCTCTTCCATGTCTTCTTCTTCTTCTTCTAACTCGTCTTCGGCAGTTTTGCGAACTGAGTTAGCAGAGACAACGGCGCCTTTTTCGAGTTTTTCTTTGACCAGTTTCTTGAGTTGTTCGCTGACTTCGGGTTTTTCTTCCATGTACTTAATCGCATTATCGCGACCTTGGGAGATATTTTCACCGTTGTAGCTGTACCAGGCACCTTTACGAGTCAAGATACCTGTTTCTTCAGCTAAGTCTACTAAACAACCAATAGTTGAAATACCTTTACCAAAGATAATGTCAAATTCGGCAATTCTGAAAGGAGGCGCCACCTTGTTTTTGGCAACTTTGACTTTAACTCTGTTACCAAACTCTTCAGTACCTTTCTTCAAGGTTTGAATCCGACGAATATCTAAACGTACCGATGCATAATACTTCAATGCATTACCACCAGTGGTTGTTTCAGGGTTGCCGTAACTAACACCAATTTTTTGACGCAACTGGTTGATGAAAATTACAGTACAACCAGATTTACCAATGTTACCAGTGATTTTACGTAGAGCTTGGCTCATCAAGCGTGCTTGTAAACCAACGTGAGCATCACCCATTTCACCTTCAATTTCTGCACGTGGTACGAGTGCTGCTACCGAGTCAACAACAACGATATCTACTGCTGCTGAACGAACTAACTGGTCAACAATTTCTAACGCTGCTTCACCAGTATCAGGTTGAGAAATCAACAGATTTTCAATATCTACACCCAGTGCTGCTGAGTAAGCTGGGTCAAGTGCGTGTTCAGCATCGACGTAAGCAGCAATGCCACCTTCTTTCTGCACTTCCGCAACCGCGTGTAGAGCTACTGTTGTTTTACCCGAACTTTCTGGTCCATAGATTTCGATAACCCGACCCTTGGGTAAACCACCACCCAACGCCAAATCTAAAGTTAAGGCGCCGCTAGAAATCGTCTCAACTCTCATCCGGTTAGCATCACCCAGGCGCATTATTGTGCCTTTTCCAAAGGTCTTCTCAATCTGGCTAAGAACCATATTGAGAGCCTTTTGCTTGCCTGTGCTGTTGTCTTTTTCTTTATCTGCTGCTGCCATTAGAGCCTCTATCTTAGTAAAAAACTATTGCTTAGATTTCGTGTTAATTTAACGTGTTATTCTGGCGACTGTTTCTCTACGCGGAACATTTATACTATCTTACGCCAGAAAAATGCAAAATGGAATATACTTTACAAAATTGTGACAATATCCTAACGCGATTTTAGTCAGATGTAGGTAGTGCTTACTCACCATCACAAACAAAAAGACAAAAATCACATATTTTCATACGTATAAACACGCAATTACATTGAAGTAGGGTGCGTGATGTATAGAAAAATTAAAAATAGAATTACAATCAAGTAGCATCACGCACCATCGATAATTTTTAACAAAACGAAACATTAAAACAGCAACCGAATAAGAGCGCCCAGACCAACCATATAAGAGCGTGCGTGTAGTAAAATCACCAATAGCCAGCATTTTGGCAACGACTCGTTGTCAAAAAATCTGAAACGTAGAGGTTTCATGACTTACAATCAAAACACCTTTGCCCCTGAAACAGCAGTATCAGTAGCAGGTCTAACCGAATATATCCAGGTACTTCTCGAAGAAAACGAAATCCTTCGTCAAATTTGGGTAGTTGGCGAAGTTTCCAGCGCAAACAACCACCGTGTTGGGTTATTTTTTACCCTAACTGACCCAGGTGGCGGCGCCTCAATAAAATGCGTAACATGGAAGACTCAAGTCGTAAAACTAGCACAAATACCCACACCTGGACAACAAGTAATAATTTTAGGCAGCATTCGTTTATATCCAACACGTGGAGAATACCAACTCCAAGTGTGGCAAGTAATACCTGCTGGTGAAGGGTTACAAGCGATTCGATACAAACAGTTAAAAAATCGTTTAGCAGCAGAAGGATTATTCGACTCTGACCGCAAGCGCAATATTCCAGTGCATCCAAAAACAATTGCCGTAGTCTCCTCCCCCACAGCCGCAGCATGGGGAGACATTCAAAAAACTTTGCGGAGTCGTTATCCTGGTTTACACGTTTTATTTTCCCCTGCAATTGTACAAGGGGATGAGGCGCCTGATTCTATAGTTAAAGCAATTCGTCGAGTCGAAAAAGATGGACGTGCAGAAGTATTAATATTAGCGCGCGGTGGAGGCGCCGTTGAGGAGTTAGCTTGTTTTGATGACGAGCGGGTAGTAATGGCGGTGGCAAATTGTACAATTCCTGTAATTACAGGTATTGGGCACCAGCGAGATGAGTCATTAGCTGATTTAGCAGCAGATTTGCGGGTACACACTCCCACTGCTGCTGCAGAACGAGTAGTACCATCCTTAGAAGATTTATATAATCAACATCAAGACCGTATTGAAGAATTAGTAGCAGTAGTTAATTATGTATATGAAAATGCAGCAAATAAACTGCAAAAAATGCGAAACCGTCTACAACGATTAAGTTTAGATAAACAAGTTAAACAAAGAATTGAAGCATTAAATTGGCGGAAAGAAAAATTATTACAAACCACATCACAAAAATTAATTTCCGAAAAGCAGCATGTAGAAATGTTACGGCAAAAACTGCAAACTCTTGACCCAAAGAAAGTATTAAAGCGTGGTTATGCAGTGGTAAGAAAAGAAAATGGAGAAATTGCACGCACAGCAAGCGACTTAAATATAGGAGACGAGTTACTTGTGTTATTGGGTGAAGGTCAGATAAAAGTAAAAGTAATACAAGTAAAAGAAGAATCTTAACTTATGATGTCATGAGTCGTGAACGTTAACGCAGTTTTCCTGCTTTCTTAGCATCTCTAACCATGTCATGCTGAGGTACGAAGCATCTCTAATATTCATGTTTATTCAAAAGTCAGATTATAATTAAAATATTTTATATTGTATTTTAAGAAGATTATTTAACCACAAAGACACAAAGGACACAAAGAATAAAATGATTAAGGGTAAGAAGACAACAAGTGATGAGTTTAGCTATGAAGCGAAAGTAGTCGAAATTGATAGTATTATTGCCCGAATTGAAGCGGGGGAACTTGATTTAGCAGAAGTTTTTGAACAGTTTGCTACTGCGGTACAATATATAAAAGAGTGCGACAGTTTTTTACAAGCAAAACAGGAAGAAGTAGATATACTTATAGAAACACTACAAGATGAGTCATCTGAATAACCCAACCAACTAAGTGAAATTTTAAGGAGTCATATTTTATGACACTATCTATTGAACAAACCTCTATACTAACTCTACAAGAATTCTTAGAACTGCCAGAAACAAAACCTGCAAGCGAATATATTGACGGGGCAATCTACCAAAAACCTACGCCATAAGGAAAACATAGCACGTTACAAATCGAATTATCTTCTAATATTAATCAAGTTGGAAAACCGAAAAAGTTAGCTTACGCGCTCCCAGAACTACGCTGTACTTTTGGTAGTAAGTCGTCCTGAAAATTTTCCGAATTTATCAATTCTACAATAAATACCCGTAACGCAGTCACAAAAATTACAACCATACTTAGATTTTGATAACCATTGGTTAACAAATTTCAAGGCGCCATCACATTGAACGCACTACTATTAATAGTACTTGATTAGACTTTTTATAGCATAATTAATCCCCCCTAGCCCCCCTTAATAAGGGGGGTTGGGGGGATTTATAAATGTTGGGTTCCGTTCCTCCACCCAACCTACAATTTTAAAGATATTTCATTAAACCTATTTACAAGGGTACAACAATGTGTAACGCCCTTTTGTTATACGTATCATATTTTTATTGTTACAAAATTGTTACCAAAATCGTATAGCATTGCCTATAGACTTTTTTCGCAAAGCAAGTTACTAATAATACTCAACTCTTGTTGGGGCGAGTTTTATCTATTAACTATTGAGTCAATCAAATATTTACTAGTAATCCCAAAATCTTTTACCCCTTACTCCCATGAAACCGTTTTTGTTTGTCACTGATTTAGATAACACTCTCGTTAATCACACTGTCGTTGGCGCCGATGATCAATTAGTACTATTGAACCAAATGTTAACCGAGCATAGACAAAATTATGGTAGTAAAATTGTTTATGCAACTGGTCGTTCACCCGTACTATATAGAGAGCTAAAAGAAGAGAAAAACTTGATAGACCCTGATGCATTGGTTGTATCTGTAGGAACAGAAATTTATTTTGATGATAGCGAAACCCCTGATACGTCTTGGTCACAGAAGCTTTCACATGGGTGGAATAAAGAAGCTGTTATCGAAGTGACATCGCAATTTCCGGAGTTAGTTCCACAACCAGAGACAGAACAGCGTCCATTTAAGGTAAGTTTCTTTTTGAAAGAGGAAGTATCAGAAAAAATTTTGCCGCAACTTGAGTCAAAGTTACAAAAATGTGCTTTAAATATAAAGTTAATCTATAGTAGTGGGATTGACCTTGACATTGTGCCCCGCGACAGCGATAAAGGTCAGGCAGTGCAGTTTCTACGTCAAAAGTGGAATTTTGTAGCTGAACAAACGGTTGTTTGTGGAGATTCAGGTAACGATATATCATTATTTGCTACTGGAGAGGAACGGGGAATTCTTGTCGGGAATGCACGCCCGGAATTACTACAGTGGTACAGTCAAAATCGCGCGGATTATCGTTATTTGGCTTCAAATCATTGTGCGGGTGGGATTATTGAAGGTTTGAAACATTTTGGTTTCTTAGAATGATTAGTTATCTTAAAGGTCTGGTTGCGAATATTCAAAGCAGTGGTAATCGCCATATTCTCACTTTGGAAGTGAATTATATGGGGTACGACTTGCAAATTCCCGGAAAGCTGGCGAAACAATTGCCCGGTTCGGGTGAGAGTGTTCAAATTTTTACTCATTACCAAGTCCGTGAAGAAGTTCCTTTGCTTTACGGTTTTGGTTCACCAGCAGAACGCGATTTATTTCGCCATTTGCTAGGTGTGAGTGGTATTGGCGCCGCATTAGCTATTGCATTACTCGATACTCTCGAAGTACCAGAATTAGTGCAAGCAATTGTTACAGCGAATGTACAATTAATTATTCAGGCGCCTGGTGTTGGGAAGAAAACGGCTGAACGGATTTGTTTAGAGCTAAAAAGCAAGCTCATTGAGTGGCGTAAAACTGCTGGTTTTTTCGTTGCTACCGATGGTCCGGCGCCAAGTATTCTTGAAGAAGTGCAAAGTACATTACTAGCACTTGGTTATACAGCAGGTGAGGTAAGTCATGCTTTACACTTTGTTAGCGAAGATATTGGACTACCTAAAGATGCTTTTGTAGAAGATTGGATACGCCAAGCTATCGCACATCTAAGTAGTACAGAAGTATAATAATTTTAGGTTTATCATGTATGGTTTTGGGTCATCTACTTTACCTCACTAATTAATTTTTATTCCAAATCTAATGTCCGCATACGCTTGGATAGAAGAATCGTTAGAAACAATCAAAAGAGCAAACTGGTATCGTTCAACACAAACCATCCACGGTACTCCCGGCGCCGTTGTTGTTTTAGAGGGTAAGGAAGTTATAAATTTTGCGAGTAATGATTATTTAGGTTTGGCAGGTGATGAGCGTTTAATCACCGCAGCAGTAAACGCAATTAAAGAATTTGGTACTGGTTCTACTGGTTCACGGTTACTTACTGGACAACGGTCATTACATCAAGAATTGGAACGAGCAATAGCATCTCTCAAACAAACTCAAGACGCTATTGTTTTTAGTTCCGGTTATCTTGCCAATATTGGCGCCATTACAGCATTAGTTGGTAAACGTGATTTGGTACTATCTGATCAATATAATCATTCTAGTCTCAAAAATGGCGCAATTCTAAGTGGTGCAAGTATTACCGAGTATCCGCACTGTAATACCGAAGTTTTAAAAAAACAACTTATCGAACAACGCAAAAACTATCGCCGATGTTTGATTATTACCGATAGCGTTTTTAGTATGGACGGTGATTTATGTCCTTTACCCGAATTATTAGATTTAGCAGAAGAGTTTAATTGTATGCTGCTAGTCGATGAAGCGCATGGTACTGGAGTATTAGGAAAAAATGGCACCGGATGCGTTGAACATTTTGGATGTACAAGTAAAGAGTTAATTCAAATGGGAACTCTTAGTAAAGCTTTGGGTAGTTTGGGAGGATATATTACAGGAAGTGCCACTTTAATAGATTATCTTCGGAATCGGGCGCCGAGTTGGATTTACACAACCGCACTTTCCCCTGCTGACACAGCATCCGCACTCACAGCAATAGAAATAGTTGGTAGTGAACCACAACGTAGGATGCAACTATGGCACAACGTAAAATACTTGAAGGGATTGATACAAAAGCATTTACCTGAGTTAAAAATATTACCTTCATCTTCACCTATACTATGTTTCCAATTAGCAAATGCTGCTGATGCTTTAAAAGCTGGTAAACAGTTAAAGGATGCTGGCATTTTTGCACCTGCAATTCGTCCTCCAACAGTACCTACAAGTCGCATTCGCATTACATTGATGGCAACTCATGAGAATGTTCATATTGAAAAATTAGTTGAAGTATTGTCTAGTATGGTGGGCAATGCCTACCCTACAGGTTAAGAAGACATTATAAATAAATTAACTATTTAATAATGCCAAAATCAATCGAAGGTAATAGAATTTTGGTATCTTTTTATAATCTACCACAGTATGAAAAATCGTAAACATTTCCAGCGTTTCATCTACCTTGCGCTTTGTGTTGTTACTATAACTATAGCTTGTACAAGACAGCCTCAACAAAGTAATCAACAAGTAGCTCAAAAAGCCAAGCAGCATAATGCAATTATTTTCGTTGCTGATGGTTTGCGTCCTGATTGGGTAAATTCTACCGATACTCCAAATTTAAATGAGATTCGTTCTGATGGAGTAACTTTTCTTAACAGTCATTCTTTATTTCCAACTTTTACTACTTCAAATGCTTCTGCAATTGCAACTGGCCATTTTCTTGGCGATACTGGTGATTTTAGCAATACAATTAAAGTTAACACTCCTGTTAAAAGTGCAAAAAACAGTGTTGTTCCTTTTTTAGAAAATAATGCTGTTATTAAAGAAGTTAACAAACAATTCGGCGCCAATTTCTTAAATGAGCAAACTTTATTAGCAACTGCGCGTAAAGCAGGGTTTAGTACAGCAGCAGTTGGTAAAATTGGCCCTGTACTTATTCAAGACGTAACCTTACAACAAGGTGAACCAACGATTATTTTTGATGATGATACAGGTAAACCAGAGGGAGTCGCGCTCAATCCAGATATAATCAGCTTGCTTGATAAAAATACTTTACCGAAAGAAACACCAAAACGAGGTGAGAACGGTCAAAGCGGTGATAGTAAAACCGCAGGAACTAAAACGGCGAATGTAACTCAGCAGCAATATTTTGCTGATGTCACAACCAAAGTAATTCTACCACTTTTTCAACAGCGCCAAAAGCCTTTTGTAATGGTGTATTGGTCGCGTGACCCCGACGGTACGCAGCATAATCATGGTGATAGCCTTAACCAATTAGTACCAGGAATTAATGGACCCACAGTTCAAGCTGCACGGCAAAATGTAGATAAAAACTTGGCACAAATTCGAGGCGCCCTCAAAGAGCTAGGATTAGAAGAGACAACGAATATATTTATTACTGCTGACCACGGGTTTTCGACGATTAGTAAAGAAAGTAAAACTAGTTATGCAGCGACTCTTAACTATCCTGATGTACCCAAAGGGTTTTTACCATCCGGATTTGTAGCAATTGATTTAGCTAAGGATTTGTCCCTTTCTTTATTTGACCCAGATAAAAAGAATGCTCCTGTAGACCCAACTAAAGGTCAAAATACCCGAAATCATATTCTTGGTAAAGACCCGAATAAACCTGATGTGATTGTGGCAGCAAACGGTGGTTCAGATTTGATATATTTACCAAATAAAGCAAATCAAAAAGATTTAGCGCAAAAAATAGTTACTTCACTGTTCAAACAAGATTACGTTAGTGGTGTTTTCGTCAATAATGATTTGGGCAAAATACCTGGCACATTATCACTAGAGAATATTGGACTTAGAGGGAATGCACGTACACCCAAACCCTCAATGTTAATAAACTTCCGTTCGTTTGATACAGGATGTGGAACTCCTACCGCATGTGGTGCAGAAGTCTCTGATACAAAGTTGCAACAAGGGCAAGGAATGCATGGTAGTTTTAGCCGCGCGGACACTTATAATATGATGGGCGCCATAGGCCCTGACTTTAAAAAAGGATTTAAAGACTTTGCACCTGTAAGTAATGCAGATGTACCACGCACTATTGCTAAAGTTTTAAATTTACAGCTTAAACCTTTGGGAAGATTAACGGGAAGAGTGATAAATGAGGCATTGGTGGGTCAACTAGATACAGTGGGCACCAAATCTTTTACTATGGAATCGAAAGCATCTGAAAATGGGTTGAAGACAGTTTTGAAGTATCAAACCGTTGGTAAAACTCGCTACTTTGATGTTGCGGGTTTTCCTGGTCGAACGTTAGGTTTGTAAACGTGCTTTTACGTTTCATATATTTCTAATGGCAAGCCGTCGGGGTCTTGGAAAAAGGTATATTTTTTATCTGTAATGTCGTCAACTCTAATATTCTCAACTTCGATGCCTTGAGATTGTAAATACAAAACAGTCTCTTCTATATTTTCAACCTCGAATGCTAAATGTCTTAAACCACACGCTTCTGGTTTATTTACTCGTTGTGGTGGATTAGGAAATGAGAATAATTCTATTTGATTTTCTCCAACTTGTAAGTCTAATTTATAGGAGTTGCGTGGCGCCCGATATGTTTCTTGAATAATTTTGAAGCCTAGGGTTTCGACGTAGAATTTTTTGGATAGCTCGTAGTTTGAACAGATGATTGCGGCATGATGAATTTTAATGGGTTTCATGGATAGGAATTTACGCATTGAAATATAAATTATGTAGAGACGCGTAAACCGGAGGTTTTCCCGCAGGGATAAATCGCGTCTCTACGTAATATTAAGAATCTTGTAATATGGTTTTTGATACAATCCTGGTTTTTTTGCGGTCAGCTTCTGATAGGTCTTGCCCTGCTTGAAGTTGGGTGGCAGAAGTTTGTAACACTGTTGCTGCACTCATATCGCCCATTTGCAGAGCGGTTTTTGCTGCGGTTTGTAACATTGTTGCGGCACCTGCTCTATCACCCATTTGTAGTTTTGTTTCTGCAAGCTGGGTTTGTCTATATTTTGCTAGTGCCAAAACATGCTGTTGTACGTTCGCGTCAACTACTGATTGATATTGTCCTGTAACATTTGCCTCGACGAAGAATATTTCTGAAAGTATTCCTGTAACGTTTTGACCTGGGTCATCATAACGCACTTGTAATTGGGCGATTGGTTGTCTACCAATTGGCAGTTGCGAAATATACAAGTTTGCTAAAATTACCCGTTCAACATCACGCATCAAATCGCCTATGCGTACAGATATTCGCCCATCGGGGTCTTGCTGTACTGGTAATTCGATTGTTTCTGGCGCCACTTGTGCAACAGGCTTAAGTTCGGCTAACCGTACTTTTGGAACTAGCGAGAGCAGTAAATAAGCATTTGTTAAACTTACCGTTTGAATGCGTGTAAATAGCTGGTTGAATTTAGTTTCTGCTTGATCCGGCTGTTGAATGTGGGATAAAGAGCCACCACCAGCATCTGCAATCTGTTCGAGAACGTCTTGGTTCCAGTTATCGCCAAAACCTAAAGTATTCAAAGTCAAATTGTAGCTAGCAGCTAATTTGGCAAATTCTAAACAGCGCTTATTACTACCGTGTTCGTTTTCACCGTCGGTTAACAAAAAAGCTTGCGATATCGAATCTTTGTTACCTTTGGTTAGTTCCTTGATACCTAATTGTAAACCTTCATCAATGGCAGTACCCCCGTCAGCAGAAAGTTTATTAATTTGTTGTTTGATGCGTTCTGGGTCTTCTACTGTTTGGTTGGATACCAAAACCTTGGCACGGTGGTCAAAAACAACAATGCTGAGGCGATCACCAGGATTTAATCTGTCAACAATACGGCAAGCCGCCTTTTTAACAGTTTCTAACGGGCGCCCACTCATCGAACCACTATGGTCAAGAATTAGGCATAAATTTAACGGTACATTGCGGTTAAGACTATCCGCAACGGCTGAAATCGATATCGCCAACTGTCGTTGACTATTCGGCTGGCTCCCATCTAAGTTGCCATCATTTAGAGCAGGCTGCAAGCTAACCTTCATAAATCCTTTTATCCCGGCGACACGTGTTTATAATTAACTTCAGTAGCCAGTGTAATTGCTACGGAAAAGTTAGAAACTGGGTTTCTTAATTGTTATGGAAACCCGGTTTTTTATAGCCAATGGTTGATAATCAACAGTTAATGGTTAATACTTAGTAACTAGTAAATAATAGTAAATATTAGTACTAGAGTTCTGTTTTTGAAAAAACCAACAATAATTGACCAAATAACCAAGGACTATATATAGATTAACGAGAGATTAGCGAGATTATCGAGAAATCCACACCTCCAGTTGACCTGAGACGTGCGTTAGGATGTATTACAGTTAACGGCATTATCTCAGGCAACAGTTGCTATGGACTCTTACCCCATCAAGGCTGTGCAAGCCGCTTATTACGGCGATAACTCTTACCGCACACCGCCACCAGATTTACCGTCTCTTTTGTTGAAGGAGCGAATTGTCTATCTCGGGATGCCGCTGGTACCTGCTGTGACGGAACTTATAGTTGCCGAACTGCTGTTCTTGCAATCAGACGACCCCGAAAAGCCAATTAAAATTTACATCAACTCGACTGGCACCTCTGGTTATAGTGGCGAACCAGTTGGCTTTGAAACAGAAGCCTTTGCCATATATGACACAATGAAGTACATAAAACCGCCTATCCATACCATTTGTATTGGTTCAGCAATGGGTATGTCGGCTATGCTCCTCAGTGCAGGTACAAAAGGCTGTCGTGCCTCGTTGCCCCACTCTACGATTATACTGCACCAGCCCAAGAGCTATGCTCAAGGTCAAGCTACAGATATTCAAATTCGTGCTAAAGAAGTGCTGGCAAACAAAGCCACTATGGTCGATATCCTCTCGACTACTACAGGGCAAAGCAAGCAGAGAATCGAGAAGGACATGGATCGCCTTTTCTATATGACACCTCACCAAGCTGTGGAATATGGATTAATTGACCGAGTATTCGAGAAAGAAGAACTCGCCAATCCACCAATCCCCGCAAGCGTTCTTTAAAAAGTGCTGAGTGGAAAGTGCTGAGTGCTGAGTAAATAGAATTTGAGTTAAGAGTTAAGAGTTTTATATTAAAAACTATCCACCTACTCAGCACTCAGCACTCAGCAGTCAGCGCTTGTAACTAATAACTATTCACATTTGGAGTTACACAAAATGCCTATAGGTGTTCCAAAAGTTCCTTACCGGATGCCAGGGGAACAATATACACAGTGGGTTGATATTTATAATCGTCTTTATCGTGAGCGCGTTATTTTCTTACCCCGTGATATTGATGATGAAATTGCCAACCAAATCGTGGCAGTAATGCTTTATCTCGATTCCGAAGACCCTGGTAAAGATATTTCTTTATACATAAATTCTCCAGGTGGGATGGTGACATCTGGATTAATGATTTATGACACAATGCAACACATTAAATCTGATGTCGTAACGATTTGTGTCGGTTTAGCTGCTTCAATGGGTTCATTCTTGCTTGCAGGTGGCGCCAAAGGTAAGCGTTTAGCATTGCCGCACTCACGTATCATGATTCACCAACCTTCGGGTGGCACGCGCGGACAAGCTACCGATATTGAAATTGAAGCGCGCGAAATTCTCAGAATTCGCCATCAACTTAATGGTATTTACGCTACCAACACCGGACAACCATTAGAAAAAATTGAAAGAGACATGGATCGTGACTTTTTCATGTCCGCACAAGAAGCTAAAGACTACGGTCTAATCGACAAAGTAATCGAAGAACGTCCGTAGACCTTCCTTAGCATCAGGCTTTACCCTGATACTATATCTTAAAAGCCCGCAAACGCGGGCTTTACTTATATAAAACACTAATTATAATGTCATAAATATTACATATGACTACTAGACTTTAGTGGTTCCCCTTTTCAAAAAAGGTATTCAAGCGATAGTATATGTAGCGTAATTTTGTTTGTATACGATTGTTAAAGTCATTTATAGCTAATATTTAATAGATAAGAGTGGGTGCAAAGTTTCCGGACAGGCATTTTACGTTTTTGTAGAAATTGTCAAGACTGAACTGATAAAAGTAAGCAAACAGTCTTTCGGAATATATGTTCTAGGTTCTAAGCTTAATGATGTGGGTGCCTTAAAGGTATTTACATAATATCCCTAAAATAGACATAAACTATTTTCAGGCTAAGTAAACTATTATTGATACTTGTGATTGGCTTAAAGATGGATGTAGTAGATTGCTACCGCGTATTGGGTTTAAGGTCGGGCGCCTCGTTCTCCGACATCAAAGCTTCGTATCGCAAACTCGCACAGCAGTATCACCCTGATATCAATCCAAATGACAATAAGGCTAAAGAAAAATTTATTGCGCTCACAGAAGCGTATAAATTTCTTTTACAGGTAGTAGCACCACCAGTAACTCCAACTTCGTCAAGCCAAACACCAACTAAAACCCCTGTACCACAACCCACAACTCCAAAAACTAAAACCCAACAGGCGCCACCAAAACAACAGAACAAACAAGAAGCACAACCCCAACCACCAAATGTAGTTGAAATAGAAAGGCGCCTGAAGTGGAAAACATACGAACAACTACAACGCTTCATCCGCGAACGACGTTTTCCTCAAGCAATAGCTTTAGCAGAAGCATTAGCCGAACGCTTACCCGAAGACCCCGAAGTAAAACAATGGCAAGCAATTTCATATCAAGTATGGGGACGCGCCCTAATAGATGACAAACAGTGGCTAAAAGCAAGAATTTACCTCAAAAAAGCCCTAAAAACTGACCCTAACAACAAATCACTATTCGATGAAGTACAGCGCGACTTCCATAAACTAGAACAAATATTCTAATAAACCGGGTTTCTTCATCACTAAGCATGACAAACTTAATACAAGAAAAGGAAACCCGGTTTCTCACCACCACGCAACGCTCCAAACTTCCCTTAACATTACATAGTTTTATCGCTAAATAAATTTTTTAGATAATTTCTCTTTTTATAAGTAGGTGAGTGGAAATAAACCCAGCTATGTAACAGAATGTAAAGTTTATTAAAAGCCTTACTTAGCTTAGGTTTAAGCTTCTTTACAAAACTATACATAGTTGTGTTTTTAAACGCCAACTTACTTACATTCGTAGGCGCCTGCAAAAATATACTTAAATACTGGCTCTTGCTTAATTTAGTTTATTGTTTAAGCTTTCATAAAATATTTCTACCATCAGTAGATTGACGCAATTCTAATTCTTCGCGCTAATTTAAGTATTACCACTATGGTACATGTTTTATTTGATAGCTAGGCTGTTAATAGCTACTGACATAGCACAAGGATAATTAAATAATCCTTTTTTTCCTGATGTTTAACCGTCTAGCCTTATCTTTTGGCTTGATACTAGTAAGCTTTACTGCACTAGAACAAACCACACTCGCTCAGAATGTTGACGTTCCTTTTAATGGAATAGTTTCCGGTCAAGCTGGTTTCGATAGCCTTACACCTGGTACTACATAAACAACAGTTTCCAGTAGCTTTAATGGGATAGCGCAACAATTTGACTCTATTACCTCTGCCACGGTTGGTATTAATTCTAGTGTACCTGCAACAATAACTATTTCGCCCCCCCAGTTTGTATCTGGCCCAAGTCCCGACCTATCGGGTACTACGCGTGTAGCGTACCTCAAATTTGGTTCAACTCAGGCAAAAGTGATGTTAGTGGTGGAAGTGGAAAATTACCAGCAGGTAACACTAACTTACAAGTGGACATGCTGATAAAACGACCAGTTGCATTTGCACCAGGCAACTACACATATTCGGTGAAGTTGACCATCACTCCCTAAAAGGTTTTAGTAAGCACTTCATTAAACTTCTAATTTTTGAAAAGGAATTCAAAACATGATTCGCAATAGACTTTTAGCAACCACATAGTAGTGGCGCAAAGGCACAAATGAGCGTCTCTCCACTAGTTATTGAAGCAAAAACAGAACGCTCAGAAGCTAAAGGAATTGTCACAATTACAAATACCAGTAACGCTCCTTCACGAGTACGTATTTACGCGGAACCTTTTACTTATCACCGAGATACTGGGTTTCAAACTTTACCATCATCCCCCAACGATTTAACGCCATATTTACAGTTCTCGCCACGTGAGTTGACTATTCAACCTGGAGAAAGTCGTCGAGTACGTCTTATCGGTAACTTGGCGCCAAATTTACCCGAAGGCGAATATAGAGAAGTCATATTTAATGAGGTATTACTACTTACCCCTACTTATTGAGCCGATACGATTTACACATTACTGCTCATCATCACAACTGGCGCCTTCTTACATTCGTGGTTTTATATGTCACAACTGCTTATAGTGCTTTTGCGGTATCTCAAACAATTATAAATCCTTGGGGATACTTGATTTGCTTGCCGTTTTATCTAGTTGCGGCAGCTTCATTACATGGAATTAGTTTATTCACCCATGAGGGAGTGCATGGAGTTCTTCATGGTAATTCAGTATGGAATCGTATACTAAGTATTATTTGTGCTTTACCTGTTGGACAAAATTACTCAGCATATAAAGTCTTACATCTTAAACATCATAAGCATTTGGGCTTAAAAGGCGACCCTGACCATTATAGTAATTACACGTGTAGGACTTGGTTACAATTTTTGATGTACTGGGGGCGTCTAATTATTGGTTATCCAGTCTATTTAGTGGCAATTCCAATTTTAGGGTTTCGTCAAGGTGATACTCAAGATAAAGTTTGGATTGCAATTGAAGTTATTTCGCTCTTGATTATTGCTACAGCGCTAATGATGGCGCCAATCAATATCAACTTGATAATACATGGTTGGTTGATACCAATGGTGTTTATTAATACGATGGTGAATATTCGCGGTATGAGTCAGCACACGCTATTAGAGCATGAGTTTGATACTATTCGCGGTACACGGACTATTCTTACAAACCGAGTTACACGCTTTTTCATGTGTAACGAAAATTACCATCTTGAACACCATTTGTATCCTGGTGTGCCTTGGTACAATTTACCACGTTTACATCATGAACTCAAAGATGAACTAATATCCAAAGGCGCCCCGTTTATTCCTTCGTATTTTGCATTTGTACGTGATTTTGCTGTTACTAGCTTACAAAAATCACCTGCTGGTACCGTTGCTATTAAATAATTATTATCTAAATATATGCAGGCATTTATATCAAAGCCAGTATTTGCAATTACTAAAACACCAGAATTATCCTGGGAAGAACTAATCGAATTACCAACATTAGAAGCTGCCATAACGCAAGTTGCTTTCGTATACGATTTTAGTAAGCATCCTTACTTTATCTGGATGAATGAGGAAGCTACAACACGCGATACTTTTCTTGAGAGTCAACTACCTTTTAGTTTTGCCGTTGAGTCATTTTCTCAAGCATTAGCAGCAGTTCTTGCACGTGTACAGTTTCTGGAAGCGCGACTGCCTCTTTTCGCGAATATTGCTGAGGAACATGGTTATGGCAATCTTTTACGTTCCCATAAATTTACTTTTCGTCAATATTTACAAGCTTTGGGAGCTTCTGAAGTTGAATTAAATACACCTTGCACTACTCCTGTATTAGCTTTTAATCAATCGATTTTAACTTATTGCCTGACTCAAAATCCTGAAGCAGGCGCCGCGATGCTGTGTATAATCGAATATTTATATGTAGGTATTAGCGCTTCGATTGCTAGTACTCTACAACAACGGCTCTGGACAATCCCTGGTAGTCAGTCGCATTACACTACTCACGAAAAACTTGATACCGAACACGCTAGAGATTTAATGAATGTGGCAACCCCAGCTTGGAACACAATGGTATCACGTTCTCAAGTTGCCCAAGCCCTTGTCCTCGGCGCCTACTATTTTTGGAGTTTGTATAATGATTTGCGCCCCACCGTCTGATATTTCATTTTCCCAAGTTCGTGAAGACCCTACGATTGAACTACAGGTTATCAAGCAATTAACCCAAACGCAAAATCATCCATTGCGAGTACTAATAATTGCGTCAGGAGGATGTACAGTACTAAGTTTACTGTCATCTCCACATATAGAACATATTGATGCCGTAGATTTAAATCTTGCACAGCTTCATTTAGTTGAATTACGACGACAAGCATTATTACATTTACAACTCGAAGAACAACTAGATTTAATCGGTGCCACTAAAATAACTCAAGCCGAACGGGTTAACCTATACAATCAAATCGCATCTCAACTGCCAATCTCAACTCGAAATTACTGGGATGCACGAATTGAACAAATTACTTTTGGTGTAAACCAAGTAGGCAAATTCGAGCAACTGTTTCGCGAATTATCTGCGAGCTTTACTGCATCAGGTCTTAACCCATTACGCAACTCAGACACCGTAACTTCTCATCCACTATGGCAGCAAATTTTTGAAATTGTCTTTGAACGTAGTAAGCTAGCACGCATTTTTGGTGATGCTGCCGTTAATTACTCTATGGATAGAAGTTTTGGTACACATTTTGCTGATGTTTTTGCCAAAGCTTTACATAAATACACAATGGCAAATTACTTTCTAACTCAAGTTTGGAGTGATTCTTATTCCTATGGATTTGATGGTGTACCACTTTACCTGCAACCAGATACCCAAATCTCAATTCGAGAACTTGGAACCTCAAGATTACACCTACATCAAGGCGCCTTTGCTGAAAAAATGCTCGAACTAGCAACAAGCCAACCTTATGATTTAATTCAATTTTCTAATATTTCTGACTGGATGCCCCCTAATGATTTAGATGAAATGCTTGAAAATGCCGTACATTGCTTAAAACCTGGTGGTGCATTAATTGGACGGCGCCTTAATGGCGACCATCATCTTGCTTCAGTCATGGCTAAACACATTTATATAGATAAACAACTTAATTACGAACTTTTAGAGTCTGACCGTTCGTTCTTCTATCGTGAAGTAGTTGTAGGGTGGGTACAAAAAATATGAAATTCCACCGTATTGCTCCCGCAGAGCGCAAGATGTTTCAAGAAGGAATCATTAGCATTGAAACAATTGCGAAATATCCTCTAGGAAAAGATTTCTTTCAAATAGATCACGGTCTAGATTACTTTGCTTTTTTTGACCGTCTTGGCAAAGTTAATTACTACGTAATGCACGAAAATAATATTGTTGCGGCTGCAGGTGCTGGTATACTACGTAAAATTTCATACCAGCAAGGAGAGGCAGCGCTTTCTGCATGGTACCTTTGTGATTTAAAAGTTCACCCTAATTACCAACGTCGTAATTTATCTTTACGAATTCTTAGCCATGCCATTGTAGATGGTATTCGTGAATGCAGTTGTGGTTATATGATTTCAATGAATCCTGGAGACGGTAGTGCTAACCGTTGGGTAAAAGTTATTGATAAATACTCCAGAATTAAATTTACTACATCTACCCAATTAGGTATTTATAGTTTAGATGCGGCGACAATGAGTGATGTTGCTCCACTAATTGTTAAACACAGGGGCGATATTTCTTACATGAGTCTTAAAGGCATTAAAGACTTACGCTTGCAAAGCACAGGAAATATTTTGCCACTCGTTCACGTCCAGTGGGGAGCAAATGTTGAGAAAAGCACACCAGAAGTTATACCGGGGTATAATCATATGTTTTGTGTACCTAGTGATGATGAACTTGCACGGGCATTAGGACGTTTTGATATATATCCAGGCGCCAATGCAAGTGTTGTGAGTCATGGAATGGATAATAGTGATTGGCGTTTTATTTTAACTAGTGATATATAAGGCACTAATTACTTGACAGATACTTCAGGATTCCGCTGAATGTAGCTTTGAACTGATTGTGCCGAAGGAAAACCACTAGTTGCAGTTTGTACAGATGGCTGAGTTGTTGTTATAACCTCATACTTCATAGAAGATATTGGGGTTATA
Organism: Calothrix sp. HK-06; assembly: GCF_001904745.1. Lineage (GTDB taxonomy): Bacteria > Cyanobacteriota > Cyanobacteriia > Cyanobacteriales > Nostocaceae > Dulcicalothrix. Next base: position 40,530 of record NZ_MRCD01000060.1, read on the forward strand.
AGCGGCTTTGTTGCAGGTCGTCGGATAGTTACGACAGGTTCTGGGGTTGGAACTGGTAAAGTTTCTATAGTTTGTTTGATTTTTGGTTTTGCTATCTCTGATGTTACATGCTCTCCTTCTAGAAACGATGAGAGCGAAGATAGCATTGGACTTGAAGGCGCCACTTTAAGTTCACTGATTTGAGCATCTTTATTAGATATTTCTGTTTTAAGCTCAGATACTCGCTTCTCTAACTTAGATGACTCTTTCGCAAAGTGGCTCCAAGCTAACATTGATGCAGTTGTCACCGTTACCCCTATGGTTAGTAAAGCTCCTAGCTGGGGCGAAATAATATCTTTGAGTCTACCATCAAAAACTTGTCTGTTTTCAAGTTGAACTTGCACTGGTTTGGAACCTTGCGTAAATAATAGGGCACCAAAACCAGCCAACAATGTACCTGAAATTACAACGGTTGGCAATAAAATTTTTTTGAGCATATCGAAAATCTACTGGTATCGAGTTTACATGATTGAAATTGTTATTTCTAAAACTGCACCCTAACTTAACAGCCATTCAACACCTCTGTAGTCCCTATGTACTGAACTACGGAAGCTAGGGAAGTAAATTTTGCTAACTTACTCATTATCAAATTAATTTCTTATTAAACCATTATTTGTATAAATTTGATGAATTTTATGAATCCTTTGTAAATTTTTTACATAGTTGCTGTTAGTTATACCAGTAAATACTTATTTTCGTTAGTAATAAGTTACCAATTTATAACTTTGTATACGCAAATGTTCTAATCCAGTCATGGTATATAAAGATAACGACCAAGCAGCAAGCAATTTACCTATATATGTGCTTAAACATTGGGATGCCAAACAAACAGCAAATGCTTTAACATAAATCGTACTAGTATTCCTCTATATAAAGGCATATTTGTTGTCAAATTTTATTACTGAATCGTATCTGGCGCCGAAGTATATAAAAGTTATTAGCGCAAAAAAGAATAATTGCAATAGTACTTTTGTATGCAAACCCAACTTCCAAACGAAGTTGGGTTTGTTGAGTAGGGGAATCAGTTGTCTTTATCCAGACGACAATAAACTGCCTGTTCACGCATCAACAGTTGGTACCCCACTAATTCGCGCCGCAGAGTGGCAAAATCAGGATGATAACGCTTAATTATTTCATTGACATTACGTTCAGGATATTTGACCCCCACTTCAAATTTTTCTACTAACCATTTGAGAACCACCAAGCGTTTTTTTCGACTTGCAGGAATCTCTTTCAGATGTTGTACAGCTTCAGGGTTTTGAAAATCTCCTTCTATATAAGTTTTTAGTACTTTGTTTTCCCATGCTTGTGTACTAACATCTTCAACCAAAGAAGCCATTTTCTCTGGTGTAAAAATTTCTTTACTCAAGCTTTGTAATGCCTCACTATCTAACTGATATAAATGAGCATTTCCTTCTGGGCGCATACTAACCAAATGTAACTCTTTTAATTTAGCTAAATGGTGAGATACTGTTGGCTCTTTCAGTTGCAGTAGTGCCGCCAATTCCTCCACACTACATTCTTGCGAAGCCAAAATACCTACAATTTTTAATCTGCTTTCATCGGCTAACGCTTTAAAAAAGCGCAGCAAAATTTTAAATTGCTCATTTTTCATACTTTGCTATAATTGATTCGATACTCATCTAATTAAAGCTGAATCTAATTATTGTGCTGCCCTCCTTTCACACAGCATTCATTTTTGCCTGTTTGATTTTTTGCAGTCAATTTTTCATTTTGTAGTCTTTTGCCAAGGAAAATTTAGTTTCTTAAGTAGTTCTTTACATTTGTATATGTAAAAATCGTCAAAAGCTACGAAAGATAACGCTTCGGTAGAGAAAAATCTCAGGCTAAATATAAGTATTTTCTAATTACATCATTAGAAAATCAAAACTAAACAAATGATTGAGTCGGCAAATCAATAGAAAAATCTATCTCAAGTTAGGTATTTAGGCATCAGCCATACAATGACGAGAGAAACTATATTTATGTGCATCAAAATAGAATTTGTCATGAGGCGCCCATAAGAAACCTTAGAAACCGGGTTTCTTTACTGTACGGGACGCACAATCGCAGGAGTTGTGGGTTTAGTGGGTTGGAAAGCTGCTGTCAGCGCGTCATCTAAAGTTGGCGCCATCACAATGCGGTCTTGATAGGCAACGACAACTCTAACTAAAGTGGGAACGCTGTTTTGTTCGGCTTCAAGATAAATTGGTTCGACGTAGAGTAGAGATTTTTCTATAGGAATTATAAGCAAATTACCTTGAATGACTCGTGACCCCTCACGATTCCATAAAGTAATCTGCTGGGAAATAACGGGGTCTTGGTTGATTAATGCGTCGATTTGTTCTTGCCCGTAAACAAGCTGCTGTTTGGGAAATTTATATAAAAGTAATTTTCCGTACTCGTTGCCATCTGAACGTGCAGCTAACCAAGCAATTAAATTTGGACGTTGAGTAGGAGTAAATGGAAGCAATAAAATAAATTCTTCGCTTTGAGCAGTTGGTAGCTTGGTAATTAAATAGTAAGGTTCAACCGCACGAGGTTTTGTACCATAAATTTCGTTAGGTATTTGCCATAAGTCCTCGCGGTTATAGAAAACCTGCGGGTCGGTCATGTGGTAAGTCAGTAAACGCTCGGTTTGAACGTTGAATAAGTCTACTGGGTAGCGTAAATGGCTTGCAAGTTGTTTGGGAATAGCGTCAAGCGGTTTAAACAAGCTTGGAAAGATTTTAGTAAGTGTTGTAATAATTGGGTCACTTTTATCAGCTATGTAGAAATTTACACTTCCGTTGTAAGTATCAACTATAACTTTGACAGAGTTACGAATATAGTTAAATTGATGTTTACCTGGGTCAGAATATGGATAGCTGTTGCTTGTAGTGTAAGCATCGATAATCCAGTAAAGATGAATTTCTTCGTTCGTAAGAGTAGTGGCGCCACCATCAGCTGCAACTAGGTAGGAATCGCTATCATAATGTAAGAATGGGGCAATTTCCTGTACCCGCTGCATAATATTGCGGCGAAATATTAATTTTGTTTGCGGTGTGAAATTACGAGTAAGGAGCATTTGCCAATCTTTAAGATACTGAGCAAATATTAGTCGGCGCCAAAGTTGATTAAGAAGTATTCCTCCACGTCCATCGTAGACATTATAAATATTATCGTTACCACTTGAATAATCTAACTCTTTGGTCTTAGTGCCCGTCATCACATAATTATTAGTGATTTCACCGTAATAAATACGTGGTTTTCCAATCGGTATACTAACTCGAATGTTTTCATCTGATAACTGTAAAGAACCTTGTCGGTTTCCGGACTCAACACCAATATCTTTAACGTAGTACTCTGGTAAACCACCAGGGCCCACAGTATTTACAGGACTAAGAGTAAAACCATAGCCATGCGTATAAATTAAATGTTGATTTATCCAAGTTTTTGCTTGTTCGGGTAGTGCATTTGAATCTAATTCGCGTCCAGCAATAATTGTTTGTTGCTTTTCACCTTTTAATTTTTCTTCTGCTCTTAGCGTGTAACGGTCAATATCGGCGCTATAAAATTTGTAGTAAGGTCGTATTTGCTGTAATTGACGATTTGCTTCTAATAAAGGATTACTATCCCACAGTCTAATATTACGAATTGTTAAGTAATTTTCTTTTAAGTCAGCAGCACTTAACTTACCTTGTGGATCAAAAGTCTGTTCTTCAATATCGTCTAAGTTAAATGCTTGTCGTGTTAAGGCAATGGTTCGTTGGATGTAAGGACGTTCTTGCACTAACTCATTTGGTTGAACTAACAAGCGTTGTGCAATTATTGGCATAAATTCCCCACTTAAAATTGCAATTACAGCAAATACACTAACCATATAACCTATATGAGGTGGGATTGGCGTAATTATTTTATTCGTCAAAGACAGATGTATGAAGTGGTTTTGTCTTTTGAGTCTTTGTAAAACTTGGTACAACACCAAGGCAATTATAAGTAAATATACTCCAATTAAAAAAGCTGACCAACTCAACATAGTGTAAGTTGGTAGTTTAATATTAACGTCTGTGTAGTTGGCGCCGAAATTGACTTGATGTTTTTCAAAAAGCAGCGAGTAGCGCAATAACCAGTACCGTAGCGCGACTCCAAACATAAGTAAAGAAGCTAAAGCATTAAGATGCAAGCGTTGTGGCAAAGAAAAACCAGGGAAACGACCTTCACTTAAACTTGATGCCGAACGTAAGTAAATAAGTGATACTGCGCTGATATTATATAAAAATATTCCTGATAAGTAAGATTCTAAAAGTTGCCAAATAGGCAATGAAAAAACATAAGTACTAATATCTTTCAGAAAAAGTGGTTCGTTTGAATTAAAATGGGTTAAGTGAAAAAACTGCAGAAATTTATCCCAGTTTGCCAGGAATATAAAACCTAAAAATAAGCTTTGAAGTAATCCTAAAACAGTCAATGAAGAATAGTGAAAAATTAAAACTAGTATAGTTATTGCAGCAACTAAAGTGACTTGTAGGGAAGATATTGAGAATTGTGCTAATTTCAAGGTAGGAAAAAATACTTGAATTTGCTTTGGTATTTCCCAGTTTGGTTGCCAAATTTTAAGGATTTCAATTCCAGTAAAAGTACATGTAATTGCAATACAAATACTTAAACAAATTACTACAGGCAAAAGAAAGCGTAATTTAAGCGTTGACGTTTTTTGGTTATTAATTTGCTTTTCTTTATACCTGATGCGTTTGGCAATAATTAAATTAAAAATTAAAAAACTTGCCGCAATAAAAAAACCAGTACACCACAATAACAATTGTGTGTTAAAGCGTAACCAAAAAACTTCTGGATATCCGACTTCGCGAAACCATAATATATCTACTGACAAGTGTGATACTAAGTCAAAACATATCCAGACACTTGCCAGCAGTATTATAAAGAGATAAGGACGCTTCCAAAATCGGCGAAACATTTTTTAAAAGTTAGGAGTTATAAGTTATGAGTTATGAGTATAAGAACGCGACAAAATCAGGTTTATACAAGTTGTAAACTAAAAGTAATAGCCTTATTTTATAGCCAAACTCTTAACTTATTAACTCCTAACTCCTAAATTTTAATTTTTAACTAAATTGCTCTTCAACATCAAGGTTAAAGAGCATTTGGAGTGTTTGCATACATTTTCGGCGTGCTTCAACATCTTGTTGAGCGCGTAACTGTACCATTGGGTCATGTAAAATTTTGTTAACGATACCGCGTGTTAAAGCTTCAATAATTTCTTGGTGTTTATCGCCAAATTCTGAACCTAGACGTGATAGAGCTTTTTCTAGTTCTTGTTCACGGATGGATTCAATTTTTGACCGCAAGCAGCTAATTGTGCTAACTGTCTCTAAACTGCGCCACCAAATATCAAAAGCTTCAGATTCTTGTTCTAGTAGACCTTCGGCTTCTTGTGCCATTTTACGACGGCTTTCTTGGTTTTGCGCTACGACTGCTTTTAAATCATCAACGTTAAATGCTTGAACATATGTCAGTTCGTTGACATCGACATGGACGTTACGTGGAACTGATATATCAAATAGCATCAAACGACGATTTGGTTCTAAGACCATTTCTAACTTGGCACGGTCGAGTATTGGTTCGGTAGCTGACGTGCTTGTAAATACAATATCGCTTTCGGCAATTACTGCCATCATATCGGCGAGTAGGTGAGTTTTAATAGCTTGTCCTGGGAACTGTTGTGCTAACTCAGTTGCCCGTGCCATCGAACGATTAACAATAGAAATTTCTGCAACACCTTTAGCTACTAAGTGTTGTACAAGTAACTTCGACATTTTTCCGGCGCCAAGAATAGCGACACGGCACATACTAAGGTCTTCGGCTTTGATATGGGCCAATTCGACTGCTGCCGAACTAATAGAAACGGCGCCAGTACCAATAGACGTTTCAGAGCGTACCCGTTTGCCAGCTGAAATTGAATGTTTAAATAATCGATTCAAAATTGTTTTTATACCATTATATTGCTGCCCAAGCTTATAACTATTTTTAACTTGTGCAAGAATTTGACCTTCACCAAGAACCAAGCTGTCTAACCCACCAGCAACACGCATCAAGTGCATAACAGCATCTTCATGAAGCAGCATAAACAAGTGAGGACGCAAGACTGTCATGGGTAACTTGCTATGTTCACTAAGAAACTGAACAACTTCGCGAATACCGAGTTCGGTTTCACTCGCTGTAATATAAATTTCCAGACGGTTACAGGTACTGAGAATAGCAACTTCTTCAACATGAGGGTAATTAAGAAGTTGGGCGATAGCGGTTTCAACCTGTGGTTCTGGAATACTTAATTTTTCCCGGACTTCAACGGTCGCGGTTTTATGGCTTAAGCCTACTACTGCTATATTCATCTGCTAAATCGTAATTTGTAACAATGTTTTTAAGAAAGATCAGGAGTCAGGAGTCCTGATTACGCTTCTCCTGACTCCTGACGTTTTAGTGCAGTTGAATTGTCTGTGGATTATCAAACATGTGGATGGTATCGACAAAGCGAGCGGTTTTCGACTGGCTGGAAATTACTAAGCTTTGAGTTCTAGCACCACCGTGGAAGAAGCGAACACCTTCCATTAAGACTCCAGGAGTAATACCGCAAGCGGCAAACAATACGTTTTGACCCGAAGCCAACTCGTTACTATCGTAAACCCGGTCGCCGTCAGTGATACCCATCTCATTGAGTCGGGCAAGGTTGCCTTCTCTGCTTTCGCCAATTAAACCAGTTTGAACAACTTCTGGGTCATAAATTAACTGTCCTTGGAAGTGTCCACCTAGGCAACGCATTGCAGCAGCAGAAATTACACCTTCAGGCGCCGCACCAATACCCATAAGCGCGTGGATGTTGGTTCCAGCGAAACCGCACGAGATAGCAGCAGAAACGTCACCATCGCTGATGAGTCGAACTCTGGCACCAGCGGTACGAATTTCCTGGATTAATTCCTTGTGACGCGGACGGTCCATAACAACGACAACTAACTCCTCGACCGAACGGTTCAAACATTCAGATAGGATTTTAAGGTTTTCGGTGGCAGACTTATTGATATCTACATGACCTTTTGCTTGAGGAGGTGCAGCCAACTTCTTCATATAAAAGTCAGGAGCAGCAAACAAACCGCCTTTTTCTGAGATTGCCAATACAGCCATCGAGCCATTTTGACCATAGGCAACAAGGTTAGTACCTTCACATGGGTCAACGGCGATGTCAATCTCAACTAGTTCATCAGGGTTACAGTAATCTTTTGCATCTACACGAGTACAAATACCGACTTCCTCACCGATATAAAGCATCGGCGCCTCGTCGCGTTCTCCTTCCCCAATTACAATGCGTCCACGCATGTAAATTTTGTTCATACGTTCGCGCATTGCTTCTACTGCTACTTGGTCAGCAGTATTCTTTTCACCCTTACCCATCCAGCGTGAGGAAGCGATAGCCGCTTGCTCAACTACTTCGATAATCTCTAACCCAAGAGTATTTTCCACAGAGTCTGCCCTCTCAATTGCTTGAATTCGCGGTGTTTGCAACAGCCGTTTCCAAGTCTACCAAAGGGCGGATACTACAATAAACTAGTCTTTGCCCTGACTTCATTAATTTTTACTGCTTTTCTTCGCTTAACGAACAACCTTTACGTCAACAAACGGTTGTTCTATCATCTTACATTGTAGTTATTTTTACGTTACACTTACAAACATTTCCAAGTTTCCTTGTTTTTACATTATAAAAATCTCTATAGTTAAACAATCTAAGATAATTATTTTTTATCCTTTTGCAAGGCTTTAAGCTTTATAAGCATTTTAACTTATAATTAATACTAGGCGTTTCAGCGCCATTCATTTCAAATGTAACTTTTAAAAACAGTACGTAAGTGTTTATACTAGCATATGCAAAATTTGATAAATTCACTTCTTGGGCGCCATCCCGAAAAAATAAAAGCAAATGTTGAAATTTACACCTGGCAAACGTGTCCTTATTGTATACGCGCCAAAATGCTGCTGTGGTGGAAAGGGGTGGAATTTACGGAGTATAAAATAGACGGTTCGGAAGAAAAACGTGCATTAATGGCAGAACGAGCAAACGGGCGCCGGAGTGTTCCGCAAATTTTTGTAAACAATCAACACATTGGCGGATGTGATGATATGTATAAGCTAGATACTCAAGGTCAACTCGACCAGCTATTAAGTCAAGAGGCAATAGCAGGATAATTTTTAATTTGTCATGCCCAGGAACGTTAACGCAGTTTTCCCGCAGGGTAGCATCTTAATATGTCATGCCCAGGAACGTTAACGCAGTTTTCCCGCAGGGTAGCATCTCTCAATTGTCATGCTGAGGAACGAAGCATCTTAAAAATTCTGACGTGATATCACAATTAAGAAAAAATCGAAGATAAATCGAGAGAAGAAGACGGTAGTGGCAAGTCAGCCGATTGGTTTGCCAAAAAAATACGTTTAAAACGATAACCAAAATTACCTTGGGAATCTTGGTAGGGTTCGCTATATGCTTCTAATTGATTTGCAACGACATTAAATATCCAATAATAAGGTATTCCTGCTTCAGCATACAAAGGCATTTTGACATCACGGTCATAATCTAAAGACGAATCAGCTATCTCAACTACTAAAAATATATCTTCTGGTGTAGGATGCCCAGATAAATAATGGTCTGGAGCAAGACGGGCAATAGCAAAATCAGGTTCGGGTTCGCTGCCAGATGGCAAAGTAATTGGGTCTTGGCATTGTAACTCAGCTTTACCAGCAACCAATTGTCCTAGCTCTCTAAAATTTCTACAACAAACTGTATGTGGCGTTCCCTTTGCTGCCATCCATACTAATTCCCCACGAATAAGTTCGACACGTTCGTCTTGATGAAAAAAGCCAATTTTGATTAAATGATGATATTCATCTAGTGTAAAGCGTCGCGTTACTACACTACTTAGCATAATTTTCCCAAAAATAAGGTTTATACATATTCTGATAAACTACTCTATAAATTGCACTACCATTTCCATTCAACGTTATCTCAACTAGTAGTGTCAAAATTGTCAAGCAAAATATCATCTTTTTTTTCTGCCATTTTAGTAAAAGCTTCATTCCAACCAACCCGTCGTACAGATGGCGCCGGAGTAACACTCAAATGATTATCATCATGTAAGCTAAATAATCGCGTTGATAATTCTAGGAGTCAGGCATATTGCATAATAATTCTTTGTTTGTAAAACCGCTCCACTTCAAAGTCATAAGCTTAGTTTTAACCCTCTACTTGAAGATGGTAAAACATCTCTAAAGTATTAGCAATTTCTGATATCACCTTATACTCGGCATCGGTATCCATAACTCGTTGTGTTCGAGAGTCAATAGCGGGTTCAAACTGTCCTCCTACTGATTTTGACTTTGGTATTTTGGGAATAGGACTTTTACTACCACCCTTGGATGTCGCACCAGCACAAAATGATACATCTCCCTCAAGATATAATTCAGCAATTGCAACGTTGCTTTTGCCAACTGGCTTTCCTAGGTATCGTTCCCAAATTAAGGCGGCGCCAGTTCTTAAATCATTTATCCTCAAAATTCAGTCTCAAGAAGGATAATGCTTTAGTACAATATTTGCTTCAATGTAGCAAAATTTTGCTTTTAGCCTAATAAATTTAAATTCCTTAACATATTTGTGAGTAAGCACAGTTAGATGGGAAAACTAGATATGATAGAAAAGTCACAATTCTTAATGAATGTTATCAATGCTGATTTCCTCCTCTGGTTTGTCCAAGGTCAAAGACTCAGTTAAAGAAAAGATTTTCTTCGGCAACGAACCAAGTGCTGAGTTAATCGCGATATTAACTGTCTACTTTGTCCAAGGTATCTTGGGGTTGGCGCGCCTTGCCGTCAGCTTCTTTCTCAAAGATGAACTGCGGCTTAGTCCGGCGCAGGTTTCAGCACTTATGGGGATTGTCGCCCTACCTTGGATAATCAAACCTTTATTTGGCTTTCTTTCTGATGGTTTACCGATATTTGGCTATCGGCGCCGTCCATACCTAATACTTTCGGGGTTACTTGGGGCAATATCTTGGGTGTGGTTAGCAACAATTGTTCATACTCAAGTAGCTGCTACTGCTGCTATAGCACTTGGTTCACTCTCGGTTGCAGTTAGTGATGTAATCGTTGACTCGCTAGTTGTAGAGCGCGCGCGCGGTGAGTCACAAGCAGATGCAGGTTCGTTACAATCGTTGTGTTGGGGCGCGTCAGCGGTTGGAGGATTAGTCACCGCTTACTTTAGTGGAATGCTTTTACAACATTTCACAACGCGCACGATTTTTTGGATTACCGCTTCATTCCCGCTTATTGTTTCTTGTGTAGCATGGTTAATTGCTGAATCTCCTGTTAGCAAAGAAAGCATAAAAAACCAGCCAGAGGACGATATAATTGATGTAAAGCATCAATTTATACTACTGCGAAAGGCACTTACTCAGAAAGCAATCTGGCTGCCCACAGTATTTATATTTCTTTGGCAAGGTACACCATCAGCAGATTCTGCATTTTTCTTCTTTACTACTAACGAGCTTCATTTTGAACCGGAATTTTTAGGGAGAGTGCGTTTAGTTACAAGTCTTGCATCGTTAGTAGGTGTATGGATATTTCAGCGCTACTTAAAAACCGTTCCTTTCCGCGTCATCTTTGGTTGGACTATTGTTTTGTCAACAATGCTTGGGATGACAATGTTGCTTCTGGTAACTCATGCTAACCGAGCGTTGGGCATTGATGACCACTGGTTTAGTTTGGGTGATAGTTTGGTGCTAACAGTAATGGGGCAAATAGCTTACATGCCATTGTTAGTACTTGCAGCAAGGTTATGCCCTCCTGGTATAGAAGCCACTTTCTTCGCATTATTAATGTCAGTAAATAACTTAGCAGGATTACTCTCTTATGAATTCGGCGCCGTGTTAATGCACGCGATGGGAATTACAGAAAGTAATTTTGATAACTTACCATTACTAGTATTTATAACTAATTTAAGTACTCTGCTACCGTTACCCTTTTTAAATTGGCTACCTGCGGCAGAAAGTCAAAGCGTTGGGGTGGCGCCTGCTAAACCTGTAGAAGAATCTTTTATACCAGAAGAAGTAGGGGCTGGTTAATCAAGGTATACAGTACAAACCCAAGGCTCTGTAAGGGTGGGTTAACCGAGATATACAACACAACCCCAAGGCTTTGTAAACCCGCCCCCCTCTCCACGGTACCCTGTCCTGATGATATGCGTTCCTGACGATATATATGGGGCGGGTTTACGGGATCTAAATACTATTGGAGGTTATGGGTTAACCCGCCCGTACGGTATCCGCGCCCCCACGATATGCTGTCCCGACGATATCCCTCCCCCTACAAAATCTTATAAAAACTAAAATTACTCACATGCAAGGTTTTCAACTTTACGAACACGCAACAACAATACCAGAACCATCCTACCTCCGTGACGATTGGCAAGGAGGATATCAATCACTCAAAGAAGAGAATGATTACTGGATAGATAATATAGAAGGAGAAATTCCTCACTCACTACAGGGAACATTATTTAAAAATGGCCCCGGTTTATTTGAAGTCAACGGGCAAAGAATTCATCACCCCTTCGATGGTGATGGAATGATAAGTAGAATCACTTTCAAAGATGGACGCGCGCATTATAGTAACCGTTTTGTGCGTACCGAAGGATATGTAAAAGAACAAAAAGCGGGTAAGCTTCTTTATCGTGGTGTTTTTGGTACGCAAAAACCCGGTGGATGGTTAGCAAATATATTTGACTTCAAGCTTAAAAACATTGCCAACACAAATGTAATTTACTGGGGTGGTAAATTACTCGCGCTTTGGGAAGCAGCAGAACCACACCTTCTTGACCCAGCAACTTTAGAAACATTAGGAAGAGAATACTTCAACGGTGTTCTATCTGAGGGTGAGGCATTTGCCGCACATCCACACTTCGACCCAAGTTGTGCAATGGACGGTGGCACCCCATGCATGGTAAATTTCTCCATCAAACCGGGACTTTCCACCACAATTACAGTATTTGAGTTAGACACCACTGGCAAAATCATCAGAAAACACGCCCATAGCGTACCAGGTTTCTGCTTTATTCACGATTTTGCCATTACCGAAAACTACTGTATATTCTTCCAAAACCCCGTTGCATTCAATCCAATACCCTTTGCATTAGGAATGCGGGGTGCTGGTGAATGCATTAAATTTCAACCAAATCAACCAACGCGCGCAATAATTATTCCTCGCGACCCTAATTCAAAAGTAACTGGGGGGGAAATACAAACTCTAGAAATTCAATCGGGTTTTGTATTCCATCACTCAAACGCATTTGAACAAGGTGATGAAATCATAGTTGACTCAATATGCTATGAATCATTACCTGAAGTAGAACCCGAAAGTGATTTTCGTCAAGTTGATTTTGATGCGCTTAAACCTGGACAACTATGGCGCTTCCACCTCAACTTAAAAACTCAAACCGTAAACCGCGAAGTCATCGAACCTCGCTGCTGCGAATTTCCTAGCTTGCATCCAGACTATTTTGGGCGCCCATACAGATATGTATATATGGGCGCCGCACATGGACAAACAGGAAACGCACCACTACAAGCATTCGTCAAAGTTGATTTAGAAACAGGTGAAAAACAACTTTGGAGCGCGGCGCCACGCGGTTTTGCAGGTGAACCAGTATTTGTTCCACGTCCAAATGGTGAAAGTGAAGATGATGGTTGGGTATTAGCGTTAGTATATGACTCTGAAAAACATCGTTCAGATGTAGTGATTTTAGACGCGAAAGACTTGAGTCTTGGCGCCGTTGCTAAACTACATCTAAAACATCATGTTCCATATGGTTTACATGGAAACTTTGTCAACTCAGTCTTCATTTAACATCTTGTATAACTATCTTGTGGAGCGGGCATCCCTGCCCGCCTCTATATAAATGCCTCTATATAAATAAAGAAGAGATGCCTCTATATAAATAAATAAGGGAAATTATTGATATATAAATAACGAATGGGTGATTCTTGAATCATTATATTAATCGCGGATGTGGAGACAACACAACTCGGTGACTGGCAACCTTATGTTAAATAACTATATATACAATAAATAAAATATAAAGAAATGAATAAAAAACACAGATATGTTGTATCATTTTTATCTGTGTTTGCTCATATATGTATCTCTGGTTTTCTGATTGTATAGTTTCCTGGCTCGGCTTATCAAATACAAAATTTGAAAACTGTAACGAATTTTACACAAAATCAATATTTGCTCATAAAAGCGCGATAATAGAGATATATATATAGACATTCGCCACAATAAAAGGGTTAGGGGAATATATGATCTCAACGTCTCTGTTGCCCGTAGAAACGCCCACTCCGGCGCACATCTGCCCGTTTGACCAAGCTTGTAGTTATCTCGATGCGGCAGCAAAAGAGTTAAAGCTTGACCAAGGTATTTTAGAAATACTCAGCAATCCGCGTAAGGTGATAACTGTATCGATTCCTGTCAAACTAGATAATGGTAATATTAGAGTTTTTGCAGGACATCGTGTACAGCATTCGGATATTTTGGGACCTTATAAAGGTGGTATTCGTTATCATCCGGCGGTAACTTTACGTGAAGTTTCGGCGTTAGCGATGTTAATGACTTGGAAATGCGCTTTACTGGGAATACCTTATGGTGGCGCCAAGGGTGGTATTGCAATAGACCCGAAAAAATTTAGTATTAATGAACTAGAACGTATTACACGACGTTTTATTAGTGAGTTAGTTAAAGATATTGGCCCAAGTGTAGATATACCTGCTCCTGATATGGGAACTTCCGCGCGGGAAATGGCGTGGATGATGGATACTTACTCGGTAAACGTTGGTCATGCTGTACCTGGTATTGTTACAGGTAAACCACTTTCTATTGGTGGTTCGCTTGGTAGAGAAATGGCAACTGGACGCGGTGTAATGATTGTTGTTCGTGAAGCTTTAAAAGATTTGGGTAAATCTTTAGCAGGCGCCAAAGTTGTAATTCAAGGTTTTGGCAACGTTGGTGGCGCCGCAGCAGAGTTATTACATTTAGAAGGCGCCAAAGTTGTTGCAGTTTCCACTGGTGCAGGAGGAATATATTCAGAAATAGGTTTAGATATTCCTGCTGTGAAAGCTTATGCTAAGGATAATAAAAGAAGTTTAGTCGGTTATCCGCAAGCGGCGTCTATTAGCAATGCTGAGTTATTGACTTTGCCATGTGACGTATTAATACCCGCAGCGTTAGAAAACCAAATTACTGAAGATAATGTTAACCAAGTTCAAGCGAACATTATCGCTGAAGCAGCAAATGGGCCTGTGACGCTGGGAGCTAATAAATCTTTGGAAGCGCGCGGTGTTATAGTACTACCGGATATTTTAGCGAATGCTGGTGGTGTTGTTGTTAGTTACTTGGAATGGGTACAGGGTTTATCTTATTTATTTTGGGATGAAGAACGAGTTAATAGCGAAATGGAAGAGTTAATGGTGCGGGCATATCAGCTAGTAACACAACAAGCAAAAAGGCGCCAGATTCCTTTACGGTTAGCTGCGTATACTTTGGGTGTTGGTAGAGTTGCACGCGCGCTTAGTGATAGAGGTTTGTATCCTTAAATATGCTGTGGGATAGGCGTCCCGCCTGTCCTAACCTTAAAATATACATTACAGGGCAGGCAGGCAGGGATGCCTGCTCCACAAGATTAAGAGTTAGAATTTTAACCAGTTTGCTATTTCATCTATTAACCAGTGACGTTCGACTGTTGATAAAGGAGTGGTGGTAAATTTTTGATTTTTGGCTAATTCAATAGTTATACCCATAGGCGCCAAGGCTGCTTTTGTCTGCTCTTTATAAAGCTTTTCAATTAATGCTGTTTTACCACGCTTTCGCCAGTAGCACAGTCCGAATAATTTCCATTTAATTTCAAATTTTTCACGGTCCAAGTATAATTCTGTATTGCCAAAAGCTGGTAATATAACTACTGGTATTATTGTTATAATAAATGATGGAATAACAAATATGTAAAACCAAAATGCATAAGTATTACCATTTATCATAAAATTGATAAATTGAATAATTTGCCATGCAAAAGGTATACACAAGCCAATTAGATAGAATGACCGTAATGATTTAGCTCCACGTTTTGGTAATTCGATTTCAAGTTGACTAGCTGATTTTTTTATTTTAATTTTACTACCTGTTGGTTTGTTAGTGGTAATGGGAGGGCTAAGGGTTTGTTTATTTTTTAGTGCGGCAATAGCTTCTTTTGCTGTACTAATTCTATCTCTAATATTCGGTTCGGTAAGTTTTCCTACCCAATTAATTAATCCTAAATTAACGCTAACAAGATTAGCAAATTCTATGCGAGAGTTTTTAGAAGGCAAATTAGCAGGCGCCGTTCCTGTTAGTAGATGAATTAATGTGGCGCCTAATGCATATAAATCTGATGCAGCTTCCGCACGTCCAGCAAATTGCTCCATCGGTACATAACCGTAAGTTCCCACTACTGTAAAAGTTACACCTTCTGCAACAGCTTTATCTTGTACGGCGCCGAAGTCAACTAGGTATACTCGGTCATTTTCTCCTAAAATTAAATTACTCGGTTTTATATCCCTATGCAGTACTGGTGGCTTTAGTTCGTGTAAGTAAACTAAAATGCTTAATATTTCAATTGCAATTTTTTCTACTTGCGATTCTGAAAGATGCTTTCCTTGGTCGAGTAGCTCTTGTAGAGAGGCGCCGGGAATATAGCTTTGTACTAACACAAACCAAGCAAATCTAGAACCGGTAAATTTTCAATGGTAAAATAATCTATATATTTGGGAATACGCGGATGTTCGAGACTTTTTAAAACAGCAGCTTCCCTTTCA
>NZ_MRCD01000061.1 GCF_001904745.1 Calothrix sp. HK-06
CATATATTTACTGGGTATGAAATCATGCCACGCATCTTCGACAACATCGACTTACAACTGCTTCCCACTCTACGAGACACCCTCAAACTCTTGTACCGTGCAGATTTTTATGTTGGCTACTTCAATCTCAAAGGATGGCGTAAACTAGACGATTTAATCGAGCAATACATCGGTGGGGAAACTTCTCGTTGTCGTTTATTAGTAGGAATGCAAAATTTACCCAGTGATGAGGTACATACAGCATTTACTCTTGGTACAAGTGAAGGGCGCCTTGATA
This sequence comes from Calothrix sp. HK-06, assembly GCF_001904745.1. Taxonomy (GTDB): domain Bacteria; phylum Cyanobacteriota; class Cyanobacteriia; order Cyanobacteriales; family Nostocaceae; genus Dulcicalothrix. The sequence goes on from NZ_MRCD01000061.1 coordinate 278, forward strand.
ATAGCACCATAATTTGTTCCAAAAAGAAAATTGCGGCTGAGTTTAACCCTCTTTTGTCACCGAAGAACTACTAAAAGCTATAGATGATATTTACCGCTACCCATTAAGACAATCTGCAATTGATACTTTAAATCGTCAATTAAGAAGCGGTATAAGTAACCAACAATTAGCTGAGTTAGTAGTTGCCCTACGTATAGATGACCGTTTATGCATCGTCAGTGAAGAAATTCAGAAGCGAGAACCTCTGGAAAGAGAAGTTGAAAAAGAGCTTATTAAACACATCACTAAATTTCTTTTAGAATTAGGTGTTGGGTTTGCTTTTGTTGGGCAGCAGTACCCATTAAAAATTGAAGAGGAGGAATTTTATTTAGACTTACTTTTTTATCATACAAAATTACATTGTTTTGTTGTTATCGAGCTTAAAACAGGAGAATTTAAACCTGAATATAGAGGCAAAATTAATTTTTATCTTTCTGCTGTAGATGATTTGCTCAAGTCTGCTCAAGATAACCCATCTATTGGTTTAATTCTATGTGCTAGTAAAGATAATGTAACTGCTGAGTATGCTTTACGGGATGTGAATAAACCTATTAGTATTGCTGAATGGCAAGCTGAACTTACCAAGTCATTACCAAAAGAGTTACAAGCAAAATTACCTACAATCTAACAGTTGGAAGCAGAGTTAGAAGAGGTTTCTATAGAAACTGAAGATGAAGCTTAATGTAGCCCTATTCACAAGCCTACCTTATATAATAACTAGTACCATACCCAATTTACACGTATCTCGGTCAGCATCATACAAATCTGCTTTATAAGAGGGTCTTTAAAAAAACTTATCCTGATCAAGAAATATTTTTGATGCTGCTTGAGTCACTGTAAACATTCCTTTAAATAACTATAAGCGATAAATATTCTAGTTAATAGTCATTATAATACTTCATATCTTAAATCTTGACTCCCAATACTTTCTTGTGGGGTGGGCATCCTTACCTGCCCAGATAAAAAATAGATACCCTAGAAAATTCATAAAAAATAGGCGCCCGAAATAAAAAGTAGGCGCCCTGTATGAAGAACAGGCAGGATGCCTGTTCCACAGTATAGTAAGACATGCTTATTGTCTGTTTCGTTTGTCAATCTCTTTTACTACTCCTTCAGATGGCATTGACGAGGCACCAGGTGATGACATGGAAGTAGTATTCATTGAGGGGTCTATTGGTGTACCGTGCAGACGTGGGTCAACTTGTGGAGGTTGAGGTTCTGGGCCTAGTGGTTGTGGGTTGGCGACATATTCAAATTCACCTTTACCATCCATTGAAGGACCTTTTGCCCAACGACCTTCTGCACTATCTGTTCCTTCGGAGTGATTCCAGAATTGGTAGGCATATTCACGTTTTTCCAATTGTAATGGGAATGAACTTGGAACTGGTGCGTCTTCTAGTCCGTCTGACTTCAAGTCTTCAAGTGCTGCTAACCATTGGTTCTGGTGCATTGTATCGCGCGCAATCATAAATGAAAGCGTGTCTTTTACACCTGGGTCGTCTGACATTTCATACATTCTTACCGCTTGTAAGCGTCCTTGTGATTCTGCATGAAGGTTCGAGCGGAAGTCAGCCATTAAGTTACCACTTGCAATGATGAACCGACCGTTCCAAGGATAACCAACGCTATCTGCTGCTGTGGCACCTAACCCTGAAACAATTAAATGTTGTGGGTTCATTGCCATTGCTTCTGCCATGATGACATCACGTGGATTTGTGCCACCCATTACTGCACCTACAACTGGGTCACTCGCTCCATCTTCTTGCACTTTGATAGGCGCCTTATCTAGAAGGTGAGCAATCATTGTTGCAAGCATTTCGATATGACCAATTTCTTCAGTACCGATATCTAGCAACATATCGCGATATTTTGCTGGTCCCCGACAGTTAAACCCTTGGAATAAATACTGCATCATTACAGTCATTTCTCCAAAAGTTCCACCAATAAGTTCCTGAACCTTCTTTGCATAAACTGCATCTGGCTTTGTGGGCGGCTTAAAATATTGAAGTTTCTTGGTGTGGTAAAACATTTACGTTGCCTTCCGAATTAAGTTACTACTATACTTGGGCGACATTGGCAGTTAGTCTTGACTGCTTTCCTGTGGCGCCTTACTCTTCTAGTACACTTCTGATTAGCTTCTACTGCTTCATTCTTCAGTGGGATATGAGAAATACTTTTATTTAAGCCTTTATACGGAAGTTGGTTTAATTCTTTAACCTACAATGCTAACCCCCCTAGGACTGTCACCCTCTTTCCATTTTGGTCTAATCAGTGCTATCACTCACTAGTAAATTAATATACCTAATTTACATTTATACTTGCCGCGCGCTTGCTGTTTTTGTCATGAAATATTATTCGCTACTGTGGTCAGTGACGTTCTGTTTTTTGTTAGCAGTAACGTTTTACCCCTTATTCCCGTCTTTGCTGTTACGGTCGATGCATCAAAACCGAGTTAGCCACTGGCAACCTATTTCTATTTTGGTAAACTTGGCGCCGCTATTTGTTATCAAAATGAATTTTTGAATTGGCGCCTAAAATCCCTCCTAACCCCCGCGTGGAAGGGGGGAAAGAGGAGGTTTTTACCCCCCCTTATTAAGGGGGATCAAATTATTTATTTTGATGATTGTACTTGGGCTTTGTATTCCATAACGAGTGACACCCGATATAGCAACTGTGTTAACTTGAGCATCAGTCAATGGAAATGAGTTTTGATTCGCTGGTAAGATATTTGTCTTCCATTCATTTGCTGTTTTTGTTTGTAAAACCCATAGCGATACTGGTTGTTGACCTGTTGGTTTCCAAGTTAGTTGATTAATATTGGAAATTGTATTTTTTTGAATCTCTAATATTGGTTTAGATGGTGGTGTATTATTTAGCCAGGGTGATGCTGGTACTAATGCTGGACTTAGATAGCTTTTCTGCAATAATAAATCTGAAATTCCTCCACGATTTTCCATCAAAGGTTTCATGCTAAAGTGTATGTTACCACTGGCGCCAAGTATACCGTGCGTGCTTTTGATTTGATAAACTATTTCGTTAGCATTCCAGTTTTGACGGTCTTGGTTTCCAACTCTACTAGTGTAAACTGATGCCCAAAGATGACGATTTTTAACGTTTTGGCTTTTCCACCAGTTTAATAATACAGGATAACTTTGTGCTGTTTGTTCAATTTTCCAATATAGTTGTGGCGAAAAGTAATCTAACCAACCTTCCGTCAACCATTTGCGAGAGTCAGCATATATTTCTTCATAAGGGTTAAAACCCCCAGTATTAGATATCTGTTTAGGATATCCAGGTTTCCAAACGCCAAAGGGACTAATGCCAACTTTCACCCAAGGTTTAGCACTTTTTACACCTTGATATAGATTTCTGACAAATGTATTAATGTTCTCTCGGCGCCAGTCGTTATGATTTAGTTTACCTCCAGAACGTAAATACTTTGAATAGCTGGTTTGGTCAGGGAAGTCAATATTTTGCTTCTTCTCGTTTCGTTCTGGATAAGGGTAAAAATAATCGTCTATAGTTATGCCATCAATATCATAGCGTTTGACTACATCCATTATGACTTTTAACGAGTAGTCTTGAACTTCTTTTTCTCCTGGGTCTAACCACATGTATTTACCATATTGTCTAACTAAATCAGGACGTGTTTTACTTATATGAGTTGGCGCCACTTCTGATTTAGATTGAATATGACTTGCACGGTAAGGGTTAAACCAAACATGTAATTCTAAACCGCGTTTGCGCGCTTCTGTTATCGCAAATTCCAAAGGGTCATAATATGGTTGTGGTGGTTGTCCCATTTTACCCGTGAGAAACTCTGACCAAGGTTCATATGGTGATGCGTATAATGCGTCTGCCATAGGACGGATTTGAAATACTATAGCATTAAGCTTTAGTTGTACAGCTTTGTCTAAAATAGCTATCAGTTCAGCTTTTTGTTGGTCTGTAGTTAATCCAGGTTTTGAGGGAAAGTCTATATTGGCAACGCTGGCAACCCATACACCTCTAAATTCTCTGGTTGGAGGTGGGGGTGTATCTATTACTTGCGTGGGTTTAACTTGTTTTTCTTGGGATTGGACTGGAGAAGCAACTGTTAGAAGGAGCAGTCCGCTTAAAATAGTAGCTTTGATGTTCACAATTTTAAATATAAAATACATCCACAATAAAATACATCCACAGGCGAGGATGCCTGTGCCACAAATCACACCTTATGATTTTGACAAATTTATTACTAGATAAACATAAATGGCACAATTAATATCTAATACTAAACGTCTTGTTTCCCTAGATGTTTTCCGAGGGATTGCTATAGCTTCGATGATATTGGTGAATAATCCGGGTAGTTGGGAATATATTTACCCTCCTCTTGAACATGCACCTTGGCATGGTTGTACCCCTACAGATTTAATTTTTCCCTTTTTTCTGTTTATTGTGGGTGTGGCGATGGCTTTCTCTTTTGCCAAGTATACTGATGATAATCGCCCAGATATTAAGATTTATTGGCGTATTCTTAGGAGAGGTGCTTTATTGTTTGGTTTTGGTTTATTATTGGCGATTTTCTCTCCTTTTCTAGATTTAATCTTAAAAGGGGCGCCTACAGATTTTGGTAAGCTGCGAATTATGGGAGTTTTACAGCGCATCAGTTTAGCTTACATATTGGTTAGTTTCGCTGTTTTAAATTTGAAACGGCGCCTACTATGGGTATTAGCTCTTACTTTATTAATAGGGTACTGGGCAGCAATGCTTCTTATTCCTGTTCCTGGTTATGGTGCTGGCAACCTGTCACCAGAAGGAAACTTAGCAGGTTATATAGACAGATTAATTTTAGGGACACATATATATAAAGGAGGCCCCTTTGACCCAGAAGGGTTATTTAGTACATTACCTGCTGTAGTCACAGTCTTGTTTGGATATTTTACAGGTGCATGGCTGCGTATTCAAGGGATAAAAAGCCGCACTAGTGTTAATCTTGCTATTTTTGGTTTAATTTGCGTCATTATTGGACACTTCTGGGGATTAATCTTCCCAATTAACAAACAGCTATGGACTAGTTCTTACGTAGTGTATACCGCTGGATGGGCGTTACTATTACTAGCTCTATGTTATGAACTAATCGAAGTTCGGAGATTAAAGCGTTTGGGTTTCCCTTTAGAAGTAATGGGGTTAAACGCAATTTTTCTATTCGTCGGTTCGGGTTTGTTGGCTAGGATACTTAATAAAACCCAAATTGGAGTTGGAGAAAAGGCGCCATCAACATACGCTTGGATTTACGAAAAGTTATTTGCTTCTTGGGCAGGAGCAATGAACGGTTCATTATTTTTCGCCATAACAACAGTTTTATTTTGGTGGGTAATTCTTTACGCTATGTATAGGCGCCGTTGGTTCCTGAAAATTTAAGAAACCAGGTTTCTTCTGCACTAAGCATAATAGTCTAAATATTTATTAAAAGAAACCTGGTTTCTCAGCGTTATTACCAATCTAAGAAATCAGGTTTCTCATCGCGCTTGTAAAGACTGGCGCAACCAATAAGTAACCGTCCCAAGCACAACCAGGAAAAACACAGGTACAAACCAAATTCCCCAGCTAAAACTTTGTGAAGTTGCCAGACTGTACATTAAACATTGCATAAAAGCAAATATCCATATCAACTCAACTTTCAACCAGTTCAACATCGATAGCGCAATAACGTACTGGCGCCGTGCATTGTTTTCATTAATGCGGACAAGATAGTTAAACTTGTGTGGTGTACGATTTAGATACGTCAAAAACCCGTAAAAAAACAAAGCTAAACCAGGTAACATCCATAACATCCGTTTACTACCCCAGGCATTCGGGCGCCCATCGAATCCAAAATGCACAGGTATAGTATCAGGTAATACAAACCACCCGTAAGTAGCAACTACAAATAATACTACGAGTCCTGCAATGGCTATGTCCGAAACCCGCCTATCCAGGGTTGATTCAGAAATAAATATAACCGGACGCTGGTAACTCATAATACTTCCTCCAAAAGCGCGGTTGAATTACTTTTAACTTACCGCTCTTGCTGTAACACGCTATAAAATCTTTACTCACTTTTACAATACCAATCTTGTATTATTTTGTAGTATATACATGATAGAAAGACTATATAGATATATGGACAACACACGTTTAGTAAAAATCAGTAAATACCTAAGCAAACACTTACGACACCAACCCGAAAGAATAGGTATCGAGCTTACTCCAGGTGGGTGGGTAGAAGTAAAAAAATTATTAGCAGCTTGTAAAAAACATCAATTCCCCATTAGCAGACAAGAACTAGAAGAAGTAGTGGCCAACAACGATAAACAGCGCTACTCATTCGATGAAACAGGCACCTTAATTCGTGCCAACCAAGGACACAGCGTTGAAATAGATTTACAATTAGAACTGCAAGTTCCTCCAGATGTTTTATATCACGGAACCGGGCATAAATCTGTAGATGTAATTTTAGAACAGGGACTGTTAAAAATGTCCCGACATCATGTACATTTGTCAGCAGATATTGAAACCGCGACAAAGGTTGGAGCTAGACATGGTAAACCAGTAGTACTTGTAATTGATGCAGCAAAAATGCATTCACACGGAATATGCTTTTACTGCTCAGATAACGGCGTATGGCTAGTTGATAGCGTGGCGCCTCAGTATTTGAGTCTAACTTAGCTTTAACAGCCAACATCCCTAAGTATGTTTTCACACTATCTATTGTATGTTAGTATCATTTATATCTTAAAACTGTATTAACTACCGTCAGCCAAATCAGTCAGGCTACTTAAAATATGGTGTAAATTGTTAAGATTCCAACAATTTTAACTCTGGGAACAAAAAATTATCGTTTACTTCTGGTTTTTTATCCTTAGTACAAGTTTTTGCATTGGATAATGAGTTAGCGATTCAGAAATTACACTGATAGCTGATGTAGCTGATAGTAAGCGCAAGATAGCACAAATGGAGACAAGGGTATGCACTTAGAACAAGTTAACGCTTTTTATGATTTTGTCGCTTCTCACCAAGATATATACGAACAGTACTATAACGGTTGCTGCATTCGTGGTGTTTTTGGGGTTTGGAGTTGGGATAAGAAAAAAATAGTTGATTTTGCAGCAACGCTTGGGTTCAATTTTACCGAAAGCGAGCTTGATTACGTTCTGTTTGACAGTGGTGCGGGTGCAGTACAGCATGTATCAGCTTACTAAATTTATGAAAATAGTAACGGCGCCAGCATGAATAGAATAATACAAAAGTTTTAATAACGCGCGTTTTACAACCAAAAAATATATCATGGTAGAGGCGTTAGGTGTAAAGACGTTACATGTAACGTCTCTACATAGTCATGGGTGCCAGTACCCAAATAAAAATCAAAATCGCAATGGGTGACTTTTTTCTTATTAAATATGGTTCAGAAATACTACAGCGTGCAGGAGAGCATTTAGTTTTGGTAGGAATATCAATTACGATAGCAACGCTAATTGGTATTCCGTTGGGTATTTTGATTACTCGTAAAGCGATATTAAGGCAGCCGATTTTAGGTATAGCTAATATATTACAAACAATTCCCAGCTTGGCACTGTTCGGTTTATTAATTCCTGTACCAATAATAGGTGGCATTGGCGCCACTCCTGCAATTGTAGCGCTAACACTGTACTCATTTTTACCAATAATTAGAAATACTTATACGGGAATAATCGGAGTTGATAGTGCTGTACGTGAAGCTGGACGCGGTATGGGAATGAGCGACTGGGAATTGTTAGTGCAAGTAGAATTACCGTTAGCAATGAATGTTATTTTAGCTGGGGTAAGAGTAGCGACGGTTATCGCAATTGGAATTGCGACTATTGCAGCAGCAATTGGTGCAGGTGGGTTAGGGGTATTTATATTTCGAGGTATTGCTGTAGTTAATAACCAGCTAATTTTAGCAGGTGCCGTGCCCGCAGCCGTAATTGCTTTTATAGCTGATTTTGCAATTGGTTTGTTAGAGAAGCGCTTAAGTATTTATTCCAAAAGCTCTTAGTACGTGAGAACAGTAGGTATTTTTGTATTCATCAGAGAAATACTATCAAGTTTACATCCCAAGGTGGTAACGTTGAAGTAAGCCTATAAAAGAACGAACGGCGCCATGTTTCTAGTAAAACCCCATTGATACCAGTTAAGATTGCACATGAATGAAACTCCCCCAATTAGCTCGGACTTATCAAACTTACAGGGAACAAGAATCTTAGTCGTAGATGACGACCAAGATTCACAAGAATTACTTGCTTTTATGCTCGAGCAAGAAGGTGCAGAAATACAAACCGCATCAAGTGCAGTAGAGGCATTGAATCTGATTACACAATGGCAACCAGATGTACTATTAAGCGATATCGGTATGCCACAAATGGATGGTTACACTCTTATCCGTCAAATTAGAAATTTACCTAAAGAACAGGGAGGTGAAGTTCCTGCTATTGCCTTAACAGCTTATGCAGCAGAAGCAGATAAAGAAACAGCGTTATCTTCAGGGTTTCAGCAGCACATTGCTAAACCTGTTGACCCCGTTGAGTGTATTGGCGCCATTATTGAACTACTTCAAAAACACTAATTTACCCTTTACGTTATGAGTTAGGATTATAAATGAATTGGAAGTTTAAAAACTTTTTATTTATTTGTGCTTTTACTTGCTGTTTAATTTTAATTATAACTAGTTGTAACCCTAATGAAAACAGTAGTGGCGCCAGAGATATAATAATTGCTTCAAAAGATTTTACCGAACAAGATATATTAGGTGAACTACTAGCGCAACAAATTGAAGCAAAAACAAATTTAAAGGTTGAACGTAAACCCAGGTTAGGTGGCTCTTTCGTTTGCCATCAAGCGCTAACGGCAGGTAAAATTGATGGTTATATTGAATATACTGGTACTGCTTTCACTAGTATTCTAAAACAACCAGTCATTAATGACCCAAAAGAAGTTTATCGGCGCCTTAAAAAAGGGTATGCTGAAAAATTTAAGCTCGAAGTCATGGACTCCTTGGGATTTGAGAATACTTTTGCAATGATTATACGCGGAGAAGATGCCAGAAAATACAATATAAAAACACTTTCAGAAGCAGCAAAATATACACCACAATGGCGTGGTGGATTTGGGTATGAATTCGCAGAACGTGAAGACGGTTTCCCAGCTTTATCCAAAACCTATAATTTACAGTTTCGAGAAAGACCAAGTGTAATGAGCTTAGATTTAATATACCGCGCGTTAACTCAGAAACTAGTTGATTTCATCGCAGGAAACTCCACTGACGGACAAATATCACGTCTTGGTTTAGTAGTACTTCAAGATGATAAAAACTACTTTCCACCTTACGAAGCAGTACCCATCATTCGCCAAGAAACATTAAAAAAACATCCAAAATTAAAAACAGCCATATCACAACTAAGTGGAAAAATCACAGCATCGGAAATGCGACAATTAAACTATTTAGTCGAAGGAGAATTACGCGACATCAAAGACGTAGTAACCCAATTCCGCGAAAAGAAAAATCTATAAACCACTTTTACTCCAACGCCAATTATATCGGTTCCAATCGTAAATACCACTGATATGATATTCGGCGCCGTTTTCAAAGCGAATAATACAACCATTAGATGTATCTTCTAAATTTATAGTTTCATCGACATAAATAACAGTACATGGGAACCATTCGCGTTGACATGGGCCACTATCTTGTACCCATTCCCAAAGTGCGTTGCAAACTTCGATACTATCGCCGACTTTTAACAAAGGCGCCTGTGTAACTTCAAGACTCTCAAAATGATGAGGTTGTAAGCGATTTAGCCATTGTACTCCATAACGTTGACGAAGAAAATGTACTTCTCCTGAATCTTGCCCATGTAACCAATCATTAAGCAGTAAAACTTTCCAAGATATATTTTGAGCTTCCTTAGATTTGATAAAGCTTAATAAAGCTTGTAATTCCTCTTGAGATAATTCATATAGCGGGTTATCATCAAAACCGTCCTTGGGAGATTCCTTATTTGCAAGAGCAACTTGAAGTAAAATTTGCTTTTGCTCATGGCAAAGCGGGATACCAGAAGCATCACAATGGCTGAAAGCTTCAATAAGGGCTGACTCAATCTCCGAAGGTGTCATAAGTTAATAATAACTGAGGTTCTGATTTTACTAAATATTACAAAACTGCAACAGTAGTATCCAACACCAAAGGAATAAATTTGATAGCTTCTTTAAAGGTAAAATTTACCTATGGTTGGATTTATTTATGGTGCCCTTTATGCTGTTGCGCTCACTCGCCGCTATTTTAGTTACCTGTGTATTTACAGTTCTATCGTGGACTTTTAGTCCTGAAGCTATTGCATTAACACAAATTCGCCTATTTGATGTTGATTACCATAAATGTCCTCCTGAAGTCGGAGATGGTTCTGTAACGAGTGGTGGTACTACTATGGCAGCAAACTGCTTTTTAGTTACAGGCAAAGCTGAAAACTCTACAAACAAGTATGTCTATGATGCGGATATTTTTGGGCGTATTTATGATGCAAACAATGACCCTGTGATGCAAAACAGAACTCGTCTCGGTTCTATTCCAGAAGTTCCACCTGGTGTTAGCGATTTCGAGATGAGAGTTACGGTCGCTGCTAACCAACCTGAACCTTTAAAACTCAAACAGTTTAAAGCTGCTGGGTTCGGCGCCCAAGTACGAAAATGATGCTAGAAAGCGGGTTTCAAAGTAGAAACCCGGTTTCTTTGGTCTCTACAGTACATGCTAAAAAGCTCCAGCAGCTGCGCTAACTGCCAAACTGCCAACTAAACTACCGATAACATTAAGTGCCAAGAAGGCTAAAATCGGCGAGAAATCCATTCCACCAAGAGGAGGAATGATAGAACGGAACAAATTTAAGTATGGGTCGGTAACTTGGCTTAACGCCGAAAAAGGCTGGTTATACCAATTTACAGTGGGGAACCAAGTTAAAAGAACCCGAAACAGCAGTAAGTAGCTGTATATTTGGATAAATACTGACAGTGTTTGGGTGAGTAATGCAATTGAAGAACTCATGTGTAGTTCGTTGTCCTATGATACGTCAACAGATATTCCTGTAATCGATTGTAAACGACTCAATAAGTATTAGTCATTTACCATTGGTTAGTCATTTACACCTTTTCACCCTGTCCTTTCTGATGTTTCCCCTGAAGTCGAGGCGCCGTTTACATTACCTAACTGCTGCCTAACTTCGTCGATAGTGGCATTAAGTTGGGCAATTTTGTCTTCAAGCGAACGTCTAGCAGTTTCCATGCTTTCAGTATCGCTCAATTTAATTTGTTGACGGCGTGCAGCATGTTTTTTCTTTGCCTCTCTTGTTTCGGCAAGTTGCTGAATTTCTTCAGAGGGCATTTCGTCGCGCCGTGACACTACCAGGGCGCCTAGAACACCACCAACAACACTACCGACAATTGCTCCGGCGAAAAACCCACCGGCAAAACCATCACGTTGACTCATAATCTCTTTACCGCCTTACAAAAAACTGCGACTGATCTCACGTTATCAAACTAGATAGTCACGATAGCCATAGCTGCATAGTAGCTTATGTCCCAAAGATGCGGTCGCCTGCATCTCCTAAACCGGGCACAATAAACCCTTTGTCATTTAAACCCTCATCGATGCAAGCTGTGTAAATTATTAATCCAGGATATGCAGCACTCAATTTTTGTAAAGCGGGTGGAGCCGCGACTACACTCACTATTCGTGTTAAAGATGGGTCTACACCTCGATGTGTTAGTTCTGCCATTGCTGCCATAATTGACCCACCTGTAGCCAACATTGGGTCAGTAATTAATACTCGCGTTTGAGGATTAAGTTTTTCTGGCAATTTATTCAAATAGCACAAAGGTTCCAGCGTCGCTTCATCGCGCACCAAACCAAGGTGATAAATTGATGCAAGCGGAAGCAGAGTTTGCGCTCCTTCTAATAGCCCTAAACCTGCTCGTAAAATCGGAACCACTGCCACTGGGATTTCTGGATTTATTAAAGTCGCAGGTGACGTGGACAGTGGAGTTTGGACTGTAGCTTCCATCGTAGGTAACCATTCGCGTGCTGCTTCATAAGTCAACCAACGACCTAACTCGGTTATGGCGCTCCTGAATAACACTGAAGGTGTCGAAGCATCGCGAGCTACAGCTAACCAATGCTTGATTAATGGGTGGGGTGGGACGTAAACACGTAGTTGTAGCGTCATAGCTAGATAAAAGCGCTCCTCCTTAGTTGTATTAAGACAGAGTATAAAGCTGAATGAAACACATCATACTCCCTCAAGCATATTCCTGGTAGCTAAAACTAGCACCTTCATACTTATTGAAAAAATATTTCATTATTTATTGACATTCTTTCTCAATCAAAGCTATATTGTCTTTTAAGTGTTCTCCTCTCTTTAAGGAACGGCAGACGGGATTGGTCAGCAAGAAGCAGGCTCATCCCTCTTTTTTTTAGTGCTGAGTGCTAAGTAGGTTGTCGTACAGTTATTAATATAATTATTGATTCGGAAGATTTAGTCCCTTATATGTCGTATGACCGCTTTGATGTAATTATTATTGGTTCAGGTATCGGCGCCTTGGTAACAGCGACTCAATTAGCCGTAAAAGGTGCGTCTGTACTTGTTTTGGAACGCTACATTATACCTGGTGGAAGTGCAGGTTACTTTGAACGCGAAGGATATAAATTTGATGTAGGCGCCTCAATGATTTTTGGTTTTGGGCAAAAAGGTACTACAAATTTACTAACCCGCGCGCTAGATGCAGTTAATGTCAGCCTTGAAACAATTCCAGATAGAGTACAAATACACTATCATTTACCCAATAATTTAAACGTCAAGGTAGATAGAGATTATCAAACATTTTTAGAAAATATTACGGCATATTTTCCTCACGAACGTTTAGGAATTCGCCGTTTTTATGATGAATGTTGGAAAGTATTTAACTATCTCAACAGCATGGACTTGCTATCGTTGGAAGAACCTCGCTACTTGCTACGAACGTTTTTGCAGCATCCAAAGTCATGTTTGGGTTTAGCAAAATATTTACCTGTCAACGCTTACGATATTGCGCGGAAATATATCAAAGACCCTGAATTATTAAGGTTTATCGATATGGAATGTTACTGTTGGTCGGTTGTACCAGCAGATATGACACCAATGATTAATGCAGGAATGGTTTTTTCAGACCGTCATTATGGTGGAGTGAATTATCCTAAAGGTGGTGTTGGGAAAATTGCATTATCGCTTGTTGAAGGTTTAGAAAAAGCTGGTGGAAAAATTATTACGTGCCAGCACGTCACAAAAATATTGGTTGAAAAGGGTCGTGCTGTTGGTGTCAAACTAGCTTCAGGTGATGTTTTTCGTGCTTCTACAATTGTCTCGAATGCGACTCGTTGGGATACCTTTGGTAAGTTGCTTACTCAAGAAGAAATACCAATAAATGAAAATAAGTGGCAACAAAGGTACCAAAAATCTCCTAGCTTTTTAAGTTTACATATGGGAGTGAAAGCGGAGATTTTAACTGATAATACAGAATGTCACCATATTTTGCTTGAAAATTGGCAAAATATGGCTGAACAAGAAGGAACAATCTTTGTTTCCATACCCACATTACTAGACCCAGATTTGGCACCACACGGTTATCATATTATTCACGCTTTTACACCACACTGGTTAAACGAATGGGATAAATTATTACAATCAGACTACGAAGCACGTAAAGAAGCCGCAGCAGATAGGATAATTACAAGATTAGAGAAAATTTTTCCAGGACTTGATGCTTCTTTAGATTACCTAGAAATTGGAACACCTCGTACTCATCGCCGTTTTCTAGGACGTTCTGATGGTACGTATGGGCCAATACCACGTCGCAAATTGCCAGGACTACTGGGTATGCCATTCAATCGTACAGCAGTACCCGGGCTTTATTGTGTAGGAGACAGCACTTTTCCTGGTCAAGGTTTAAACGCAGTCGCTTTTTCTGGATTTGCTTGCGCGCATCGCATTGGTGTAGATTTGCGATTGGGGTAAGCAAAAAGTGTGTAGTAATTTATTTGCAACGAATTTCAATAAAAATACTTATTAAGATAGATGACAATTTGTAATAGGTATTTGGGATCACTTTACACATGCGACTATTATGATGTTATATTATAAAGAATGCTTGAATATAAGCATATATACGGTGTTTAGTGTGTTCCCATTTGTTTTAAGTGTCTAGGCAATTATGGCTAGTTAGTTTGTAATAAGCAAACTAAAATTAATTACGTAGGGCACAACTTTCACCGCTTTGTTTAGTTCAAACTAGCGGTGTTTAGTTTTATGTATCCGTAATTTTGATTAGACTTGCTGCTTTCGTGGCTTTTGCGCGTGCATCTTGAACATTATCAGCTCTAGCTAAAGCAACTCCCATGCGACGATAAGGATGTGCAGTTGGTTTACCAAAAAGTTTGATATCTACGTTTGGTTCAGATAAAGCTTCGGCAACACCTTCAAAGCAAACCGACTCAGACTTTTCTGACGCTAATATAACAGCGCTAGCAGAGGCACCGAGTTGTTCTATATTTGGAATAGGTAAACCAAGAATCGCGCGCAGATGCAACTCAAACTCGTTCAGGTTTTGTGAAATCAATGTCACCATACCTGTATCATGAGGACGAGGCGAGAGTTCAGAGAAAATAACTTCGTCTTTAGTGATAAAAAACTCAACACCAAAAATTCCGGCGCCACCAAGTTCATCAGTCACTTTTTTAGCTATTTCTTGCGCTGCGGTAACTTTGTCTTCAGAAATATCAGCAGGTTGCCACGACTCTTGATAGTCACCACGTTCTTGACGATGACCAATTGGCACACAGTAAATAGTAGGCGCCTGCCATTGTTTAATGGTAAGTAAGGTAATTTCGATATCAAAGTCAATAAATTCTTCGACAATTACCTTTTGACTATCACCCCGCGAACCTGCAATAGCGTAATTCCAGGCTTTCTCAACATCGGTTTTATCATTAACAACCGACTGTCCCTTCCCAGAAGATGACATTACAGGTTTGACGACATTAGGAAACCCAATAGTATCAGATACAGCAATTAACTCTTCTAATGTTAAAGCATAAGCATATTTTGCAGTTCTTACACCTAACTTCGTATGAGCTAGTTCACGTATTCTATCGCGATTCATTGTGTAATTTGTAGCTGCGGCTGTTGGAATAACCGTAATTCCACGCTGTTCAAATTCGACTAATTTCTCAGTTCTAATAGCCTCTATTTCTGGAATAATAAAATCAGGTTTGTGCTTATTAACAACCGCTTCTAAATCATCGGCACTCAGCATCGATATAACTTCACACGCGTTACTCACTTGCATCGCAGGCGCCGACTCGTAGCGGTCAACAGCTATTATATAGTTACCAAGTCTTTGTGCAGCAATTACAAACTCTTTACCTAGTTCTCCTGAACCAAGTAACATCAACTTTTTGGGCAACTTAATCGAAGTATTCATAGGCGCCAATTGTTCATAATCATCTACGAGTGACATTAAATCAATAGAGCGCGCGCTTAAGCACAAAATATATATGATTATTTACATAATATAAAACAGTGTTTTCATATTTTAATTTTTTTAATTACTTTTAGATAACAATCATAAGCCTTTTGACCAAATGTAACAAAAATGACCTGAGAGAGTGAATGATTAGATTCGAGAAACTTGCTTGTCTCTGCTACAGCAATTTTTGCCGCACGCTCCATTGGGAAGCGATAGGCGCCTGTACTAATTGCAGGAAAAGCGATAGTTTTAATTTCGTACTCTGTTGCTAATTCCAAACTGCGAAGGTAACAGCTTGCTAAAAGTTCATCTTCGTTATGGTTTCCACCTTGCCAGACTGGGCCAACAGTGTGAATTATCCATTTCGCTGGTAATTTATATCCTTTCGTAATTTTGGCGTTACCTGCTTTACAACCGTTGAGTTTTCGACATTCTGTTAGTAACTCACTTCCTGCTGCTTTGTGAATGGCGCCATCAACTCCACCCCCACCAAGTAAAGAAATATTCGCTGCATTTACTATTGCGTCTACTTCTAACTGTGTAATATTACCTTGAACAAGTATGATACGCTCTTGATGTGAAATCATTGTATTTATATCTTTTTATAATCTAATGATGCCTAGAAGTGTAAGTTACCACGACAAACTAATTCAAGACCTAAAAGACCCTTTGGAAGCAACAGCTTATATTGAAGTAGCTTTGGAAGAGAATGAACCTAAATTTTTAAGTAAAGCAATTAAAAATGTAATTGAGGCACAAGTGGGATTGAGCATCTTCCGTTATCTGCCGAATGCTTGGTTATGGTGCGTGACGCTGATTCGTTAAAAAATCAGTAAAATAGCTTTTAATTTGTTTGCTTAGTTAATAAAATAACCAGTAGACCCAAATCGCAAAACTCGCTAATGGATTGGATTACCGTACTGCGATGGCTTCAATCTGATTTTATTAACAGGTTATCATCTGGTTCGCTGCTGCATTGTCCCAATGATGGACAGCATAGCGAGTTGACAAAAATTGATGGAACTCGATTAAATTCTCTGCGGAATTTTTGTTGGAGAATGGCAGAGAAGTATAAGCGAGTGTCTCCTGTTCGTGATGTTTTTACAAGTTTTTTAAAAGGTAAGCTGGGTGAAGAGCTTGTCAAGGAACGACTTGCGGGTTTTATTACTGAGGTGGACTACGAGCAGCATTTGGGTGGAGATGGGAATGTTGATTTTACTTTGACTGCTAACCCCTTGATTGGTGTTGAGGTAAAATCACGTTGTGGTAGCTTTGATACGGTGAAGTGGTCGGTAACTTCGGAAGAAGTCGCAAAAAATGCGGTCATTGTCTGTGTTTTGATTCAAGAGAAAATTAACGAGGCACAGTCAGAATATAATTTGGTGTTAGCTGGGTTTTTACCGACTGCGATGATTAAGCTCAAAACTGGGCGAATTTCATTTGGTATCCAACAGTTGATGTATGGTGGTGGTTTGGTATGTTATCTAGAACAGTTACTTTCAAATTCTGGCTCTAGTTTAGCGAGCTATCACTCTAACCGTGATAAGTTACCTGTTTATCAATATATGTCTAGTGGCAAACAGGGTAAGTACGAACACGAATCAGATTCACAGCATAGTTCAGAATCTTTAGTGCATTTGTACATCCAAAATGGTGATGATAGTTTTCAGCGTGCGAATTATGAAGCGGCAATTATTGCTTATAACGGCGCCTTAAAAATAGATGCTAATAATGCTGAGGTTTATTATAAGATTGCTGCGGCAAAGTATCAATTTGGGGATTATAAAGCTGCCATTTACAGCTGTCAGCAAGCGGTTAATATAAATCCGAACTATTTAAAAGCTTATCAGAGAAGTGGATTGGCACGTTATCAAATTGGAGATTGTGAAGGTGCCATTGTAGATTTTACTCAAGCTATTCGTATTAATCCATACGATGCTTTTGCGTATCTTAACCGTGCTTATGCGCGTTCACATCTTGGAGATAATCAAGGCGCCATTGAAGATTATACGCAAGCCATCAAATTAAATCCAAATGCCAATAGTAGTTTGCCAGCAGAAATAACTCTAATTACGACAACAGAAGTAACTCTTAATACCTCAGAAGAATTTAAAATCCGTGGTAATTCTCGCTATGAAGTCGGTGACTATACTGGAGCAGTCGCTGATTATACTGAAGCTATTAAGCTTAATATCAGTGATGCTGATGCTTACTTTAACCGTGCAAACGCAAAATATGAGAATGGTGATTTTAGAGGCGCCGTTGAAGATTACACGCAAGTTATTAAAATTAATCCCTCAGATGCGGAAGCTTATTTTTATCGCGGTGATGTGAATAGTCAGTTAGGTGATAAGCAAGCTGCTGTAGAAGATTTTAACAATGCAGTATATCTGTATTACAGTGAAGGTAAGTTGGTTGAATATAGAAACGCGCGTGAGCGAATTTTAGATATAGAAATCGAAACATCTATAGATAGTTTAAATTTCTAGTAGGTTGGGTGGAGGAACCGAACCCAACATAAACCTTGTTGAATGTTGGGTTTCACCTAACCTACTAAAGTTCTATTTTTACAGAGGCAGGAGTTCCTGGTGTAATGAGTAACCTATATTTACCTAATGTTTTAGGGTCAAATGAAATTTTCACAGGTGGACGCAGGTGATTATATTGAGCTTTAGAAGGTGGTAGTACAGATTGCACTTTGCCTGTAAAGGTTTTATCTGTTAAAGCTTTGAGTTGAATTTGCACTGACTGTCCTGGTTTAATTTTTTTTAGTTGTTCTTCTTCAAAGTCAGCAGCTATCCAAGGTTTTTGCGGTACAAGCGACATTAAAGTTTGTCCTGGTTCAACTTTTTGTCCAGCTTGTGTGCGCTTAATATTGATTTGCCCATTGTTGGGAGCAGTTATTTTGGTATAGTAAAGCTGATACTCCGCGTTTTTTAATTGCGTTTGAGCTTGCTTTAGTCCAGTTTGTGCCGTTTTTAAGTAGATTTGACTTTTTTCGTAGTCTAAAACCAGTGACTCTGTTTCTGCTTGCTGTGTGACTACTTGTTTTTGTGTTGTTAAACGTGTAATAGCTTTGTTTTGTTGCTCTTGTTTTGCTGCAAATTGTTTCTCTAGCTCAATAACAGCTTTTTGATGGTCTACTTTTAATTTTTCAAGTTTTTGCTGGTTCGCTTTCAATTCGTCAGCTTGTAATTTTTCGTCTTTTCGCTGGTCAGCTTGTAATTTTTCAAGTTTTTGCTGGTCGCTTGATTTTGATGTTTGAACTTGATTTGATTTTTTCTTTAATTTAGCTTGGGCTTCCAGTACTTTTTTACTGTCTTGCTCTATTTCGTGCTGTAACTTGGTTTGTTCTTCTTGCCTTTTTTTACTGTCCTCTTGCCTTTTCTGCTGTGATTTGGCTTGCTTATCTAGTATTTTATTACTATCTAACTCCAATTTTTGCTGTAATTTAGCTTTTGCTTCTTGAGAGCTTTCACGAGCATCTTTTACTTTCTGTTGCGCTGACTTTATTTGTCCATCTAGATAGTTTTGCTGTGCTGTTGTTAATTTTGTTCGTGCAAGTCTGACTTTTTCGATTGAGGAATTATGTTGTTTGAATAGATTGTCATACTTGGTTCTAGAGTCTTGAAGGATTTTTAGGGGTGTATTTCCTGATTGGTGGAGCTTGACAAAATGCTCGTAATCAAGTTCGGCTTTAGCAAAAGCTGCAAAAACAGGCTTTAACTCAGATTGAGCAGCTTTCAGTTGTGAGCGTGCTGCAACTACTGCCGCGTCATTCTTACCTAGTATTTGTATTTTCGATTGATTTTTGATTTTGGCTTTTGCTGTATCTCGGTTTGTTGTAGCTTTTTTAACTTGCTGTTGAGCTTGTTCTAAACTTATTTGGGCTTGTTTAACTTTGGCTTGATATTCTAAGGGGTTCAGTTTGACTAAAACTGAACCTTTTTTGACGACCTGATTTTCGGTGGCAGTGACGCTGACTACTTGACCGGGAATTCTTGTATTAACTGCATATGTATCTGTAGCTACATAGGCTCTATCAGTAACTTCGTGAGTTAAAGCATATTGCCACCGAACGGCGCCTCCAATTAAAACGGCAACGGCGCTAGTAGAAAGTAAACTTATAAGCATTAGCTTACGTGACTTCGGCTTCGATAATACTTGTAGATGCGATATTTCTTGAGGATGGACAGCAAGCACACCTCGCTCTGCAACAACGATTTGAGAGTTGGAGGTGTTAGTTATGCTTTGGCTTGGATCTGCTTGTTCTACATTACCCGAAGAATCAGAGTACTCCATTTTTACACCTGATACTATTTCAAAACACAAATTAACCTACGGAGTCCCGAAGGTGGTTCACAACAACAAAGAAGGCATGTGTAAGTAAAAGTACGCATTTCAAGCTTTTTCAAAGAAAAATAAAGGTTATTAAAGATATTACTATTAATATCTCTACCAAAAAATGAGTATCTCTTGAATAGAGCTAAAGTCTAATTTAATTTATGTATTCAGAGAAAAATGCAATTTGAGCGTTAGTTTTACTTTGGCGTTGGGAACACTGTAAATATAGCCAAAATACCAAATATTGACCTGAGTCGTCTACAACTCCATCTATTAGAACGGTGTTCAGTTCAAGGTGACAAGCTATTTAATTCTTTAAGGAGGCACAAATTAAAATGTCAACAAATCATGATATTTCCGTAATACAGAGTTAGTTCTTAAGTACTGTTGTATTCATCACGAGTACCCTACTTAAGTAATGACGCTTGGATGAAAGAAAGATTACACTGTGGAGATTGGTACTTGTTGCTAAAAACAACACTCGTATACATGAAATCAAATAGTTAAACAACCCGTTAAACATTTCTAATTATCAAATCCTATATCAAAAGCTAACTATGTCTGTTGAACAACTTAGTTGCGGTAGTACCGCCGATTTAACAATTGGTGTTGACAATATTAACCGCGACTTGCAGCCAGAAAATGCTGCTGTGGGTGCCCTTGCTAAACGGCAGGGAACAATTTCTACCTTTTTGGCGCCGCTAACTCAAGACACTTTTAAACAGGTTGTCACGGAGGTTGAGCAGAAGCTAGTGGTTGTCAATCAAACTCTATCGATGCTTGATTCGCAGGGGTTTGAGACAATCTTGAAAGAGATGTTGCATTCTATCACGCTCAAAACAGGTGAGCTATTGGGGGCAGACCGAACGACAATATTTTTATTAGATGAAGAAAAGCAAGAGCTTTGGTCTATTGTTGCTGAAGGAGATGGCGCCAGTTCGTTAGAAATTCGGGTTCCAGCAAATAAAGGTATTGCTGGGGAAGTTGCTACATATAAAAGAGTTATTAATATCCCTTTTGATTTTTATGATGACCCGCGCTCGTATTTCGCGCAGCAACAGGAGAAGCGCACGGGGTACCGTACCTACACAATGTTGGCATTGCCATTACTCAACGAGCAAGGACAATTAGTTGCTGTAGTACAGTTGCTAAATAAATTAAAACCGCAGCAGCGCGAAACGGCGCCTTTATCAGAGCGAATTGATATGCGCGGGTTTACAGAGGCATCTGAACAACTATTTCAAGAGTTTGCTCTGTCTATCCGGTTAATTTTAGAATCTTCGCGCTCGTTCTATGTGGCAACACAAAAACAGCGTGCAGCAGCAGCATTGATGAAAGCGATAAAATCACTGAGTCAAAGCAGTTTAGATTTAGAAGAAACCCTAAAACGGGTAATGGATGAGGCAAAAGAGTTAATGAACGCTGACCGCAGCACGCTGTGGTTATTAGACCGTGAGAAGAGCGAGCTATGGACAAAAATTTCTCAAGCTAACGGATCAACGAAAGAATTGCGCGTTCCTTTTGGCAAGGGGTTTGTTGGACAAGTTGCTGCCTCTGGCAAGACTTTAAATATCATGTTCGATTTATATGAACATCCTGACTCGAGTACAGCCAAGCAACTCGACCAACAAAATGGTTATCGTACTTGTAGCTTGTTGTGTATGCCAGTATTTAACGCTGACCAAGAATTAATAGGGGTTACGCAGTTAGTCAATAAAAAAAAATCGGGAGATTTTCCTAACTATAATCCCGCAGACTGGCCCAAAGCTCCTGAATGTTTCCAAGCTAGCTTCGACCGTAACGACGAAGAATTTATGGAAGCATTTAATATCCAAGCTGGGGTAGCACTACAAAACGCGAAGTTGTTCGATACCGTTAAGCAGCAAGAGCAAATGCAGCGAGATATCTTACGCAGTCTTTCTAACGGTGTAATTTCCACCGATAAAGCCGGAAATATTATTGCGGCAAACGAAAGTGCTAAAAAGATACTGGGAATTGATACTCTTGACCGCTTAGAAGGAAAAGTTGTTACCGACGTTATTAGTATCAAAAAAGCAGATTTTAGTAAGTGGTGTCACGACGCTTTACATGCAGACGATAGAAAGCAAAGCCAGCAATATTACCCAGACCAGACCCTAGTAATGGGTGATAACGAAGAACATAGTATTAACTTATCGATTAATTCTATTGCTGATGCTACCGACCATTCGTCAGTTCGAGGCGCCTTGGTAGTTATGGAAGACATCAGCGATGAAAAGCGTCTCAAGAGTACGATGTACCGCTACATGACACAAGAGTTAGCGGAAGAATTACTAAAACTTGATGATGCGAAGTTAGGAGGAGATAGAAAAGATGTTTCGATACTATTCTCTGATATTCGCGGATATACGACTTTAACAGAGAACCTCGAAGCTGAAGAAGTCGTGAGTATGTTGAACGAATACTTCGAGTCAATGGTTGAAGCAGTATTTAAGCATAAAGGCACTCTTGATAAATATATCGGTGATGCGATAATGGCAGTATTTGGTTCACCTTTACCTCTCGAACAACATGCCTGGATGGCAGTGCAAACCTCGTTAGAAATGCGTCAACGTTTACGCGAGTTCAACCATCGGCGCCATGCTATCAATAAACCTCGCATTGACATTGGTATAGGTATTAACTCTGACACTGTTATTAGCGGTAATATTGGCTCAAGTAAGCGAATGGAATTTACTGCAATTGGCGACGGTGTGAATTTAGGTTCACGTCTAGAAAGTGTTAGTAAACACTACAGTTGTGACATTATTATTAGTGATAATACTTATAAGCCATGTCAAGACCATGTTTGGGCACGCGAGCTTGATTACATTCGTGTTAAAGGTAGAAATGAACCAGTCGCAATATACGAACTAGTAGGTTTACGTACTGACCCAGTTGATAGCAAAAGACTAGATTTAATCGAACACTATCATAAAGGGCGCCATTACTACCTAAATCGTCAATTCAACTTCGCTAAGTCCGAGTTTAATAAAGCCTTAGAACTAAACCCACACGACCATGCAGCAATGCTTCACGTGCGACGCTGTAACCACTGGTTACAAAGTCCACCTTCAGATGCTGACTGGGACGAAGGTGTTTGGACATTCAAAGACAAATAAATTTACATTATCCGTATGTAGAGACGTTACATGTAACGTTTCTACAACTATGACAACGTGTCTTTTGACATCAAACCTTGGCATGTGAGATTTTTCAAATAAAATCTTATGTTGCTTCTGCCAAACTTAAATAGAAATATAGGCTCGATAATTATCCTAGCTTCCATAATTTCTCCCGCTGCTGCCCACAACATTCAGGTAAAAGGTGATATAGCAGGTCTTTGGCATGTGGAACCAAACCATAGTCCCAAAGCCGGGGAAACCGCAAGAGCTTGGGTAGCACTGACTCGCAAAGGAGGAAAAATATTACCTCTTAATGAAGCAAACTGTAATATGGCAGTTTTCGCAAAACCTCGCAAACCCACTGATAAACCTATCCTTCAACCAACCGTTCAAGCTATCAACGCAGAAAAATATCAAGGTATTCCCGGCGCCAATATTATTTTTCCTTCAGTAGGTCTTTATCAGTTAGAGCTAGATTGTACTCCCAAGACCGAAAATGATTTTCGGGCGTTCAGCATGAATTATGATGTTACAGTCGCTACAGGAGAAAAAGCTGTAACACCCTCCCCTCAAGTATCTCCACAACAAGCACAGAAAGTAAATGGCGCCAGTGCTTCAACAAAGGTGCAGAGAACTAATGTTCTATTAATTGCGTTGCCAGTTGTTATAGGATTGGGTATTGTGGGAACTACTGCGTGGTTTATTAAAAAACGTTAATAATAAGAAATTAACGTAGGGGAGGGAGACGTGACATATTACATCTCTACATTTAATAATGCTAATTAATTCTGTTTTTTATTTCATTATTGCTGGGTTATGTGAGATAGGTGGAGGTTATCTAGTTTGGCTGTGGTTACGTGAAGGTAAAAGCCCTGTTCTAGCTTTGCTTGGTTCTACATTACTAACTGTGTATGGGTTTGTTGCGACAAAACAACCAGCTAATTTTGGACGCGCGTATGCTGCATATGGTGGTGTTTTTATTATTCTGTCTATTATATGGGGTTGGAAAGTTGACGGAGTGGCGCCGGATAAGTTTGATTTTTTAGGTGCTAGTATTGTACTCATAGGCGTGTTAATCATGATGTACACACCTCGAAACTAGTAAAGTCATATTCATGAAAGAAAACACAGTTTGCAAAGAATATGATAAGATAGCGAATATTTATGACCAGCGTTGGAATAGCTACATTAATAAAACGCTAACTTATCTGAAAAATTGGGCAAATATTTCATCACAAGCTACAGTGTTAGATATTGGCTGTGGCACAGGTGAGTTTGAAAGTTTAATACTACGTGATAATCCAAAGCAGCATATTACGGGTGTGGATATTTCTGAGCAAATGTTACTTATTGCAAAGAATAAATTTCAAGTTAATTCTAATTTATATGCTAATGTTTGTTTTCAAATGGCAGGCGCCTCTAGTTTACCATTTGCAAATCACAGCTTTGATATAATTGTCTCTGCAAGTGCTTTTCATTTTTTTGATGACCCTGTTGCCGCATTAGCTGAGATGAAGCGCGTATTGAAACCCGATGGAAAAGTATTTATTTTAGATTGGTGTAAAGACTACTTCTTTTGTCGTTTAATTGACCTATATCTAAAAATATTTAATTCTGCTCATAAACGCTGCTACACTCAAGCAGAATTTCACGAGTTACTAATATCTGCAAATTTTGATATTCAGCGCGCGGCAAAATTTAATTTTGATGTAATTTGGGGCATGATGGTTGTGGAAATTATTTGTGATAAGTTAGAATAAAAATAGTTGATGTAAGGTTAAGTAACGCGACGCTTGCAACGCACCCCAATATACTATATGAATGATGGGCATCAATTAAACTTTTTCCCAGGACAAGGTGAGATGAGGGCACGTATGCGTGCTTTCGACTGGGATAGTACACCTGTTGGTGCGGTTGACACGTGGTCGCAAAGTCTTAAAAGCACTGTTAAAACGCTTTTGGCTTCACGCTACCCAATGGTTTTGATATGGGGACCTCATTTAATTCAGTTTTATAATGATGCTTATTCAAAGCTTATTGGTGATAAGCACCCTACTGCTCTCGGTACTGATATAAGAATTACGTTGGCTGAAGCGTGGGATACGCTCGGCCCCATGATTGATGAAGTAATGACAACGGGGGTGGCAAACTGGGTTGAGGCACAAATGTTGGTTTTGGAGCGCTCAGGCTACCGTGAAGAATCTTATTTTAGCCTTTCTCATGCTCCAGAGTCGGATGATTCAGGGCAAATAGTTGGGATGTTCTGTGTTTGTAGTGAGGTAACTCAACAGGTATTAGGCGCCCGCAGGTTAAGATTGCTTCGTGACCTTGCATCTAAAGCAGGTGAGACACAAAGCGTAGAAAAAACATGCGCTTCGGTTGCAGCAGCAATAGCAGAACACCCGCTTGATGTCCCGTTTGCCCTAATTTATTTAAGCTCTCAAAATGGCAAAACTCTTACACTTCAAAGTACGGTGAGGGTTACTGGTGCCGAGCTTGTTTGTCCAGTTACTTTTGATACTTCGGCGTATCAAAAAGATGACATATGGTCGCTTGGACAAGCTTATAAGGGTGAAACTGTTTTAATTGAAAATATAGACCAGCATCTATTGTTACCAGGTGGACCTTGGAACGAACCAACCCGTGCGGCGCTTGTAATGCCTATCGCTTCTTCAGGTACTGCGGCGCCTCTTGGGGTTATGGTTGCTGGCATTAGTCCTAACCGCGCGCTTGATGAAGGGTATACTTCGTTCTACGAACTACTTGCAGGTCAAGTATCTGTCGCTTTGCGAAATGCTCAAGCTCACGAAGAAGAACGCAAACGCGCGCAGAAGCTCGCCGAACTTGACCGGGAAAAAACTATTTTCTTCTCAAACGTTAGCCATGAGTTTAGAACTCCATTAACGTTGATGTTGGGACCACTGTCGGATGCTCTCCAAGACCCGGAAACTACACCAACTCAAATAGAGCGAATAAAGATTGCTCATCGTAATAGTTTAAGGTTGCTTAAACTGGTTAACACGCTTCTAGATTTTTCACGCATCGAAGCTAACCGAATGCAAGCTGTTTATGAGCTTACAGATTTGGCGGCACTAACTACAGACCTTGCAAGCGTGTTCCGGTCTGCAATTGAGAAAGCAGGATTACAGCTTATAGTTGATTGCCCACCTTTAAAAGAACATGTGTATGTAGACCGGGATAAATGGGAGAAAATTGTTCTTAACTTACTCTCAAATGCTTTTAAGTTTACTCAAATTGGATATATTGCGGTTAAACAATATATAGTCGGAGAAAACGTTGAGTTACAGATTCAAGATACAGGTTGTGGTATTCCTGAGTCTGAAATTGAAAATGTATTTAAGCGCTTTTACCGCATTGAGGAAACACAAGGTAGAACACATGAAGGAACAGGAATTGGGCTGGCCCTTGTACAAGAAATAGTACAACTTCATGGTGGCACCATACAAGTACAAAGCGTCTATGGTCAAGGAACAACTTTTACTATCTCAATTCCATGTGGTAAGGAACACCTTAAAAATAACGAGCTTGTTCGTGAGAGTGTACTTAACCAAACAAACATTCGGTCAGACGCATTTGTTGAAGAAGCGCTTGGGTGGTTGGTAGATAATGTAGAGGATGTCGAAGAAGTAGAATTTAATGAAATACAGCTACCACGAGCAAAAGTGCTTCTGGCGGACGATAATGCAGATATGCGTGAGTATGTGCGAAAACTTCTATGTACACAATATGAAGTTATTGCTGTGGCAGATGGCGAAGCAGCCTTAGCATATGCTCGTAAACATTTGCCAGATATTGTACTAAGTGATGTGATGATGCCGAAACTTGATGGTTTTGGTCTTCTTGCTCAGTTGCGCTCAGATGAACGTACTAGTTGTATACCAATTGTGCTGCTTTCGGCTCGCGCGGGTGAAGAGTCGCGTGTCGAGGGACTTTTATCGGGAGCAGACGATTATTTAATAAAACCTTTTAGCGCGCGGGAGCTTTTGGCTCGTGTGAAAGCAACTTTGGAAACATCACGGTTACGGCAGGAAGCTGCGAATTCAAGAATTGAAGTTGAAGCAGTGAAACTTCGGGCAACAATTCTTGAAAGAGTAACCGATGCTTTTTATGGTCTTGACCGGGAGTGGCGTTTTACTTATATAAACAGTCGATGTGAGGAATATTTAGGTAAAAACCGCTCCGAGCTACTTGGGAAAGTTATTTGGGAAGAGTTTGAGATGGTTAAGGGAAGTGCTATTGAGGAGCAGTATTACAAAGCTATGCGTGAGCAAGTAGCTGTGTACTTTGAAGTATTATCTCCTTTTTCTAATCGTTGGGTGGAAGTGTTTGCCTACCCTTCGGTCGACGGACTTTCTGTTAATTTACGTGATATTACTGAGCGTAAAGAGCTAGAGGCACGCCGTGAAGCACTTTTAGAAAGTGAGCAGGTTGCCCGCGCACAAGCCGAGCAAATTGGGCGCCTCAAAGATGAATTTTTAGCAACCGTTTCTCATGAACTAAGGACACCGCTTAATTCCATCCTTGGTTGGGCACAAATTTTACGTAAGCAAAAGACTGTTCCTGCGGAATTCAAAAAAGGGCTTGATGTAATTGAAAGAAATTCACGAGCGCAAGCGCAAATTATTGAAGACCTGCTTGATATGAGTAGCATAATTTCGGGAAAAATTCGACTCGACTTTAAGGAAATTAATCTTAACTCAGTAATTGATGCTGCTATAGAGTCCTTCCTTCCAACTTTGCAAGCAAAAAATATACAACTTCAAACAGTTTTGGATGCTCTGAGTGGTTCTGTTATGGGGGACTCAAATCGGTTGCAACAAGTAATATGGAATCTGATATCAAATGCAATTAAATTTACCCCTGAAGGTGGAAGGATACAAGTGTCACTTTCTAAGGTAGACTTGAGCGTATCCCTTACAGTCACCGATACAGGAATTGGCATAAAGCCCGATTTTTTGCCTTACGTTTTCGACCGTTTTCGGCAGGAAGATTCTTCTATTAGACGCAATACAGGCGGTTTGGGGTTGGGACTTTCAATTGTCAAACAAATTATTGAGCTTCATGGAGGAACTGTAAAAGCAACAAGTCCCGGAGTCGGACAAGGAGCCACTTTTACTATAGTGCTTCCACTTGCTCAAACAAAACCTGATAAAAATGCTCCTACTGAACACTCATGTATTATTAATGTAGTATAAGATTTCACTCGTGCTGTGGGAACTCTAAAAACAGCGAACGCAGCACATGAGGTGAAATAATGCTCTCTAGTTTAAAGATTCCAGGCTATAACATTACTGAAGTAATTTACGAAGGCCTAAATACGCTAGTTTACCGAGGATTATCACAATCACACCAACCTGTTATTCTGAAAATCCTGAAAGCAGAATACCCAACTTTAGAGCAGATTACGCGCCTTCGGCATGAGTACACAATTACTGAAAATCTGGACTTAGATAATGTAGTTAAAGTCTATGGGTTAGAAAGTTACCAAAATCGTCTTGTGCTTGTAGCAGAGGACTTTGACGGCATTAGTCTTAAGCAATATCTAACGAGAACAAAGTTGCCGTTGATAACTATTCTCAGCATTGTCGTACAACTAGCGCAAGCTCTGGTATCTTTGCATACTCACTGCATCATTCATAAAGACATCAAACCAGCTAATATCATTATTAATGCCCAAACAAAACAGGTAAAACTAGCAGATTTTAGCATTGCCTCAAAACTGAGTAAAGAAACACCATCTTTAAGCAATGCCCACCAATTAGAAGGGACGTTAACATACATGTCCCCAGAACAAACTGGGAGAATGAACCGCGACCTAGATTACCGCACTGATTTTTATTCTCTCGGTATAACTTTTTATGAAATGCTGACGGGACAGTTACCTTTTAAAGATGTTCAAGACCCAATGGAGTTGGTACACTGTCATATTGCTCAAATTCCTCTTGCTCCTAACAAGTTAAATCCTAATGTGCCAGATATTATATCTGAAATTGTGATGAAATTACTGGCGAAAACTGCTGAGGAACGTTACCAAAGCGCTTATGGGTTAAAAGCTGATTTAGAGGTATGTATTCGCCAATTAGAAACGACAGGAGAAATAGTTCCTTTTCCTTTAAGTCAGCGAGATTGGTCAAATCAACTACAAATTCCTCAAAAACTTTACGGTCGGGAAGCGGAAGTTGCAACATTAATGAGTGCTTTTACTAATGTTAGTTTGGGTGGTGCCCAAATGATGTTAGTCGCTGGTTATTCTGGGATTGGTAAATCTTCTTTGGTTAATGAAATTCATCGTCCCATTACTCGTCAACGAGGTTATTTTATTTCTGGCAAATTTGACCAGTTTAAGCGGAATATTCCCTTTGCTTCTCTAATTCAGGCGTTTGTCGAATTAGTGCGACAATTCTTAGCCGAAAGTGACGCAAAAATTCAAGATTGGCGCCAAAAGCTATTAAATGCTTTAGGCAATAACGGGCAAATTATTATTGATGTCATTCCAGAAGTCGAATTAATTATAGGGAAACAGCCATTTGTATCGCCACTAGCACCAGTAGAAGCACAAATGCGTTTTAATTTGGTATTTAAGCAATTTATTCATGTTTTTGCCAACAAAGAACATCCACTGGTAATATTTTTAGATGACCTCCAATGGGCAGATGCTGCTTCGTTAAAATTAATTCAGTTACTTATGACTGACTCCGAAACTCAGTATTTACTATTAATTGCTGCCTATCGAGACAATGAAGTTAACAATACTCATCCTTTTATTTTAATTGTAGAAGATATCCGAGGTGCGGGAGCGAAGGTTGAAGAAATTACTTTACAAGCTTTATCAATATCTCATATCACAGAACTACTTATCGATACACTAAAATCTTTTTCTACAGAGATTGAACCTTTAGCAAATTTATTATATAATAAAGCTCAAGGAAATCCATTTTTTATAAATCAATTAATTAAATCGCTTTATCAAGATTCGTTATTAAACTTTAATATTAATAATTGCACTTGGTCTTGGGATATTAACCAAATTGAAAATCGAGACATTACTGATAATGTAGTTGATTTAATGATTGCTAAAATTCAAAAGCTACCACAGTCAACTCGGCAAATTTTGAAATTAGCTTCATGTATTAATAATTGCTTTGATTTAAATACTTTGGCTGTAGTTAGTCAACAATCTCTAACACAAACAGCCACAGATTTATGGTCAGCCTTATTAGCAGGTTTAGTTGTACCTTTAAACAATAATTATAAAATACCTTTAGTTTGGCAGCAGTTTGATTTAGAGACATTTTCTCAGACAGCAGTGCAAGTTGATTATAAGTTCTTACACGACCGAGTTCAACAAGCAGCGTATACGTTAATTCCTGCTTCGGAAAAACAGCGGGTACACTTACAAGTTGGACAAGTGTTGTTGCGTAATACAAAATCATCTGAACTCGAAGAAAAGATTTTTGATATCGTTAATCATCTTAACCTCGCTCAGACATTAATTACGGCGCCGTCAGAATATTACCAATTAGCAGAATTAAATTTGTTAGCAGGTAAACGAGCTAAATCTTCTTCTGCGTTTGAAACGGCTTTAAAGCTATTGAAAATCGGAATTATTTGTTTGCCGTTTGATTCTTGGCTAACACATTATTCATTGACGCTCGAACTTTATTTAGAAACAGGTGTAACCGAGTATTTGAATGGTAATAATGATGCAGGCTTGGCAGTATTGGATGTAGCGCTTGACAATGTTAAAACTCGACTTGAACGATGTCAAGTAAACGAGTATAAAATCATGTGTTATCGCATGAAAAATAATTTGATTCCTGCCTATGAGGTTGGTTTAAATACATTACAAATGTTGGGTATCGAGTTTGAAGCTTATCCAAATAAAGACTATCTCCTAAAAGAATATCAGGTGACAAAAGCAATAATAAATGTTCGCGACGTTGCTTCTTTAGCTTTATTACCGGAAATGCAAGACCCTGAAAAGTTAATGGCTCAACGGACTCTTAAGGAAGTATGGCCTATTGCTTATTTTTTAGGTTCTAAAGCTTTGCACCTCTGTGCCAAGAAAATTACCCAACTTTCAATTAATTATGGCAATTCCCCAATTTCAGTATTTGGATATATGCTTTATAGTTTTACCTTGGTGTTTAGATATGGCGAGGCTGAGTTAGGATATGAGTTTGGTAATTTAGCTCTCAAATTACATGGAGTTTTACAAACTAAAGATTTAGAAGCTAATCTTTTTAATATGTGGGGAGGTTTAATTCTCCACTACAAAAAGCATATTAGTCAATGTAAGCCTTATCTAAAACAGGGTTTTAGTAGTGGTTTAGAAACAGGCTCATATCAATGGTCTGGTTATTGCTCTGTTAATTATATTTGGCAATGCTTATTTGGAGATAAATCTTTACAAGAAACTGCTGCAATTGCAGATAATTTTATTTCTACTCTGCAAAGAATTGACAAGAATATGCTCAATTATCATTTATTAGCAAAAGAGCTAATTACAAATTTAGTAGAACCTGATGTAATACGACAAAACCTATCGAACAAATATATAGACGAGCATCAGGTATTAGAATTTGCACATAATTCTGCGGATTTGTTAACTATTTTTGTTGTTTACCTTTATAAGTTGACGCTTTGTAATTGGTGCGGTGAGTATACAAAAGCAGTAGAGTATGCTGAACTTGCAGAACAATGTGTAGAAGGTGCAGAAGGAATTTTTATCAACCCGGTTTTCTACTTTCATCAAAGTATTGCGTTGAGTAATGCCGATAAAGACGCCGAATCTGAAAATCAAGAAAGTTTCAAGAGCAAACTTAGCGTAAATTTAGAAAAATTTAGCCATTGGGCAAAGCACTGCCCTGAAAATTATCAACACATGTATTTATTGCTTCAAGCTGAAGAAGCTAAAATTTCTGGACAAGATTATCAAGCTATGGAATTATACGACCAAGCAATTACTCTTGCTACAGAAGCTGGTTTTCGGCAAAATGAAGCTTTGGCAACAGAACTAACTGCTAAGTTTTATTTTGCAAAGGGTAGAAACCAACTTGCAACAGACTATCTTTTACAATCTCACTATTGCTATACTGCATGGGGAGCGAAGAATAAAGTTAAGCAGCTTGAAGAAAAATATAATCAATTTTTAGCAGTCAAAATAAACAACCAAGCCAAAACTGACATTATTCGTACAGTTAGCACAACAACTGGAATAAGTTTACTTGATTTACATACTGTTATTAAAGCATCTCAAACGCTTTCCAGTGAAATTAATTTACCTAGTTTACTTAATAAATTAATTATAATTTTACAGGAAAATGCAGGCGCCCAGAAAGCGTGTTTGGTTAGCAAGCGTGAATCTAATTGGATAATAGAAGTAGCAACTAATGAATTTAATGATGTATCAAACTTACCATTATCTGTACTGAATTATGTCGAACGCACTCAAAAAAATATTATTTTAGAAAATGCTAGCCATTCTAAAGTTTTTGTAAATGACCCTTATATCATCAAAAATCAACCGAAATCAGTCTTGTGTTTGCCGATAATTCATCAAGGTAAACTTACAGGAATCATATATTTAGAAAATAATCTTACCACAGGTGTTTTTACCGCCGATAGGTTAGAAATATTGAATTTACTCAGTTCTCAAGTTTCTATTTCTATTGAAAACGCGCGACTTTATGCTCTTGAACAAGACAAAGCACAGCAACTACAAGAATCTTTAGAAAAGCTTTCTTCTACCCAAGCGCAACTCGTGCATACAGAAAAAATTTCATCATTAGGACAATTAGTTGCTGGTGTTGCTCATGAGGTTAATAATCCTGTTAGCTTTATTAATGGTAATTTAACTCATGCCCAACAATATATAGAAGATTTAATTCACCACCTCGAACTATATCAACAGCATTTTTCAGAAGTACCACCTGAAATTTTAGAAGATGCAGAAACTGTTGACTTAAAGTATTTACTTGAAGATTTACCCAAAATGATTTCATCAATGAAACTAGGTACTGTTCGTATCAAAGATATTATGCAATCACTACGTAATTTCTCTCGTAATGATGGCGATGTATGTTGTGTAGTCGATATTCACGAGGGTATTGAAACTACGTTGATGATACTTAGCCATCGTTTGAAAGCCAAACCAGAATGTCCTGCAATAAAAATTATTAAAAATTATGGCGATTTACCTCACGTTGAGTGTTATCCTCAACAACTCAACCAAGTATTTATGAACCTAATTGCTAATGCC
The DNA here is from genome assembly GCF_001904745.1 of Calothrix sp. HK-06. Taxonomy (GTDB): domain Bacteria; phylum Cyanobacteriota; class Cyanobacteriia; order Cyanobacteriales; family Nostocaceae; genus Dulcicalothrix. The sequence continues at coordinate 33,668 of NZ_MRCD01000061.1, forward strand.
ATTGATGCACTAGAGGAAGCAAACCAGGGTAAATCATATAAAACAATTAATAATATTATTACTATCTATACTACTTATCAAGATGGCTGGATAACTATGAGCATTGGTGATAATGGTTTAGGAATGACCGAAGCTGTACAGCAGAAATTATTTAATGCATTTTTTACAACTAAACCACAAGGGAAAGGTACTGGTTTGGGACTTAGTATCAGCTATCAAATAGTTACACAGAAACATAGTGGAACCTTAGAGTGCATTTCAGCACCTGGGGAAGGCACACAATTTATAATTAGCATCCCGGTAATTTTATCAAAATCCTCCTAGAGAACGCCACTTCGCTCAACGCGGGGCACCCGCGCACGCGAGTGGCTCCGTTACATGTAACGTCTCTACACGACGTGTTTTATTATGCTGCCACTGCTTCTTCGTATATAACAAAGAGCTTTTTCTGGGCGCCGCAAATTGGACATTTCCAGTCGTCGGGTATTGACTCAAACGGTGTACCAGGTGCAATACCTGAGTCTGGGTCGCCTGTTATTGGGTCATATATCATGGAACATTGACGACAAATCCATTTTTGCGTTGCTGGGTTTCCTGTTTTAGCTTTAGTAGCAGGCGCCACTCCATCTAATGCTCGCAACGCTTCACTATACTGTTGAGCATGGTGATTTTCGATGTGTGTTAGCAAGCCAAAGTTATGTGCTGCTTTACGGAAGGTTTGAGCGTGTTCTACAGATTCTGCTTGCTGCTTTTCAAATTCAACCACTGCACTTCCATCTCGGTCTGTACGCGCTTGCTCTGCAAAACCCGGATACATTACACTGTACTCGTATGTCTCACCCTCAATTGCTAACTCCAAACAACGCGCAGCAATTGCTTTTTTCTGTTCGGGTGTTAATGATGCAGCATCTGTTACAGCTAACTCTGGATGCATTAATCTAAAATGGGCAAATGCATGTTCCGTTTCTTGCTGCGCTGTTTCACGAAATAACTTTGATAGTTCATGCATACCTAAATTACGTGTCACTTCCGCAAAAAATAGGTATTTACGATTAGCCATTGATTCTCCACCAAAAGCTTCAGCCAAATTGTTTGCGGTATTCGAGTTTGTCAAGTCCATAGCCTTACTTCCCAGCGTTTAACAATAAATCATAATCGTAATGACTATGATTTAACTATATTATTCTAGTTATAGCCGAAAAACCAACGCTTGTTTACAAAAATCTGAATAAGTTACTATGCTAGCTGTTTGTAATGGGTGATATCAACAAAAGTGAGATTGGCGCCAAGGAGCTTACCACTGGCATTAAATACTGGTTTGATGTGAATGTCTAGATAAGTGATGCCGATTTCAGTTACCGTGGCAAAAATTGTACTCTTTGTAAATATTGCTCAATGCCCAAAGCTTCTACCAATAACATCAGCAACGTATTAACTTCTTGTCCATAAGCACAACCTGCGCTCCAAATACGAATTTTTCTTGCGGTTTTTTATTTGTGATAATTTGAGGGATGATTGTGCTAACCAGATAATTTCAGGAATCCGGATTGCGAAAAAACCGAGAGAAGTTGATTAAGATGGTGTCGAGCAGCGAAGTGTAGTCTTCGGAATGCACGTGCAAATATGGTAAGTAGTTCGTATAATTCTCAATTTTTAAATCCTGCATTCGGCGTCCAAACCGTCGCATCAATGAATTACGCTTGTAAAAAGTCAAATCACAACCGCACTTTTGTTTAAAGTAGTCCAGCAAGGTTTCAAAGTCTGGGTTATAAGCTATTGATGTAATCATTAATATAAAGCTTTCGTCATTTTTTATACTTTCTTTATAGACTAACGCAACTTGACAGTGAAGCTAGTAGGAATAAAGTATTCTTCAGTCTAAAGACTTATTATAGAGTTTACGATAGATATATTTATAGATAAAAAAAAATCAATAAATATAGCTTTACTCACGGCTGAAGTTAGAGGTAACGTCAAAACTTAACAGCTAATCTAGATATTGTAAATTAATTATCTTAATTTAATGCCTTAAATATTTATGATTAGTGTAAATAATTACACTGAATTTAAGCATTGAATTAGAAAGGAAAACTTATGCAAAAGACAGACGATCAAAAAAGATTCTTTTCGCGCTATTTATCTTTGGCGCCTGTTCTCGCTGTAGTATCGGTATCAGTAGCTTTTACTATTTGGGCAGTATTTAATAACTTCTTTCCTGACCTTTTGTTTCATCCTTTACCGTAAAGAAGTTTAATCCCCCTAACCCCCCTTGATAAGGGGGGCTAAGAATATAAAGCAAATTTATTAATTTAAACTTTCTCGCTAGTCGTTTCCTCTTCAGAAGTAGAATCTTTGACTCTACGAATAGGCAAATTAGCAATCAAAGCAGTAGTGCGTTGATTGCTTTCGAGCGAGAATTCTAAGCCTTCGGTTTCTACTTCCACGTAGCGACAAACAATTTCAAGGATTTCTTGCCGCATTTTCTCTATCATTTGAGGACTCAAATCAGCACGGTCATGAGCAATTACCAGTTGCAGGCGACGTTTGACTTCACTGCGACTGGTATCGTTACTGCGGGAAAAAAGACGTTCTATAAATTCGAGAATCATTGCATCTGCGAAAGTGCAAGGGTGGAAGTATTAAATAATCTTTGTCCACAACAGCTTGCGGAGTCGGGCAAAGATGTTTTCGCTTTGCGAGTCAAGGTCAAGAAACTCAACGGTTTCCCCTTCCAATCTACGAACGATGTTTTCAAACGCCGTTGCAGCTAAGGATGGAGTATCAGATAACACAAGAGGCTCACCGCGATTAGTCGAGACAATTACGCGCTCGTCGTCAGGGATTACACCAATTAGAGGAATTGCTAGTAGTTCCTGAACATCCTGTACAGACATCATATCATTTGCTCGTACCATTGCTGGACGAATGCGATTGATAATCAAATGTGCGCGCTTAACGCCTTGTGCTTCTAATAACCCAACCACACGGTCAGCATCACGAACGGCAGAAATTTCTGGAGTTGTGACGATTAAAGCTTCTTTTGCTGGTGCTATCGCATTTTTAAATCCGTTTTCAATACCAGCAGGACTATCAATAATTACATACTGATACTTTTGTGCTAGCGCATTCACCAACAACTTCATTTGGTCGGGTGTAACTGCTTCTTTGCTACGGTTTTGTGCAGCGGGTAGAAGTACAAGATTTGGTTGACGTTTATCTTTGACCAAAGCTTGTTCTAATCGACACTCACGTGCCAATACCTCGACCGCAGTATAAACAATACGGTTTTCCAAGCCAAGGAGTAAATCGAGATTTCGTAGCCCAAAGTCAGCATCGACGAGTGCTACTTGTCGTCCCATTTTGGCTATTGCCATCCCTAAATTAGCTGAAACCGTGGTTTTACCCACTCCTCCTTTGCCGGAGGTAATAACAATAATCCGAGTCATGATAAAAGCGCGCTCGATTTAAGACTCAAACAATATACCGAAGTATGAATAAGAAGTATAAAACAAGAAGCACGAAGGATAATCATTAAGTATTAATTTTTTACCTGTTGATTATCCTTTTCTTTTTTTATTATTCTACTTTTAATGGCTGTTGACTAATCTTACTCAATCTTGAGAAATCAGCAGCTTTTGCGATACGAATCCCTCCTGATGTAACATATGCCACTTCGGGATGAAATTGTGTTGGTGCTTTTTCCGGTGCCCGTGCCACAGCATCGGCAATACGAAGCTGTGTTGGTTCCATTTGTAACGCCATAATTAAACACTCGCTGTTGCCATCGGCGCCAGCATGAGCCACTCCACGCAAACGACCCCAAACTAAAATATCGCCTGAAGCAACTACAATACCACCAGGATTAACATCCCCCAAGATAATAACAGTACCAGGATGACGAATTTCTACACCCGAACGGATTGTCATCTCCATATATAGCGGTTCTGCTGAAGGAGTTACAACATTTTTATCCTCAGAAAAAGAAATTTTGGGCGCCAGTTGCAGTTGCTCGACAGAATAACCCGCAGTCACAGCAGCTACGGCAGTTTGCCTTCGACTCGTTGCTACAGATTTTAATTGAAGCTCTACTTCTTTTAAAGATTCCGCAAGCTCTTGGAGTTGTCTCGCATCGAGTAATCTATCACCGGCAACTAAATGTACGCTTGTATTAGCTACACGCAAACGGTCACCACCATTTAAACGCTGCTTAAGCTGTTGCCAAATTTCTGACCAACTGTACTCGCTAATACTAATTTGCGACTCTTTGGGTAAAATTATTACCAGTCGTTCGGCTTCGGTTTTAAACTGTACCTGAACATTACGATTGGGAAGAGGCTTTGGTAAAGAATCTAACGATGTAATATCTTCATCAAGATTAAAGTTAGAAATAATACCTTCTTCAACAGTATCTTCAACAGGTAATTCCGATTTTTCTTCGGAACTATCTGCTTGCACAACTTCTTCACTACCAGGAGGAGGTAACTCTTTTTGCTCGAATACTGTAATAGGAAGGTCTTCAGGAGGTAACTCAGCTTCTACTATCTTTGTATTTTGAGAGGGGGTATCTAATTGTTGTTGTTCTGTTTCTAATGGTACTTGTGTATTGTAAACAACATCAGAATTTACGTCGCTCGTCATCCTTACCTCTCTATCATCAAGTAGTGAATCTACTTTATACTCAGCAACTGGGGTAGACAGGTATGTTGGAATACTTGTTTCCACAACAATGCTATTATCTTCTAACTTTTGTTCGTTGTCAGAAGCTACAAGTGTTTCAGGATTTGCCAAACTAGAGATAAAGTGATTACCGTCATCAACAGTTGGACTAGAAATAAAATGCAGCACAGTATTTACTTCTGCTTCTGGAAGAACCGGGTTTATATCTTCATCAAATTCCTTTTGATAAATTAATGCTGGTTCCAAATTATTGGGATTTGATTCTAAGTTGGGAGTTGCAGAATCATAAGTCATGATACACCAGCCAAAAAACACTTTTATTTAACTTCGAGGCATCCTGTTACTAGGATAGTAGAAACCTGGTTTCTTTTTGAGATATTGTAATAAAAATGACAACTTGGTGTAGAAACCAGGTTTCTTTAGATTTTGGTAAGTCTTTTATAAACTGTAGCCAAAGCTGAGTCATCACCAACATTACCAGGAAACAACACAACTGGTAGATTTGAGTAACGTGGATGGTCATTTGGAGTTGTTACCATAGAGCAACCTGCTAAAATTTGACCTAGTAACCGTGCGGATGTTAAAGCTAGACCTGAGCTTAGAACGTCATTCGATGTAATTCCACCTTTACTTATCAAAAATCCGATATCTTCGGGTAAACCCCTGACTATATCCATTAGTAAATTGGAAACTTTGGCGCCAAAGTCTAATCGAGTTTTAACGTCAGGGAAAGTTAGTTCAGTACGACTAGTATATATTACAGGAGTTTTGCCTTCTGAATGTACGGCGCCTATAGCTAGTAGAGTATCAGATAAAAGTCCCGCTTCGTTACCATTATTGATTAACTTAGCTACATCTATTTCAATCCCAGTAATACCTTCAGCTTGTAATAATTTTTCTAATTGCTGAGTTGTTTTTTTAACATGTGACCCCACAATAACAGCACCGGGTTTACCTCTACGTACATACTGTGCCATATCTTGGGCGCCGATTGGTTGGGGTGGTAAAGCAGCGAGTGCAGTTAATATACTGGCAGCACTGCGAAACAAAAAGCGTTTTCCCTGACTTGCTGCGGATAAAATATCTTGGGCAAACTTATCTAAGTCAGCTTGGGTTTCACCATCGACAACACAGCATTGATTATTATGAAGATTCATTAAGCGCTCTTTACTACCCGCACGAATATCAGATAGTAAAAACCTCTCTACAGAATCTGCTGGTATTTTACCCTTGGTTTTTTCTTCAGCGTACTTGGGCAAATAACTATAACTATAAGCAAATACAGAATCGCGCGCAAATTCGGTTTCATGTACTGGAGTGGGAACTCCATCAATAATCAAATAATGTATACTGTCACGGGTAATGCGACCACCTTCAAAAAACGCAGGTACTAAAAAGTGAGCATCAAAGGGGCCAAGTTCAGAGGCAATAACGTCAGTTTCGATAGGGTAATGTCCTCGTAATGTAGAATCAGAACGACTAACGACTAAAAAATCTTCAATATTTTCTGCCTCAATGGCAATTTTCAAATTATGACAAACTTCTTTTGTAACCTCAGCAGCAGCTTCGGGAGTTAAAGACCGAGTATTAGTTAACACAAAAAATATCGGTGAATCATCGCGCAAACCGAGACGTAAAGTGTCCACATTCCAGCGCATCAAAAGCAGGCAACTGTGGACAGTTTGCGAACCCGTTGGGTCATCATCGAGAACGATTATTTTAGGTAAGGTTGTCATTTTTTACTCAACGCTGCGACTGTAGTTTTCTAATTTCTGCTTGCACGTCGATAGCAATCTGTAATGATTGATTAAGAAGTTGAGCATATTCGCTCGCTTCTGTACTAACTTGCATTGCTTGCAGGTTAGATAAATTATTTATAGATAATTCTTGATTATTGGCAAGCAGTTCTTTATTATCCCGCAAAATACGTTCAGTTTTTAACGCGCGTACCAAATCTTCGCGAATTAACTGTAGTCCTGAAATAACTTTTTCCCGGTCTTCGATATGTGAAGTTTTATTTCCTGATGTTGCTAATTGGTCATTTAGATGGATTGATTGGATTACTGCATGGTATCTATCGACTTCATCTAAAAGTACTGTTACAACTTTTGGACATGTTTTTAGGCGCCAGAACCAACGTCCAAATAGTACTAGTATTGGTACGATGATTATTAAAGCAAGTCCTAGCGGTATAGATGTACCGATTGTAGGTAATATTAGAAAAGCATAAATAAATCCGACTATAAGGGGAGTTAGTGCAAGAGCAACCATTAGCTCATTGCCAATAAATCCTAAACGCTTCTTTTTGTCGCGCATTATTGAAGGTCGAAACACTTCATCCGGGTCAAACCCTGTTAAACGTCTGAGTTCCCCCTTACTAATTTCTAAACCGAGTAAGTCTGTTTCCACGATAATTTTCCTTATGTAGCACACTTAATTCTAAATGGAAAAAAGGTTGCGTATAGAGGTTAACTCCATTCACAACCCAGGTAGAATGCTTGGATGCATGAGGAAAATGCACCTTAATCACTTACGTACTGTAGGAATGCGATATACGAGTATACGCACGTCGCATCTATTAAGAGACTACAAGAGTAAAATGTATATTTCGTGAAGATTGGCAACGGATATAACGGATGTAACGGATAGTTAATAATATCCTTGTATATATTAATTTCAGTAATCTTGTAGCATAGGCGTCTCGCCTGTGCAGTCATTATATTAAATGTTAATATTTTTACCACAGAGTCACAGAGAATACAGAGAGGAGAGTTAGACAAATTTATAATTGGCGCCATATAGACAAAAAATGGTTTTTTATAGATGCAGGTGCCTAAAAGCATAAACCAATGATATAAAAGTGAGCTTATACTGTATCCATATATCAGATATCATAATTTTAAGATGCCAAGAAAAAAACTTGACCGTACAACGGTTCTAGCAAGAGTGGCGCCTACAACGCCAGATAAAATAAAGGAAATAGCTAAAAAATTAGGTTATACATATGCTGGAGAAGGTTCAACTGGGAGGGAAGAAAAATAACCCTCATAAGGAGATGAAATATATAAGTAGAAACAATGGAAATGACAACGATAATAATGGTTAGCCACAACTTCAGGAGTATCTGCCCATATAGCCCCATTGTTAATTAAAGAGGTAGCTTTATCTTTGGTACGATTGAATATTACTAATTCATAGCCGTGAAGAAGTAGGTTAGCTGCCATCCGACTTCCCATAATTCCCATGCCAATAAAACCAACTTTCATGCTTATCTCCATTGCATGTTCAGTATCATTGTACGCGCATTGTAGAGACTATAAATAAAAAACCCAGCCTCTACTTGAGAGACCGGGCGCCAACTATTATGTCATATTCAACCAATTGCAATTAATGATTATGCAGAGACTTCCCCAAGGTTAACTTTGACTACCTTGTTCTTTTCTGCTTCTGACTTAGGTAATGTCAAGTTTAAAATACCATCTTTGTATTCTGCGGTTACGGCAGTGTTTTGAATACGCGCGCGTAGGGGAATTACACGTTGGAACTTGCCGTAATAAAACTCACTTCTGGTTCTGCCGTTTTCTTCGGTCTTACTTTCAGTCTTACGTTCAGCTACCACCTTAACAGCGTTTTCGGTAACTTCAATATCTACATCTTTGGCTTCAACACCAGGTAATTCTAATTTAAGATGTACTGCTTCGTCGGTTTCATGTAGTTCAGCAGCAGGAGTTCTAAATGTAGGTGCCTGCATTTCCTGAAATAATGAATCTAGTTGGCGAGTAACTGCGTTCATTTCGTTCCAAGGGTTATAACGTGCTAACATTTTGGTTGCCTCCTTTTCAAGTAGGTATCGATTAATTTGTTCTGTATATCGTTTCGTTATGTTCTTATAGTAATAAAGGTTGAAAGCGTTGCAAATACCGTTTATATCACTTTTATATTGATAAAAACCGAACAGATATTTAGAGGTTATGTTAATACGAAAAACGAGGTACGGAGAACCTAACTCCCTAACTCGTCACACCCTTTATTCCAACAAAGCTTCTGTCTCCGCTTCAGTCTCTGGGTCTCCCTCCAACAGCAGCATTAAAGCTTCCATCTCATCCATCGCAGTTTGCAGCTTGGTCATTATCTCCGCTGCAATAATTTCCGGTTCCGGTAAATTATCCCCTGACTGTAAGCTTTCATCCCGTAACCAGGTAATATCTATATTTTCCCCACGTTTAGATATTTCTTCCCTGGTAAAACGGCGCCCGGAATCCACTTTCCCCTTCATCGACCCGCGCGCTGTTACCATTAGGGTCATCACCATAAGCTAATTCAAACGGTTTAAAATGCTCCTTGGTTAAAGGAGTGCGTTTACCAAAAACTGGCATATTGGTTCGCATATCATAGAACCATACCGCTTTTGTATTACCCTTATCACTGGCGCCACGCTGGAAGAATAGCACATTAGTTTTGACACCTTGGGCGTAAAATATCCCTGTAGGTAATCTCAATATAGTGTGCAGGTTGCATTTATCCATTAAGTCAGCGCGGATGTTACGACCTTGCCCATCTTTAAATAATACGTTATCAGGTAATACAACTGCCGCGCGTCCTCCAGGTTTTAACCCTCTATATATATGTTGTAGGAACGCTAGCTGTTTGTTACTAGTAGGGAATGTAAAGTCCTCGCGGGTTGGTAGTCCACCTTTACCAATTTTTAATTTTGAATTGTTAGAGCCTGAGATTTAATTAATTCCACCATGCAATCAATTAAAGGACGTGGTGTAAAATATTGTCCGGCGCCAGACTTTTTCTCGGATGCATTGCGTTCTAATAAATCCTCGTATAAATCACCCAACCCCTCATATGACGCTGAGTACCAGTCCAACTCATCAATACTTGTTACCAACTTTTTTAGTATGCGCGGTTGCCATTGCAATTAATATTTTTCTAGCATCATCTGACAATGCTGCTTCTACTTTTTGTATAGCCTTAATTTGATAGTCACGCAGCGTCAAACTATAATTAAAACTTTCTTCCTGTAACTTCTGGTGTGCAGCTTCCGCATCAACAGCCAATAAATCTTGTACACCCTGTGGTGAATACCATGTACTCAGGGAACGGCGAATATTCGACGGTTTGCGTACATCACAAAACCATATCCCGCTCTTTGTTTCCAATTGTCTTAAAAACGGGCGCCCATTGGTTGCAAACACAAACGGCACTTTATATTCCCCCCACGGGCCACCAGGTAATATCTCATTACCTCTAACTATATAACCGCGACTGTAACGCTTTGCTTGGTCGATGGCACCGTACACATCAGTACTTTGTCGTGAGCGCTTCAACGACTGCTACCACCTGTAAACCCACACATAATATACAGATTGCTCAGAAATTGATTACGATAATGATTATATTTAGCCTTGAGTCACTTCTTCAAAGCTTTTTTGGAAAATTTCTTGCTGGTATGTAGTAACCGCGATAAAACCCCTTCATCAAAGGCAATACATAACGAGTTTTGCCAGTACCGTTAGCTCAGTGTAAGCTTGTTGTCCCAAAAACGCTGTGATTAAATCCTGACGGCGCCCTTACAAAAAGGGTTGCGGGTAGATTATACTGCCACAACCCGGATAAATGAAAACCTCACAACGTACTGTGCTAATGCTTATAAGAAACTCAGAAACCAGAGTTAATTTGCATATCGCATCTAAAAAAAGCTACACAAGCATAAGTATATTTTCCTGATGTTGGGTTACTATTGCCGCCACCCAACCTACGCTACTGTGCGTCTATATTGATATACTTTGGGCAGGCGCCACCAAGGATACTGTGGATATTCGTGATGTTCTTCGTGGTAGCCAAAGTGATAGCAGGTAATAAACGATAACCACGCTGGGCGCCCAATAGTATGTGAACGATGCGGTTGTTTGTAACCGTTTGCTGGTTCCCGATGTGGTTCAAAAGTACCAAAGTAAAATAATTGTAGTGAACTTAAAATGGGAGGAATAACCCAAAAATATCTCATATTATCTTCAGGGACATGCAGTATACGAGTAATAAGGTTATAAATAATCATTAATGTAATTATCTGGCGCCAACTCCAGTAACGTTTCATGAAATACGAGTACCAAGCGAAAAAGTTTTTGCCCTTGCCATCATGAAAGTCTGGGTCTAACTCACTGGCTGGGTATTTATGGTGTTGATGATGTTTTTTGAGAAGTTTTTTATATGATAAACAACCGTAAAGTATTAAGCATAGTGAACCAATTAAGTGATTAATTTTAACATTGCTAGTTAAAACTGACCCATGCATAGCATCATGTGCCGTAATAAATAAACCTGTATAAATGAAGGTTTGCCACAAAATAGCAGCTATAAAAGTAAAAGGATTAAGTGTATGTATATCTATAGATAGTAAATAAACTAAGCTCACTGCCCAAACAATTATTATAGATATAGGAATTAACAATGATTTATATGTCAATGTTCCTGTGTCTGGAAGAGGTTCAATTTGGAAATTTGAATACTTTGTAGTTTCTAGCACGTGAACACCTAATTTAGCTGACGATAATTCATAAAATTTAGCCATGACACAGTAAAATAATCACTGATTTAAAAATAAAAACAGTGATTAAAGTAACGTTGGATAATTTAATACAATGAAACTTATAAAAATTGTTTATTAATAAACTCGTATAGATTTTTGAGCTTTTATACACGCTGATGTACTTGCCACTTAATAAATATTAACATATATTCGGCTTTTTGTTAAGAATTGTAACTAATGACATATAACCGGAATAAAAGGTACGGAAAACCGAACCTTGGATAATACGCTGTTAGAAATAATAATTCTTACTTATAGTAGTGACAATTGGGTTGCGGTTTGATTAACTACATAAGTGACAGGCGCCAAGCTTATGCTGACTGTACCTTCTTTCTCGGCTCGATTCAACCAATCTTGCATTTGTGGTAGTCTTACATTTAGAGATTCAGCAAGGGTTTTTGCGTCTTTGGGTTGTTGTAAGTGACGAAGGATAACAGGTAGTACGACTTCGTAAATGTCTTCAGTATTAGATGATTCTTGAGTAATAGATAAAAGTTCGTGTAGAGAATTCCAAGGTTCTGGTGGAAAAGGTTTGGCGCCTTTGTTATATAATTCTTGATTACCTTCTGGTGCAGTATTATCTAACCTGACAAAAAGGGGAATATCTTTGAATTTGGATAAAACTTCTGTAGCACCTGCCCAAGTACCACCTTTACCGACTGTGGAGTTTACTACAAGTGCATAGTCTGATAAAGCATAAATATATTTATTTCGTCCCATCGCGTTGCCAGTATTAAAACCAGCTTCTGGGTCGTAGCTCGAAACTAATAGAAGTCTACCGTCTTTGATATCAGGACGGTATTTACTGTTAACTGCTGCTTTGACTAAACTATCTGCGAGTACACCAATAGCTGTTCCACCTGCGTTTAATGCACCTAACATGGCAGCTTGGTCTACTCCACGGGCGCCGCCAGAAATAACTTGTATACTTTGAGCAGAGCAGGTTTGTGCTATTTTTTGTGTATAATTCAATCCTTCTTCATCGATATCGCGAGAACCAACTATTGCTAGTCCCCCCATCGATAGTAGTTCGACATTGCCAACTCCATAAAGAATAGCAGGCGCCGATTGTTTGAGTCTTTGTTTCAGACGTTTGGGATAATTTGCGTCACTGCGTCCAAGTATCCAAAGTCCTTGATTTGTCCATTTTTCAACGGCTAAACTTAACATGGCGCCTCTTGAGAGTAAAGTTAACAGCCTGTGAATATCAAGTTTGCCGTTTTAATTTGTTTGTAGATGTTCTTCTGTAGTTGGCGCCAGTAAATCTGCGGGACGCATTTGGTTTTCTCGTAACCATTCTGCCAAAGAGTTATATTCGCTTAAAGTTAGAGGTTGCGGTTCGATTTGACGATTTTGTCCAAAACTTCCACATAACAATAAAATAGCTTGAGTGTCTGGCGCCAACACATGATTGAACATAATATCTAATTAATCTCCTTGACTTAATATATTTAGTGCGAGTGCTATGGGAAAAACGGCTTTACTACCCGCGCGACGTAAAAGTGCCCCAATGACAGTGAAAGTCCAACGAGAGTCAACCATATCATCAACTAAGAAAACAGAACCATTGATACCATTCCAATAATCTACAGTAAAGGTGCCGTCTAAATTACGAGCTTGTTGAAAGCTGTTGCTCATTTCTTTTTGTAACTGAGTTGGACGGATTTTTTGTACAACTGGCATAAATGGTAAATTTAATCGTGCTGCTAAACGTTGAGCAAAATTTGGAACAAGTTGAGTATGATTTAATGAGGGAACACATGTTACCCAACTTGGATAAGGTTGAAACGAAGAGCGTTTAATCATGTCTACAACCCCATCTACTAGTGCCTCATCAAAATGATTATCTTTATATTTACCATGCTTGACTAGCTCACCCCAGCCAGCATCACCCCATAAAGACAATGCTCTTCCTGTTTTAACTTTTAAATCATCCTTAATCTTCCCAGAAAATCCGTAAATTGCAAATGCTTGAGAAACCCACATTTTACGGGGTTCAATAATTTGGTCGCTACGTCGTAAATATTGAATAGCTTGATTTACAAGTTCTAGCGAACAGGTTTGCGGTAATAACGGTTGACCCAAACATACAGCGCATTTGCCGCAATTAGTTGGATTGGGTTCGTCTAATTCAGTTGCGAGAAAAGTCATCAAGCATTGTTTGCTTTGCATATAGTCTCGCATTCTAGCTTGTTCAGTACGCCGAATTTGGGTTAATTGCTCTATACGCGCGGTATCTGGTTGATAATTTACAGAGGTAAGATACCATTTTGAGTCTTGTTTAACTACTGGCGCCGGAGAATTAAGAGATAATAGCTTTAAAACTTTATCTATTTGTCCACGCGAAATATTGAGTTCTTGTTCCAGTTGAGGTACAGAAAGACCATTTTCGGCTTGTTCGAGAGAGTCTAACACACTTTGGGTGTGAGCTTCGGGAGGAAAAGCTGTATTAATAAAATAGTTACTAATATCATCGTCCTCATTACCGCTCAAAAGAATACCGTAGGCTTTATCGACTGCTCTACCCGCGCGTCCTACCTGCTGATAATAGTGTACAACCGAACCAGGACGCTGATAATGAATTACAAATCCTAAATCTGGTTTATCAAAACCCATCCCCAAAGCAGTCGTTGCAACGCGAATCTTCTTCTGTAAGGATTTTAGCCCTTTTGCAAGGTCGTAATCGCTTTACTCGTGGCGCCAGTGAAGGCTATTGAATGTTAAATAATAATGCACTCGAAACAATTTTTATTATTTTGTAGTACATTAGAGCTAAAGGCTAAACGCCGACATCGCTAGCAATTGCTCGTGTGAGCGAAAGTATAGTTTAGATATTTTCAGGTGAATGCCATGATACGTAGACAAAGCTACAACCTCGATTATAAAGAAGCAACTGATGAGTTATCCAAAACATTTTCCAGAAAACTGTCCTCCAGATGAATCTGATGTTGCTTCTGGTGAGTTTTATCGGTTTATAAAAAAAAATCACCAAATACCACTAGCAGAAGATTTCATGTCATGGCGAGAAGAGAACCCAACCAAGCCTTGTCCTGCACAAATATCAGAATGTCAAGCTTGTGGAGTTTCAGTGTATTCATCATTAGATGACGTTATTAATTTACCTAACAGAATTCCTAGATTTAGAAAAATGAAAGTTGCTAAGGGTTCTTTAAATTGCGATTATGGAAAAATTAAAAAGACACCATCACTCAATACTGGCAAGTCTCATAATACTTGGTGGATACTAGAAAATTGTGAACCCTGGGAAATTTTTAAAATAATTGAACTAACTGATGTAAATTTGGACATATAAATGTGAAAGTATACTAAAATGATGAGCTTTTTACCGGAATCAACAATACTGGGTAAACTGGAAATGATAGAGGTTTATGACTTCTATGATAAGCCAGCATTATTTGCTTGTAAAAATCAATCAGGACAAATTTTTATTGCTCTTTGGGTTGACAGTTCTGACACATCAGATATTTGGCTTTATGCCCCGGTATCTTTAGGCAGATTGAATAATTCAAAGAGAGGAAAGGTTGAATTAAGAGAAATTTTCAGTAGTTCAGAAGACGCTTTTATATATAAAGTAGTCACACCTTACGAAGAAAACTTAAGTGTTGAAGTTGCTATCATATTTTGTGAGCAGATAGAAGATGATTATTTACCGATGTCTGGACAAATAATTCAAGCAGATGTCGATTTACAAAATAGTCAAATTAAACAATTATCTCAAATTAAGAATAGAGAAATCATAGACCTTATATTACAGTTTCCACAAGAAACAGTAGAAGTACCGATAGGAGAACTAGGATTTATTTTGTCTTCATTACAAGAGACAATTGATGCTATAGGGCAAGTTCAACTTGGAAAAACTGAAACCCATATAGTGCCTCAAGAGGTAACAAAAAAAACTAAAATTGTTATATCTGGTATATTCAGTGGTTCTTTTGGAATGCGACTAGAAGGAAATACGCGCGAAGAAGATACTCAAGGTGATTCGCTATTAGAAGAGTGTTTCTGCGAATTTATACATTTAATTAATATTGGCGCAAATGCAGACCAGTTACGTGCAAAACTATATACTTTTAAAAAGAAAACAGCTTTTAAATATAGCGCATTTTTAAATGCTTTGAGTAAAACCGGAATTAGTAAACTTCATATAGATTGGGCATCCCCAAAAACAGGTATTAAAGAGCCAGGAGAAATTTCTTTAGAGACAGTTTATAGCACACTCAATATTATTAGGAACACTCGACTTAAAACTGAGGTTGAGATTGAGATAAGCGTAAAAGTGATTATGGTTAATTATAAAAGTAAAACAATTAACCTACAAGATATAAATTCAAACAAGCGATACAGATGTATTATATCAGATTCTGCGTTTGGAGATGTAGATACAATTAGCAAATCGTCTATATATGTTGCAACAATTCAAAATTATGTTATTTTATCCCCAGTTATTGATAAAGAGAAACACGAGTATGAGCTATTAAGTTTAAAAACTTCTTCAAATTAAGAAAAATAAAAACAGTAATCGCTCAAAAGGCTGCCACCATGCTAAAGGTAACTTTTTCTTTGAAAGACCTGTAATTGGCAACACTAAATTCAATTAGCATATTTTTGATGCATTAGAGCAATAATATGTTATTTTTTCACATAAATACAATTTAAGCATAGCAAAATTTTATAATACAAGCCATAATCTGTGAAGATTGTTCAATTTAATTAGTATAGGAGTAAAAAAGAACAATTAGATTGCGCCGACGGCAGGCGCCTTTTTCGACGGCAACGTGTGGCTTAAGCCACCCGAAGCATAGGGAAATTATATAAATACATTGGGTAAGGGGAAATATACTGAGACTTTACAACCTTCGTTCGGTTGACTTACTAATTTTAACCATTGGGTATTCGCAATCCTGTCACCCCAAAAGCTAGTATAAAGAATAACACTCTACCAAATTCAGCAGAAGTTAGAGCAGACAAACCTAGAAACTTAGGTTCAGGAACACCAGGAAAACTGATAAACGTTAGTACACTAAATGTAATCAGAATCCACTTAAGATAAAGCAGCACGCGCGGTAAATCCGATTGAAAAGCTAACGTCCGTTCGTGGCGTGCTGCATCAAATATTACATAGATTATGCGTTGGATAAAAAAATGTACTATAAATTATTACAAATAAATTAGACATTTACTTATAAACATTTAATAATCCTTGTAAATCTTCTATACAAATTATGAACGGTACTACCTGTTATCGAAACCAGTAGTACTCAGGGCACCTGAACCAGCAGTACTCATGTCTTAATCTCAATACAAAGTCGATACGAACTCGATATACTCAATAGTGAACTCAATTGGCGCCAGGTAAGAATGAGTTTAGCAGAGGTCAAACCAACACTGCTTACACAAAAACTCATTTGACAATATATATATAGTTATGAAATTCGTATTACCAACATTTTCCTCATTCGCTTATACATTAGCTGCTCTATTACTGCTAGGTTTTTCGGCGCCAATGGTTACACCAATCTTCGCTTCTAATAACAGGAATGCTTGTGAATCACCAGAAAATTTCCTAGACACAGAAAACTATCAACAGCAATGTCAAAAATACTTAGAAGCTGGGGTTGATAAAGCAACACAGGCAATTCGTTTCAATCCTAAAGCCGAAGAAGCATACTATGAGCGTGGGAACACTTACCTACTACTTGGGAATTATAAAGCAGCAGTAAAAGATTATACCGAAGTAATTAAGCTAAATACAGGTAGGTTTGGTTTTAGTCGCGCGGCATATTGGAACAGAGCTAGAGCTTATGAAAAGTTAGGCGAAAAGCAGAAAGCAATCTCAGATTTAACTAAATTAATTGGAAATTATAGTGTTAATGCTGATGAGTATTTATCAAGGGCTAGACTTTATAGAGATTTAGGAAATAAAGAAAACGCTATTGCCGATTACAAAGTAGCTGACAGAATTTTGCAGCAACAACTAAATGGGGTTTTCGGAAATGGTCATATGGATTCCAGTAATCAAGAAATATTAGATAAACTCAGGAAAGAAGTATCACAGATGGGTGTGTTACTCCCTGCACCAGACCTTACAACCCGTATCACTTTACAATCAATCGCCATAAAAGAAGTCGAGCGAGCCTTAGAGTTAGCGCGTTTTAAACCTCAACATCCAATAATTGAACAATTTGATGCTCAACTTAAAGATTTGTATAAACAACTAGCCAATGTACAACCACAACCATATCAAGGAACAGCGCGAACACTAGTATCAAATGCTGCGTATGAAAAATTGGAAGGTTTAGAGAAAGAGCGCGCGCAACTTCTAAAACAGTTCACTCCAGAGAATCCAGCAGTTAGATTTATTGATAGTCAAATAAATCAATTAAAAATATTGATTGATAACAATAAGCATGTTTATACTTCCGACTTAAACGACCAGCGAAATATACCACCGCAGGAATTAGAAGAAATGCGTCGTTGGGAAGCTAAGATGACAGAGGAATTATTTAAATACTGGTTTAAAGGTGTAGAAATGGCGCCAACGCAAGAAAAGTTTGCCCGTGCGGAACATGCTCGTTACCATCAAGAACTCAAGAAATTTGGTGCAGAAAATCGAGATATGGCGCTATCAGGTGCTTTTACTTCCTGGCTTATGGGAAATGGTCGCTATATATGGACTGGTACTAAAGCATTAGAATTTGAGGAAAATTTCTTGAAGCGTTTAGAAAATGAAATGAGTAAACAGCAGGTTCAACAACTTAGAGAAAGATTACATAGTATAAGACGCGCGGTACAACTTGGTACTCCTGAACAAAGCTAGACATTTAACCAATTTGCGATTTTTAAAACCTAACCATCTCGGCCAACGGTTGCAAACCATTGTCTGTAGAGACGCGATTAAATCGCGTCTCTACGCCAATATAATTTTTTACAATTCATACGCGGGTATAAATTAAACCATATAACCAATGAGCGATATTTTTTCATATAAAGTTGGTGGGAGTTTAACAGAAGACGCTCCCAGCTACGTAATTAGACAAGCAGACTCAGAACTATATAATGAATTAATAGCTGGTAACTTTTGTTATATTTTTAATTCCCGACAAATGGGTAAAACTAGCTTGCAAGTTCGTACTATCAAACGACTGCAAGCAGAAGGAATCGCTTGTACTACAATAGATGTTTCTGGACGCAGTGGTAAAGATATTAATCCTGAGCAGTGGTATGCGGGTATTGTCTATACATTAGTTGCTAATTTTAAAATAGCTAACCCCAGCGAATTTATTAGAACGTGGTGGAAAGAATACCGCGAACTATCTCCTCTACAACGTTTGGATATATTTGTCGAAGAAGTATTATTAGAAGCAATTAAAAGTAATATTGTTATTTTCATTGATGAAATTGATAGTATTTTAAGCTTGAGTTTTCAGGGAGACGATTTTTTTACCTGGATTAGAAGTTGTTATGAAAAGCGTAATTTAAATTCTGAATATAATCGTTTAACTTTTGTGATTATTGGAGTTGCAACACCTAGCGATTTAATAGAGGATAAAGTTAGAACACCTTTTAATATTGGTCGTGCAATTCAACTTGATGGCTTTAAAATACATGAAATTTCACCATTAGCGGAAGGTTTAGCAGAAAAAGTTGAAGATGCACAAGCTGTTTTACAAGAAGTTTTAGCTTGGACTGGTGGACAACCCTTTCTAACACAAAAGTTATGTGATTTATTAGTGACATCTCAAAATGCAAATTTTACTTGTATAAAAAATATTGTTAAGCAGCAAATTGTCGAAAATTGGGAATCACAAGACGAACCGCCCCATTTAAAGACAATTAAAGATAGAATATTAATGAGCAAGCAAAATACAGGCGCCTTGCTTGGTTTATATCAAAATATTTTAAAATTAGGACAAATTCCTGCTTCGGATAGTCCAGAGCAAATAGAATTACGTCTATCAGGAATAGTTGTAGAGCAAGAGGGATATTTAAGGGTTTATAACCGTATTTATGCAACAGTGTTTGATTTACATTGGGTAGAAAAAGCTTTAGCTAATCTAAGACCTTATTCAGAAGCATTATCAGCTTGGTTTGCCTCAAACTGTCAAGATAATTCTAGACTATTACAAGGATTAGCACTAGAAGAAGCAAAGAATTGGGCTGGTAATAAAAATTTAACAGAACAAGATTATCAGTTTTTAGCTGCTAGCCAGGAATTAGAAAAACAAGCAATAAGTACAGCACTAGCACTTAAAGAAGAAGAAAGTCGCATCTTAGCACAAGCTAATAATACTTTAACAACAGCACAACATAGAGCTAAACGACAAATCCGTATTGGCGCCGGAGTTTTCATTTGCTCTATAATTGGAGCAAGCATTGCTTTTACTTCCGCAACCAAACAACTACAAGAAGTTCAAGAAAGTACAGTCATAGAACAAACAGGACTGGCAGCAATACAACAGTTTGAAACAAAGCAAATTGAGTCTTTAGTGACAGCTATAGATGCAGGGCAAAAGTTAAAAGAACTAATAAATAATAGAGATATAGAAAAATATCCTGCAACTAGTCCGCTTTTAGCATTGCAAACAATTCTTGCTAATATTCGCGAAGTTAAACAATTTATACCTCATGAAGAGGAAATTACGAGTTTAAATTGGAGCCATGATGGAAAGTACATTATCACCGCTTCTCTTGATAATACTGCTCGTATTTGGAATATATCAGGTAAACTCATAACAGAATTAAAAGGACATAAAGGTGGTGTTTATAATGCTAAGTTTAGTTCGGATGATAAGCATATTATCACCACTTCATTTAATGATAAAACAGTTCGTATCTGGAATCGCGCGGGTAAACAATTAGCAATATTAAAACCTACTGGCTCTATAATAGGCGCCGAGTTTAGTCCAGATGGTAAACTTATAATTATAAAAGATGAACAATCAGTAAGAAAAACTCTGCCTGATAGTAGAAATTATATAGACAGTAATATTTCAGTGCGCGTTTGGAATTTGTCTGGTAATTTATTACTACGACTGAAACCTCCAGGTAGAGTTAATAGTGCTAGTTTTAGTCCAGATAGTAAATATATTCTCACAGCTTCTAATGATAATGTAGCGCGCGTTTGGGATACGTCAGGTAAGTTATTAAGAACGCTAACAGGACACAAAACAGGTTTGAGAAGCGTTCATTGGAGTCTTAATGGTAAATATATTCTAACTATCTCTGATAATGCATATCTTTGGGACATTTCAGGTAAGCTTCGCAGGAAATTTCAAGTAAACAGCGAATGGGGAATTGGGGATGCGGGTTTTAGTCCCGATAATAAGTATATATTCGTATCATCCGCTAAAAAAACTCTCGTTTGGGATTTATCGGGTAAGCTCAAACGAGAAATAGAAAATCAAAAAGAATTAAATAGTCGTGTAGAATTTAGTCCTGATGGGAAACGACTTTTTACAACCGATGACACTATAAAAGTGTGGGATATAAGAGATGAAGCTTTTAAAACATGGGATTTATCAAGTGATTTAATTACCACAATATCAGGAAATCAAAGAAGTCCTCGTTGGAGTCCAGATGGAAAATATCTCGTTACCTTGGGACAAGATAGAATCGTTCGTATGTGGGATTTATCCGATATAATACCAGCAACAACAATCAAGTCACAATATATGATGACGGCAGAAAATTGGAGTCCTGATAGTCAATATATTGTTACTTCAACTAGCAAATATATAGTCATTTGGGACAAATATGGTAAACAGTTAGCAAAATTTGCAGGACATTCCAATTTGATTAATAGCGCAAATTTTAGTCCAGATGGAAAGCGTATTGTCACAGCATCAAATGATAAAACAGCGCGCGTTTGGGATACTTCCGGAAAACAGCTATTATCCCTTTCTGGACATAATGATAGTTTACTATATACTGCTTTTAGTCCAGATGGTAAGTATATTCTGACTACAACAAACAATGATACCAATAAGGAAACTAAAATTTGGTCGGAGTCGGGTAAGTTAATCACTACATTTCAAGGAAGAGGTATAACTTGGAGTCCGAATAGTAAACATATTATGTCTATATACAGTTATGACGGCAAAACCTACTCTAGTTTATGGAATCTTTCAGGGAAAAAAATTATCGAATTTCCAGGGAGTAAAAATAATTATTTTGGCGCCAGTTTTAGTGCAGATGGTGAGCTAATAGTTACTACTGAAGGAAAAACAGTAAGCATGTGGAATACATCTGGGCAAAAGTTATTAGATATCAAAACAAATCAAGAACTCTATAACGCTAGTTTCAGTCCAGATGGAAAACAAATTATTACAACTTCTCCAGGTAATAAAGCCATTATTTGGGATACTTCAGGCAAAGAAATAATTGAAATACCACATCCAGATACAGTTGTGTACGGTAAATTTAGCCCAGACGGTAAGCGCATTGTCACAGTATCAAATGATAAAATTCGTATCTGGGATATATTGGGTAGGTTACTTGCAGAGTATAAGTACTCATCTCAATTTGTATCGCCAGTATATTTTAGCCCTGATGGTAAATATATTTTCGCGCAAATTGCTGGCGGTCAATCTTCTAACGTGCAAATTTGGCGCCTTGAAGAATTAGATGCACTTTTAACGCGCGGGTGCGACTGGTTGAAAGATTATTTGAGTACTCAACCTCAAATAAGTGAAAGATTAAAGGTTTGCTCAGGTAAATAAATTGTTAGGCTTTTAAAGAGTTAAAGTAATATTACCTTATCTCATAATCAGGATTATACTCTTTAATCGATTCTAAACTATATTCAGGTTCATCTTCTGCATAACATTGATTTAATTTTTGAAGTGACCAATTTCCCCAACTTTCTCTTTCTTCTGTACCACTTTCTACAGAGATAGGTTCAATTATTTCGATTTTACCGTCTTTCACGATTGCTAAATTTTTTGAGGTTGTTATCATGTTTTCTGATTTATATATATATAGCAATTCTAAATTTAATCCCCCCAACCCCCCTTAATAAGGGGGACTTAAG
>NZ_MRCD01000062.1:0-12765 GCF_001904745.1 Calothrix sp. HK-06
AATAATACAATTAGTAATATTTATTAAACGGAAAAAATCATGCAAGCAAATTGGAAAATAGGGTCTTTGTTCGGAATACCTTTATTTTTAGACCCGTTGTGGATTGTAGTTTTTGGGTTAGCAACGCTAAATTTTGGTTTTGCTTACCAGCAATGGGGCGCCAGCTTGGCTTGGGGCGCCGCTGTGATAATGTCATTACTGTTGTTTGGCTCAGTTGTGCTGCACGAACTAGGTCATAGCTTGGCAGCAAAGTCACAAGGTATTCAAGTTAACTCGATAACCTTATTTTTATTTGGTGGAATTGCGGCAATTGAAGAAGAGTCAAAAACTCCGGGTAAAGCTTTTCAAGTTGCCATAGCAGGGCCACTAGTAAGCATTGGTTTATGTATAGTACTGCAATTAATATCAAATGTGTTTTCTGATACTTCACTTACACACGCCATATTTGGAGACTTAGCACGTATAAATTTAGTGCTAGCACTATTTAATTTAATTCCAGGTTTACCGTTAGATGGTGGACAAGTATTAAAAGCAGCATTATGGAAAATAACAGGTAATAGATTTCAAGCAGTACGAGGCGCCGCTTTATCTGGGAAGATTATAGGATACACTGCAATTGCAGCTGGTTTAGCAGTTGATTATTTTACAAGTGACTTAGGAACAGGGTTATGGATAGCATTATTAGGTTGGTTTGGAATTCGTAACGCGACAAGCTACGACCGTATTACTGTTTTGCAAGAAACACTACTAAAAACTAAAGCAAGCGAAGCAATGACACGCGACTTTCGCGTTATTGATGCCAACCAAACACTGCGTGCATTTGCTGACTTATATTTATTAGATTCCAATTCACAAATTTACTTCGCTGAGTCAGATGGACGCTACCGAGGTATGGTAAACGTTGACAACTTACGTCAAATAGAACGCAGCGAGTGGGAAACCAAAACCTTAGAAGCAATAGTTAACCCCCTTTCAGAACTTCCCACCGTCGAAGAAACAACCACACTAGTAGAAGTAATCAACAAACTCGAAGACGAAAAACTTCTGCGAGTAACAGTACTTTCACCAGCAGGTGCCGTTGCTGGTTTAATAGACAGAGGAGATATTATCCAAGCATTAGCAAAAAAACTAAAATTAAAAATTAGCGATGCTGACATCAAACAAGTCAAACAAAATGGAACCTACCCACCAGGACTACAGCTAGGAGTAATCGCCAAATTCACAGAAAATCAATAAACATCTTGTGGAATAAACATATTGTGGAATGGGCATCCCTGCCCGTTCCAACATAAAATACTAATACAGAATATTTACTTGAAGAAAGTGCAAAATAATCGTCTCACTCAACAAATACAATTCATCCTAGAAATAGACAAACTTAAACACATTCTTCGTCAAACCCTACTAACCGATAGTTCCCGTCGAGAAAACACCGCAGAACACTCATGGCACATCGCCATCATGGCAATAATTTTATCTGAATACGCACCACCTGGAACAGACATATCGCGCGCCATCAAAATGTTACTAATCCATGACATAGTAGAAATAGACGCAGGTGACACATTCTGCTACGACATACAAGCAAACTTAAACAAAGCTCAACGCGAAATTGAAGCGGCAAATCGGATATTTGGACTTTTACCAAACGATTTAGAATTAGAACTTAGAGAAATTTGGGAAGAATTCGAGCAACAAAATACACCAACATCAAAATTTGCCGCAGCTTTAGATAGAATACAGCCATTTTTACATAACGGACAAACAAAAGGTGGAACTTGGCGCCTACATAATATAAGTCGCGAACAAGTAATGAAACGTATGGTGCCAGTTGAGGAAGGTACACCAGAACTATGGGATGCTATACAGCAAATGATTAATGATTTTACTGTATCAGGGTATTTGAAAGCATAAGTTGCATTTCATCCTCTGATAAAGGCTGAATATCAAATTGTGTATGAAAACAATTACTTGCAGCATCAACTAAAGCATTAATAATGGTTTCAACATCAAAATTTAAAGACAACTGCCCAAAGCGTGATTCTTCACCAAAAACCTGAGAAAATAATTCGATATCAGGTTGTAATTGTATGGCGCCATGTTGCAAAATTGCATTCCCCTTTCGTAACTGTGCGCTACCAATTAATTTATATCCATTATTAGTAACTAAATCCGCGCTTGTAGCAGTACCAAAACAATTCGGATTATGAATATAACCACGTCCTGCCGTACCATAATGTAAATCTATACCAAGCTGTTTCCAGCCAGCAATTAAAAACTCACATATTTTTTGATAAGCCTGCATCCGAGTCCCATCTAATCCAGATGTTATCACAGCATAAGTTAAATCACCTTGATGTAAAACAGCCCTTCCACCTGTAGGACGTTTGACTAAATCAAGTTTTTTTTCCTTCCAAATAATATTTTGCCAATGTTCAGGGTACTTATGCTGGTGATAGCCTAAAGAAATAGCGGATGGCGCCCATGTATAAAACCTTAATACAGATGGACTACCCAATAAATGTTGTTCTAGCAACCATTTATCGATTGCCATTTGGGTAACACCAGATGCTTCAATTAAAGGAATTAGGCGCCAGTTGTTCAAAAGTTAGTAGGGGCGGGTTATGATTAGGGGCGGGTTTAGCTATATGCTACTAAATAAGGAAAATTTAGGTTAACCCGCCCGTACTGGAATTTGTTCCGAATTCTGATTCTAAAGCGTCATCGTTATTGTCGGCAATAGTTGCCACAACAGTTATTAACCGTGATACCTCAGTTGCGGATAATTCAGCCAAAGTACGTGTAGCCAATACAACTACTTGATCTTGGATAATACCAAAGCGCGATTCAAAAGTGCCGGAACAATTCATTTCTAAGAGCTTCCGCATCAACTTTGGTTCATCCTTTGCAGGTAACTTAAGAACCTCAGCCCAAACGGTTATAGTATCTTCGTCACTTGTACCTGTTAATTGTACAAACACTTCCACACTACCATACTTAAATTTCCACAAATGTCCACCTTCAGAAGGTTGACTAACCATTGCACTATCATCTTGTTCGAGAGTATCAATAACATTCTCAATAACGTCAATATGGTTGATAGATGTACTCTCGGCTATTAAGTCTTCAACATTGCCAGGTACAGCTTGGTAACTTGTCATAAAAAAGGTGCCTCGCTTTTATAGTTTAACTACACCTACTTTATAACTTGCGTGCGACAAGCGCGAGAGCGAAACTGCACAACATTGTTTTACTAAGAACGTGTTTTTTATAAGCAATATTCATACTCCCCTGGAACCGAAATTGTCAACTTTGCTTGACATCAGAGTGAATATACAGATTATAAGGCGCCAGCGGAATTGTAGAGACGCTCCGCTACCGGAGCGTCTCTACAGCAAATTGGTACAATATCAAACAATTACGCTTTTCACGTAAAAACTCTATTAATTATTTATATATATGTTTGTGCAAGCTGTATCTAGTCGTGATGTTCGTCAGTTGGGCATTAATCCTAATCACTGGTATGTTGTCGCGCGCAGTTCTGAGGTAAATACGCAGCCTGTAAGTGTAACTTTATGGAAACAGGCAATTGTTATTTATCGAGATTCTAATGGTAGCATCCACGCATTAGAAGACCGTTGCCCACATCGCCAAGTTAAATTAAGTCATGGTAAAGTTATAAATGATACATTAGAGTGTGCTTATCATGGCTGGCGCCTGAATGAAAATGGTAATTGTGTAGAAGTGCCATACTTAGCAGAAAATCAAAAATTACCAAGTTGTAAAATTCATCGCTACCCTGTTCAAGAACAAGATGGTTTTATTTGGTTATTCCCAGGTGATATTGAAACACAACTACCACAACTAATGGGTTTACCTGAATGGGAACATTTGAACTATATTGCCACTGTTTCTATAATTCATTGCAAAGCGCACTATTCATATTTAATCGAGAACCTGATGGATATGTATCATGGGCATTTACATGAGGACTATCAAGCTTGGGCAGAAGCGGAACTTCAAGATATTACAGAGAATGAAAATCGTGTAGACGCGCATTACACGGCACAAAGCTATTATAAAATAGATAAAATCTGGTCGATATCGCAGTTATTCTTTAAAAAATTACGGTGCCTGCATCCAGAACCTTTAGATGTAAGTTATGTTTACCCGAATTGGACTTCGACGTTAGGACAAGATTTTAAAATATATTGTTTGCTGTGTCCAATTAGCGAAACTGAAACCAAAGCATATTTAGTACACTTTACTTCGTTAAATGCATTCTGGCGCCTGCATAAATTGCCCATATGGTTTAGACGCTTTGTTAAAGATAGCTTATTTGGCGCCGCACAGAAATTACTTGATGGGTTAGTAGTGCAGGATGTCAAAATGATTGAAGAAGAACAGCTTGCGTATTTACAAAACCCTGAGCGTAAGAATTATGAGTTAAATCGCGCGTTGGTTAGTGTGCAAAAGTTAATGCAAAGTCAAGTTGGCAACAGATAAGAGCGGATGTAACGGATGGTTATTTTAAATAACAAGATTTTGTTTATAACCAATAACTCATTCGTTACATCCGTTGTATCCGTTGCACTCATTCACTGTAACTGGCAAAGTAACAAACCAAACCAATTGTTTGGGTCAGTCCAAACTTTTTGAGTTATCAAACCATGTGTGCTTAAGTGCTGTTTAATTGTAGCAATATCAAACTTACGTGAAATTTCGGTCATGATAGTTTCATCGCGCGCAAAATTAACACTCAGATTCAGCGCACTTAATTTCACAGTTTGCTGTTGCAAAGAGCGCAAATGCATTTCAATTTGATTTTCAGTCTCATTGTAAAATGCCCAATGTTCAAACTGTGTTGTATCAAAGTTACCATTATACAACCAGTTGATATGCTCTAACATGTTTAAGTTAAAAGCAGCCGTTACACCTTGACTATCATTATACGCAGCTTCCAAAATAGGTTTTGGTTTTTGCAAGTCGATACCCAATAAAAAATACTCTCCTGAATGTAATGCTTGAGTAATTTGTGAAAA
This sequence comes from Calothrix sp. HK-06, assembly GCF_001904745.1. Lineage (GTDB taxonomy): Bacteria > Cyanobacteriota > Cyanobacteriia > Cyanobacteriales > Nostocaceae > Dulcicalothrix. Next base: position 5,043 of record NZ_MRCD01000062.1, read on the forward strand.
GAACATTTCACATTCTTGTAGATTTAAATTACCCAAGGTACTGCCAATAAAAGCAACCATCCGGGACGGTAACTGTTTTTTTGGAAGTTGTTGTAAAGCTAGTTCATAAGTCCCAGCAAGTGCGCTAATCTCTAGTGTTGGATAATCAAATAATAATTGCTTGGCACTGTTTTCTAACATTCCAGCACTTACATCAATTGGTAAATACCGGAATGGCAAACCTAGATTTTGATAAGCATTGAGTAAAATTCTACTTTTCGTCGAACTACCACTGCCCAATTCTACAAATTCGCACTTTCCTGTAATTTCAACTATTTCACCTGCACATTCTTGTAAAATGGCAGTTTCGGTTCGCGTAACATAATACTCAGGTAAATCACAGATTTGCTCGAATAAGTCCGAACCTTTATCATCGTAAAAGTAACGTGGAGGTAGTGTTTTTGGTGTTTGGGTTAACCCTTTCACTACATCACTTCCAGCAGTTGTTGTTAAACTAGCAGTTACAGAACGTAAGTGTTGAATTTCTAAACGCTTCTCAATTTGTTGCTGCATAGTCTGACTACTGTTAGTATTAGATATTGCCATTGACCCTCCGAATACAACGTTATATTCGCTACTTGCAAGTTATTTTTCCAAGCATTCAGATAGTGAAACACAAAGCAATGTCTCAAAACATCACGCTAGAGCTAGATTGACAGCGATTACAATCTAGAATTGAGTCTTAATCGCTTGCACAGCGAAATCCCGAAAAAATCTGGCGAACATGGGGATAATACCAATTGCGGAAACTTGCACGCATTGCCATTGGTCGTGTTGCCCAGCTAGAACCTTTCAATACTTTATGTTTGTTGTCAAAGTAAACTTGTGAGTAACCTATATATGGATAATATTCAAATCCCTGATAAGCATCGAACCAAGAATTTGTCCACTCCCAAACGTTACCCAAAGCATCATACATTCCATATGCACTTTGCCCGTTTGGGTATGCGTTAACTGGAGCTGTTTGAGAAATACTCAAAGAAGTAGAGCAATTACAAAATTCTTGTGTTGGTTCTTCTTCTCCCCAAGGGTATGTACGACTGCGGTTTGCTCGTTCATCCCAACGTGCAGCTTTTTCCCATTCTGCCTCTGTTGGTAGTCGTTTACCTACAAATTTTGCATAAGCTTCTGCTTCATAATAACTCACACCCATTACAGGATGATTATCATAGGCGCCATCATTTGACCAATATTTTGGATGCTTTACTTGCTCTAGTTGCAACCATTTCCAGCCTGCATCCGACCAATACTGAGCTTTTTTATAACCTCCAAATTCAAGAAATTCACGATATTTACCCGAAGTTATTGGATACCTATCGATAAAATAGGTGTCTAGATATACTTTATGTGCCGCACGTTCATTATCTAACGCATTCGGTGAATTACTCCCCATTTCAAACTCTCCCGCAGGGATTTTAATCATGTCGGGGGAAGGGTTAACGGGTAAGGGGGAAGGAGGAAGATGTAAAGGGGTGGAGATTAAAGAAAGAACGATGCAAGCTGTTTCACAATGTTGACTTTCGTGTTGAAGCAAAAATCGGCAAAGTTTTTCTTGCGGTTCGATATCTACGACTTTTAGATAATCTATAACTTTCTCACGAACTAGATTTAAGTAATTACGAGTTTCTTCAATACTTGGTAATTTAACTCGTTCTGATTTTGGTAAACCATCTGCTGCATATAGTTTACGATATTGCGGGAACATGCACGCTTGCTTGGCGCCGCGTTCCAATAACCATAATGACTCAGTATAAGCAATATGTCCCAAATGCCAACCAACCGGACTAAAATCAGGATGCGCTTGACAAAAAAAAGTCTCCTCGTCCAAACTATCCAATAGTTCTAGCGTTTGTGTGCGACACTCCTGAAACCCACGTATAAAGTAATCTCTTAAGCTAGATTTGCTCAATTCTAATATCACAGTCTTCTCCCACACTAATAATGCTATTTTCTGGACATGCCTGCCAATTACCAGTAAACAACGGTTCTGAAGCAATAATTACAGAGTTTGGAAAATTTGGGCCATTTTTAATCCAATAAAGCGTGGGTGCAGGTTGTTTTGTTGCATAACGTGAAGCAACTAGTCGCTTACCGTCGCTAATAACCAAATTTGCTAGTGCATAAGTATCGTAAGAAAGCGCCATTTCTTGAAGTTCAAGCAACGTTGCATGTACAGCTTGTTCAATAGTTTTATCAGGATTGGCAGTGAGCTTATTTAATATCATTGCAAAAAAATGCTCTGAGTCAGTTTTCCCACCAATCCATTGGTAAATTTCATCGCTTAATTTACTACGTATTGGTCGGTATAAAGTCTTTTTAAATTTATCAATACGACCGTTATGGATAAACGAGAAATTATTATATTGAAACGGCTGTGAATTGCTCATATCAAGCGCTTGACCCAATGTTGCGCTACGCACATAAGCTAAAATATTGTTAGATTCCACGTAGCGACTAATACTTGGTAGATTAATATCATTCCAAATTGGTAAAGTATTTTTATAGATAAAAGGCTCCGAACCCTTTTTCAAATCATACCAGGCAACGCCGCAGCCATCTGCGTTTACGACACCTGAAAGCATTTCACGCGGTTGATAGCTTTGAACTATCAGTGAATGTTCTGGTTTATATAGAAGCGTTTCTAGATTGACAGGGATACCAATATAAGCAAGTAAACGGCACATAAATTAAAATTTGTCCTTACAGTTTGACATATTAAACGTTATTCCTGAGAAGCCCCTGAATACTAGATGAGTATTTCTCTCAGCATATTTACATAAGTTTACATTTTACTGGCGCCAGTTAAGCTTGGAACCCATCGCCAGAAAGAAGTCGTCTTAACAAGAGTATGGTAATAAGTGAGAATGTAATGAATAATGCAATTGCAGTAATTTTCCCTTACCGACACAATGGAACCTGGGTATTCGACGACGAACGGGTAGGACTCGTGCAAGAACCGTTTGTCAGTGGGGTACCCGAAATGATTGACATTTTGGTCAAAGATATTTCTAACACTGACGAAGGTTTCAAACTTTTATTTTCAGGTAATCCTTTTCCTGGGTATCAAGCTGAGTTAATATGGCTACGCGAAGAATATAATGGACACTGGTATTTATGGGGTGAAAAAAAACTAGAAGGATGGCTTTGTCCTGCCTTATTTAAATACTTTGAAACGCAACCAAACAGAATTTATTGCAAGGCAGAAAGTCTTTATAGATAAAGTAAATTGTAATACATTCAAAGCAATTGTATCCACGCTAGCTTTAATTATATTGCGTTTAAGATAATACTGAAGTTCGCCGCATTAATCACTAGATGCGGTATATTATGTATCTTCTGTGTTGAGGAGTTGATTGGAATGGTGCCAATTAAAACATTTGCGATAGGCTGTATTATTACTACTTTAACTGGACTAGTTTCAGGCGCCTTTTATTCTACCATTGCACAAAAGCCCCGTGTACAAACACAGCAAACTTGTAAAACTTGGCAAGAAGTCAAATCACAAATACAAATGATATACATGGGTTCAATAGGCACCACAACTATACCCGATATGCCATCTGGATTTAAAAACGGTTGCGTATACGGTGATTTTGGTGCCTATACCATATCACTATATGTACTAAAAGATGACTTTAAACCCAGAAATTTAAAACTTGACAAAGAAAGATTTTTAGATTCATCCATACCTAGAATAAACGGCACCGAGCCAATTATAGAAAGACAAATAAAAAACGGTAACATCTTACACTTCTTCAACGTTTGCGCTTCCACAAGAACAACAAACTTCTGTAAAAACATCCCGAAAAACACCTCATATACAAAAGACAGTTTAACCTGCTTAAACAACCTTTGTATAAAAGCAACCAGCGTCCCAGAAAAAGAATTAGTAAAACTCTGGAACACCGCAAAATAACCTGTAACGTCCCCTTCTAAAATCTCTGTAGGTCGGGTGGAGCTAAGAGTGTAACCCAACACATATCATCAATAGAACAAAGGTATTAAAACGTACCCCTAATAGCAGCATAAGTAAGAGTAATTATAATTGGCAAAATAATAGGAATAGCAACAACAAGTGCAGTCTTACCAAACCTAATTTCCTGACCATCCATTTTCATAAGAGCAATAACACCACCAACACCCATCAACAACCAGATACATCCAAAACCAATAAATATCGCAAACACCGAATTATCATTCATACTTTTATTCTTGTTAAATTTCAAGTAGTAACGTAATGACCAGCCATTTATAATTATATATTTTTTAAAATTGGTTAACTGTAGAGACGTTATATGTAACATCTCTACTAAAGGGTTACTGAGGCTGAGGCGCCGTAGTATTATTTTGCGGTGTAGTAGTAGCACCGGACGCACCCGGAGTATTAATTTGTTGTATCACCTCAGCAACACGGTAATTTGTCAAACTACTAGCAGTATTAAAATGTCTAGTAATAATTGGCAAACCTTTATTCGCTACTCCCATCAAATCTTGATTTTGTCCAAATGCAGCTTCACGTTGATAAATAGCAGCATTCTCTAAGTGAGCATTAATACCTGCTTCTTGAAGAAACGCTTTATCAAAATTGGCGCCAGTAAGTCGAGTCATACGCGCCGAAATCGCTTGATTTTTAGCATTCGGAGTAGTTGGAAGAGTAACACCTAATTTTGGCGCAATACGACTTAAGTTGTTTCTGACATCAACTTGTTCATCAATTTCTGCTTGTGCAAACTGTTTAACAGAAGCATTGGTAGAACGTTGTAGAGCCAATTTACCCAAGCTAATACCAGCCAAACTAGCTTGACCCGCATCTTGCACATACTGTCTATCTATTGCATTTAGCTGGTTACTACGCGCAGATGCAGTACCACTAGTTTGAGCATTAACAAAATTATTTCCAGGCAACGCAGTACCAATAAGGAGCGATGTCAGTAACCCAAAAGCAACCAAACCAACGCTTGTCAGAATTTTCTTAATCATCTATCAATACCTTGTTATCAAGTTAGATTCTTAGAAGCGCGCTTCTCCTTCCATTCACAAATATCTTTGATACAGATATAACTCTTGAACACAGAGAAACAGCACTAACTTAAATAGATATTTTTTTCGCTACAGATTCCTCTGTCTTAGGTTTTAGCTCGGAGGCGCTAATGGTATGTTACTTTATAGCTATAAAACCAAACGTTAGATAGTGGCGCCGTTACTGCTCAGTTAACGAAATATAAAAACATTACACGTAGCATACTTTATGTACTTATTCAGACTAAGTGATTTTCTGAATACGAATATTTTTTAATGTAATTATAGTGAAAGACCTTCAATGGTTTCACTCTTGAGCAAGCTTTTCGAGAATTACTTCAACTGTAATACGTGTTCCCGACACTACTGGCTTTCCCATCATCACTTTTGGGTCAGATACGATTTGTTGGTTTTGCATTGGCGCCGTTTACCGATACCTTTTATTTAATTATGCTATATATTACCTGGCGCTCTGAATTCTTCAAGTCATATTCAATACAAAATTTTGACTGATAAATTAGAAACACTTATAAGAAGTTCATTAAAAGAATTTTCAAAAGCGTCAATATCATATTTAAGTCCAGATAAATCACCAATACTTTCTGTTAATTTACTTAGTTTATTATTAATATCTAAATATTCCAATTTAGTGAGATTTTTTATACTGTCAGGTAAATACACTAAGAAATTATTTCTAAGCATTAAGTCATTCAAATTTTGCAACTGACCAATACTTTCTGATCAAAACTCCAAATCATTATCATTAACGTTAAGGTCAGTGAGGTTATGTAATTCGCCACCATTAGTTAGTTGCCTTGAAGCATCTGATGTCATAAAAGATATCCTTAAAATTATTAGCATGGGAAAGTGGATTCAGTAATATAATAACTTACTTAAAATAATTTTACATCAAAAGTTAAAGTCTAACTAAGCTGATATTAAACGGTGCCTAGGTTTAGGAATTGTGCGTCCTAATTCTTAAGCAGTCTCTATCCATTCTTGTATAATAACTTCTACATTATTTATAGTTGTCTAAAACTAAGTGGAAAATATCAGTTGTATCAGGTATCGATAATTTACAAATCCCTGTCAAAATAATAGTTACAGATAAGGACGACGTAATTAATAGTATTATTAAAGCTACAAACCACCAAACGCCAGTCAAAAAAGAAGAACTAGCTGCTTTATCTGAATTTCAAAAAGAATTAGAACAATGCTATAACTCTTTTGAATCTTCTCACGCTGGAGAAAGTTTGTATTACGAGCGGCGTTCAAAACAGTATCATGATAGAGCAGACGTACCGAAAAATCGCGTTATTACAATTCCGGATCAAATAAAAACTTTCGCAGCTATGTTTCTTGATCAACCCCATAGAGTATCGCGCTCATATGGAGATTTATCTAGAGAAATTGGTAGTAAAATTTTTGGTGTCAACCATAGCCCTATAAGCTACTATACAAGTGCTTTTGCTTACTACCGTCTTGAAAATCTTTTTAATCAAAGGAATCGAAATAAGTTAGACCCTAAATATAAAAAATGTAGATACTAATTACTTATGGCTTTCAGGCATCTTACAGCAGGAGCGGATATACCAACATTAGATAACCGCCGTAAAATGGAAACATATTGTAATAAGATTATTTCTGTCCTAAACAACCAACAGGGTTATTTACAGGTTTTTACTAAAGCATGTGAAATTATTGAGCAACAATTAAAAGAACAAGGAACGAGTATAGATAATCGCGATACAATGACAACTGTAAGTTTTGTTGATAACTTTAAGAAGAGATTAGCACAAGAATTTAAGCGCTAAATTTAGGTGATAAAAATAACTTAATTGCCCAAATTTGCCATTAGTTATTTTTATAAATAAGATGTCAATATTTACCAAATAGCTACTAAATTCAAAATAAATCCAGGTAGAACATTTTCACCCGATAAACTAGTAGGATTATCCAAAACTTCAACTTCTTGCCCAATGCGGTAAATTTCTACTTGCCTTGCCTTACGATTTATCAACCAACCCAAACGCGCGCCATTATCTCTATACTCTTTCATCTTTTCTTGAGTTGCTTTTAAGCTATCGCTAGGAGAAAGCAACTCTACCACAAAATCAGGGCAAAGAGGTAAAAATCTTGTTTGCTGTTGTGGAGTTAGTGCATTCCAACGTTCTAATTTTACCCAGGAAGCATCAGGGGAACGGTCGGCGCCGTTAGGTAGATGGAAACCACCGGAGGAATCAAATACTATTCCTAGTTGGCTTTGCTCATTCCAAATCCATAATTGAGTCGTCAATGAAGCATTACGATTACTGCTTTCTCCTCCAACTGGTGGCATTATAACTAATTCCCCGCTAGCTGTTCTTTCAAACCTCAAGTTTCTGTTTGCCTGACATAACTGGAAAAATTGCTCGTCTGTCAGTTCAATAACTGATTGTATATCTATTGTTAGGGCTTCCATAAAATTATTTGCTATTACCAGATTGCTGCCAAATTTAAAACAAATCCAGGCAAAACATTTTCACCTGATAGACTAGTAGGATTATCTAAAACTTCAACTTCTTGCCCAATGCGGTAAATTTCGACTTGCCTGGTTTTACGATTTATCAACCAACCTAAACTGGCGCCATTATCCCTATACTCTTTCATTTTTTCTTGAGTTGCT
>NZ_MRCD01000062.1:12775-55860 GCF_001904745.1 Calothrix sp. HK-06
AGTAGGATTATCCAAAACTTCAACTTCTTGCCCAATGCGGTAAATTTCTACTTGCCTTGCCTTACGATTTATCAACCAACCCAAACGCGCGCCATTATCTCTATACTCTTTCATCTTTTCTTGAGTTGCTTTTAAGCTATCGCTAGGAGAAAGCAACTCTACCACAAAATCAGGGCAAAGAGGTAAAAATCTTGTTTGCTGTTGTGGAGTTAGTGCATTCCAACGTTCTAATTTTACCCAGGAAGCATCGGGGGAACGGTCGGCGCCATTAGGTAGCTTGAAACCCCCAGAAGAATCAAATGCAATTCCTGTTCCATCTGTATCTGCCCAATTAAATAGTTGTTGATTTAGCCTACCATTACGGTTACTGCTTTCTCCTCCTACTGGTGGCGTTATTATTAGTTCCCCGCTTGCTGTACGTTCAAACCTTAAGTCTTTATTTGCCTGACATAGCTGGAAAAATTGCTCGTCTGTCAGTTCAATAACTGACTTTATATCAACTGTTAAAGCTTCCATAATACTTTTTCTCCTAAATCTTTACAAAAAGCTAGGTATTCATCAACTGATATTTGAAATTCTTCATAAGCCTTATCAATATTCTTGGCTTTAAATGTTACAACATCTTTAATGTCTAACACCCTACCGAAAAGAATTCCTGCTTCTAAATCAACTTCGACACTAGCTGTATATCCCTTGTAAGTCATCATGGTTCAAGTCATTAATATAACTTTATAAATACGAGTAACTACTAATATGCTATTAAGGCTCAATTCCCGCTGCCATTAAAACTCTCTTACTAACTTTAATGATATCACTTGCAACTAGACTGTCTCTAATGCTGTAAAGCGGGTAACAAGGCGCCTATACCTGTGTTACCCGCTTTATATGGGTTTGATAAATTAGCTTGAGGAATTTCCAAATCAAAAAATCTAAAAATTCTCTTGTGGGATGGGCATCCTTGCCCGTCCTTTAGATTGCATATCTAAGGCGGGCAGGGATGCCCGCTCCACAATTCATGATATTTTACTCAATGCCCTCGATACGGTTTTCAACTTCTTGGTATAACTCGCGGAGACGTTCTAAATTCTCTTCGCTGGTTTCCCAATATCCCCGTCCGTTGGCTTCCAACAATGTTGTTACCATTTTGCGGAATGAGTTTGGGTTCATGTTGAGCAAACGTTCCTGCATTTCTTTGTCTTTCATGAAGGTTTCGTTTGCGTCTTCATATATCCAGTTATCTACGGCGCCTGATGTTGCACTCCATCCTACAGTATTAACTAACCGTTTGGATAGTTCGCGCACTCCTTCGTAACCGTGAGCAAGCATTCCTTCGTACCATTTGGGGTTTAATAATTTGGTACGGCTGTCTAATCTTACGGTTTCCGATAAGCTGCGAACTTGAGCGTTTGCGGTGGTGGTGTCTGCCATGTATGATGCTGGCTTTTTACCATCCGCGCGCAAGCTAGCTACTACTTTGGTTGGGTCGGAGTCGTAGTAGTGGGATACGTCGGTAAGGGAAATTTCGGAAGAGTCGAGGTTTTGGAATGTTACCGAAGCAGTTTTGAGGCTTTGCTCAAATATCTTTCTGGAGTTTTCCATCATACCTGGGTTGTCTGCACTGAAGGCAAATGACTTACGGTTGAGGTACATTTCCTGTAGTTCGGCTTCGCTATCCCAAGAACTATTTTCTACTGCCAAGTTAATATTTGACGAGTAGGAACCGGAAGCGTTGGAGAATACGCGCGTAGCTGCTTGACGCAGGTTAATGCCCATTTCTTCCGCTTGTGCCATCGCGTGTTTGCGAATGAAGTTCATTTCCAAAGGTTCGTCTGCTTCTGCTGCCATTTTTACAGCTTGGTCAAGCAGGTTCATTTGGTTAATAAACAAGTCGCGGAATACACCTGAACAGTTTATTACTACGTCGATACGTGGGCGCCCTAATTCAGATAAGGGTATTAATTCCAACTTGTTAACGCGACCGAGTGCATCGGGAACTGGACGTACACCAACCATCCACATGATTTGTGCTAGTGATTCCCCGTAGGTTTTGATGTTATCTGTTCCCCAAAGTACGCAGGCAATCGTTTCAGGATAGTTGCCATCGTTTTCTGCCATGTTACGCGCGAGCAGTCTATCAACAACGATTTTTGCTGATTGTACTGCGGCTTGGGTAGGAATTGATTGGGGGTCAAGGGCGTGAATGTTTTTACCTGTTGGTAATACATCTGGGTTGCGGATGGGGTCGCCACCTGGCCCAGGTAAAATATACTCACCTTCTAAACCGCGTAATAATCCTGCAAGTTCTTTATCTGCACAAACTTGTTCGAGGCAGAATTCCAAGTATTCAAATAACTTCTTAACGGCATCGGTATCTACGTTGGTGTAACCGCAGTTGTGCAGTGCTTCTACCCACGGTTCCTTTTTGCCCATGTTGAAGAAGTTGAGCTTGGAAATTAACGATACTCTTCCTTCTGCGTCGGTTTGGGCTTTTACTAATGCAGTAACTGCCGCGCGTATTGCCAAGGTGATGTTTTGTAATAACTCAACATCTTTGAGAACACCTTTATCGCTGTTTCGATAAATTTCTTCTAAGTCGCGATATAAGCTATTAGCAATTATGCGGGGTAAACCAAGAAGTTCTTCTTCAGCACGGTCTAAGCTAGCAATGTTTACAAGTGTTGCTATTGCTTCTTCTGCACTTGGTGGTTTACCAATAACGTGTAAACCGCAAGGTAATAATCTTGATTCAATTTCCATCAACTTGCGGTAAACGATACCAACTATATTATCCCGTTCATTCTGGGACATATCTTTAGCATCGGTTTCTGGCAACTCGATATCTTTATCCAAGTTAACCATCCGGCATTTATCCATGATGGTGTTAACAATAGGGATACCGCGACCACTGTCTTTTAAGGTTTGGTACGAAGCGATTAATTCACTGAGTTCTTTTAAACCTTTATACAAACCAGCGTTTTCAGCAGGTGGAGTTAGGTAAGAAATTGTTTCAGCGTAACCACGACGTTTGGCAATTGTTGCTTCGCTAGGATTATTCGCTGCGTAGTAATACAGGTTTGGAATGTTGCCAATTAAATTATCAGGGTAACATTCGCCTGACATACCCATTTGCTTACCAGGCATAAATTCTAACGAACCGTGAGTCCCAAAGTGAAGTACTGCATCGGCGCCCCAAACCTGTTCTAAATAGGTGTAATATGCGGCAAAACCGTGGTGTGGACTAGCAGAACGCGAGAATAACAACCGCATTGGGTCACCCTCGTAACCAAATGTTGGCTGTACACCAATAAATACATTACCAAAGTGCTTACCGTAAACGAGTAAATTTTGCCCGTCGCTGTTGAGGTGTCCGGGTGGTGGTCCCCAGTTTTCTTCCAAGCGTTGCGAGTAAGGTGTTAATTTCTCGTATTCAGGTACAGACATTCGATACGCAACGTTTAGCTCAGGGCTACTGTACTGTGCTTGTGCGTCGTGAATAACTGCTTCTAACAGAGCTTTCGGGTCTTCGGGTAAGTCTTGCACGTCGTACCCGTTATCACGAAGTGCTTTCATTACCTCATATATAGAACCAAACACATCAAGGTAAGCGGCAGTACCAACGTTACCTTTATCTGGTGGGAAACTAAATACAGTAATGGCAACTTTCTTGGTTAACTTCGGCTTTCTACGCAGGTTAGCCCATTTCATGGCCCTTCCTGCTATTGCTTCGATACGGTCTTGCAGTGCAATAGCTTTACCTGTTGCACCATCGCGTCCCGACATAATAATCGGTTCAATGGCGCCATCAAGTTCAGGAATCGCAATTTGCAGCGCTACTTGAATAGGGTGTAATCCTAAATCGCTATCTAACCATTCTTCGGTAGTTTGGAATACTAAAGGTAACGCGACCATGTACGGACGATTGAGACGCTTGAGCGAGTCAATTGCTTTTGGATGATCTTGTCTAGCTGGTCCACCAACAAGGGCAAATCCTGTCAAAGAAATTATTGCGTCTACGTGTACCTGCTTAGATGTAGGTTCGTAGAAGTAAGCATCAACTGGCTTAGAAAAGTCCAAACCACCAGCGAATACAGGTATAACCCTGGCGCCGAGTGATTCTAACTCCTGTACCATTGCCACATAGTGAGCATCATCCCCTGTAACAAGGTGGGTACGCTGTAATACTAAACCAACGCAAGGCGCCAGTGGGTCTTTTAAATCTTTGGAAATATCTTTGCGACTGTTATACCAGTTGAGATACTCGCGTACATCCTCATACATGTTAGGCGCCAGAGGGTGCCAAACTCCCATATCAGGATATACAACTGGTTGTTCGTATTGTAGAGACCGGGAATTTACGGTCTCTACATTGTCATCTTTTTTAAATACATATTTATCGACCAGCATCAGCAGGAAGTTTTCGAGGTTCTCAGGAGAACCACCCAACCAATACTGAAAACTGAGCATGAAGTTGCGCGCGTCTTGTGCTTTCTCCATAGGTAGGTACTTCAGCACATTTGGCAGTGTCCGCAATAGCTTGAGCATCCCATCTTGGAAGCCGGCGCCGGATTTTTCCTTGCGCTTTCTCATAAACTGGGCAATAGCGCTTTTAGATTGTCCCAACTGCGCCAAAGAAAAGCTACCCATCTTGTTAAGACGCATAACTTCTGGCATCGATGGGAAAACCACCGCTACATCCAACCTGTCTCGAATGGGTTGTACAGCTTCGACGACCTTCTGCGCCAAATCTTCAATGAAAATTAATGAAGCTATAAAAATATTTGCGGTTTCCAACTCCCGCTTAAAGTCCGCGTAATTTTCTGCGTCGCGGAGTTCTTCAATCAAGTATCCGCTTATCTCAATCGCTAAATTCGGGTTGTTTGCATTGATTTCCCGAACAGCCTGTGATAAAGCACTTTGATACTGAGACTCTAGCACGACATAGACCACCTTGAGTAAATGCCGTCCCCGCAAGTCATCGGGTGCAATATGACGAATGGTGGACTTGACGTGTGTGAACATGCTAATGAAGCTCCTAAGATATGCGTGTTCTCTTTTTGAATTTACCTATGGTTTGCATAAGCAAAGCCAAGGCTCTTCAAGGTTCGGCAATTTTGAGGCACTATTGAAATTTTTATCAGAAAATGCGACTCAAAAGCCTATTTTGTCGTTTGTTTGACACAAAACGATATAAAAACTGAGACTTTTCGTTACAAAAATTCAGATTATCAAAAAGTAATCACTCACACAAATATTAAATTTTGTTTACATTTATTATTGGCTATTTAGTTATTTAAATTTGTTAAGGCGCCCATTCTTGTGGAAAAGCCGGACTAGGCTGTACATTAAAGTACTAATCTTTACCACAGAGACTATTAGCGCACAGAGGAAGAGGCAGTTTTGTATTTTCGTAGGTTGGGTGTAGCGGAGCGTGTAACCCAACATTACAGATTTTTTTGAAACCAACCTATACTTTTGCGAAATAATCTCAGGCATCAATATAGGCAAGATTTAAGCGCTGTGGTTCAACATAAAAAATTCAAGCTTGTTAAAAAAGCTATATTAATCACTGTTGTGAGCAGATTTCCTGTCAAAAGTCCATAAGAAGAGCTTTTGTTAACCTTTGGATTGCACGAATCAAAATTGTTATATACTAAATTGGTATAACTTGAGTTATACCAACAATATGAAAACAGCCATATCAATCCCCGACCCGCTTTTTGAAGCTGCAGAACAATTTGCAAAACGGATGGGATTATCTCGCAGCGAACTATATGCTGTAGCGCTTCAGCAGTATCTACAAAATCATAAACACGACCAAATCACAAACCAATTGAACAAGGTATACGCAGAAGAAGACAGCAGCATTGACCCTTACTTCGTTCAAATGCAAGCTTATACATTGTCTGAGGAAAATTGGTAATGATACGAGGTGAAATTTGGTGGGCAAATCTTCCAAAACCTGTTGCTTCTGAACCTGGATATCGTAGACCAGTTCTTATAATTCAATCTGATAGTTTTAACCAAAGCCGAATACGGACTATTATTGTTGCGATACTAACAACTAATCTACGATTGGGTACATTTAAAGGTACGTAATTTTCAACTTTTCTTTTGTATAAAATATGCCATATTATTAAATCAGTAGGTTCATGTTCATAATCAATAGGTTTAATTGTACTAATTTTTTTTACTTTAAAGTATTCAATTTTGCTTTTATGAGGTGTTATAAATTTATTTGAGTCTTGTTTGTCACTATCAAAAATAGCTATTAACTTATATTGATAAATATTTTGATAGCGATTACTGCTTATCCAGCGTTGCGTGACTTTTGTGATTTCTCCTACTCCACCACAGTTTTCAGATTTTATCAATTCATCTTTTATAGTCCTGTTTAATAGTTCGTAAATAGATCGTCTCTTTGTACCACTGCTATATTTTTGACAAATCCCTTTAATAAACTTCCAATCATTGATTCCATTTTCTACTATGACTTTTGAGCGTTCTGTAATAATTTTGTAAGCATGTTTAGGGTCTATCTCTTTTTTATCTTCATTACTGCCAATAACAATATGTCTAAGGTGCTGTTTGTACAAATTAGTAATGGTTACTTGACTCTTTTTATTTAGAAACTCTTTGAAAGTTCTCTGTTGTTGTAAAGAAAAATGTGTTTTAGAAATTACATTTAAATCAAAAATATACTTAAAATTTTCGTCATAAAAAATTGCATTGATGCTTTTCGTAAAATGCTTTATAATTTTCAAAGGAAACAGATTTTACTTTCATAATTTTTGATTACCAAATAAATAAAACAGGGTCAACTTTAAAAAATTATCCCAAAGCTTTTGCTTCAGATTTGCTAATTTCGCGTTTATCAATAATAGCTTCAGAGACAATTTCTCCGGAACCAATAACTTCGACTAAATCTGACTGCCTGATATCTTGTTGTTCCATTAAGAAAAGTAATATAGAATGAGGTGTAGACGATTGACCTAGAGGGTAATATTCTTCTTCAAATTTTTCAATTAAAGTAACTAGTAGGTCAAAAAGTTCATCTTCTTCAGGAGTAAGGTTTTGCCGATGCATAAGTGCTTCGACTATTGCCAAAGCTTTTTCATTTTATTCTTCATTTCTAATTAGCTTGAGCTAATACTTAATTAATAGTTCTTTATATTTATCTAAATCAAAAGTAAGGGTCATTTTTCCAATCCTATTTATTATATGAGCGCGTTAGTAATAATATATTTCGTGTATAATTTCTATTCATAATTTATACCTACAACTAGTCGATATTAATTTACTTTAATATTAAATATTATTAAATTTACTAAAGCTGAGGCAGTAGTAAATTTAGTTTGTACATCAATTCGATTATACTCAATACGGGTTAGAACTTTACTTTTAAACAAGTATAAAAATCTTTAAGATGCTAAGAAAGCGGGAAAACTACGTTTACGTTCGCGACTCATGACATAAATCTATACTTTACCCGTTTGCAGTATAGACCAATCTACTTGATTTACAGCCTTATACGAGTGTTTGTTTTTAACGGGTAAAATCTACTTATTTATATTAAAGGATTCAAGCTTTACCTGTGCGCTGTTCAATATCTTCCAAAGTTTGTAAAACCAGGCGTTTTGCTTCAAGTTTCCATCCCCACTTTTGTAAAGCAATTGCTGCGGCGCCACCACCTATAGTAGCAATAAAATCTAGCGGCTGCATGAACGAAATACCTAGCAGTAAACCCAACCCCGCAATACCCCAAAAAGGTAAAGCCACTGTCTGACGCTGATTTAGTACTATATTACTAATTGGGTCGGTTGGCTTTTCCGCGATAAGTGCTTCTTTAACTTCTTTTTGTTCTCTCGCGGAAACGGAAAGACCAATCTTTTGGCGGAGTTTCTCAATTTTACGCGCATCGGTACTGTATTGCGTTAGCTCATCCTCTGCCATCAAAATCAAACGTTCGTACTGTGACATAGCATTGTTGTTAATCTTACTTTGTAGATTACCATTTGATGGTTTAGTTAGCGCGTTCCCAGGTTCTTTGAATTTCGGTGATTATTTGGGCATCAGGTGGTTGTAAGGTTTGGACTGATGGGTTAATAAGAGCGCCAGGTATATTTTGATTCCAGGGACTATTAAGAATAGATTTTAGGTCTATGGTGTTGTTGGAAACCGGGTTTCTTGGGATGGTAGAAACAAAATGTGTGATATGTACCTCTTGATTATTAAGATGTAATTCTCGATTATTTACTAATGACTCCAGTAGATATTCTTATTCTCTCGAATGGCCCAGGTGAGGTGACTACTTGGGTGCGTCCTGTGGTAAAGGCATTACGGTGCCTTCTGGGTGATGACCGTGAACATGTGCGTATATCGGTGGTGCTTTCACCTTGTCCCAATGCTAGCGGTAAGGAAGTTGATATCGCGCGCTCGTATCCTGAAGTTGACCGGGTACAAGGCGCCGAGTATTTCTTTTCATTTTTGCTACGAGGAAAAACTGCCCAAAATTGGGACTGGAGAAATAAGGGTGTTGTGGTATTTTTGGGTGGGGATCAATTTTTCCCGATTTTAATTGGTAAGAGATTAGGTTATAAAACGGTTGTTTATGCTGAGTGGGACGCACGCTGGCATAATTTAATCGATAGGTTTGGGGTGATGAAACCCGAAGTTATGCCAAAATCGTCAAAGTATGCGAACAAATTTACTGTAGTTGGCGATTTAATGGCGGAAGCTGGTGCAATAAATAATGATAATCAAATTCACAAAAATACTGATTCTTTAATTATTGGAATTCTTCCAGGTTCTAAAGCTGCGAAGTTGGCGCAAGGTGTTCCTTTAACGCTCGCTATTGCTGAATATGTTCATGCACAAAAGCCAGAGACAAAATTTGTAATTCCTGTGGCGCCGACTTTAGATTTACAAACTTTGGCTAGTTTTGCTGACCCAAAACAAAATCCTGTTGCTGAATATTTTGACTTTAAAGGCGCTTCTTTAATATCTGAATTTAATCAACTGCCTATATTAAAAACAGCAAATGGCTTATGCGTTGAACTATACAAGCAAAATCCAGCTTATGATTTGTTAGCGCAGTGTAGCATTTGTTTAACTACGGTAGGCGCCAATACAGCAGAACTTGGTTCTCTAGCTGTGCCAATGATTGTTTTATTACCAACTCAGCAGCTTGATGCGATGCGTTCGTGGGATGGTTTACTCGGTATACTCGCTAATTTACCAGGTGTAGGGTCTAGTTTTGCTAAGTTAATTAATTGGTGGTTTTTGCGGAAAAAGGGTTTACTCGCATGGCCTAATATTTGGGCACAGCAAGAAATTGTCCCCGAATTAGTCGGAAAACTTCAGCCGCAAGAAGTGGCAAATATGGCTTTAGATTATTTAGATAACCCTGATAAGTTAGAGGAAGTTAGAAATAAATTACGGAATGCGCGCGGTCAAGCAGGTGCTGCTGATAAATTGGCAAAGATAGTAGAAGAGATTTTAGTATCTCAATAACTCTTTCTTTATGTCCTTCGTGCCTTTGTGGTTCATTCTTATCATACTTTACTGCACAGGCGGGGACACCTATGCTACAAGTCGGCACATTATTCCTCTGACTGTCCGTCTCTTCTGCCTAATTCGTATACTCCGCATCCCATGCACGCTAGTATTCCGGTACTGATACCCCAACTTCCTCCTAAGCCAACGTCGAGAAGCCAGTTTGCGATGGCGCCAAAAATGAGGAACGGCACGATGCTAAACAAAGAAGCGTAGAATGCGTTTTGTGATTCTCTGGCTTTGCGAGTTTTCTCGAATTCTTCTTTGCTGGTATAAAGGAAACCCTCTGCGAAGTTAAACCAACGGTCGAGTAAATCTGTAACTTTGTCTCTGAGGTTGGAGAAAGCTAGATATAGTGCTAATGACCACAGACTGGCGCCTGCAATGGCAACTGTATTTATCTCAAAGCTAAAAGGTAATATTTCGAGCATGATTTGAG
Organism: Calothrix sp. HK-06; assembly: GCF_001904745.1. Classification (GTDB taxonomy): domain Bacteria; phylum Cyanobacteriota; class Cyanobacteriia; order Cyanobacteriales; family Nostocaceae; genus Dulcicalothrix. The sequence continues at coordinate 22,767 of NZ_MRCD01000062.1, forward strand.
AATGGGCGGCAAGGATTAACCCAGTTTATAAGAAGTTTAAAACTTAAGTTAACATTTTTTGGCAATTGGCAACATTGAAGTTTTCACTACGTCTAAAATTATTGCTATTGATATTTTTAATACTTTGGTTAATAAGCTTTTTAATTGTTAAGCTAGATTGGACATAAATAACAATAGTATAAATTCTTGTATAAATAATACATGTTTAATTTTGTAAACAGTGTTAATACTGATAAAAATCAGACTAACCCTAATTGCCTTGAGGAAGCTTCGGATGAGTAGACGGCTACAAAAAACATTAAAAACTGGAGCCATCTTATTTTTATTAGGATTGAGTCTGGCAGTTTCAGTCATTCTATTTCCTAACCAAGAAGTCGCAATGGCAACTTCTAACTGGCAAGCAGCTTCATTTCCAGTAGAAAATTTTCAAGCTTATACGTCCCCTTTTGGCTACCGTCCTTCCGCAACAGGTGGAGGTGGTTGGGAGTTTCACAGCGGTTTAGATATAGCGGCGCCGCGAGGTAGTTATATTCGTAATTGGTGGACAGGTGTTGTTGTAAAGGTAGAAGACCGTGGCGCCTGTGGTACTCATTTAGTTATTCAATCAGGACAATGGCAGCACACTTACTGTCATATGGAAGGAAATGTTGAAACTGCAAACGGTACACGTTACATGGTTGACCGTGCAGGTGGTATACAAATAGCGGTGGGTATGCAAATTCCTGCAGGAGTCCGAATTGGTCGTGTTGGAATGAGTGGACGTACTACAGGCCCGCATTTGCATTGGGGATTAAAATATAACGGCAATCATGTTGACCCAGCATTTATACTGCGGTCTATGTTCGCACAACAACCATCTGGTGTAAGACAAGCAAGACAAGGTTCTTCTTTGATTAAGCAGCAGCAAACACAAATCAATATTCAAGAGTCTAAATTTATTCGAGACTCTGGATATTAATCAACGTAGGGTGGGCAATGCCCACCATACATATTTAAGCGTTAACGCTGGCTTTTGCTAACTCTTTTTCAGGAAGTTGTGTATATTCAGCGACAATTTGACGGAATTGCTCACCTTCAATTGTTTCCTGTTCGATTAACAAATCAACTAAACGGTCAACTAATGCGCGGTTTTCACGGATAATTCGACGCGCTTCTTGGTAACATTCGGTAGCGATTTCTCTAACTTTGCGGTCAATCTTAATTGCCACTTGTTCAGAGTATTCGTTGCGTGTTGTCCAGTCACGACCTAGGAAGACATCATAATTTTGGTTTTCTAACGCTACTAAACCTAAATCTGTCATCCCGTACATCGTTACCATTTTACGGGCAATATTTGTCACCATCTTCAAATCCCCACTGGCGCCTCCGGTAACTTCGGGCTCGCCAAATACTTCAACTTCAGAAGCTTTTCCACCCAAGGTCATGGTGATGTTGTCTTTCATCCATGCGCGCGTGTAAAGTCCGCTGTCGATAACTTCTTCGTTTAAGATTTGCTGCGAGAAACCACCGACACCACCCGAACGTGGAATAATTGTGACTTTATTAAGGGGATCAGAGTGTGGTAACAATGTCGCTAACAGTGCGTGTCCAATTTCGTGATAAGCAATTAAACGTTTTTTCTTGCTATCCATTAATGGGTTTAAAGTTAACCCTATTGTCAAACGGTCAATAGCATCATCTATTTCTAATGGTGTTATCGCTTCTTTACGGCGCCGCGCGGTTAAAATTGCAGCTTCGTTAAGTAAGTTCGCTAAGTCGGCGCCTGTAAAACCAGGAGTACGACGTGCGATAACTTCCAAAGAAACTGCGGGGTCTACTTTCTTATTACGTGCGTGTACCTTAAGAACTTCTAAACGTCCTTTACGGTCGGGTGCATCAACAATTACCTGACGGTCAAAGCGTCCTGGACGTAACAACGCTGCATCAAGGACATCAGGACGGTTCGTAGCAGCAATAATAATGATACCGTTGTTACCTTCAAAACCGTCCATTTCAGTAAGCAACTGGTTGAGGGTTTGTTCGCGTTCGTCGTTTCCGCCACCAATACCCGCACCACGCTGCCGACCGACGGCATCGATTTCATCTATAAATATTAAACAAGGAGCATTATCTTTAGCTTTTTTAAATAAGTCGCGAACACGAGAGGCGCCTACACCCACGAACATCTCAACAAATTCTGAGCCAGAAATACTAAAGAAAGGTACAGCAGCTTCTCCAGCGATAGCTTTAGCAAGTAATGTTTTACCAGTTCCAGGAGGGCCAACTAATAATACACCTTTAGGAATACGGGCACCGACCGCAGTAAATTTCTCTGGCTGTTTAAGGAAAGTAACAACCTCTTGGAGTTCTTCTTTAGCTTCTTCAATACCAGCGACATCATCAAACTTAATGCCAGTTTTAGCTTCCATTTGGAAACGCGCGCGGGTTTTACCAAAGTTCATCGCTTGCGAAGAAGCATTCGAGGAACGACGTAAAAACAGTAGCATCAACGCGACTAAAGGCAAAATCCACATTAAATTGATTAATAACCCAACAGCAGCACGACTATTTGCCGAAGAAGCTTCTCCAAACTCAACTTTGTTTTGTCTGAGTTTGGCTATCAACTCCCCGTTTTGATTCAAAAGCTGCACTCGTAGTGGTGGTGCATCTGGCTTTTGATTCTTTAAATAAACTCTCGCCGTTTGGTCGGTCTCGTCAAGTTCAACCTTCCTAACTTCCCCGCTATTCGCTTTTTTAATCAGTTCACTATAGCTCAACTGATTGTCTGACCTTTGCTGTTGTTGCTGTTGAGCCATAACAGGCGCCACACCTACCACAGAAGGCATCATTATTATACCTGCTGCTAACGCCCCTGTTAACGCTAAACGCTTTGCTGGTTGACGCTTGGCATCGAAGTTTTTCTCTAATTTTTCCATAAAAAGAACCTTTGTTTTGCTGCTAATATTTGCGCTAGCCTTGGTAGTGTTTGTTGGCTTCAAAATAAGTAACTATATTTCTAATCTAGTTTAACGTCTATAAATAATGTTCCTACCGTTTTTACCACACCCAGGAATAAATCCGCATGTTGGAAAGTCAGAACATCTGTATTTATATATAACTAACATATAAGCAATGTAGGCATCATTTGCTTACTGTAATTTACATGTTATAATATTAATGTATCAATTTAAACTTACTTTGTGTGGATAACCGATAGATAAATGTTCGTCATAAGAACTTTATTCCTAATCAAAATCGGTAGGTAGATGCGGGCTACGATAATACTCAAAGCATTTTGTAATTTGGTGCGGTAAAACTCGCCCTATGGATAGTTCAGGAATTGAATCCTCAGCAAAAAATCCAACATCATCAGTTTCAATGCTTGTAGCTGCACTTCCACCCACTAATTCGCAGTGAAAAAGTAATTTATACATATAATACGGAAAAGGAGTATGTCCTTGTCGGTCACGGTCATACACTGCCAATATTTTCACCACGCGAGTTTGATAACCTGACTCTTCAAGAATTTCTTTAATAACAGACTCACTGGGAGATTCTCCAACATCCGCGTAACCACCAGGAAGCGTCCAACGTCCATCAAATTTTTCTTTGACTAACAAAATTTTATCATCGTGAAAAACTGCACCACGCACATCAATTTTTGGTGTGGCATACCCGACTTCACGTTCAAATAAATCTAATACATACTGATGTTCTACCTGTGCGTAACTTGCTGCTATTTCTGCTGCAATTTCCCGAATTTGCTTAAATCTTTCAACATCAAAAGGGTTTTCTGAAAAAGTTAAACCACTTTGAGCAATTGCCTGTAACTTTTGCGTCCATTCCAGCCATTTTGGTTGCATAAACAGTAAAAAATGATGAGTTAGAAGTTATGAGTTATGAGTTAGAAGTTATGAGTTTTAAATTATTAACTCTAAACTCCTAACTCTTAACTCATAACTATTTTTTACGCTTCATTCAGCGCAGCAATACCAGGTAGTACTTTACCTTCGAGTAATTCTAAGCTGGCGCCACCACCAGTAGAAATATGGCTCATTTGGTCAGCTAAACCAACTTTCTCGACGGCAGCTACTGAGTCACCACCACCAATAATGGTAATGGCGCCTTTTTTGCTGATATCAGCGAGGGTATGGGCAATAGCTTCAGTACCAACAGCGAATTTATCGAATTCAAATACACCCATTGGACCATTCCAAATTACAGTCTTACAGTCAGCAAGAGCTTCTTGAAAAACTTTTACAGAGTCAGGGCCAATATCCAAACCCATCCAACCATCAGGGATATTCTCGACGCTGACGGTTTGGGAGTTTGCGTCTTTATCGAATTTATCGGCAACAACTACGTCGGTAGGAAGTAAGAAAGTTACACCTTTTTCTTTAGCTTTAGCTTCGAGAGAACGCGCAAGCTCGATTTTGTCGTCTTCAACCAACGAACTACCTACGTTCAAACCACGAGCTTTGTAGAATGTGAAAATCATCCCACCACCAATGATGAGCTTGTCACATTTTTCTAACAAAGATTCGATAACGCCAATTTTGCTCGATACTTTGGAACCACCAATAATAGCAGCCAAGGGACGCTGAGGATTTGCAATTGCATTTTCTAAGTATTGCAATTCCTTTTCAATCAAGTATCCAGCAACTGAGGGGCTAAGATACTTGGTGACACCTTCAGTCGAAGCATGGGCACGGTGCGCTGTACCAAATGCGTCGTTTACGTACAAATCAGCGTTTGATGCCAATTTTTGGGCAAATTCAGGATCGTTCTTTTCTTCCTCTTTGTAGAAGCGAACGTTTTCAAGTAGTAATACTTGTCCGTTTTGCAGTGACCCAACTTTGGCGCCGACTTCATCACCAATACAATCATCGCACTTAACGACTTCTTGTCCCAGCAACTCAGATAAACGCGCCGCCACTGGAGTTAGACGCAATTTGTCATCAACACCCTTTGGACGACCAAAGTGACTAGCAAGGATTACCTTAGCACCTTTACCAGTCAAATCTTGAATTGTCGGTAGTGCCGCACGGATACGTGTATCATCCGTGATATTGCCCGCATCATCTAGGGGCACATTGAAATCTACCCGTACAAATGCTCGCTTACCAGACAAGTCAGATGCAGATAAATTTGCTAAAGATTTCTTCGACACGGCACAACCTCCTGATTACCTGAATGCTATGTTTTGAATAAATACAACCATCCAGATTGTACCGAGTCATGGGGGCCGGAAGTGAACACTATGTTCAAAACAGTATTATTTCCTATCGACCACAGTCGCGAAGCACGTGAAGCGGCTGATGTTGTTGTCAATGTAGTTCAAACGTACAAAAGCCGTTTGGTGCTGTTGTCGGTGGTAGAACCAACTACCGACGGTGAGTCAAAAGACCCAATGCAGTCACCCGAAGCGGTAGCGAAATTACTCGAAAACGCCAAAGCAGTGTTTGAACAGCAAAGCATTCCAACCGAAGTTATCGAACGTGAAGGTAAACCCGCGTTTACCATTTGCGACGTTGCTGATGAAGTTGGAGCGAGTCTAATTATCATGGGATGTCGAGGAATGGGGTTAACCGAAGAAGGGTTAACCGATAGCGTCACCAACAGGGTGATTAATCTTTCCCCATGTCCTGTGTTAATCGTGCCGTAAGGTGGGCACTGCCCACTATACATTCTCGTGCCGTAAGGTGGGCACTGCCCACCTTACATTCTCAGTAATTTCTACAGCTTGTTGCTTAAGTTTATGTAGGCCATTAATTTTATTAGACTTAATTATCAGAGGTAGGAGCTAACAAAGTAGGCATAGTAACCATATCCATTTCTATAACATTATTAATTTTATAGATTTATTTATTCTCCTAGTTTCTCAAACAAGCGTGCTAAAACTACATTAGAAAATAAAAATCCTTCGGGGTCAGTTAGTCTTAATCTTCCTGCTTCGGCTATAACCCAACCTTGATCAATATATGGCTGTAGTATCTTTAATATCTCTTCTTCTTTTTCTAAGCCAAAGTTTTGCTTTATTTTGTCTAAACTAACTCCCTCAGCTAATCTCAACCCTAGCATTAATGTATCTAATAACACTTCTGATGGTGGTGTTACTTCGCAATCTTCTACTGCACCTGCTTCTACCCAAGCGTAATATTCTTTGGTTTTACGTGGACGAGTAAACCGTTTACCTTCTACATAACTTGCGGCGCCCATTCCAAAGCCATAATAAGGAAGATTTTCCCAGTAAACTCGATTATGGCGACATTGGTGTCCAGGTTGTGCGTAGTTGGAAATTTCGTAATGTGAAAATTCGGCACCTGTTAAGGTTTTTTGCGCCATTCGATACATGTTAACTGTAGCTTCATCCGTAGGTAAGGGTTTATCTCCAGGTTGGTAGTAACGTCCAAAAGCAGTTCCCGGTTCGATGGTGAGGTCATATATAGATATATGGGTAGGCGCCAAAGAAATAGCTTTTTCTAAAGACTCTTGCCACATCCCTAAAGTTTGGTTCGGTAAACCCGATATTAAATCAATACTAAATTCAGGAACATTGACTTTGTGTATCAGGTGAGCAGCAGCGTAAATATCCGAGACATTATGCGCGCGTCCACATAACCGTAGTAATTCTTCTTGAAATGCTTGTACACCAAAGCTAAAGCGATTAACACCTGCACTGCGATAACCTTCAATATGTTCTAAATCAAAAGTACCTGGGTCAATTTCCATAGAAATTTCTACGTCTGTGGAAATACCAAACTTAGAGTCAAGAATTGCTATGATGCACTTTAACTGCTCAGTAGATAACAGCGAAGGAGTTCCACCACCAAAAAAAATTGTCTGCAAAGGTTGACTTTGTACTGATGTAAGGGCAATTTCCTGACACAGTACCTCAACGTAGCGCGAAATCGTACTAGAACTTTCACCGCGTTGCTTATCTCCGACAACCGAAATTGGAAAATCGCAGTAAAAGCATCGGCGCCGACAAAACGGAATATGTACGTAAGCTGCCCGTGGAATGCTAGAAATAACTACTTTTGTGTCCATTATGGTTTACTGATTCGGGGATCAAATTCAAATTAAATTGCAAAGATTTATAAATTAATAAATAAACAAGAAATATGAGTGTAAATTTACATTTATTTATAGCTTAATAACAAAAAGATAAAGAATATAAACAGCATTACTATTCAGTTATAATATATTTACATACTATTATCTTAATTTTCTAGTAAGTACGTAAGTATAAATTTTGTCATAGGTTCTTTGTTAATATCAGTAACAAGCGACCGATGAGAAATACTCAGTTCAATTGAGTTGTACACCAGGAAACCAGTGTAACCACATGCTAGATGCCATTATTATTTTCTCATTCATCCTGGCAGCAGCGGGGGTAGGGTTCTTTAGTATCGACTTACTACCCGACGGGGCACTAAGTCGAGTCTCAAATATAGAAGCTTTACGCTTTGTTACTGCCGCATTCGCCGCTATTATTGGCGGTGCGATTGGTCTTAGAATTCAAACGGGTTATCGTCGTCTCGAAGCCCAAGTTCGTGATATGGCTCCAGAAGCAATAGTAACGCGCGCAATCGGCTTGATTGTTGGCTTGCTGCTTGCTAACTTAATGCTGGCGCCACTATTTTTACTTCCCATACCTCCTGACTTTGGATTTATTAAACCATTGGTAGCAGTAGTTGGTAGTATTGTACTAGCTTATACTGGTATGAACTTAGCCGACAGCCACGGACGAGGATTAATTAGATTTATTAATCCCAACAGTGTTGGAGCGTTGGTAGTGGAAGGGACACTAAAACCCGCTGGTACAAAAGTTTTAGACACAAGCTGTATTATTGATGGTCGTATTGAAGCACTCTTAGAAACAGGGTTTTTAGAAGGCGCCATAATAGTACCACAATTTGTACTACAGGAATTGCAGCAAGTCGCGGACGCAAGCAAAGACCAAAAGCGAGTACGAGGAAGACGCGGACTAGAAATTCTCAACCGCATTCGAGAAACTTATCCAGAAAGGATAATTATAAATTCCTCTGACTATGAGGATATAGCTACCGTCGATGCCAAGTTAGTCAAGTTCGCGCAAGAAATCAACGGAACATTGTTAACGAACGATTACAATCTATCTAAAGTTGCCAGCGTTCAGAAAGTACCAGTACTCAACGTCAACGACTTAGTTAACGCAGTACGTCCCAGTTACTTGCCTGGAGACTACATCGACATCAAAATTCTCAAAGAAGGCAAAGAACCAAGTCAAGGTATCGGTTATCTTGACGATGGCACAATGGTAGTCGTCGAAGAAGGTAGTCCTTTTGTAGGTGGTGAAGTTCGCGTCACCGTCACCAGCGCACTACAAACATCCGCAGGAAGAATGATTTTCGCCAAACCTCAAGCATCTGCTTTTGCGTAAAAGAAAATAATGGCGCCTCAATGTAATATCAAATCATAAAAGCCGATACAGTTAAACTGTGTCGGTTTATTTTATATTTCAAATTGTCATTCTGAACGCAGCGTAATGCGGAGCATTTGCCGCAGGCTAGAATCTCTAAAAACTACAATAAACAAAAAAATTCAAACTGTCATTCTGAGCGTAGCGTAATGCGGAGCATTTACTACAGAGGCACGGAGTTCAAGAGTCAAACCGCTTAAAACAAAATTACTACATAAAGCAGCGTAGAGATAAAGATAACGAATAATTTTAGATTTATATCCAATGTTGAATATCCTTAGCCTGATGCTCAATGTTAGGATGTTGGAACTGCTCTAATATTGGTTTTGGATGAGTAAACGATTAGATGAGGCGCTGTCCTTAGAGGTCGCTAAGAAAATTAAGAGTAAGTCGAAGAAGCCGTTCGATAATGCTTACAAAGCAGCATTAGCAACGGAGGAAGCGATTTACGTACAAGGATTTTTGGTTTTTGGAGGTCAACCGTATCGTCCTGTTGAACATGCTTGGATTGAGGTAGGGGACAGTGTAATTGACCCAAATTTGCCGCATATCAACAGAAATGCTAGTGATTTATCGTATTTTCCAGCACAGAAGATAACAGTGGAAAATTTGAAGGAAATTATCGAGGAGTCCCAAGAAGATTATCCTGAAGATGACCCTTTACCTATATATGGCAATGCACCATATGAGTATTACGGTGATGTCATGTTAGGTGATAAACCTTACCTTGATGCTTATAAAGCTGCCGAAGATAAGTGTAAGGAAGTTAATAAACCTATTGTTGATAGCAACTAAATACCGTAACATTACGGACTTTGCAATGAGTTTACCATTGTTTCAACTACCAGAAGAAGTGCGATTGAAAGCGCTGGCACTTGGTGAAGCTGGGCTTTATTGGATGACAGAACTGGAATCTGTAGTGCGTGAGTTGGAAAAAAAGTGGCAGTTAAGTGTAGAAGAGGCGCCGTTACATGGAGGGTCTGCAAGTCTCGTTTTACCCGCAGTACGCACGGATGGAACACAAGCTGTGTTAAAAATCGGTATACCCGATGAATCTTGTATGTTAATGAGCCAAGCTCACGTGTTGAAGTTGGCTCAGGGACACGGGTATGCAAGATTATTTGAATATGATGAAATGCGAAACGCTATCTTGGTAGAAAAACTTGGTACGCCTCTTGCCCACCAAAACCTGCCTGTACAAGCACAGATAGAGATTATTTGTGCATCGTTAAAAGCTGCCTGGGTTCCATTAGTGGCGCCGAATGGCTTGATGACTGGCGCCGACAAGGCAAAATGGCTAGCCCAATTTATTAAGGATAAGGCAAACGAACTCAATATACCCTGTGCAAAATTTATTAAGCGAGCGCTTGAGTTTGCAGAAGAACGAGAAGCTATGCATAATCCTTCGCATTGTGTACTCGTACATGGAGATGCCCATGCCGCTAACATCTTGCAACAGCTTACTGAACCAGAGAGTGGTGTTAGCACGTATAAATTTATTGACCCTGACGGGTTATTTGCAGAACCTGCTTGTGACCTTGCCATCCCCATGCGCGAATGGAGTGATGAATTGTTAGCTGGTAATCCCCTATCTGTAGGTCAAGAGCGTTGTGCTTTACTTAGCTCCTTTACCGGTATCAACGAAAAAGCGATATGGCAATGGGGTTTTATTGAGTGCGTTTCAACAGGTTTATTACTGTTACAAGTGGGAATGACAGACCTCGGTAATGAATTACTCGTAGTGACAGATTGTTGGGCAAAAGCTTAATCTAAAAAAACTTGCACGCTATTTACATTAAAATGATACCTTGGCATTACTGGTAACTCTTAATACAGCCTCTTGCTGAAATGTTTTTTTATAGCTAGATATAGTTTCTTGAACCATTTGATTTTTAGTAGGATTAGTTTCGTATACAAGAATAATTAACTTAGTTTTTTCTCTGGTAAGCTTGCCAGAATTATTAAGATACTGTCCATTTGCATCCATTACGGTAAGTCCATCTTTAAACCGAGGAGTAATGACGCGGTTGAGAAACTGCTGCCATTCAACTTCAGATATTGTTTTTCCTCCTGGTTTAGATAAACCAAAATATAATTCGTCTTTGATAAGAGTTTTTTCAGATAACTCCGCGCGCGTTAGCAAATTTGTGCAAGCAGGGGTAGTAATTAGTAAACCCACAACAGCCAAGCATTTCAAGTGTTTTTGGAGATTTTTCGTAAATAGCATAGCATTTATTGTATTAATTTACAGTAGTTTGCTGTGATGTAATCACTATCTACAACACGGTTGATTATTTTTCTTTAAGCAATTTACATGCATAGGTTATAACAGTAAAAAGATAAGAGTATAAATTAAAACCAGTGAAAATAAAATTAATTTTATTTACCTTGACAATATTATGTCTTGGAGCAGGCGCCATCCCAATTGAGGCAAATATTGCAACACATGCAAATAGTAATCAATATCAAAGCACGCAACTAAAGCTAAAAGGTATCCCGCTTAATTGTTACGTAAGCGTTGGTGAACCTAGTCCAGGAGAAGGACCAATTATTTTAGGTGAAGAGTTTAGATCACAATATTGGGCAGAAGTGTCACTCGTTTATGCAGAAGCAGGAGCATTTGACCAAGCTATCCAACTAGTAAAGCGGATGACACATGATTTAATACCAGAGCAAACCAAGGTTACTATTGCTACAAAACTAACCGAGAAAAAGCAATACAACCAAGCTATTCAAATTGTCCAAAGCATTAATAACGGGACAGGAGCAACCGAAAAAGCACGCGGGTTGGCAGTTATCGCACGTCAATATGCCAAAGCTGGAAATAAGCAACAAGCAGACCGCATGTTCTCCCAAGCTTTAAAGTTCGCGCGTTCCTTAAATCGCGAACTTCAACAGTATCCACTTGCATACATCGCAATTGAGTACGCAGCAGCAAATCGTTACAAAGAAGCGCTACAGCTAGCAAATGCTATTAAAGACGAAGATAGCCGCACGATGGCACTATCTGGAATAGCAGCTGAATACGCAGTTTCAGGTAATTTTAATAAAGGTATTCAATTAGCACAAACAATTAAGAATGATTATTATCTGAGTCAAGCATATAAGTCTATTGCATCGCAAGCAACTGCAACTCAACTTACCCAACTAGAAAAACTTGCAGTTGCAATGAAAGATGGTACGTACAAGGTGCCAGCTTTAGCAGCTATTGCCATAAGATACATTAACTTAGGGCAAATTGAGCCAGCCAAAAATCTCGAAAAAACCATCGTCGCAATAGACCCAGGTGGCTCTGCATATTATAAATTACCAGGCGCCTATGCTAGTAAACAACGATTTAACGACGCAATTAAACTTATTAATCAAATGCCAGGTAATGAGTGGCAAGATACAGCGCGTGCCAGTGTTATCTTAGAATACGCGCGTAATAAACAATACGATAAAGCACAAAATATAATTAATAGCATTACATCACAATCAGGCAAAAACAAAGCAATTCAAGCACTTGCCCAAGGATACGCAGAAGCAGGACAGTATCAACGTGCATCTGAAGTACTCAAAACAGTTCAACCAGAAAATAATATAGAGGCGCCTGCTAATCGCCAACATGACATATCCTTAGTTGAATGTGCCGCAAAATCAGTGGCAAGAAAATAATCAAATTAAATATAAAACAATGCATCACTCTTGTGGAGCGGGCAAGGATGCCCGCTCCATATATCTTCGTTGTAGAGTAGGTGCCTCTTATACCTTGCTTTGATATATTAAGGACGTAAGGGACTTACATCCCACAAGATAAGTCATGATTCAATACTAGTTACACACTTTAATAGGCGCTGAAAAAAGCCAATTTCTTAAAAAATTGTAAATAGAATCTGCTAGTACACAAACAAAGCTCCGAAGCAGGAAGTAATATAATCAAACAAGAGTACTATCTATAGCGCGTATGAAAACTTTTACTGCAATTATCGAGAAAGATTCTCAAACTAACCTTTATGTAGGTTATGTACCTGGGTTTCCAGGGGCACATTCCCAAGGAGAAACTTTAGATGAGCTACAAGAAAATCTACGTGAAGTAATCTCAATGCTTTTAGAGGATAATGAATCAATTATTGAAACGCAGTTTGTAGGTATACAACAAATCGCAGTTCCATAAGTATGAGCAATATACCTGTTCTCAAACCCCAAGAAATAGTTAAAATATTGGAAAATCTTGGTTTTGTGGAAGTGCGGCAGAAAGGTTCACACAAGCAGTTTCGTCACTCAGACGGACGAGGGACAACAGTTCCATTCCATAAGGGACGTGATATTTCACCTGCATTGTTACGAAAAATTGCTAGTGATATTGGTTTGACTGTTGAAGAAATGCTAGAAGCTATGTAACGTAGGGGTGCGCTTTGGGAAGGAAAAATAAACATATTTTCACAATCTAATAGCCAAAGCGCACCATCAAAAATCACAGTACCACTCAAAAATTTTTATATATCTCCCAGAGTTAATTCGCAGCTAGAACAGGGAATACTGCGTCTAGGTGGATACAGCTTAAGTTTGGGTTTTATAGAAGCTCAACAAACTCCAAAAAATGTACGAAAATTTGCTAGAGAAAGGTGGCTAGTAGTTAAAGGGAAGCAAACTGATTTTTCAGAAAATACAGGTAGGAACGAAGACGCTAACCGTCAAAGGCAAAAACGCAACTTTTTCGCAACGAAGTGGGCTATCAATCTGCAAGAATTATCTCTTGATGTCCCAACGCTACCATTATCTACTTCAACAATAACTCCAATAGCTAATTCAGGCGCCTTCAATATAAATATTGAGCAGCTACGCCAAGAATTAACATCTTCCCTTACAGAACTAACTCAAACTGAACTACAGCAATTAACCCATTACATAAATTTCTTACGTTATTCGCGTAACATAAATAGTTTGTAGCATATCTCTCCGGTGATGTGCAGTAGTTTATCTTTACCACAGAGACTATTAGGACACAGATAAAGACAAATTTGTTCACGTTGTGTACCGCAGGTAGATTGGCGCCTACCTTTAATCAGCATGAGTACCTGGCACTAGTGTCGATATTCATGCCTATCGTTACTTAAGCACTTCCAAAAAATAAATTAATCCGGAATGTGGGCATCCTTGCCCGTCCGATACCGAGGGCAGGCGGGGACGCCTACCCCACAAGAAATGAGGGGCAGTTTTTGTTGAATTCAGTTTACCTCTGATATTCTTGAAGTACAAAAATTTGCTGGCTAGATTTTGGCTGATTCTGTTTTTTAATTCTGATAAGGCGATTAGAAAGGTTGGTATTCTCTTTAAGATAGGCATCAAGAGTATTTGCCTGTCCAACGTAATCTCTATCATCTTTGCAAATAATTATACCAGCGTGGTTAATATTACTGCGGTGTAAACTGATGAAATCATCACGGTTAAGGGTTATGACAACACGATTTTGCTGGGTTGCAAAAATTAATACTTGTTCATCAGGAATACCCTGGTTAGCTTGTCCTGCTTCATAAGAAGTTAAAACATTGTGCCCTTTTTGACGAAGGATTGTGACGATATCAAAGGGGAAGTTTTCGTTTGAGTAAAGGTCAGCCATTAAATATCATCTTCTTGGTGGGAGGCTATAATGCTGTTAATTTCATCTTGGTGACGATTATAATAAGCCCAAGCACTGTTTAAATCATCAAGTGTTAAGCTAGGAAAATTACGGAGTAGCTCTGTATTATCTGCTCCTTGTTGATGAAAGGATACTAATGTCCAAACGGGTATTCGAGTACTACGAACGCGCGCATGACCCCCACAAATACCAGGAGTTTTCTGGATAGCACTCAGTTTTTCTTGAAGAAGGGCAGTTTCTTCAGGACTAAGAGATTCGATGATTTGTACAAGTGAGTCAACAAGTTTGGTATTCATCTAAAACACGAGTGAATGGAACAATGGAGGCGCCTACTGTACAAGCTAAATCATCAGTAACAAAAACTTTAACTAATTTTTGTAATTCATATGTACTGGTATTGCGTAATATATACTTGTGGGGATAAATGACACCTGACAGCAAATATTCCATAGCTGCCTCGTCTTTTTTGTCTCCTTTATAATCTTCGATTTTTTGGGCATCTTAATTATAGAGTCGTGCATTGGTAAGTAGCGATGGCAGACAATCAACCTAGAGATTTTGATGTAGTACTTGGTGGAGATACGGGTTTGGACTTGGTAATTGAAGCATTGCCAAATTTTTCACGGCAAGTGCAACGTTTTGCAAAAAGATTGTTGAAGCAGCAAGGAGTAGTCCAAGGAAAACAAGCGTTGCTTGATTATTATCCAATGTTGTTTTTCACAAAACTGGAAGATTGGGACATCGAACAATTTGACCCTAATGCTGGTATAATAAACCCTTCTGAAAAAGCTTATAATATAAACTTAGAGCAATTGAAATTATTATTCACTAGTAAAAATATTTCTCAACTTGAAGCTTTAATATGCTATCTACCTGAGAGTTCTAGCTATAAATTTTCCGGCTTTTATGACTTTATTAATCTTCTTACCAATAATTGCCAAAATTTGATTAACCTTAAAGCTTTATTTATCGGCGACGAAAGAGAAAATCAATATAGGAAATCTCGTGTTCGTATTGGTGATATAAATGTAATCTTAGAAAGTTGTCCAAACCTGGAAGTTTTGCAGATAAGTGGCTACTGTTCCGAACTAGAATGCAGTATATTACGGCATGATAATTTAAAAACACTGATTATTGAAACTGCAAGTATAAGTGATATCGTTGTTGAGATGATGTGTTCACTTAATCTACCAGCTTTAGAATATTTTGAACTATGGATGGGTGGTAGGAAATATGAACTTAATTTCAATAAACTTATTAAAAATATAAAACCAGTTCTTTTTAGTGAATCCTTTCCAAATATCAGCTATTTAGGGATACGCAGCAGTGAATATGCGGATTAAATAGCTGCTGCTATCGCTCAATCTTATTTTATCGCAGAATCCCCTATTGTTGATAATCTAAGAGTACTAGATTTATTAATGCGAAATTTAACAGATGAGGGTTTAGAGGTTTTACTTGATTGTCCAGCAATCCAAAATTTACACACTCTTAATGTCTCCAACAATTGTGTATCTGAAGAATTTTTTGAGCAAATGGAACAGCTAGCACCACCTGATTGCTTGTTAATTAAAGATTCTCAGGAACCTATTGTTGAGAGGAATGTTGGTATATCACGTTACTATGCGTTATATGAGTAGGTCAGGAAGGATTAATAAATAATGCTAAACTTTATCGCTATTGCAAATCCAGAAAACAGGCGTCTTGGTTTTCTACAACAAGCGCTATCTCATTTCAACTTACCACCTGCTACCGTTATTCCTTACGCTGACTTAATTGCAGGCAAACAAACTCTAGAACAATTCAAGGCACCTAATACTATCATCCGCTTTGACTCTCCTGAGAGAGACTTTGATATTGATAAAGCTATTATTGCCGCAGGTTTTGCCGTACTTGATGACGGACAACACCAGCGTATAAGTCCTGCCGAAGTCGCTTTCTTAGAGTTTGATAAAGGACGTATTTGTTATCCTCGTCAATGGTATTTAGGCTGGCGCCATCTATTACAACAATGGTTACAGCAATTAAACCCTACCCAGATGCAGCACTCTGTGGGGTTCATGAACCACCCCGAAGACATTGCTGTGATGTTCGATAAACCAGCATGTCACGAAAAATTCCGGTGCCATAATATTCCCGTTCCTCGTTCGCTTGGTAAAATTCACAGCTACGACCATTTACGCGAACAAATGGAAAAACAGGAAATAGACCGAGTATTTGTCAAACTCTCCCACAGTTCTGCTGCTTCTGGAGTTGTTGCTTATCAAACAAATTCAAAGTTTGAGTCAGCTATAACTACTGTTGAACGAGTACGAGAAAACGGGGAAACTTTACTATATAACTCGCGTAAAATTCGTAATTATACCCGTAGAGAAGAAATTGCCGATATTATTGATATCTTAACAGCGGAAGGTGTGCAGGTCGAAGAATGGCTACCCAAAGCGCGCTTACAGGGATGTGGTTTTGATGTGCGTGTAGTAGTTATCAACGGTGAAGCGCAGCATATAGTTGTCAGGTTGGGCAAAAGTCCAATGACAAATTTACACCTCGGTAACGAAAGAGGTAATAGTGAGGAATTACTAGAAAAAGTCGGCGCCGAAAATTGGGAAACGATGAAGTACACTTGTGAACAAGCAGCAAAGTTATTTCCGCCTAGTTTATACTGCGGGGTTGATTTATTGATTTTACCTGATTGGAAACAACATACAATT
Organism: Calothrix sp. HK-06; assembly: GCF_001904745.1. Taxonomy (GTDB): domain Bacteria; phylum Cyanobacteriota; class Cyanobacteriia; order Cyanobacteriales; family Nostocaceae; genus Dulcicalothrix. The sequence goes on from NZ_MRCD01000062.1 coordinate 39,544, forward strand.
TTAGAAATAAACGCTTTTGGTGATTTGTTACCAGGGATATTATGGAATGGTATGGATACTTATACAAGTGAGGTCAAAGCAATATTGGAAAGGAATATAAAAGAGGGTTGATTCCCGCACGTTATCTTTTCACGGAAATAAACCCAAACTAATCCAAAACTGTCGTGCCATTATTTGTGACTGGCTGTTCATCTCCAAACAATCAAAAGTTCCGGCGCCAATTGCTGTTAAAGCAATTATTGTGCCAAATGTAATGTTCGCTTAAAGCCTTTTTACGTCAATTCTCCCCCACCACAGCAAAAATGGTTGATACCCTTATTGCAACAGCTTTGGACTTGATTAATCCAAAACACATAAAAATTGGTTTACAAATTGTTGTTACTGTATCTCATGAACCCGCAATCCGCTGTATCTTAAACCTGTAAAAGCTGGTAATTGAAGGCGCCTATAAATGTCGTAATAATTGATATGTTTAACATGAATCAAATTGTCGGGACTCACGACATATTATTTATCACCCTGGATACTTTGCGCTATGACGTAGCTAAGGAACTACTTACCCAAGGGCGCCTTCCTAATTTAGCCGCAGTACTTCCAAAAACAGGTTGGGAGCAACGCCATTCTCCCGGTAATTTTACTTATGCTGCTCATCATGCTTTTTTCGCGGGTTTTCTCCCTACTCCCATAACCCCAGGTATTCACCCACGTCCTTTTGCTTTGGGGTTTGAAGGCAGCACTTCTACTACAGAAAATACTTGTGTTTTGGAAGGCACCAATATTGTCGAAGGGTTAGCAGTTAGAGGCTACCATACAGTTTGTATCGGCGGTGTGGGATTTTTTAATAAACTCAATCCTTTAGGTAACGTCTTGCCGTCAATGTTCGCTGAGAGCCACTGGAGTCGAGAGTTAGGAGTTACTAACCCTGACTCGACAGAAAAGCAAATAGCACTAACACAAGAAATTTTAGAAAGAACACCAAAAAGTCAGCGCGTATTCTTATTTATAAATATCTCCGCACTGCATCAACCGAACTACTTTTACCTACCAGGTGCTAAAACCGACACTATCGAATCTCACGGCGCCGCTTTGGAATATGTAGATAGCCAACTTGGTAAACTTTGGGATGCTTTGCGGCAAAGAGGTTCAACATTTTGCATTCTTTGCTCCGACCACGGGACAACTTATGGTGATGACGGATACACTGGACATAGATTGAGCCATCCTGTTGTATGGACGGTTCCTTATGCAGAGTTTATTTTAGGTTAGAGGGATTATCATATCCCTAAATTTAACAAAACCCATTTAAAATCAAATGATTACAACCCAAATTCAAAATCCCAAATCTCAAATCTCAAATCTCAAATCTAAAATCTCTCAATCTCCTTACCAAGCTTACGTCTACTCCTACCCCCACAAAACCGCATACCGTCCCCTCACCCCACCCGTAAACCTTGCCAACTTATGGTCAAACCAAAATAAAAGCGCATTATTTCTCTACATTCACATACCCTTCTGCGAAATGCGCTGCGGGTTCTGCAACTTATTTACCACCGTTACCCACAACGAAGATTTTGTAACTCAATACGTCCGCGCGCTACAGCGACAAGCGCAACGGGTAAAATCAACTTTAGGAAAATCATCATTCGCGCGCTTTGCCATTGGTGGAGGAACACCAACTCAACTACCCATCCAGCACCTTGAAACAATCCTTGATATTGCTGAACAAACGATGGGCGCCAACTTACAGTCCATTCCTATTTCTGTAGAAGTTTCCCCAGAGACAGTAACCGAAGATAAATTAAAGCTGTTACGAGAACGAGGCACCGATAGAATTAGTATAGGTGTCCAAAGTTTCATTGAGTCAGAAGTTCTCGCAACCCAACGGCGCCAAACTACTCCTCAAGTCGAAGCAGCTTTAGGAAGAATCCGCGAAGCAGGTTTTCCCACATTAAATATTGACTTAATTTACGGGCTTCCCGAACAAACTGTAGAAACTTTTTTACAATCAATACATGCTGCATTGCAATTTCAACCAGAGGAAATTTATCTATATCCTTTGTACGTGCGACCACTCACGGGTTTAGGACGTACTGATAAAGAATGGGATGATATTCGTCTCGCTTGCTACCGTACAGGGCGCCTGTTGTTGCTATCTGAAGGATATTCTCAAGTTTCAATGCGGATGTTTCAACGGCGCGAAAATAATCCTGCGTTACCTGTTTACTGCTGTCAAGCCGATGGTATGGTTGGTTTAGGATGCGGCGCCCGTACTTACACCGATACTTTGCACTATTCTAATGACTACGCGGTTGGTGTTAAAGAAATTCGCGATATTTTACAAGCTTATATACACAGTGATGAAGCTTTTGATTTTGCTAGCTATGGGTTTAAGTTAGATGCAGATGAACAACGGCGCCGTTATATTTTGCTATCTCTCCTTTCTGATGAAGGTTTGAATTTTGCTAGCTATCAGCAAAAGTTTAATAGCAGTGTTTATATAGATTTTTCTGAACTTAGGGAAGTGAAAGAGTTAAATTTGGGAATGGAAGATGGGGAAATATTGCGGTTGACTGAAGCTGGTATTGAACTTTCTGATGTAATTGGCGCCTGGTTGTTTTCTCTTAAGGTACAGGAGTTGATGGAAGGTTATGAGTTGAAATAAACTGGCAACGGATATAACGGATGGGTTTTAAAACCTCTCCCCCAACCCCTCTTCTTGTAAGAGTAGAAGACCCTGATGATACGACCGTTGAGGAAGTAAAAGCTAGTTTAAGGAAAGCTTTACAACAAGCCTCATCTGGGCGACGTTTACCATTGTCTCAAATGTGGGAAGACATTACTTCCTGACTTCCTGATGAAGGAGTGTTTAGTGATGGGATTTTAGAAATAATTCCGCAACAGCTATTGTTCAGTTAAAGCTGCTGCAAAGACTTCTTCAGCCGTTAGCTGCAATGAATTGAATGTAGGCGAAACAATGCGGTCGCTACCACGAAATTGAACAGGCTTCTGACAGGTTGAAGCTTTAGTGTTTGGATTTTGGTATACAACTTACTTTGAATATTATAATTTATGTCCTGCTATAGACTTACTACTTCAATTTCATGAAAAAATTACTAATGTTAAAGCTTTATTTTTTGGAGATATTAATAATAATAGATGGGAGGATATTCAATTTAGCTATAGCAATATTTGTTATGTTCTATTAGCGTATCCACAGCTAGAATTATTGAAAATTCGCATAAGTTATTATCATAGATTTTATCAAATTTGGAGGGTTGAATTTAGCCACATTCGGCATGAAAAATTAAAAGCTCTTATTATTGAAGGTTGTGATATTACGACTAGCGTAATAGAAGAAATTTTTAAACTTGAATTACCTAATTTAGAATATCTTGAACTTTGGCTTGACATAAACGATTATGATGTAAGCGAATTGAATTTTCACAATAAGTTTCCAAAACTTAAGTATTTAGGGATACATAGTTATAATAATCACTCAGAACATATAGACATTTATTTTGCAATTATAGATTCTTTAGAAATTGAAAATTTAGTTGAACTAAACCTTTCAAGAGGAGCAATACAAGATGAAGCAGCAAAATATTTACTTAATTGTCCGGCAGTTCGTCAACTAGATACTCTTGATATTTCTTATAATTGTTTAACTGATGGGATGATTGAAAAATTTAATCAATTAAATATTGAAGTTATTTCTGAGAAGCAAGAACCATATAGGTATTGGTCTGCATATGAGTAACTAAATTAGATGAGTAGGGCAGGCAGGGATGCCTGCTCCACAAGAGTTATCTTTATAATACTGATATATTAGGGTTTGATAATAATGGAGTTTATATGCATTTGAACATTCTTTATCGGGGTTCTTTGGTTAGTTGTAATTACGGTTGTGAGTATTGTCCTTTTGCGAAGCGTCAGCAAACAGCGGCTGAATTAGCTAGTGATAAACAAGATTTGGAACGGTTTGTGAATTGGGTTTCTCAACATCCACAACATGAGTTTTCAATTCTTTTTACTCCTTGGGGTGAGGCGTTAATTCATCGCTGTTATCAAGAAGCTTTGGTAAGGTTAACTCAAATGTCTCATGTTAATAAGGCTGCTATTCAAACTAATCTTTCTTGTAATTTAGATTGGGTGGAGGAGTGTAATAAGGATAAACTGGCACTTTGGGCTACTTTTCACCCGGAATGGGTAGAAAGAGACAGTTATGTTGCTAAATGTCTGGAACTGGATAGACGAGGCGCCCGTTTTAGTGCTGGTGTGGTAGGTTTCCCGCAGTTTAAACATGAAATTGCTGCTTTGCGTCAAGATTTACCAGAACATGTGTATTTGTGGATTAACGCAGTAAAGGCGGAGTTGCCGAATTTATCACAAGAAGACAGGGAGTTTTTTAAGTCTATTGACCCGTTGTATGAATTGAATACGCAACATTACCCAAGTTTTGGACGTTCTTGCCGCGCGGGTAAGTCAGCCCTAACGGTTGACGGTCAGGGTACAATGCGACGTTGCCATTTTATCAAGGTGCCGATTGGTAATATATATGATGATAACTGGGAAGATTATTTAGTTGATAGAACCTGTACAAATAAAACTTGCCATTGTCACATTGGCTACGTCCATTTAGAGTATTTAGAACTTAATAAGGTGTTTGGCTCAGGAATTTTAGAAAGGATTCCACAACAGATAGCCCTGCGTAAACTGTAAATTTTTTGATACTTGACTAATAGAAACTCTTATAATATTCATGTCTCATCTCCAGTCCATTGAAACCGCTCCTTTAAATCATTACAGTGATTTTTTGGTAAAAAATTATCGTGTTGAAGTCTACCAACTACGATACCCGGTGCAATGCCAATCTTTGAGGCAAATTTTTCTATACCCGCTTTACTACGTTGTTGACCAGAATTTAAAAATTCCTTGAATTCAGCAGGAGGTATAAGTATGTCTTCGGCGAATTTATTTGCTTCTGTTTCTTTATCTTGTTCTTCGGCAGCTTCACTACCTTTACCTTCTAGAAAAATATCTCGTTTACCATGTAATAAGATATGACCTGCTTCATGGAAAAAGCCAAACCATAAATGGTCATTTGTTTTGTAGCGTAAGCTAAGTTGAATTAAAGCTTTCTCAGAAGTTAACCAACGAGTTGCGCCACAAGTTCTTGTTTTTGGTAGCTGAGGAACAAAAACTACAGCGACACCAGCTGTTGCACACAAACGTACTACTTCGGATTGAAAAATCTGTGGTGGTTCCAGTGTCAGCCTGCGAATATACTCTAAGGCTTCCTTAAATTTTTTTGCATCATAAGGCATACACAAAATTTGTGCCGCTTCAATTTCTCCTCGACGCAGCCAAGCTGCCACATCGCCAAAATTACTCTCGAACGTTTGAGACTTACGAAAATACACCGGCGCATTAGACCATATATTCCCCCATTGGTCAGGGGAAGCGACGGAAAAAAAACTCAGCACCTCCCGCAGTTGCTCAACTTTATCCTCAAATTGTTGAATCCAGCCAGCTTTAATCATAGCTTTTACCGGAATCTGGTCAAGCCAATTTACCTGTTGCTGTAAACTGTCTTTATCTTCTTGCCGTGAATCATGCTTCTCTGTAACGTCGTTCGCGGTTATTCCAAAAACTCGCTGATACACCCAGCACTTTTTCTAATTGCAATGCTGTCTCTGGGGTAATTGCAGTTTTACCGTTAATAATTTCGTTAATAGTTTTTTTCGGTCTACCTGTCCTTTCTGCCAGTTCTGCCTGGGACATCCCACGCTCTTCAAGAATTTCCTGAAGAGTTTCTCCTGGGGGAGAAACATAGTCTGGGGCGTACTGATTTTGGAACTCATTACTCATGGGTATCCTCCACGCCTATTATTTTAATCGCAGTTACTTCATTCCAGTCAAGTCCACCATCCGGCTTTACGGGAATAGGTTCATGTGCTGGTTCAAATATTAATCTATATGGGTGGTCTAAGTCCAAAGATAGCTGACCAGCCCGACTATTTATCTGAAGTATAACCAAACATAACAGGTATACTAAAATAATCATAAAAGTGTAAACTATTAAGACTATTGTCTAGTATTTTGATTAAATTAATATACCTTTCAAGTATTAAATCTGATGAATATTCCCGAACATTATTTAAAAATTCGCGACAATTAGATACTTTGATAGCTTTTACATCAAATAAGAATTTCTCTAAAATGAATTCTCCTTTTTCCTTGAGAAGGCAGCAAAAAGTTTTATATGGCGCATCTCCGGTTAAAGGATAAATTAGACCGTTTGTTAATGTTTCTAACTCAGTCAGAATTTTTTGGGTCTGAAATTCCATGATATTGACAATATAGCAGCATCCTACACAAATATTTTAGTCCATTTTAAAGGACTTCCACTATTAGCCTATGGTTTGAACCATAGGCGTTTTAATTTATTTTGAAGCTTTAGCACTTCTCAGCCAAAACTCCACAAACGAAAGCAGCGCAGGACTTATAGGACTTATTAACCAATTAAACAAAAAGTCCGCAATAGCGGTCTTACGCGGACGGTTTAGAAAAAATGTAGACATTACAATTCCCACACAAGCTAAAGTTGCTGTGACAAAGAAAAACGGTGCAAAACTTCCTGTAATTCCTCGTATGGCGCCAATAGTAAAAATTCCACCTAATCCTCCAAAACCAAACGCTGTAAACATTAAACCGTAGTTACTAGGGTAATTACTCAAGCCGAAAAAGCTTAATGTTGCAGCAGGCGCCACTGCTAACCATGCTCCTAAACAAAACCAAAATATACAGTACGCTATCAAAAAACTCACAATTTGACCTTGTGATGTATTCCACATCACTATTGATGCTATCAAAATCAGAGTGTTGATAACGATAATAGTTAATTTTGGTTTGAGACGGTCGTTTAACCAACCAAATAAAGGACGACCAATACCGTTAAATACCGCAAATAATGGAATTGCAAATGCTAATTGCTCTTGTTGTAACCCAACTATTTCTTTTCCTACCTGTGCTGTTGTGGCAATTGCTGTTAATCCAACAAAAGTACCAATAATATAGCAAATCCACAACCCGTAAAAAGTCTGAGTTTGTGGCATTGGTAAGCCTAAACTATCGATATTTTCTGTATTTGATATAGTTGGGCGCCAATTTACAGGTTGCCATCTTTGCGGAGGCATTTTCAAGACACTCGCAATTGCTAAAATTATTACCGTAAAAGCAATGCCCAAAATTACAAACGTACCGCGAACACTAAAACCAGGAATACCAATTGCACTGTTACCATTCATTAGAGTAATAGCTAACGGCGCAGTTACCAATGGTGACAACCCAAAACCAACAACCGTCATCCCCACTGCTAAACCCTTACGGTCAGGAAACCAACGTGCAGCAACTGCAAGTGGCACACCATAAGCAATACCAACACCAATACCAGCTATTAAACCATAACTAAGTATCAAAAATGGTAAGTTGGGAGCAATACTGGAGAGTAAATACCCTATTCCAACAATAATTCCTCCAACAGTGGTAAGTATGCGGGGACTAAACCTATATATATATAACCCCGAAATTGGCATGACAAGGGTAAAAATTACACCAAGTACCATGAATGGTAGTAAAATAGTACCTGGTTTAGCTTTTAGCGCTGTCTCAAATGGACTACTAAAAATACTCCAAGAATAAACTGTTCCCAAACATAGTAGTACCGTTAAACCCAAAGGGATAAACAACCATCTTCCTACTTCCGGTCTTAGTCCAAAAAGTTTCTCTTCGCGCGGAAAATCAAAAAATCTAGTACTATCCATAATAAAATTCTCTGTAGAGACGTGATTAATCCCTACGGGAAAACCTCCGGTTTACACGTCTCTACATCTCTGTGGTGAAATACTTTATTTAATCATGGAAAGAGATAATCTTTCTATTGCCATTAGTTTATGGCTACCATAGTATTTATCATCGACAGGTTGCTAAACTGTCTATATCTCCATCTTTTTTTGAACTTTACTTGCATAAATAGTAGTTAGAGATGACCATATAGTAACTAGATAATAAGAGGCAATATTTATATATGACTACTCAGATTACAGATAAATATTCTTTTTCTCAAACCGAGCAATATCAAATGACTGGTCTAGTCAGCTATGGTGAGTTGCAGTCTCTACCTGAAATGTGGAAAATAGCAGCTACACAGTTTAAGGATGTTACTGCATTAATAGACCCTCATGTCAAACCCCAAGTTACTCTCACCTACGAACAATTGCACTATCAAATTCAACAGTTTGCTATTGGAATTCAAGCACTAGGATTTACTCAAAATACACAAGATACAGTATTACCACGAATTGCATTATTTGCTGATAATAGCGCGCGTTGGATGATTGCTGACCAGGGTATTATGATGGCAGGCGCCGCGAATGCAGTCAGGTCTTCAGTAGCAGAGAAAGAAGAGTTACTATATATATTGGAACATAGTGGAAGCAATGGTTTAGTTGTCGAAAATATTAAAACTCTCAAAAAGCTTGAGCCAGAAGTATATAGTGCAAATATACAGTGGATAGTTTTGCTGTCTGATGAAGAAGCACCAATAAATCAGAATATAAAAATAATTAACTATAACCAACTCATGCAGTTGGCATCGAGTAATACCCTTAAAGAAGTAAAATTAAATCGTCAAGACTTAGCAACTTTAATTTACACTTCTGGGACAACAGGCAAACCCAAAGGTGTAATGTTAACGCACGGAAATTTAATTCATCAACTTAATACTCTCACAGCAGTTATTCAACCTGCCGTAGGTGATAAAACATTGAGCATATTACCGACTTGGCATAGCTTTGGACGTGTGGGAGAATATTACACGCTTTCTCAGGGTTGTACTCAAGTTTATACAAATCGTCGCTACTTAAAGCAAGACTTACAAGAATATAAACCGCAGTACGTTGTTGGTGTACCGCGTTTATGGGAGTCTATATACGAAGGAATTCAAAAATCCTTCCGCGAAAAGTCTCCACGTATGCAAAAGCTTATCAATAATTTCCTTGCTGTCAGTGGTAGATTTATTAAAGCAGTCAGAACTTGGAAAGGTTTAGACTTACAAAACTTAAATCCAACGCGCGCACAAATAATCAACGCTTGGAAAACTACTATCTTACTGGCGCCACTACATTTCCTAGGTGAGATGATAGTTTATAAGAAAATTCAGCAAGCAACAGGTGGTAATGTTAAACAGCTAATTTGTGGTGGTGGTTCGTTAGCACAGCACTTAGAAGACTTCTTTGAAATCATTGGCATCAATATATTAGTTGGTTATGGACTCACCGAAACATCCCCCGTACTCTCCGCGCGTCGTCATTACAAAAACCTGCGTGGTTCATCTGGTATACCCATTGCTGGTACAGAGTTCAAAATAGTGGACTTAGAAACTCGTCAAACTTTACCTCCAAATAAAAAAGGTTTAGTAATGGCAAGGGGGCCACAAATCATGAAAGGATATTACCTAAACCCCGAAGCTACACGCAAAGCTATCGATAATGAAGGATGGTTTGACACTGGTGATATTGGTTGGTTAACTCCAGATAATCAAATTGTCTTAACAGGTCGAGCTAAAGATACAATAGTACTAACAAATGGCGAAAATATCGAACCTCAACCAATCGAAGACGCTTGTTTACGCAGTGATTACATCGACCAAATAATGCTTGTAGGTCAAGATGAAAAATATCTCGGCGCCTTAATTGTACCGAATTTGGAAGCATTAGAAGCCAAGCTAGGTAGTCCAATAGATTTAAACAGCAAAGTAGTGCGAGATTTATTTAGAGAAGAAATCAACCGTGAAACGCGCGACCGTCCAGGTTATCGTCGCGATGATGAAATTCTGGTATTTGATTTAATTCAAGAGCCATTTACAATTGAAAATGGTTTACTAACCCAAACTCTAAAAATTCGCCGAAACGTTGTAACAGAAGGTTATCAAGACATCATTCGCAAAATGTTTACATAAAATATCACTAGTTACGCAAAATTACAAAATGTCATTCTGAACGAAGCGTAAACGGAGTTTTCCCGCAGGGTAGAATCTCTTTATACTTGATAGTTATTAAGATGCTTCACTACGTTCAGCATGACAATTTTAGATGCTTCACTGCGTTCAGCATGACAAATACTAAACTATGTATTTTTCAGAAACTTTGCAAAACCAGTTAAACCAGTCGCTTCGATTTGAAGCATGTATTGGTGTGAATGTAGCAATAAGTGACGAAAAGCATATTTGGACGGCAAGCGCTGGATACTCAGATTTGGATGCGCGCGAAAAAATGGGCGCCAGTCGCTTCTATATATATAGTATTACCAAGACTTTTGTCGCTGCTTGCTTATTGCTATTAATGCAAGAAGGTTTAATAGACTTAGATCAACCTGTTACAAAATGGTTTCCTAAATTAACATTTCCAGACACAGTAACTTTACGGCGCCTGTTAAACCATAGAAGTGGAGTGCCTAATTATACAACCTTAGATAATTATTTACCTGCTGTAAGAGCAAATCCTTCAACACCTTGGACACATCAGCAAGTTATTCAGTTAACCTGTCAAGAACAACTTGATTTTGAACCAGGAGAAAAATTCCGTTACTCAAATACTGGGTACATGTTGCTATATGAAGTTATTGAAGCAGTCACAGGTAAAACTTTTGCCGAAGTGTTAAAAAGCAAGATTTTTGATATATTGAATTTGAACAATACATATGTAGCACATGAAGTTGATATTAAAGGAGAATTGGCGCCGGGTTATAGTAGAGAATTAAATGAAGAAAACCACATCGAAAACGTAATTCCTCGCTATCATCCAGACTGGTGCGCAACTGGGTTAATTGTTTCAACACCAGAAGACGTTGTGAAATTCTTTGAAAATCTCTTTACTGGAAAACTACTTAATCCTCAATCTTTACAAGAAATGCTAACCCCAGTACCAACACCCACTCGTCACCCTTGGTACAAAAACCCTTGTTATGGTTTAGGAGTAATGATTGACCCTGAATCTAAATATGGTATCTTGTACGGTCACGGTGGTGGTGGGCCTGGTTACAGTACTTGGACAATGCATCTACCAAATTTTAAAGGTCGTAAATTAACATTAGCGGTTTTTTGTAACGCTTCAATGTTCGACCACCCTTACGGAATGGTTGATGATATACTGCGATTAATATCGTAACCTTAAATCTTGAGAACAGTGGCTGAAAAAAATCCTAACAGTTTACAAAATCAAAGTTATTCCATAAATAATAAGCATATTGCAAAGCCAAGTTCTGAGTTTTACGCAGTTTTTTCCCAACAGGAAATTATAAATCTAATAGAGGCATTGAAAATTCGACGCGAAATACCTTTAAAATATTCCTATAAAGGAGCAGGCGCCAATATTTGGGATAATTTCTACAGAAAGCTAATAGTTCCTAATTGGTATCGCTCGAATGTAGAAATCAATCTACTCAAGGATAACTTTGAATATCTCAATGGCAAAACAGAAAATTGCTATAAAGTCAATATAATAGATGTCGGCGCCGGAAATTCATATCCAGTCAAAGAGTATATTCGTAAGCTTGATAAATTAGGCAAAATAAATAGATATACAGCATTAGATATTAGTGAAGAATTACTCAACTTATCAAAAAGAAACTTTACCAAATGGTTTCCATTCATCAAATATACAAATAGCTACATTGACATAGAGAATAATCCTATTCCTGAATACTTATTACATCAAGATAGTATAAATATATTTTTGCACTTAGGCGTCACCATAGGTAATCTACTACATCGAGTTAAAGCACTCAAAAACTTTAAACAAAGTATGGGCAAAAATGACTTGCTAGTCTTAACTAACGAAATTGGCAATAACTCTGAATGGGATGGAATAGCAAGAGGTGGATGTTACTATCATGCTGAACAAATATATCAACGTATCAACAAGAATATTGGTATTCAACATCAAGACTGCGAGCTAATTAGAAAATATGATGAAAAGACAGATAGTGTAGTAGCCAATTTGAAATTTACTTCTGATTACACTATTGATTTTAGTGACACAGGAATTAATCAAAAAGTAGTAATTTGTAAAGATGAAGAAATAACAATTTGGCGCCATCACAAACACCAGCTTCCCGAACTTATCCAAGAATTAGAACAAGCAGGATTACAACTTATTCATCATAGTACAAATAAATACCAATCACACATCATGGCAATTTGCAAAATAAAATGTAATTAATCGTAGCTTGAGTGTTAGCGTAAACGTAAACGTAACTAAACATCTGGCGCCGTTGTGGAAACAGCCATTGTTCAAGTAGCCACCATAAACAATAGCTGATATGCAAGCAAAGATAAATTACCTGGCGCATATCATGAACACCATAGATAAAGCTAAAAGCGACTAATAAAACTATGGTAAAAGCTTTTGCAACATTAATCGCTGTTAATGCTGTTATCCCTTTTATTGTGGGGTTGGCTGTATCTTGTATGATGTAATATCTTTACAAATTGTAATAATAATTTATATTGTAATAACATTACGACGATTTGCGATTGACCAAGGTAGCACTTGCTTGGTCTACGGGCATTAAAATAACTTCGTTGATGTTGACGTGGGCTGGACGGGTCGCGCAATAGTAAATGACATCAGCGACATCATGAGGTGTTAGGGGTGTAACTCCTTGGTAGACTTTTGCTGCGCGTTCGCTATCACCGTGAAACCGTACTTCGCTAAATTCTGTTTCTACCATACCTGGGTCAACCGAAGTCACACGAATAGGAGTACCAAGTAAATCTTGTTTTAATCCTTCTGAAATAGATTTAACGGCAGCTTTCGTACCGCAGTATACATTACCATTGGGATATGTTTGGTGTCCGGCAATCGAACCAATATTAATTACATGACCCCGTGCGCGCTGTACCATACCTGGGACTATATAGCGTGTCATGTAAAGTAAACCTTTGATGTTAGTATCAATCATTTCTTCCCAGTCTTGAAAGGCGCCTTCGTGCAGTTTATCTAAACCGCGACTTAAACCAGCGTTGTTAATTAAAATATCTATATTCGACCATTCGGCAGGAAGTGAAGAAATAGCAGACTCCACAGCCTCACGGTTACGTACATCAAGTTCTATTAAATGCACATGCGACGAGTTTATACTTAGCGACTCGACTAATTGCTGTAATTTTTCTTTTCGACGTGCTGCGAGAATTAATTTGGCGCCTGCGCTAGCAAATATTTTGGTGCAAGCGGCGCCTATACCACTACTTGCACCAGTAATGAAAACTATTTGATTCATAATTGTGTAATAGAATTGGGTAAAGAACGCCTTTACCCTAATAATTAACTAACTATTTCACAATTTGAAGCCTTTGCGTCACCATTGTTGTACCTTCACCACGCATAATTACTGCTGATACCCAGCGACTACCAGGAGTTGGAGGCGCCTGACCAATTTTAAATAACCCACCAGAACCAAGTAATTCGAGATTTACAGGAGTAGGTTTGAGAAGCGTCTCAGGTTTTACTGGTTCTTCTAATGCGGCGCCAAGAAGATAATCTTCACCAAGAGGTTCGGAGACAATAGCATCGAAACTAAATTGCTGCCCAACTTTGACTTGTTGAGGTAATCTAAAATCAATTTGCGGCGGTTTTGCTCCTGATGTGAGCTGCGTGCGTTCGGATATTATATTCTGTTGTATTATTTGCTGCCCATTAATACGTTGCTCAGAACGAATTGTGGCGTTAAGTGCCATATTCTGACTGTTCGCACCTGGTAATCCAGAAATTTGTGTAACTGTTTCGGCAATAACTGTGTTACCTTGTCTTCTCCAGGATTGTAACTGCGTTGTGTAACGTAATCTTGGATAACGTTGCCACAGAGACACTAAAGCCTTTTCCATGCTTTGGCGGTTTAAGCCATCGCTATGGGTGAAGTTAGGGCTGTAATATTGCATTACTGCTTTGGTGTTACCCTGACTTGCAGCAGTATCGATTTGTGTTAACAAATTTGTAAGTTCGGCAGGAGCATTTTGTGCCGTACTAGCTTGGACAGACTGCCAACTAGTGAATAAACTCATTACAAGCAGAAAAAAAGTTAACTTGTGGTTGACTTTGGTACGATACGAGCGTAAAGGTAATAACTTAATAAAGTTAGGCATTGCTGATACGTAAGATATTTACGAAAGAAAACTGCGAATTTGTTTTATCTTAATTAAACTAGGGCTGATACGGGTAAAAGTTTAGATGGTAGACACACCAACACGATTATTGATTGCTGCGAGTGGCACCGGGGGGCATTTGTTCCCCGCAATTGCACTCTGCGAGAAATTGCCAGAGTATCAAATTGAATGGCTGGGTGTTCCCAATCGTCTGGAAACTCAGCTAGTTCCCAAACAGTATAAGCTGAATACCATATCTGTCGAAGGATTTCAAAAAGGTTTTGGAATTTCTTCGCTCTTTACGCTTGGGAAACTTATCGGTTCCATTTTAGAAGTTCGCAAACTCCTCAAGCAAGGTAACTTCCAAGGAGTTTTTACCACAGGGGGTTATATCGCTGGACCATCGGTTATTGCCGCGCGTTCGCTGGGTCTACCTGTAATTCTCCATGAAGCAAATGCCCTACCCGGCAAAGTCACCCGTTTTTTTGGTCCGATGTGCAATGCTGTTGCCGTCGGTTTTGACGTGGCTGCAAAATATTTACCCAAAGCTAAAACTATTTACACCAGTACTCCAGTTCGCTCGCAATTTTTAGATGAAGGAATTGCCGCGACTTTAGATTTACCAATACCTGCCGAGGCGCCTTTAATAGTGGTATTCGGTGGTAGTCAAGGCGCCGTAGCTGTAAATAAATTAGTTCGACAATGCGCTCCAGCTTGGTTTGAAGCAGGCACATACATTGTTCACCTTACAGGAGAAAGTGACCCCGACGCTAACAGCTTACAACATCCGCAGTATATATGTTTGCCATTTTACGAGAATATGGCGGCATTATTACGTAGAGCTAACTTAGCAATAAGCCGCTCAGGCGCCGGAAGTTTGACCGAATTAGCAGTATGTGGCACCCCGTCAATATTAATACCTTATCCTTTTGCAGCAGAAGACCACCAAACCTATAATGCCAACGTATTTAAAGCCGTAAACGCAGCATTATTATTTAAACAATCAGATTTAACAGCAGAAACTTTGCAAAAAGAAGTATTACGCTTATTAAAATCTCCAGACGAACTGCGACAAATGGGAGAAAACTCCAAAGTTGTAGTCCTACCAGATAGCGCAGAAAAATTAGCGCAGCTAGTACGTGAAATAATAGAGAAATAATTTTATAAAGGGCGCACGTTAGTAAGGGCAAGTTGTGCAACTTGCCCTAAACTTTATAATTTATAAATACTTATTTGCCATCAAGCACGTTTTCTTTTTGCTGTGGAAGTCTTTTCTCTTGATGGAGGAGTTGCCCAGACACAATCAAAGGTAATATCCAGTAATTTTTTGAGGCTAACTACCTTTACTTTTCCACCATGATAATCTCCATCGCGGCTTTGAATATCTATAATTTCATAGCCAACTCCTTCAAGTTCGTCAGTTAAACAAATAGTTCCAAAATAATTTTAAGAATCACTAACCTGGTCTTTATCTTTCCCAATGGGTATATCCCAACACACTATTTGGTTGGTGACTATTAAGGGATGATGAAATTCATCGCTACTTGAGAAAGCAAACCTCGATAACTAATTCATCATCAATTGCATTTGTAAGGTTGATTTTGGCACAAACTGTTCCCATGACTTTCGGTGTAATATATTCGCACTATTTATAGTTACATCTATGCTTAACCGCAAGTTATGACTAAGGACATATGATTATGAAACGTATTGAATTATAACAAGCAATTAAAGAACTACGCGCGAATGGTATACTTCACACACCAGCGCTTAACTATAAAACCAATGTACTGAAACAATGGCTTGATAATTACAAAGGTACTACTACTCGACAAAATGCAGCATTGAACGATTGTGAAGCACTAATAGATGCAGAATCTACGAGAGCTAATTTGTATGAGATTGATAAAAACCTATTAAAAATTGGGAATCTCGATGAAGAGTATACCTTGTTGCAAATGAAAGAAGGAGAAGAAAGTTTTAATAGTTTAGATGAGTTCTTTGATTATGTAGATAAAACTTCTATAAAATGTTATGATTAGATAATAAAATATATTAATGTACTAATTAAGTAGTTAAAAAATGTCTGAGCAACAGCGTGTTAATGTGTGGGATTA
>NZ_MRCD01000063.1 GCF_001904745.1 Calothrix sp. HK-06
AGTCATAAATTTATATAACTTTATAATTATTATATTTTGACTCTATTATATTATTAAGAATTGTAGGATTATTTCAGTATAAATACTTGTCAATATAACTATAATAAAGTAATGATTATGAAGATAATTAATAATTATTGTTAAGAATATTTAAATAATTCTTTAAGAGTAATTAATTCAGATGAGTAGAAAAAGCTTCTTCGCTTGCAGGTATTGGGTTTACAGATGATAAGAATAGAAAGTGGTCAAATTTTTTCATGAGAAAAATATGGACAGTTTGTTAACTGAACTAATGACCTGAAAAGAAAAAGGTGCGATAATGAACCCGTGAGGAAAAAACGAAAGCATTATTGTTGATGCACGGGGGATTATTATGAAAATGAAATTATTTGCGGCTGTGGTTCTAGCGACTCCCCTATTTTTAGCTGGTACAGTAAGCGCGCAGAGTTCAAACCAGTTACAACAGCTATTACAAACTGGTGAATGTATTAAATGTAATTTAGTAGGGGTTGACTTAAAAGGTGCCCATCTAATCGGTGCCGACTTACGTGGTGCTAATTTAAAAGGAGCAGACTTAAGTAAAGCTAACTTAGAAGGCGCCGATTTAACAGGGGCGAACCTAGAAGGTGCTAATCTAACTTCAGCTTTTGTTACAAACGTTAATTTTAAACAAGCTGACCTGGATAAAGTTAACTTTTCGCAGGCAACAATTCACAATGCTAACGTATATCAGGCATCGATGAACGATATGAATATCAGTGATGCTGATATTTATGGTACTGGTATCGGTGTTGGTGGTGAAGACGGATACGTTCCAGATTGGGATTAATTCTAATTTCTTGTAGCACAGGCATCCCTGCCTGTGCATTGATTGTAAGCTAATTAAATGTACTTGATAAGGGGCTGAAAATAAGAGCGAACTCTCCGGGTTTGAATGTGTTCTCCCAGTTGGCAGGTAAACGTCGAGGGTTAGGGTTTTCTTTAGTAGGTACACGCATAAATATATATTCGCACTCGGCGCCTTCGAGTTGGGTTTGAGGTGTTATATCCCAGTTGTCTATATAGGCGCCTGTAAGAATTGCGGTGCGAAAGTCTGTATTATCAACTTGGGAGCGCATTAAATTTGCTCTCATTAAGTTGGCGTTGCGTAAGTCACTGTTGTTTAGTTTGGCGCCAACTAAGCTGGTATCTATCAAGTTTGCTGCACGCAAGTTTAAACCTTGCAAGTCCCAACCATCAAAGTTTTGGTTGTGGAGGTCTTTGTGGACTACGATTTTTCTAATTGTTTGATTTGTGAGATAACTTTTACCTACAACTGCTTGATTTAGGTTTTTAACTTCAAACCAACAGGTACGTGTTAAATTGGCTCTTAGAAAGTTGGCATTTTTGACTGAAGCGCGGGTAAAGTCAGCATCGGTAAGATTTGCGTCTTGAAAATTGGTACCGTAACGAGTAACTGTAGATAAAGCTAAATTACGAATTGCGCTTTGTTTTTCGTCTTCAAATAAGGCACGACAACCGACATAAGCTGATAGTAGAATTACAATTACGGCAATTGCTACAGCAACTCCTCCAGCAAGTGGGTTAACTCTTGCTGCCATTACAGCCATGATTCCAGAAAGTGCTGCTGCAATAGAAATGGCGATAGTAACGGCAATCATTCCAGCGATGGTACCAGCAAGTGCTACGGTGCCTGCTATTGTAACGGTACCAAGAATTGTTGCGACAACAGCTACGGCACCTGTGACAATAACAGCTACAACTTGTGCTAATTCCATTGCTTCAGCATGTGCAGTACCACCTGCCCATGTAACAGCTACAATTCCAGCCCATCCAACTGCTGCAAGTCCAGCACACGTTACCGATAATGCCATAAATCCAAATGCAGCGCTAACTCCTCGAAACAGAGTGATGAGAAAGAATATTAGTAATACAGCTAAACTAATAATACCGACATAAAGGTTTTCACGATTGGTATCGAGTAGTAAAATTCCGACTAATGAGCCACCTATTGCTGAAAGTAAACCAGATAAAGCCGAAAGTAGTAACGCAGTGAATATTAAGACAATGCAAGAGCGTTTTTGTAGTCCTGTTTTAGCGTGACTAAAGTTTGCACCTTCTAAATTAGCATTACTAAAGTCTACACCTCGGATGTTCGAGTAAGAAAAGTCGGCGCCACTAAGGTCTTTGCCTTTAAAGGATTTACCTCTGAGCTTCGCACGGCGATAATCTTGAGCCATGTAAATTTACAACAGAGTTGGAACAATCAAAATACGTTTGTTGTAGGATAACACTTTCCCAACATGTTTTTGCCAGTGTAACCTTTTATAAAGATGTTCTTATTTATTATAATTTCTTAATAGTTATTAAGACTTAAGCAAGAGAGCAGTTAGCTTGTAATGCTTTTTCGAGTAAACGCTGGTATTCTTTATCTTTAATACGATACGCGCCAAATCTTTCGAGGTGTGGGTTCATCATTTGGGCATCGAATAATACAAATTTTCGTGCTTGTAAGTGTTGTACAAGTTTGACCATTGCGACTTTAGAGCCATCTGGAATATTGAAGAACATTGACTCACCAATAAAGGCGCCGTTGATAACAATACCTAAGATACCACCAGCGAGTTCATTACCAAGCCAAGTTTCATAGCTATGTGCCCAACCGGCTTGGTTTAGGTTTAAGTATACATCTTTTAATTCGTCAGAAATCCAAGTAGTATCACGGTTCGCACAACCTTCTACGACCGCTGGAAAATTTCGGTTAATTGCTACACTGAATGTATCTTTGTTCAAAACTCGACGTAGAGACTTCGGATAACGGAAGCGTTCATCAAGAGGAATGAGAGTACGCTCACGACTTTGGTACCAACCCAGGTGATTATCATCATCAGCCATGAGAAAATAGCCTTGAGCGTAACCGTGAATAATACTATCAACGTCGTACTGCATAAGAATAGTAGTCTTCTAATAAAAATAGCTATATGCAATCCTTATGACAGAACCAATTCCAGCTATAACTTTATTACCTGCTTCTGACCCAATACAAGAAGGTCGTTGGCTACAACAAAATTTACATCAATGGCTTGATAGTCAGTTTATCCCTGAAGCGGTGAACCAAAAAATTGCGGAGCGAGCAGCGCAAATCTTTATACGTCAACGTATGGAAGGGGAAAATGACCTCGGTTCTTTGGTTTTAGCAATTGTAACCGAGATGCAGGCATTTGATTTTTCTAAAAGTTTCTATGGAGAGTTTGCTATTGCTAATGCTGTTAGCGATATTCTCTTAGAAAGTTTAGGTATTGATAATAAGTGTTGCGGACAATAAAAGATAAAAGTTAGGAGTTAGGAGTGAGGAGTTAGGAGTTATGAGTTAACTCCTAACTTAATTTTACCAGCTTGATTTTACGACACCTGGCAGTAAACCTTGGTGTGCCCATTCGCGTAAAACGTTACGGGAAAGACCAAAATCACGGTAGTATCCTCTTGGGCGCCCTGTTACCCAGCAACGGTTATGTTGACGAGTTGGTGCGCTGTTACGAGGTAGTTGTTGAATTTTGCGGTGAATTTCCAACTTTTGTAGTGGGTTTTCGGTTGTTCTGAACTCATCAAGTAAAGCTTCACGCTTTGCTGCGTACTTTTCAACCATTTTCGTGCGCTTTTTCTCGCGCTCTATCATGCTCTTCTTTGCCATTACAGTCTCAAGATTAATTTTTTGACAGCATTCCCTATTCTATACATAAATTTGTAGAGACGCGATTAATTTGTAGAGACGCTATATATCGCGTCTCTACGTTTGGTTTGGTAATAATTTCTTTCCAGTGGGACATATTGGCGCCAGTTCACAAGCTTCACATGCGGGTTTTCTGGCTTTACATATTGCTCTACCATGATATATCAACCGTATTGACCAGTTTTCCCAGTCTCGTTGCGGTAATAATTTCATTAAGTCGCGTTCGATACGGATGGGGTCTTCGTGTTTTGTAAAACCGAGTCGGTTACTAAGGCGAGTTACATGAGTATCAACTGTGACTCCGGCGTTAATGCCAAATGCGTGTGCTAAGACAACGTTTGCTGTTTTTCTGGCAACTCCTGGCAGCTTTAATAAATCATCCATTCTATTGGGCACTTGCGAGTTAAAGTCTTGAACTATCATTCGACAGGCGCCTTGGATGTTTTTGGCTTTGTTACGAAAAAAGCCTGTGGTTCTCACTAATTCTTCGATTTCAGCAATGTCAGCTTCTGCCATACTTTTGGCATCTGGAAAACGCGCAAATAAAGCTGGTGTGACTTTATTTACACGTTCGTCTGTACATTGTGCTGATAGAATTGTGGCTACCAGCAGTTGTACAGGGGTTGAATAGTTTAAAGAACAGGTCGCGTCTGGGTATAAACGATTTAAGCGGACGAGTACTTCGAGTGCCCGTTGTTTTTTAGATGACCGATTGCGAGTAAGGTTCACTGGAACAATGCTTCTTTGACAATTAGAAAAATGCCTAATCCTAAAAGTAACACTAAACCTGTTTGCATAACACCGTCTTGAATACGGGTAGGTAAGGGTTTACCACGTAATCCTTCGATTAACAAAAACGCTAGTTGTCCACCATCTAAAGCTGGTAACGGCAAAATATTGATGATAGCTAAGTTGATGCTAATAAGTGCTGCGAAGGTGAACAAGTTACCCGCATCGTTTTGAGCGATGTTGGCGCCCATCTTGACAATTTTGACAGGACCTGCTACTTGTCCGGCGGTTTCACCAAATTTAGTGACTAGCTGTCCAAAACCTTGAACGATGCCAAAAAATATCTGCTGATAACGATTTGCAGCGATACTGAAAATTTCAGCGATATTTCCAGTGTGGCGATAAATGGGTTTACCGTTAGGTGAGATAAGTTTAATCCCAATTATGCCGTTACCATCTTTATCGGCTTCGGGAGTCAGTTTAAAGCTGAGTTGTTCTTGTTCGCGCTGAATTTTTACATTTAACTCTTGATTAGCACGAGTTTGAATTTGTTGTCTGAGTACAGACAATGCCTCTTTAGAAGCAGGAATTTCCTGATTATTAACTGCGAGAATAATGTCACCGTCTCTAATACCTGCTTGGTAAGCAATAGATGTTTCCGAAGCTGGCTGGACTATAGCGCCAGGTTGAAAGTTAAAACCTTCAGGGACTCCAACAATTCCAAACTGTAAAGCTAGTAATAAATAAGCAAATATTAAATTGGCGATTACACCCGCACTGATAACAATCGCCCGGTCTAATATTGGACGGTTACGCAGCAAATTTGGGTCTTGGGGAGGGATATCGCTATCCGGGTCATCATCTGGAAACCCGACGAAACCGCCTAAAGGGAAAGCACGAACTGCATACTCGGTTTCCGGGCCTTGGTATTTCCAAACAACTGGACCAAAGCCTAACGAAAAGCGGTTAACATAAATGCCTTGTGACCTTGCTGCTATAAAATGACCTAGTTCATGAACCAGGATTAAAACAGCTAAGACTGCGATTGCCGCTAAAAATGACATAGAGTGAACTTTAATTAATCTTTTGGGACGCTATGTTTCCATTCTAAAGCCAGTAACTAGCTCTCACCTCTACAGAATGTATTATTTTGCGATGTGGGAGTGTGGGAGTGTGGGACAAAGAGATGGTTTTTTCTCACCTTCTCACCCTCTCACTCTCTCACCCTCTCATAACACTTCGCGTCCCAGGTATGGTTGTAAAGCTTCGGGAATCCGTACAGTTCCATCAGTTTGTTGATAGTTTTCTAAAATAGCTGCCATTGTTCTGCCAATAGCTAAACCTGAACCATTAAGTGTGTGAATATAAGAGGTTCCTTTTTTTCCTGCTTCTTTAAAGCGAATGTCTCCACGTCTTGCTTGGAAATCCATAAAGTTGGAGCAACTGGAAATTTCGCGGTATTTTTCAGATGAAGGTAGCCAAACTTCTAAATCATAGGTTTTTGCCGCACCAAAACCTAAATCACCTGTGCATAACTCTATAACGCGGTAGGGTAATTTGAGTGCTTGTAATATAGCTTCGGCGTTGCCTACTAATTTTTCGAGTTCTTCAAACGAGGTGCTAGGATTTACAAATTTGACAAGCTCAACTTTGTTAAATTGATGTAAACGTATTAAACCTCGCATATCGCGTCCATAGCTTCCTGCTTCGCGTCGAAAACAGGGGGTATAAGCGCAGTGATATATGGGTAAATTTTCTGCTGCTAAGATTTCTCCTCGATAAAGGTTTGTGACGGGTACTTCTGCTGTGGGTATGAGCCATAAGTCATCTGCCGCACACTTAAAGCTCTCTTCTGCGAATTTTGGCAGTTGTCCTGTTGCTGTTAGTGATTCGGTATTAACTAATATTGGTGGAATTACTTCTATGTATCCGGCGCCTATTTGCGTATTGAGCATAAATTGTATCAATGCTCGTTCGAGCGCGGCACCTGCTCCGATAAGTGTAACAAAGCGGCTTTGAGCTACTTTTACCGCCCGTTCAACATTCATTATTCCGAGTTTCTCAGCAATTTCCCAGTGAGGAATAATACTTTTGCTTTGAGGTATATACTCACTACCCCATTTTCTAACTTCTACATTTTCATCTTCATTTTTGCCAACAGGTGTTGATTCACTGGGCAAATTCGGCAGTGCGAGTATAAATTCTTGGATTCGGTCTTTTATTTCTTTTTCTTGTGGTTCTAATGAACTAATTTTTTCCTTAACAGATTTGCCTTCTTCTTTTAACGTAGCGATTTCAGTAGATGACGGGTTGGAACCTGCTTTAATTTTTTGTGGAATTAATGCGGCAATCTCGTTTCCGCGTGCTTGAAGTTGATTTCGGGTTGCTTCGAGTTCGCGTTGCTGTTTATCTAATTCTAGTATGGGTTGAATATCAAAATTACCACCGCGCGTGTTTAACCGCTGCTGTACTAATTCTGGATTTTCTCGTATTTGCTTGATATCTAGCACAAGTTTTCTCTAGCTCTAACTATCTAAATAATTAATATCGTATTGCCAATACACCACCATATATTAATTTTGGCTTAATATGACGCAAATAAAGTATAGTACATCGCAATTTATTTTGTAATTCGATTTAGTAACCAGATTGACCCAATTAGTCCGGCAAAGTGTGCGGAAACTGTATTGGTATTGGCTTGAACAACAAATATATCTAGTGGTTGTATGACTCGACTAGGGTCAAGTTGGGTGATGACACCTGGTTGGGTTGATGTTAAAGCTTTGGTTAGTAGTACACCTACAATTGCCTGGGCGCCGACAAGTGTTAGCAAAATACCTACTAAGTGTACGATTAAGCCTAAACGCACAACTTGAACAGTTTCTAATTTACGAGGACGGTTATTCGAGTTTGGAGAGTCAAGTCGTCTACCAATTTGAACATATCGAAAAGAAATAAAAATGCCTACACCCAAGGCAACGAGTCCACTAATGGCAAAAAATACACCTAGTCCGGCGCCACTGTTAGGAGATGCATTTGCTGGTCTTGGGCTAATGCTGGCAAATAGTAAAATTCCGCCAGAAACAACACCTAGAACTAATTGTGCCCAAAAAGTAATCCAACCGATACGGCGGAAAAGTTGTGCAATTGCGCGCAGTTGAGAATCGGATTTTTCTGTCATAGCTTCAATTGCGCCATATAATGCGCGGTCACATTCGTCTACTATCACATATCACATTACGAAAATTCTTTCTAGATTACTTAAATACAATGTTTCAGTATTATACGGAAATGAAAATGTATAAATATGTATAAATGTGATATTGTAAACTTCGTCTACTACTCATTTTAGGAACACTGTTGTCTTCGGTAATCACTGTCATAGAAAGTGATTGTTAAGTTTTACAAAAAATATAGCATTTTACCTTTAAAATATCTTGAGTGGCATTTTATGCTTAAGCAGTCCTAATAGACCTGGCGTCACTTAACACAAAGGTAACGGCATCTGCTGTTACTAGTACCGCTCCTCACCACACAAGATGCTCGCGTTGATTAAGGCTCTGTTTTACAGTGTCTTAAGGACTGTCTCTCCCATCCCATGATAGTCAGCATGGGAGTTGTATGTATCGGAAACTTGGTGGCATTTTACCCTAAGTAACGTTATATACTTACATAATCAGGGGGTAGCACTATATACTGACTAGCATAACTTGTATGCTTAACCCTCAGGCATTTATTATAGCCATTCACCAACCATGAAACTAGAGGATATATATCAGTTTTTTGACAATCCTCCGCCAACTTACTTGTGCCAAGAACTTGCGGTATGCTACATTTTATCGGTTTTGCTTAACGAGGGAGAATCTTACGGTACTGAGTTAATCCAAAAACTAGAAAACGAATACCCAACTTATCGACTTTCAGACACTGTACTATATAGTGCAATTAAATTTTTGGAAGACGAAAAGGCTATTACTGGTTACTGGAAAAAGCTCGAAGGGCGGGGTCGTCCTAGACGGATGTACCAAATTTCTTCCGAATGGCAGGAACACGCAAATTCGTTAGCCCAGCTATGGCAA
This sequence comes from Calothrix sp. HK-06, assembly GCF_001904745.1. Taxonomy (GTDB): domain Bacteria; phylum Cyanobacteriota; class Cyanobacteriia; order Cyanobacteriales; family Nostocaceae; genus Dulcicalothrix. The sequence goes on from NZ_MRCD01000063.1 coordinate 8,539, forward strand.
AAGTATATCAAGGAGAGGTCGTAGTTGACGAATAATTGATAATGAATAAATCGTCTCTAATCTGAACCTGACAGCTTGTTATGGATAGTGCAATTCTGCCATCGACGTTGATGCTTACGATACTTTTACTGGTTGGGCAATTCTTTTTTATCCGTGCCTCAACTAAAGACCGTACCGAAACAGCACAACTAACTTCAAAGCAACAAGAAGCAATACTTTTGCCGCAGTTGAAGGAATATTTCCAAGCGCGGTCTTACCGAGTGGCAGCGGTAGACCCGGGCCAAAACCAAGTTTCCTTTGAAGGTTTTGTCCGACCTAGCCTGTTTTTAGCAGTGTTCCTAACGCTTCTATCTACTGTCGGTACATTATGCCTTGCCTTGGTTTTGTCGCAGCTTTTTCCGAATATCGGCGCCCTCAGTTTGGGGTTGCTGCTTCTCGCGCCTTTAAGTGGATTATTTTATTGGAGAAAAGCTGGAAGGCTTGAGAAAGTTTTGCTTCGGGTTGAACCGACATCTAGCAATGAAACTTTCCCAAGCCGAATAACTGTAGTTGCTCATCGTGATGAACTTATCCAGTTACGAGAAGCACTACAGTTAGAAGATGTTTGAATAAATAGTGTTTCTCAGATTTTACTCGTTCAGATTGTTTAGGCAAGTGCTTAATTTAATCGTCTCGACAAACCTGTGAAAATTACAAGTGCGAGCAAATATGATTCTCCATGATGTCACATCGTGGAGAATCAATTGTACTTACGGTAGAATGGCGCCATTATGTAACGACAGCGATTTGGGCAACGTTTATAAAGGCGATTATTTCACCCGTTGTAGCCCTTACATTAGTCACTTTAAGGCTTTCGGGGTGTTAACAAAATTGTAATATGGCTGGCAAGCAAGCTACATGATTAAGAAAAAATAAATTTTTAAATAAAGGTCGCCTTTTTGCCAGTTAATTATTGTCAATGACCAGAAATATCAACTGTCCTTGACATTTGGTAATTGATTTTTTATCTACCTGCGATAGCCAGTACCTCCTGCCCCGAAGGAGGCTCCAATGTTCTTAGGCTAGGAAATAGAAAATGATTCTCTTCAACGTATTGAGCACCGAACAAACCTTTTTCAGCCCAAAAGTATCGGTCTGTAGTATGTTCGTTACGCTTTACGAGTAACAAAGCAGGTGGCAGAATACCTTCGGTTTGTATGAACCTTCTGGCTGCCGTTACAGGTTTCTCCTCACCGCTGTCGATGCTATATTGAGGCACGTGCTCAAGAATTCGCCGTCCTTCCTGGCGCCTACGGCTCTTCCGCTTGCGTCTCCTTGCCAAGCTAAATTCCTCCTCTTTCAAGCAAAAAGATTGTAGTTATAGCTACAAAATCCGTCGTAATTATAAAATTTATAAATTAAAAAATCAACTGTTTTTAAGTAAATGATACAACTCTTTAGGACAAGGCGTAAAACTTTTTTAGTAGAAATGTTCAAAAATAATACCGGAGCAGGTTGATAAATTGAGATTGATAACAAAAATATCGTCGGTTCAGAAGGTGTAACCTATGCCTGGGCCAGTTAACAGAATAATCCGGAGAGCGTTATTATTGTTAAGTACCTTTGTGGCTTGGAGTGTAATTGCCAAGCAGTAGCTAAAAATGTTAATGTCCGCCAGTACGGAGTTTATTGCTCTGGTAAGGGAGCAGATGGCGCTGTTGGCCCAAGGGCTGGGAGCATCTTTGAGTATTTTATATTTGACTACTGAACTTGTTGAAGCCCATGTGACTGAGGCAAAATTAGTTCCTGTGGTGATTTTCCCCGAAACAGCAGCGATAATCGGCGCCGATACAAACGAGGATGATTTAAACACTTTTAGTTCTTTAGTACGGAATAACGCGACAGACAGTAGTACTGACGATAGTACACATAATGTAAATGCGATTTTTCTACCTAATATAGATAATATAGATAACCAGTTGGTTTTGCCGTTGGTTCATGAAAATATGATGTTGGGCGTTTTAGTGACAACGTGTACTCTTGGAAGAATGTGGAATGAACAAGAGCGAGGCGAAATTAAACGGGTTGTACAAACGCTGGCAATAGCGTGCATTTTAGACCAGAAACGAGCCTGGTTGCATTCTCAGTTACATTCGTCTCAAATTATTCAGGAAAAACAGCAAGATTTACTAGATAGCTTGTTACATCAATTTCGTAACCCGTTAACTGCATTACGAACTTTTGGCAAATTATTAATGAAGCGGTTGCAACCAGGAGACAGGAATCGTGAGGTTGCTACATCGATTGTGCGTGAAAGCGACCGTTTGCAGGAATTGCTTCAGAAATTTGATGAAGTGATTGATTTAAGAGCCTCCGAATTTGCTCCTCTGCTACAGTCTAATAAACAATTACAAGCGTCGGCACCTTCATCAAATTCACCAAGAAGAGCATTATTATTACCTGGCTCAGATGAACTAGAAACTGATTGCGATGTTAGAGATATACTTTTACCGCTATTAGACTCTGCAAATGCCATTGCTGCGGAGCGAGGTTTACAGTTAATTAGTAATATACCAAGTCAGTTGCCTTTGTTACGAGCGTCGAGTAAAGCGTTGCGCGAAGTTTTCAGCAATATTATTGATAATGCTTTGAAATATACTCCTAGTGGAGGAAAAGTTTTAGTTGAAGCGGGACTTTCTAAGGGGAATATGCAAGGAGTAGAGATTAGTGATACGGGGCCAGGTATTCCACAACAAGATTTAGAGCATCTTGGTGAACGTCATTACCGAGGGGTGCAAGCGCAAACAGATATTCCAGGAACAGGATTAGGTATTTCTATTGCTCAACAGTTAATAGAGCAAATGCAGGGCGAAATTCAAGTAATAAGCCCTGCAATTAATTCAGTAATTAAATCGGAAGACATTGTAGGAACCACTTTTATTGTATGGTTGCTAGTTGCTTTGTAAGTTGGGCGTACTGCCCACCTTACTTATTTGAGGGAAATCTGCAAGTTTTGACCGATAGTCATTTGGAGGTCGGTGTCGGGGTCGATAACAATTAGGTCAACGCTCTTTCTACCAAAAAAGGCGCCGATTAAACCACCAATTGCTGCACCACCAAGAACTTCTTCTGTTGCGATAGCGCGGTCACCAGTTACGGCAGAAACTGCGGCTGCTGCTCCGGCACCTAATGCTGCATTTTTAAGTGCAGAACCAATGCGACTACCTTTTTCGATTCTTTGGGTTTTGGTAATTGCTTCAGACTGAGCAGTAATTTTATATTCTTGACCAGTAGTAGTTACTAATTTATCTGCTATAAATTGCGAACCTTTTTTACCTTTAACTGGTTTGAGTTGACCGATTACTTGGCTACCCGCAGGAATTACAATTGTACCTCTATCGGTGACTACGTTTTGAGCAACTGTTAAAGTTAAAGGCGCCGTTTCATCTTGAGTCACAAGAATTTTTTCTGCCTTGTCGTATTTAACTGGAATTGTAGTACCTTGAGGAATTACAACAGCTACAGGAGGTTTTTCAACTTCGTTAAGTGCGACTATATATGGCGAGTTGATGGCAGCAACCTGATTAGTGCTAACTAATGCTTGGTAAATAAATGCTGCTACTTGAGCGCGGGTTGCTACTTGCTCAGGGTTAAGGAACTGAACATTAGGATAGTTAACTACAATTCGGTTTTCTGTTGCTGCTGCAATTGGTGAGCGAGCATAATTTGCAATATTTGTAGAATCGTTAAAGGTTTGTAGTGTGGTTTCAACGTTACCTTGAGGACTAAATTCTAAGCCATTAGCTAGTGAAACTAATACTTGTTGGCGAGGAATTTGTTCTTCTGGAGCGAAACGGTTATTAGGATATCCAGCTAAAAAGCCTGTAGCGTAAGCTTGTTGAATTGCACTTGCTGCCCAGTAATTGCTACGTACATCTGAAAATCTTGGGCTTTGGCGAATTTGATTTTTCGGGAAAGCTTTGTTTATCATCGCTGCGAACTGAGCGCGCGTTACTGGAGCTTGTGGACGGAATGAACCATCAGGAAATCCAGCGATAATATTACGTTGCGCTAATTGTTGAATGAACTGCGCTGCCCAATAATCGGACTGTACATCAGTAAACGTAGTTGCTGTTTGAGCGAATGATGGCGCTGATACGACCATTGGGGCAATTGTACCTGCGGTAATACCCATAGCCATGAATGCTGCCATACCCGATGATAAACGATTTCTGCGTGCCATTTTTTTATTTCTCCCCAACACTTTTTGCTTTTGTTTGTTAATTAATTTGACTTTTTTGGGCTTTGAATGTTCCAATTGTTACGCTAATTTCAGTAATGTCATTTAGATGTAATTATTAAATGAAGTACTGAAGATATGAATACCAAACCTGCTTATTAAAGATATTAAAAAATATCCATTTGCAGTTTTAGAAAGCAAACATTTGCATTCAATGCAATTACAATGGTTTTTGATATAATGGTTTTGGTAGATTATCAAGTTTTGTTCGCTTTATCTAAACTAGTTGGCAAAATCTAATATCAATAAAGCCGTTAGTTTAAATTAGAAGATGTAGAAACCGGGTTTCTATCCAAAATTTTCATTATAGATATTGAAAAAGAAACTCAATTTCTAAAACTCTTTTTCTGAGCCTGATATATTGAATGACGCAGTATAAAAAAAATAGTTGCATGGCTATGAAAAAATTTTGAGCTTATACCAATAATTAAGCGGTCGTCTCTGTTGAGTACGACCGCTGCTTTCTAGGGATGTTAAAAGTCACGTGCGCGGGTTGAGGTGTTATCTGTTGTTTAAAGATACAGTCAACGGACCAGTTAGTCTTAACGTCAAGTCTCTTTCTGTATCTATAGATATTACTTCAGCATCACTACGACGTAGTAAGATACTCGCTAAGGCGCCTGCACCACCACCAGCTAATAACTCACCAATTTCAATCTTTCTGTTACCTGTAATCAATCCGATAATAGCACCGGCGCCTGCACCGTATGCCGCATCTGTGAGAATTTGACCAGTATTAGAACTTTTTGTGATTTTCTCTGTACGAGTAACAATATTCGATTCTGCGTAGATTTCTTGCTTGCGTCCATTCGGAAACTCGATTTCGCGCGCGACAAATTGGGCACCTTTTTGAGAGTTTCTATTAGCTGGCTGAACTTTACCTCTAATTTTACTGTCGCGAGGAATCAATACATTTCCTCTACTATCAGTAATGTTATTAGGTACTGTAAGGGTAATATCTACAGTTTCATCTTTGGATAGAATAATTTTATCTTTTTCGTATGTAGTTGGAATTCTTGCTCCGGAACTAATTGTAATGTCACGGTTATAGTTATAATTACCACCGTTTCTTGGTTGCCCAATTCTATACTGAGCGTTAGCTGGTGACAATATAAATATAGGAGCAACTGTACCTGTGGTAATTGCCATTGCCATCATGGCAGCAGCACCAGATTTCCAACGGCGAAGGCTTTTCATTTTTAGGTTTCCTCAACTTCTGAGCGTTAAATTTATTGACGTGGAGGTACTGACGAAAGTTTCTAGTATTTTTACAACCTGTCTTACGATATATATCTATTGAATTTAATTTTTGAATAACTGCTAAGACGTAACTATTGTAAAGTTGTTCCAAAACATCAGAGCTAACTAGTTTATTTACCTTATTCAATTAGATAGCTATACCAACCAGTTTCACCGTCACTATTCTTTTGTGGTTGCAGCAGGCGCCATGTCTTGCCTTCCTTTTGTAACTGCATGTAAACTTCAAATGGCTTTTTAGGCTGCGTCAGTTCGCGCTCGCTCAGTTTTAAAGATAAATCGTAAGTTCCTTTAACTATGTAAGCAGGTAAGGTGTTGATTATTTTAGATTGTAGCTGTTTAATTGCTAGATGCTTGACATTAAATCCTTTCACATCTAATTCTAGCTGTTTACTAAGCTGCTGTTGAGTTTGCTCTAGTTGAACTGCAATGGCTTTTTTGACCAATTTGTTTGTCGGTGTCAATGGGTTACTGTTACATCCGCTTAGTAACACTACCATCACAGCTATTACAATTAACCGAACCATTATCACTGCTCCTTTTTTAAGACTTACATCTTAATAATAAGGGACAAAAATATACAGGCACCTGCCTGAATGGTTTGCTTTAAAATCGCTTTAAAACGAGCGTGGCAGGACTCGAACCTGCGGCAGACGGATTAGAAATCCGTTACTCTATCCAGCTGAGTTACACGCCCAGTCTACAATAAAAAGATTTTACATCAATATTAAAAAAAAAGCAATAGGATATTGTAAATTTTAGTCAAGACTAAAATCTAGGTGTAAGATATATTATTACTTATATAATCACAGCATAGCATTGATGAGGCACCGGGTGGATAGTCAGGTTGAATAAAAGTAAAATTGTGCTAACTTGTATCCAGTATATTGATATACAAGATACAAAGTAGACGCAATTGACTTTCAGAGTCAGTGTGCTGTTTATAAAAAATAACAATGCCCCTGTCAGGAGTGGTGAAGCGTTTGTCATGTTCATTTTAAAGCGGCAGGATGTTGAAATATCAACGATTCAGCACCCAAAGCGGGACCAGCAGGTGCCCATTCTTTATTATCAGGGGCAAACTTTTCGGTTGATAAGTGTATTTAGAGCAAATCAAGAAGAAGAAGCCAAGGCATTATGGCGTGAGTTGACCGATAATCGAGGTAAAGCTTGTATTCTTCTCGAAGAACCAGACCGTTACAGCGTTTGGGGAAAAGTCCGTCTTGAGCAATTAGGTGCAGAAACTGAAGATTCGATAAAGACAACGACTTTGCTTGTAGCTAGTATTTTATTACTACAGTCGATACATATTGATATTGAAGAATTTCTAGGCGCCCGACAAGCCGTATTATTTGAAAAAGATATGGCAGAAGTGTGTAGACAAAAGCAATATCCACAAGCATCTTCACCTGAGTTATTTAAATATTTGTTAAACGTCAACCCATTACAGGCAGCTCAATTGCCAACCTGGCACGAAAATCATGTAGTCACATTTTTACAAGAACTGCATCGGTTGGGTAAAGTTTATTTTGGAAACACAAACTTTGCTCATCCTGTTGTTGATAAATTACAAGAGATGTCAGAAAGTGACCGTTCGTTTTTTATAAGTTGGCTCAATCAATCGCCTGTGAATAAAATTTGGCATTAGTGTTTAGTAGTTTTACTTAGGCTTAAGTTTGCAAAAAGCGAGTATATTGTGGGTTTAAGCGGTTTGAACTGCAAACTATCAATCAAACTGAGTTAAAAAGACTACAACACGCATAGCACAAATAAATTAGTATGAGTAACACTTATAAGAATTCGTATCCATCTACGCTGTTTTCAACCCAGAATATCGTATTAGCTAGTCTAGGTTGGGGTGTGCTGACGCTTTTGTACTTTCTGTTATTTAGCGCTGAGGTTCCTTCTAGTGACGGGAATTTAAAGCGCGCGGATTGGTACATAATTGGTACAAATATTTTTGAAGCAGTGGCTTATCTTGGTGCAGGTGTTCTATGCTTAAGAAATTGGCGCAGCCAAGCTTTGGTGAGCAACCGCAATGTTTGGCTGTTGATGGGCATAGGTATGCTTTCTTATTTTTTAGGAGGAGTATTCTTTGGCTATACAGAAATTGTTTTAAAGCAAGAGCCATTCCCTTCAATTGGCGATGTATTTTTCGTGATTACCTATATAGTTGTGGGTTCCGCAATGATTTTAGCAGTGGCTTCGAGACGAATTAAACTAGAGTCTTGGCAGTGGATTATCATAGCGATGATTGCTATATGTGGTAGTGCGCTTGCATGGTTAATATCGAATCAACCAGTGGGTGTAGAAAAAGACAAAGTTGAAGAATGGGCAGTTCAAATTGCTCCACTATTAAACTGGTTTTATGTGATTAGTGACGTGTTGTTATTAATCATTGCTACTGCTTTACTGCTAGCATTTTGGGGTGGGCGTGTTTCTTTATCTTGGCGAATGATTGCAGCCGCAGCATTTTCGCTATATATCGCAGATATGTGGCAAAAATACGCTACTACGTGGATACAAAATTATCAAAGTGGAGGGATACTAGAAGTGTTCTATGTATGGAGTGGAGTGTTATTTGGTATGGGTGCTGTCTTAGAATATGACGCATCTCTCAATCGTTCGCGGCGCGAACGTTCAAAAAAACGAGCCTAGATTTGGTATCTACCGTGAGAAAACTAACAGAGTCAGACAAACAAGAGATACTTAAGTGCTATCGCGAAAGTGCTGAAACAACTTCAACCTTAGCGGAGAAGTACGACGTTAGCAACTCAACAATTAGTCGTTTGCTAAAAAGTACTTTACCCGAAGATGAGTATGAGTATCTTGTTTCGCTTAAGCGAGCAGCGCGTACACCAGAAGGAAGAGCTACGGTAAGTTACGAAAATATCCCAGAGTTTAACTCACAACTTGTAATTCCCGAACCTGTTGTAGAAGTTGAAAAACCAGCAACTCCTCGCAAAACGAAACTGCCTCCAGTAGCACTAAAAGAACCGCAACCAGAGGTTCCGATGCCAACAGAAGCAATTGAAGGCGAAGTTGGGGTTCGCAGGGTACGTAAAAAACGCTCTTCCGCAGAACAAGAGGCGCCTCTTCCTGTTCGGCCTGTTGCAAAACAGTTAGAACTGCTAGAAACAAAATCATCTAATGTGCCTTCTTATGAAAATTCCCAATATCAGGAGGATATTCCAGAGGATATACGTGCTGATACAACGGCGATGCAGTTAGAGGCAACGCAAAACACTTTTGCTGAGATGTTTGGCGAGGAACTGCTCGATGACCAAGGGGAAGACTTAGATGATTTGGACGACCTCGATGATGAAGACGATGACGACGATGAAGAATGGGAGGCGCCTCGACCATTAGTAACTCGACGTGGTGACAGCTTAGTTAGAGTTTTACCTCTATCAGCAGCTAGTTTACCTAGAACCTGTTATCTCGTCATCGACCGCGCCGCAGAACTAATCACACGTCCATTGCGTGATTTTGGTGACTTAGGGCAAATACCTAACCCCGAAACCCAGCAGCGTACCTTACCCATATTCGATAATCATAGAGTCGCCAAACGGTTTTCTACCAAACGCGACCGCGTGATTAAAGTTCCCGACAGCCGGATGTTGCACAAAGCACGCTATCAATTGCAAGCTAAAGGCATAACCCGCTTGTTAATCGACGGTCAAGTTTATTCATTATCCTCTGTGTAGTTATCAATCATTAGTCAGTAGTCACCTTAAAGATGGACTATGAACAATGAACTACATTATTAAGCAGGGCGCCTTGAGGGTTGACAGCTAGTTAACCCTCATTGTTTGTTTAGTTATATAAAAATTATAGATTTTTTACTTTATGGATTACTGTTTAGTAATGGTGACAACCAGTTCACAGCAAGAAGCAGAAACCATAGCTAAAACCCTTGTAGAATCAAAGCTTGCCGCCTGCGTCAACATTTTCCCTATTCAATCAATTTATACTTGGCAAGATAAAGTTCACAGCGAACCCGAATTTCAATTATTTATCAAAACCGACAGGCGCCTGTTTAACACCCTAGAAGCTAAAATTCGTGAATTACACTCCTACGAAGTACCCGAAATTATCGTCCTTCCCATTATCGCAGGTTCACAACCCTATTTAAACTGGATTTCTGAAAACACCAAAAACCCGTAATACCCGCATGGGAATGTAAGTTCCCATGCAAATAGCCTAAGTCCTCTATAAAAGGACTAACACTGAATGTTACTTTTAATACTTATTGTCAAATAATTATGTTAATTTTCCTAGAGGATATTTTTATGTAATTTATCCTCTAGGAATTTTGGCAGGAGTGCAAATAAATCTTATTTATAATATACCTTTAGTAAATCGATTTGCTAAATCAATGATGTCATCTTTACGTGCAATTACTTCTATCCAGTCATTGGGTATATTATCAAAACTATAATAAATACCTGCCAGTCCACCTGTAACAGCTGCCGTAGTATCTGTGTCAAATCCTAAATTCACAGCTTTTAGTACAGCTTCGGCATAAGAAGAACTATTTAAAAGGCACCAAAGTGATGCTTCGAGTGTATCAATTACATATCCATCCGAACTAATTTCCTCTAATGGTAGTTTATTAATGGCGCCATCAAAGACTCGTTCAAAATGCTGCATCTCCACATTATATTCAGATGTACTATAAATATCTTTAACGTCTTCTATGCCTTTTAGGTAAGCTGCGTGTTTGTCGGCGCCTTCTAGCAAAGCAACTGCAATACTAATATATATACCGCACGCGATTTGCGACCTGGGGTGAGCGTGAGTAATACATGAAACTTGATGTACTCGTTTAATTAGTTGAGAAAATTCTAATTCTCTATATAAATAAGCCATTGGTAAAATTCGCATGAGTGAACCATTACCATTACTGTTCTCAGTTTTACCACCTGCGTCTATAGGTGAGGCGCCTTGTTTCCAATTTATAATTGCCATAAACGTAGTGTTACCAATGTCAAAGACTTCACCTCTAGCAGTCCAGTAACTTTCGTGGTACCACTGCCAAAACGACTTAGCTATTGCATCGAGTGAAAACCCATTACATAAACTTTCTGCCAAACAAAAAGTCAGGGAACTATCATCAGACCAAGTGCCAGGTGGTTGATCCCATGTTCCGTAACCCTGCATTGAAGTTACTGGCAATGCTGTTCTTTCTAAGCGACTGGTAAATTCTACAGGCACTCCTAAAGCATCACCGACACAAACACCCATTAAACCAGATAACACTTGATTGTTTGACATAATAGTTCTTTGGATACTTACCATATAAATAATGGTCGTATCATTTATAACTTATTTGTTCCAGAAAGTGTGACAGATTTAAAAGTGTCATCTAAAACATATAATTCTCCTGTTTTTTCGTTAAAGAGCTGTATAAATTATACTTTGGTAATTTTATGTACTTATAAATACAATTATGAAATAGCAACATTGGCTTAATAAAAGCCAAAAACTAACTGGAACCTTTTAGTATTTTTTTCGACCTTGAATATAAAGCGATACTTACAAATTAGGTTAAAAATATGAAAGGTGTGATGAAGTCTTTTGTGACGATTTCTGCATTGTCCGCTTTAGCAATTGCTCCAATTTTTATGTCTGCTGGTTCTGCTAGTGCGGCGCCTAAAAAAGGTACTGATGCAAGCTATGTTGGTGTAGGTGTAGCTGCTGGTGTTACCAACGGTGGTCAAAGTGGAGACGCTGCAACTTTTGGTGGTAATATTGTTGGTCGTGCTAAGTTGGGTAACTCACCATTATCTGCACGTGGTCAAATCAACTTCAGTGACCAAACAAGCGCAATTATCCCTCACTTAACTGTAGACGTACCTATCGCAAAGGGTACTAACGTTTACGTTGGTGGTGGTTATCAATTTGTTGAAAAAGACGGCAAACCAACTCCTAGTGGTAACAAAGATGGTGTTGCTGTTGTAGCTGGTGTTGAATCAGAAGTGGCTAGAAATTTCCTGATCTATAGCAACGCGACTGTCGGTATCAACGCTTATAAAAATAGCCCAGCTTCGGGTGTTAGCATCAACTCAGGTATTGGCTACCGCTTTAGATAGAAATTGGCTCTTCTCCATTAGCTAATAGTTAATACTTCATCAATATAGAATGGTATTTACTACCCCCATTAACTATTAGCAACCAGTTATTAACTATTTATAAACAACTAATAAGTATTATTGCCGGGTTTGTTTTAGTGTTACATCACTAGCGAAGTCGGCTTTTTAACGTGGTAGAATATAAATAATTCAACTTAATCCCGACCGGATTACCGTCCATCCGTAGCCGAATGGGTGCTAAATCCTACCAAGTTTCGGCGTGTAGTGATGACTTAATAAGAACACTTTATTTTACAGAAATGGTACAATCTGCTCCTCCTCCTGCCGTTGAAACCCGCAAACCTTCTAAAGTCGAAGGACTCAAAGAACGTAGTAATTTTTTACGTGAACCAGTTGCTACTGAGTTACTTCAAGACACGAATCACTTTAGCGAAGACGCTGTACAAATTTTGAAATTTCATGGTTCGTACCAGCAAGATAATCGTGATAACCGTGCCAAAGGGCAAGAGAAAGATTATCAAATGATGTTGCGTACACGTAACCCAGGTGGTTTTGTGCCGCCAGAGTTATATTTGACTTTAGATAAACTGGCTGACGAATACGGCAATCATACAATACGTGCTACCACTCGCCAAGGGTTTCAGTTACATGGGATTTTAAAGAAAAATCTTAAGCCCTCGATTGCTGCTATAATTCAAAGCATGGGTTCAACATTAGGCGCCTGTGGAGACGTGAACCGTAACGTGATGGCGCCACCAGCTCCTTTCAAAAATAGACGCGATTATCAGTACGCTTGGGAATATGCCGAAAATATAGCCCAGCTACTAACACCACAAACAGGAGCTTACTACGAAATTTGGTTGGATGGCGAAAAAGCTATTAGTGCTGAAGAAAATCCAGAAGTCGTAGCAGCACGTCAAAAGAATGGTACGGGTACAATTGTTCATGACAACCCAGAACCTATCTATGGTACACACTACATGCCACGTAAGTTCAAAGTGAGCGTTACTGTACCAGGAGATAATTCAATTGATTTATATAGTCAAGATTTGACGTTGGTAGTCATTACCAATAAAAAAGGTGAACTCAAAGGGTTTAATGTATTTGCTGGTGGGGGTTTAGGAAGAACTCATAATAAAGAAGAAACCTTCGCACGTACCGCAGACCCAATTGGTTACGTACAAAAAGAAGACGTTTACGACTTGGTAAAAGCAATTGTTGCCACACAGCGCGATTATGGTGATAGAACCGACAGACGCCATGCTCGATTAAAGTATTTAATAAATGATTGGGGAGTTGACAAGTTCCGCACGAAAGTCGAAGAATACTTTGGTAAACCCGTCGAACCATTTAAGAAACTCATCAAATTTAGATATCATGACTTTCTAGGTTGGCACGAACAAGGCGATGGTAAATTATTCTTGGGTGTTTCCATCGACAATGGACGTGTAAAAGACGAAGGTGACTTTAAGCTTAAAACAGCATTGCGCGAAATTGTCGAGAAGTATAACTTACCCATACATCTAACACCGCATCAAAACGCGCTGTTATGTAACATTGCACCAGAAAACAAAGAAGACATCGAAGCAATTCTTAATCGTAATGGTGTAGTCACAGACTTAGAAAAAATTGACTCGCTAGAAAGATTCTCTATGGCATGTCCTGCTTTGCCCACATGTGGTTTAGCAGTAACAGAGTCTGAGCGCGCAATACCATCCTTTTTACAACGGATACGAGCATTACTCGATAAAGTCGGGTTGCCAAATGAACATTTTGTTACCAGAATGACAGGGTGTCCGAACGGATGCGCGCGTCCTTATATGGCAGAACTAGGATTTGTAGGTAGCGCTCCCCTGTCGTATCAAGTTTGGCTTGGTGGATGTCCCAATCAAACTCGAATGGCACAACCGTACACAGAAAAAATGCACGTGGACGACTTAGAGACTTTCCTCGAACCGATTTTTGTATTGTTCAAAAAGTCGCGTAAGAAAAAAGAAAGTTTTGGTGATTTTTGTGCGCGTGTTGGTTTTGATGCGATTCGTTCCTTTAGCGAGACTTATCAACCTGGAGTTGAAGAAGTTAGCATGAAAGTCAAACATGGAAAAAAATAATCTTGTGTAATGGTTTGTATGGTGGGCAATGCCCACCTTACTGATTACTCTGATTTGTTCGTAAAAAATAACTCATCCGCTACATCCGTTCTATCCGTTGCAAGGTTTTAATACTAGCAGGTGGTTTCGGGTTAGGCGCCGTTGGTTGTAGCATTAGCCCTAACCATGTAACATCATGCCATTCGCCACATTTGTATCCAGCATTTTTATAAGTACCAACGTGCTGAAAGCCTAATGATTCATGTAGACGCATACTCGGTATATTAGGTTGTGTTACACCTGCGTATGCGTTGTAATAACCTTGAAGTTGTAAGATTTCAAATAAAGCTGTATATAAACTTTTTCCAATTCCCATACGTCGCGCGTTTTCATGAATATACACACTGACATTTACTGACCATTGATAAGCTACGCGTTCATGATGCGGCGCCGCATAAGCATAACCTAAAATTTCATTATTAGAACAATACACTAACCAAGGATACTGAAGAAGAAGTTTAACTATTCGCTGTTGCATTTGTTCAATAGTAGGCACCTCAGTTTCAAACGTTATCGGAGAAGAAAGGCAAAACGGAGCGTATATGGCTTGAATTGAAGCTGCATCATCAGGAGTTGCAAGGCGAATCATAGAAAAATCAGAATATAAAAGGATTAATATAGTAATCCTAAATCATTTTTTAAAAATCATATGACCGAATTTTAATAAGCCGCGAATTTAGGTATAGTACTTTATTCTCCTTTACGTTTTTTTATAGTTTATTATTCAATAAAAAATATTAATATCTAAAAATAATATTCTATCTAAATTGTTATTAATTAATTAAGCATTCAACCTATATAATAGTTATTGATATTAGTAAAAATCGTATTTATCTAACAAACCGCAATAGCCTAGGTTACAACCCTAGGAAAGCAAAGGACATAAAGGAAAGAAAGCGGAATATTGGTTATAATCAAAGCTTGCATTAGATAAAATAGTATTTATTAATGTAATCATCTATAAATCATCTATATTTATATTAAAGAACAAACAACAAGGGAGTTATTGCGATTGTTAGCACTAAAAAGATTTGTTAAACATCTATCATGCGACATATTTACCATATTCGAATTACAAAGACAGTGGGGTAATTCATGAGTAACAACGATGATAGACTTAATAACGCTTCACAGCAGGGATTAAGGGCACAGGTTGCAGCCACACCAGTCGGCGCCGTAGCCCTTGCATCACAAGTTAAAGAAACCCAAGACAAACAAAGCGTGAAAGTAGAAGTCGGAGAAATCACTGTTGACCTTAATATTAATGGTGAGAATTATGCACTTATGCTTGAACCTCGCGTGACTTTACTTGATGCCTTACGTGAACGGTTACAGTTAACAGGTAGTAAAAAAGGTTGTGACCACGGACAATGCGGCGCCTGTACTGTCATAATTGATGGGCAGCGCGTTTATTCGTGTTTATCGCTGGCTGTAATGCAGGAAGGTAAAGAAATTACAACAATTGAAGGTTTGACTCAAGGTGATGACCTTCACCCGATGCAGTTAGCATTTATTGAAAATGATGGTTTTCAATGTGGTTATTGCACTCCAGGTCAAATTTGTGCTGCGGTAGCGTTGATTGATGAAGTTAAGCAAGGTTGTGCGAGTGTAGTTACAGAAAATCTCACTGAAAATTTAGTTGACAATTTAAATGGGCTGCCGCAATTAGCAAATCTTTCAGAATTAGAAATTCGCGAACGAATGAGTGGTAATTTATGTCGCTGTAGTGCTTACAACGGTATTGTCGCAGCAATACAGCAAATAGCAGGACAAATACCACCAGAACCAGCAGCATTAGTAATGGTGCAAGGACAAGCATGAAGAATTTTAACTACACACGGGCAACTACAATAGAAGATGCTGTCGATAGATCTTCACAAGCAATACTTATTGCTGGTGGCACAAATTTAGTTGACAGAATGAAGGTTTTTCTTGATCAACCGACACAAGTTGTTGATATTTCTCGTCTTGATTTAAAGAAGATTGAAAATACTGAAAACGGGTTACGGTTAGGCGCCCTTGTTACTAATACCCAAGTAGCTGACTTTCCTCTTGTACGACAAAACTATCCAATATTGTCACGGGCAATATTAGCAGGAGCATCGCAGCAAATTCGTAACGTTGCTACTGTTGGTGGAAATTTGATGCAGCGTACTCGTTGCCCTTATTATTATGATACTGCATTTGGTTGTAATAAAAGAGAGCCTGAAAGTGGATGTCCGGCAGCAACGGGAATAAATCGGATGCACGCAATTTTCGGAGCAAGCGATAAATGTGTAGCTGTAAATCCTTCGGATATGTGTGTGGCATTAGCAGCTTTGGATGCAGTTGTTGAAGTTGAAGGAATAGAAGGTCGGCGCCAAATTCCTTTTAGCGAGTTTCATCGTTTACCAGGTAATCAACCTGAACGTGATACTGTACTTGAAGATGGGGAAATTATTACTGCTGTAATATTACCAGCAAATATAAATGCAAAATCGGGAGTGTATTTGAAATTGCGTGACCGTGCTTCTTATAGTTTCGCGCTTATTTCAGTAGCAGCCATTCTTGATATTGATGATAACAAGATTCGTGATGCTCGAATTACATTAGGTGGTGTTGCACACAAACCTTGGCGTACACAAGAAGCAGAGCAGTTTTTGGTTGGTAAGGCTGTTGATGAAACGTTATTTCAACAAGCTGCCGACTTAGCACTTCGCAACGCTCAACCGTTACAACATAACAAGTTCAAAGTGGAAATGAGCAAACGTGCTATTCGTCGCGCATTAATGGTATCAGCTAATGGAGGTGGGATAGCATGAGTCAAGTTTTAGGGAAATCGGTTAGTCGTAAAGATGGTATAGCAAAAGTTACTGGTGCCGCGACTTACTCAGCAGAATATCAACTGCCTAATTTAGTTCACGGATATGTTGTTACATCAACTATTGCCAGTGGAGAAATTTGTCATATTGATACGAGTGAGGCTCAAAAAACACCTGGAGTTCTTACGGTATTTACGCATTTAAATGCACCAAAGATATTTAAGCCTCAATCAAAGATTTACGAAGCTCGTTTACCTTTGTCTGATAATCAAGTTCATTACGCAGGGCAAATAATTGGGGTTGTTATTGCTGATACTTTCGAGCGTGCGCGCGATGCTGCATTTCGTGTCAAAGTTGATTATAATCCCCAGACGCTTGTTATTGAATCTAGCAAAGCCAACTTCAAAGAGGCGCCACGGCATTTTGGCGAGGAAATGAAGTTTTCGTTCGGTGATGTTGATAAGGGTATGGCTGCTTCCGAAGTAAAAGTTGCCCAAACTTATGAATCTTCTACTGAACTTCATTCTGCAATGGAACCTCATGCCATTATTGTAGACTGGCATGAAAGTGATGGGGTAACAATATACGAGCATACACAATGGGTTGCAGCTTCACAGCGCACCTACGCAGGATTACTAGGTGTACCAGTTGAAAAAGTGCGAATAATTAGTCCGTACATAGGTGGTGGTTTTGGTTCTAAAGCCTTTCCTTGGTCACATGCTGTTCTTTGTGCAGCAGCAGCAAAAGAAATAAAACAACCGCTAAAAATAGTTTTAAGTCGGCGCCAGATGACAGCTTTAGCTGGACATCGTTCAGAAACAGAACAAATAATTCGTTTAGGCGCCACTGCGGATGGTACGATTACAGCGATTGACCATGAAGTAAAATCAGTGACATCGCCTGTAGATGTATTTATAGAGGCTTGTACGAGCATTACTCCTGTAATGTATAAAACTGATAACCTACGGTTAATGCAGGAACTGGGGGTAATGAACGTTGGAGTGCCAACATTTATGCGGGCGCCAGGTGAGAATCCGGGAATGTGGGCGTTAGAATCAGCGATGGATGAACTCGCATGGAATTTAAAGATTGACCCTATAGAGTTGCGACTTAAAAACGAAACTAAAATTCATCAGCGTAAAAACCTTCCTTTCAGTGCCAAACATTTTGCGGACTGTTTGAAAGTTGGTTCTGAGAAGTTTGGTTGGAAAGACCGAGCGAAAGAACCGCGTGCTAGAAGTCGTGATGGAAAGTTAATTGGCTGGGGAATGGCAGCGGCAACATACCCAGGTTTACGTAGTGGAGCTTCAGTCAAAGTTCGTTTATTAAAAGATGGTACAGCCCATGTTTTAACTGCTGGAAATGATATGGGAACAGGTGCTTATACAGCAGCAGCAATGGTTGCCGCCGAAACCCTACAAATACCAGTAGAAAAAATTCGTGTTGAACTTGGTGACTCACGACTTCCGGATGGAGGTATGGCAGGTGGTTCGATGATGAGCGCATCAATAGTGCCTGCTATAATGGCAGCATGTCAAGAAGTTCTAAAACTTGCTGAAGTTAAAACAACCCAAGAAGCATTTGCACTACTCGAAAAATCTGGTGGCGCCGCATTTGAGGCTACAGCATCATCAGCACCAGGAGAAGAAAGTAAGAAATTCGCCTTTCAATCATGGGGCGCCCATTTTTGTGAAGTTGAGATTGATGAGAGTATTGGTAGGTTGCGTGTAACTCGTTGGTTATCAGTAATGGATATAGGACAAGTCATCAACGCTAAAACCGCAGCGAGTCAAGTACGTGGCGGTGTGATAATGGGTATTAGCCAAGCCTTGATGGAAGAATGTCAGTTTGACCCCAATATAGGTTATCCCGTTGTATATGATTTAGCAACATATCACTACGCAGCACACGCGGATATTCCCCGTATAGACGTAATATTTGTTGGTACACCTGATACTAACTTTAACCCTGCTGGAGTTAGAGGAGTAGGAGAAATTGGTATTACAGGAGTTTCCGCAGCAGTCGCTAACGCTGTGTATCATGCCACAGGTAAACGACTGCGAAGTTTACCATTAACACCAGATAAATTACTGGTGTAGAAATATGAATTAAATCCCCCCAACCCCCCTTAATAAGGGGGGCTAAGAATAGCTTATTATTCTCTTATTAAATATGGCTAAGAATAGCTTATTATTCTCTTATTAAATATGGCTAAGAATAGCTTTTTATTTCCCTTCTGAAAAAGGGCTAAGAATAGCTTTTTATTCCCCCCTTATTAAGGGGGGTTAGGGGGGATTTATTTTATACACTTAGCTTAATTAAGTATTATAGTAGTAAATACTCAAAGGTAGGATATTATGAGAAAGCTATCGATACCATATTTTCCAGACAGACAAATGGGTCAAGTAATAATAACATTAAACGTAACCAACCGAATTGATAAAGTATTGCAAATGCGAGGATTTATTACGCAAGAAGTTCGTTTCGTTCAATTAACAGATGTTTTAGTCGATACAGGTGCTACACTACTGTGTTTACCTTCATCTGTTATTACTCAATTAGGTTTAGTTCAAGGAGGAGAAGCAAACGTAGAAACAAGTGCTGGAGTACAAAAAGGGCGAATATTTAGAGATGTTGATTTGTATATTGAAGGGCGCCAAGGTACTGTCGATTGTTTAGAACTGACAGAAGTATCATATGCTTTATTAGGTGTTATACCAATGCAAATTTTAGGACTTGAGCCAGATTTAAAAAACCATAAATTGCGATTATTACCTATGAATTCTGAGCAAAGTTATCTTACAGTTTTATAAACGACCTTCAACACCAGATTAGTGGCGTAACCAATTATACCAATCATTTAACCCCTCACCTGTTTGTGCAGAAATTTGAAAAACCTGAATTTGGGGATTTACTTGACGCGCGTATTCAATACATTTTTGTATATCAAACTGCACATAAGGTAGCAAATCAAGCTTAGTGATAATCATTACCTGACTAGCACGAAACATATGAGGGTATTTGATGGGTTTATCTTCTCCTTCTGTTACAGAGAGAATTACAACTTTTGCATTCTCACCCAAATCAAATAATGCAGGGCAAACAAGATTACCGACATTTTCAATCATGACAACAGAATTTAGAGGTGGGTTAAGCTGTTGTAAACCCTTATCAATCATTCCCGCATCTAAGTGACAACCTGTTCCGGTATTAATTTGTACAACCTTGCAACCAGTTTCTTGGATTTTTTGAGCATCATTAATTGTTTCTTGGTCGCCTTCAATAACGCTGATTTCTAATTTTTGCTTTAAATCTTTGATAGTGCGGGTAAGTAGAGTTGTTTTCCCGGCGCCTGGTGAACTCATCAAATTTAAAGCTAAAATATTTCGTCCCTTGAACCAACCACGATTTTGAGCCGCAAGTAAATTATTCTTAGATAAAATATCAGCTTCTAACGATATTGTTGTACTGTGAACTTGGGCATGAATATGAGCAGGTTCAGGATGATGGGTATGAGTAACAACACTACCATCTGGTAAAACATGTGTATGATGATGGTGATGATTCTCATCATGAAGCGAATCAACCATAGTCACTTTTACATGCACATCATCCGAACAGCCACAAGTTACACACATAAATCTTATATCTCAATTTCTTTTATTTTTAATTCTTCACCAGCTAGTAAATCTAACTCCGTACAACCACACGTACATCGACCAAAAGGTTTTTCAAGTAAAATTTGTGTACCGCAGTTGCGACAACTCGCTAAACCAGGTATCTCTCTAATTTGCAACATGGCGCCTTCTAAAACAGTTCCCTGCGAGCAAATATCAAAACAAAATTTAATTGCATCTGGTAAAATTGCAGATAATTTACCAACTTCTAATAAAACACGCTGCACTTTCTTACCTTCAGCATGTTCAGAAACAATCGCTACAATATTTTGAGTAATACTTAGTTCATGCATAACTAATGTAGGTTGGGTGGAACGTAGTGAAACCCAACACTTTCATTATTGCGTATTATTATGCGAGATTATAATATTCCAATTAAAAAATCTCGGATTGTCATATTGAACGAAGTAAAGCATCTTGTATCTAGCATACCGTAAACAATCAAGATTCTAGACCAGGGCTAATGCTCCTTTGGTACGTTGTATAATTCGTTGTACTATATCTTGAACAACGATATATTAAAGTGAAGCTTTAAGGGCGAACTTGTCACTTTAGATAATATCAATGGCAGTTAATAATCAAAAAATAAGCATGAACGTAATAGAATTGTATTATATTTATACAAAAAACTAAATATTAATCACTAGTTTTTTGATAGATTACGTATTTATCGCAAAAAAAGCGCTGTTTCATAGGAATAATCTATTTACTTAGTGCAATTTTTATATAGGTTTATACTTTGAACTCTTTCTATAAGAGATTTCGGCGCCGCGCACATAAATATCTTACCCAAAGTTCAGCTATGACTCCTCGTACTATAAAAGTATATATTCCAAAGCAATACTATTTAACTAGCTAACTCTAACAATAAGATACGGTAAATTAACTTTAAGGAGAATAAATTGAATCAACTTAACCAATCTCGATGTGAAGCGTTTAAATGCACGTGAATCATCCGGTTGAGTAAAGCTGAAGACATTGGTTTAACAATGGCATTATCAGACACACGATTTCCGGCGCCAATTACAATAGAACCAGCGGGAAGATGATACTCACCAATTCGACGTTCGTGAATCAAACTATAAAATGCTTTCTGTACTTCGTGAGAACAAGCATTTAATTCATCTAAAAACAAACAGTACGGTTCTGAGCGGGCAATTATCTTTGGAGGACAAAAGCGACTTGTTCTATCTATGATTTGCGGCACACCGATTAAATCTTCCGGCACCAGTTGACTACCAAGTAATGAAACACATGGTATTCCTACTTCACTGGCAAACTCTTCTACTAAAGATGATTTAGCAATTCCTGGTGCCACCAAATAAACACTGGTCGTACTACTGCCACATTCAGTAAAAATTCGGATAGTTGTTTTTGGGTAAGTGCAATTGCTGGATTCATTCAAGAATAATTTGTATAAATTTATATATTTAACAAGCCTATTTTATTTACAACCGCTTGCAAGAGTATTATTCCGGATAATCGTAATTACAAAAATAATATAATCTTAATTAAAGTTATTAAACTTGGTTAGCGAAACTTTTAACTTGCGCTTAATAGCTTAAGAAAGCTATACTGTAAGAATCCTAGCAAAATTTATACATGACAACTTACAAATGCACGCGCAATAAACCTTATATTGATGACGTTGCACGCAAAACTGAAACCAGCGCTCGGCAGGGACACTACATTGAAGCTAATTCAATACAAGAAGCAATAGCACAAATGGAAAAAAAATTTCCAAATGAGAAAAATATAGGATTTACGGCTGAAGAGTGGGAAGACTAGCAAATTCTAGGCAATTGGTCACCTACTAACATATCAACAATCCGTTCGGTGCCGAAACCAGTCTTTAATAAAACAATTCCTGCAGGTGAGTCAATTACTTCTCCAACTATACGCGAGTTTAGACCTGCAGGATGTGATTTCATTGCTGATAAGACGGACGAAGCATCTTCGTGTTTGACTATTACTACTAATTTTCCTTCGTTAGCTAAATACAAAGGGTCGAAACCCAGTATTTCACACACACCTTTAACTTCTTCTTTGACTGGTATTGCCGCTTCATCCAAACGTATACCCACATTGGCACTTAAAGCAAATTCATTTAACACCGTAGCTAAACCACCACGTGTGACATCTCGCATTGCATGAATATTCGGACACGCTTCAATTATAGTAGCGACCAAATCATTCAAAGGCTGGCAGTCACTCTCTATATTACTATCCAATGCTAGCTCACCGCGTGCAATTAATATAGCTGTACCATGATTACCCAATTCTCCGTTAATTAAGACTAAATCACCAGGTTGGATATTTTGGGTAGATATATTTACTTTGTTAGATATTACCCCAATACCAGTTGTATTAATAAATATTTTATCTGCGGCGCCCTTCGGCACGACTTTAGTATCACCTGTGACTATTTGTACACCTGCTTTAATTGCAGCATTTTGCATACTTTTAACAATATGCTTTAGTGTTTCTACTGAGAAACCTTCTTCTAAAATAACGCTACAAGTTAAATATAATGGTTTGGCGCCACTTACAGCTAAATCATTAACTGTGCCATTTACAGCTAACTCACCAATATCACTACCAGGAAAAAACAACGGGTCTACAACATAGGAATCAGTAGTAAAGGCAAGTTTATCGCCGTGTTGCATCAAAGCCGCTATATTAAAAGTTGCTTGGTCTTCAAGTGGCGCCAAAAATGAGTTATTAAATGTATTAATAAAAATATCATTGATTAAATCGCGCATCGCTTTACCACCACTGCCATGCGCGAGGGTTATATTTTTATCTTGTACAGTCGCGCGTTTATTAAGTTTAATACCGTAATCAGGGTTTTTCATAAATTAGCGGGACAATTAACTAAAAATTGCAAACTGTGCTTTGCCTTGCTGTTTGGCACGGTACATCGCAATATCCGCATCATTAAGCAAATTAAGAGGTTCTTCATGATTTTTTGAACTTAAGGCAATTCCAATACTAGCGGTAGCAATAAGCTCGTGTCCTTTAAGGTGTAATGGTTTCTTAAGAGATTCTTGAATGCGTCTTGCTACACTTGTTGCCAAGTGTACGTTCTTGACATCTTCCAATAACACAGCAAATTCATCACCTCCAAACCGAGCAACCGTGTCACCACTTCGTACACACGAGTTTAACCGAGAAGCGACATGAACTAGTAAATCATCCCCCATCGAATGTCCGTAACGGTCATTAATTCCTTTAAAACCGTCTAAATCTAAAAACATGACGGCAAAATGATAATTATTCCTTCTTTTTGCACGCTCGAAAGCTTGCCTTAAGCGGTCTAAGAATAAAACTCGATTTGGTAATGATGTTAATGCATCGTAAAAAGCGTTGCGTACTAAATGTGCTTCCTTTTCTTTACGCTGCGATATATCTTGAAATACTATAACGGCGCCTGTAATATTACCATCTCGGTCGCGAATTGGAGCAACATTGTCCCCAATGGGAATCAAATCGCCATTTTTATTGATTAACATGCAGTTTTCTGGCAAATTTAAAACTTGACCTTGTTTAATTGCTTGCCTTACCAAATAGTCGATTTCTTCTCCTGTGTCATTATCTACTAAGTTCAATACTTGTGTAATGTGCTTTCCAATAACTTCTTCTTCTTTCCAACCAGTTAGAGTTTCTGCAATTCGGTTCATTACTTGCACGTCTCCACTGATACCAGTAATAACTACGGCGCTACCCATACTGTTAATAACTGACAGCATCTGCTGCTGTTCTACTTCAAATTTCGTTTCAATATGATGCTTATAAAGTGCCATTTCTACAGCGTTATGTAAATCTTTTTCTGTAAACGGTTTAAATATATGACTAAACGGTTCGCTCCGGCGATGATATAAATTCGGTTGTACCGTATACTCCATTAAATATAATACTGGTATGTGAAAGTTTTTCCGGATAATATTACCTGTTGCAATCGCATCAATATCACCAGCCAAGCAGATGTCCATTAATACTAAATTAGGCTGCGTTTCTGCTACCTTTTGAATAGCTGCTTTCCCTGAATTAATTACATCTGAAACCGCATAGCCTAATTTCTGCAAACTATTCCTAATGTCTATCGCGAGAACTATAGAGTCCTCTAAAACTAGGATTTTTGGGCAGTCCATGCTAAAGTTACCTGCTTCAATCGGTTCAGATACGATTAACGACATGAACCATCACGGGCGAGAAAATTATTCTATCATAATCAATCTCCATACTGCTTGCATCTGCCGTTAGTACAAAGTTAAGCAGAATATTATATTAAGCAATCTGGGTTCAATTAACCGTTAATTTCGGCACTTACCTCTAATTTATCTGTGCAATCATTATCAAGTTTCCAAGCTATATTCAGCATATACTTGTATAAAAAATATCATAGCTGCTTTATTATTTATTACCTCATAAATACAATAATACTCGGTTTTTACTTAGCTAAATAAAAATATTATATTAACATATAATTTAGTTATGTGTTGATTTGATATACTGCTCCCGCTAAAAGAAAATCATTCATACACTAACAAAATATTAACCAAACACTTACAAGTAAAGTGGTATTGTAAATACAGTTTTGATGTATAAAAAAACCGGGTTTAATGTTAACCCGGTTTGCTGAACAACTTTTTTTGTTTGGTAATAAAACTTTAAACTCTAGTTCGAGTCACTTCGAGACTGATTTTGCCTCCAAAATCAGGAATAGGCGCCGCTGGTTTACTGAGAATCACTTGTACTTGGGTGACATAATTACACTCGGCTAAAATCGACTCTGCAATTGTTATTATTAGCTTTTCAATCAATGCGAACTTAGATGTTTGTATTAAATGCTTCACTATGCTGATTACGCTACGGTAATCTAAAGTATCTTCAATGGCATCAGTTTTTCCTGCTTTCGAGATATCTAGCCACAACTTAACATCTACTTCAAACCATTGTCCTAGCACTTGCTCTTCTGGTAGGTACCCAGTGTAACCATAAGCACGAATACCTGTAACATGAATGTTGTCCATATTCATATATTATGTCAAAACGTTAAATTGCCTGGTTGGATTGTAATAGGTATTGGGTAATGGTAATCAAGTACTAGATACTAGATAGAGCAATATTAATTTCACCACTGTTATAATGTCATTAATTCGTAATACAAATGAACTGTGGGCTTTTGTCCTTGTCGAAACTCTAGAAAGGTTAGGGTTGACTTATGCTGTAATTTGTCCAGGTTCTCGCTCGACTCCTTTAGCTGTTGCGTTTGCACAAAAGGTGCCTACAATAGAAGTGATTCCTATTCTCGATGAACGTTCAGCAGGATTTTTTGCATTAGGAAAAGCAAGAGCGACAAAAAAACCTGTGGCAGTCGTTTGTACTTCTGGAACAGCGGGGGCAAATTTTTATCCTGCGGTGATTGAAGCGTTTGAAAGTTGTGTACCATTATTGTTACTAACTGCTGATAGACCGCAAGAATTACGCTTTTGTCACTCTGGACAAACTATTGACCAAGTAAAGTTATACGGTAATTATCCCAACTGGCAAGCCGAACTCGCAATTCCTGGCGCCACATTAAATTTACTAACATATTTAAGGCAAACAGTAATTCATGCATGGGAACGCTGTTTACTTCCTACTCCAGGCTTAGTACATTTAAATATACCGTTTCGCGACCCTCTAGCCCCAGTCAGAGATGGTATTGATTTAACTAGCTTACAGTCAGAAATAAATAGCGAAGATTTTTGGCGCCATATTAAACCCGTTTCTTCCTTACCCACCCCTTCATCCTTACCCGTCCCCTCTTCTTCGCGTGGTATTATCATTGCTGGAATTGCTCAACCGCTTATAGATGAGCAATATTGTAATCAGGTAGCATTGCTTGCACACGCTTTAAATTATCCTGTATTGGCAGAAGGACTTTCTCCCGTTCGTAACCATGCTCATTTAAATCCCTATATAATTTCCACTTACGACTCAATTCTTCGTAATGCTGACTTTAGAGAAAAGCTTGCACCCGAATTTATCATCCTTATAGGTGAAATGCCAACTAGCAAGGAGCTACGAACTTGGTTACAGCAAACTCAACCGCAGTTACTAATCATCGATAAAAGCTTTCGCAATCTTGATTCGCTGCACTTAAGAACTTCACACCTGCGAGTAGACATTTGTGAATTGAGCGAATTTCCGACGCTACCAACTACTACTTACCTTGAAGATTGGCGCCATATTGAAAATAAAACGCGAATAACACTCGATAAAACTTTTGAAAAAACCAACGAGATGCTTGAATGTAAAGCAGCTTGGTTACTTTCACAGATACTACCACCAAAAACACCTTTATTTATTGCCAACAGTATGCCTGTACGTGATATTGAGTTTTTCTGGAAACCCAATAATCTTGGTATTAAAGTATTTGTTAACCGAGGCGCCAATGGTATTGATGGTACATTATCTACAGCTTTAGGAGTAGCTCACCGTAACCAAAGTAGTGTTATGCTAACAGGTGATTTAGCTTTGCTGCATGATACAAACGGGTTTCTGATTATAAAAAAGTTTATAGGCCATTTAACAATTGTTCTAATTAATAACAACGGTGGTGGTATTTTTGAAATGTTACCAATTTCTCAATTTGAGCCACCATTTGAAGAATTATTCGCCACTCCCCAAGATATTGATTTTGGCAAACTCTCTGCTACATATGATATTGAACATGAAATAATTACATCATGGGATTTATTAAAAGAAAAATTAAATCCATTACCCACATCAGGAATTCGCATTTTAGAAATACAAACAAACCGTAAACATGATGCAAAATGGCGTAAAAATAATTTAGGAAAATTTGCTAATAATATCGATTAGAGAAGAGGGGAGATAAAACAATGGAATCTATATGTGTATTTTGCGGTTCGAGTATGGGAATTCGACCAAGTTACAAGCAGTCAGCGCAAAAACTAGGCGAAACTTTGGCTAATCTTGGATTAAAATTAGTGTATGGAGGCGCCAGTGTTGGTTTAATGGGTATTGTTGCTGATGCCGTTTTAAGTAACGGTGGTCAGGTAATTGGTGTTATACCAGAGTTTTTAGCAAACAAAGAAATTGCTCATATTGGACTCAGTGAACTTTATGTTGTAAATTCAATGCACGAACGTAAAACTAAGATGGCAGAATTAGCAGATGGATTTATTGCCTTACCTGGAGGATATGGAACATTTGAAGAATTCTGTGAAATATTAACTTGGGCACAGTTACGACTTCATGATAAACCTTGCGGGTTATTAAACATTGATGGATATTATGACCCCTTGTTGAAATTATTTGACCAAGCGGTTACAGAACAGTTTTTGAAACCAGAATTACGTGCGTTGGTTCTTCAAGCATCAGAACCTGAAGAATTATTAACTTTATTTGCAAATTATAAACCTAATATAGTTGACAAATGGATTGGTCGAGAAGTTAAACCATAATATCCACTATTATTTGATGCCACCAAAGACAGCTAAACCGTAGTACTTCCAGGGAACAGCTACAGTTGAAAATCCAGCTTGCATAAGCATTTGTAAGTGTGCGTTCAAAGTTGCTAATTGGTCTTGATTTGAATATCCATAACTGCTACTGTTTCCTATTCTTGCACGGACATCAGCTAGTGTAGTGCCTTGTTGAGTTGCCCATTCTTCTCGCGCTAATTTATACACTTCTGCTAAAGTTGGCGCCTCTGGTAAAGTTGGGTCTGCATTCCAAAAACAGGCGGATGGAATAAGACTTTCATAAATACGTGTAAATAAATTTTGCTTCATTTCATCCGTAAGATGATGAATCGCAAGTGACGATATACACGCATCAAAATCGGTGCTGATATTAAATTTATCAGGATAACTTGCCCACTCGCCAAAATCAGCTTCTTGTCCCGACCATCTTTCTTCACATCCAAAAGAACTAACCTTCGAGCACGCGAAGTTAATCATGCGTGGTGAATAATCAAGTGCTATAACTTCCGCATCTGGACAACGCTTGAGTATTTTGAGCGTCAACTCCCCTGTTCCACAACCAAGTTCTAGAATTTTTTTACTTGTAGATGGTACACAGCGAGTAATCACTTCGAGCATTTCATCATAACGCGGCAAAAGTTGACGAATACCAGCATCAAAATCAGAAGTGTTAGCGAACACTTCGCCAGGATATATTTGTGTCATAGATTTTAAGTAAATGCATCTAATTTAATTATCATACGAAAAAATGAACCTCCCCACCCCAAAGGCGCCAAATTCCTAGAGGATAAATCATATCCAAATATATCCTCTAGGAATATTGACATAACGAAGGCGCCAAATTCCTAGAGGATAAAATTACATCTAAATATATCCTCTAGGAAAATTTGCATAACGAAGGCGCCAAATTTTTAGTAGTCCACGTTATTAATGCTACCAAGTGAAAAATAATCAACAGCAATATTTGAGTCAAAATTATATTAAATAATGTTGGAAGTTGACCACCTAAAAACCATTGGTACAGCTTCATACTTATAATGGTATGGGAAAAAGAGTTCGTACCATTTCTTCTACAAATTTGTACCAACTTTTAAGGTACGAGGCAGAAAAATTGTACCAATGTTTTTTGCTACTGTACCACGGTACGAAGTTTAAGTAACTGGGCTACGTAAAATTGTAAAGACTGTGCTGACAGTACCATTTGTGATAGTGTTTTTGGTACGAAGTTAGCCTTTTTTTTGGTATAAAATTCTTATTTTTATGGCACAGCAATGAGTTTAAGTTAGTTCAATATTGAATTAGAGTGATATTATTAAACTATTAATAATAAGTGAAATAACCTCTATATTAATAAATTTGATTTTGTGTACTATATTGAATAGTTAGTAGTTTATTCTCTTAATGCCCTCTTTCTGTGTACTCTGTGTCTCTGTGGTAAAAATAATTACTTACTGCATAGGCTTTCCGGCCTGTGCTATAAGACTCACAAATTAATGATGTGATTTTGGTGCATTTGATGCTCTCGTTGCCCTATGCGATAAAATTTTCTGGTTCGGCAATAATAAACGCCTGTAATGGAAACCAATTGGCAAACTGTTAAATCTTACGAAGATATTCTTTATCATAAATCTGATGGCATTGCGAAAATTACCATCAACCGTCCCCATAAGCGCAATGCTTTTCGTCCCAAAACGGTATTTGAGCTTTACGAGGCTTTTTGTGATGCTCGCGAAGATACTACTATTGGAGTTGTTTTATTTACTGGATATGGCCCACATACTGATGGTAAGTATGCTTTTTGTTCGGGTGGGGACCAAAGTGTAAGGGGACAAGCTGGTTATATTGATGATGAAGGGACTCCACGATTAAATGTATTAGATTTACAACGCTTAATTCGTTCGATGCCTAAAGTTGTTATCGCTTTAGTTGCTGGCTATGCTATTGGTGGTGGACATGTTCTACATTTAATTTGTGACTTGACAATTGCTGCCGATAATGCGGTGTTTGGTCAAACTGGCCCCAAAGTTGGTAGCTTTGATGGTGGTTTCGGCGCCAGTTATCTTGCGCGTGTCGTTGGACAAAAAAAAGCTCGCGAAATTTGGTTCCTTTGCCGTCAGTATAATGCTCAACAAGCTCTAGAAATGGGATTAATTAATACAATTGTTCCTGTTGAACAGCTTGAAGCAGAGGGTATTCAATGGGCAAAAGAGATTTTAGAAAAAAGTCCCATTGCTATTCGCTGTCTCAAAGCTGCTTTTAATGCTGACTGTGATGGGCAAGCTGGCTTACAAGAACTTGCTGGTAACGCCACTTTACTTTATTACATGACTCTTGAAGGCGCCGAAGGTAAACAAGCTTTTTTAGAAAAACGTCCGCCAAATTTCCGCTCTTTTCCTTGGCTACCTTAATTATTTTTTAATTTTTTATCCTAAAACCGCACCTTTATATTCAAGGTGCGATTTTTTTTTCAAGAACAAATACATGAAGCTCTATCTTTTTACTTTTTCTACACAGTTGCACCAATCAATCAAATTATTTACTCAGAATTTATTTAAGAAAATGTAACATTTGATAAATAGAAGGTATTAAACTGACACAGTTTTTGCCACTGAAAGTTCAGCGCGGTGAACTGCTAACTCTTCTAATGGAAGAACATCTTGCTTCAAATTTGATGCTACAACAGGTACGGCTTCTGGCAAGCTCCATGCACCTTCTAAGGTTTCCCAAGATGGTGCAAACGCTGGTAAAGCCAATGAGCAAGCTTTCCAATGTCCTTGAACTGGCGCCCCTAGCTGCTGACAGTTTCCACCGCGACGACCTTCTGGATTGTAATGACGACAATATTTACAGGCAGAAGTTAAGAAATTGATGCTCTTCATGGTCAACGCCGTAGGCAAATAGTTTTCACTATTTATTTTCCTCCTAGATACAAATACGGATTATTGCCAACAAACCATTATTCAGCATATGTTTTACCGATCCCCAAGCCAATTTTACCTTTATATTTATTTTATGTTTGTGTTATATTTTTAAACTTTTTGGTTACAATCACGATACATAAAGCCAAATTGGACTCTTGGAAATCACCCTTTAAAAGCAATTGGGATCAAAGCTAACATTACTGCTATAGATTTGTCCTAAATTGGCTCATCGTCCTTTGGATAGAAAGTTTTTACATTTTTATAGCTTTTTTAACTTTTTCTACCTCTTTTGACTTATTTGACGTATGTAGATTTTATCTAAAATTATCTAAAATCTAGCTAAAACCTTTTTGCCGCGCATAATGCACAAACTCCCCAACGTTCTAGTTCACCCGAAGGAGTCGGAGATTGACAGTGCGGACAAAGTGGTAAGTTTTGTGAACTAGTTTGTACTTTTTTGACCCAGCTATCAAAAGCTGTATTTACAGCATTACTACCTATTGCTGGAATGTCCTTCTCTACAGTGTTATAAATATTTTGTTCTAAATAGCATGGATGTTCTTGATGTGAAGCTCTTCTTGGTTTTATGATGCGGGTGCTACTATTCCAACCAGCAGTTGAAAAATGAATGTCGGTTAGTGGTGAGTCAGTCAGCGGTGTCGGTTTCCGTCCCGTTGAACTGACGAACCCGGAGGGCGCCGATAATTTTTGATTTACCTTTATAAGTAAGGTTTTGCGCTCAAACGTCAAAGTTTGTGCCCATGCAGCACTCGACGTTGCAACCCGCAGAACATCACGATGGATAGAAATAGGACGAGTATGTAGTGCAATAGAACTACCGACAATATCATGCCAGCACTTGAGCAAAATTTGTAAAGGTGGAGTTTGCCAGTGACCCCGCGCTTGTAAAAGTTTTAATACATCGTTTACAGTTCTGAAAGCCATCGAATTTAATTTGGAGGACATTGTAAAGACTCAAGCGCACCCCTAAACCTATTGTAAGAAAAGCTATATTAGCAATAAACTATTATCGCAACGGCAAAGCGTAAATTATTTTTTTACTTTTTAGAGTCTATAGCTTGAAAGTGAGTAGGTAATGAGTCAAAATCCCCTGATGCATCTGGGTAGTCAATTTTCAAAAACACCCGGCTTGAAACCACCACTAGCAGCAGCACTAGCTAGTTTGGAAGTACAACTCGACCGAGAGTTAGCAAGATACAGGCGTACACGAACTGGTGGATATCGTGCTTCTGGGCAAAGCTCAAAAGACAAAAATAGTAGTTCAATTGGACTACAATATTTAACTCCGGTAGCTGACACTATACCATTTGATACAGCTATACCCGCCTTAGACGAAAATATTAGTGAAACTCCTATATCCGAAACGAATGTTACACCAGTAACTTATATAAATGAAATAACGACAACACCTCCACCCCCACCTCCACCTCCACCAAGTCCCAAAGTAGCTGTTAGACCTGACCCAATACCTGCCCCAATACCTGACCCAATAAAAGAGACGGCAACACCCCCATTATCTACAAGTGCCAGCATCGTGCCAGTTACTACAATCAAAGCCTCTACAGAAGAAAATGTAGAGTCTAGTACTCATCAAAATCAACCCGATGATTATTTAGAGTCCTCGGAGGCATTATTACGGAGTTTGACAGAAGAGGCGCCACCACCACAAAAGCGACCAAAAAGCAATAGTGATAGTTTGCTTTCGCCTTTAGGGATTGGTTCTATTTTATTATTCTTAATGGCAAGTATAATTTTGGGCGCCGTTGTACTAAATCCGAAACTTTTACCGCAATTTAGTCTTGATGGTTTGTTTAAACGCGATGGGTCAACTGCAACTAATAGTGATACAGGTAGCTCCAGTAGTGACGGCAACACCAAAACAGTCGCTCAACCACAGCTAACGCCTATAACTAGATATCCCAACCTTGCCAAAGACGAATTCCCAGAGGTTAAGAGTCCTAATGATGTTGTTGGCTTGACCCCCAAAGCAAAACCAACTCCAACTGTAGCGCTTCCAACTCCTCAAAATGTGGCGCCTCCCCCCGTAGTACCTCCTATATCCGCTCCAACAACTCAGGTGCCAGTAGCTATTACACCAACACCAACACCAACACCAACAGATATTCCTATCTCTGAAATTAAACCTTCAAGTGATGGGTTTTATCATGTAGTTATAGATAACATTAGCTCAGGCGCCTTTGCTAACGCCCGTAAAGTAGTACCAGATGCATATTTGTCACCAGATGGCAAGTTAATTTATCTCGGAGCAATTAAAAACAAAGAAAAAGTTCAGGAATTGCTTAATGACGTTAGGCAAAAAGGCCTCAACGCTAGAGTCAAATAAATGTAGAGACGTGATTCCGAAGCGTCTCATTATTAAAGTAGGGAAATAATTATGGGATTTTTAGATAGAATCACACGTGTGGTGCGTTCAAACGTCAATAGTTGGGTAGCAACTTCGGAAGACCCAGAAAAAGTTTTGCAGCAAGCCGTAAGTGAAATGCAGGATAATTTAATTCAGTTACGACAAGCTGTTGCTAGCGCCATTGCTACACAAAAGCGTACTGAACGTCAAGCTGCTAATGCTACTGAAGCTTCTGAAGAATGGTACAGACGTTCAAAACTTGCTCTTGGACAAGGTAACGAAACTCTTGCCCGTGAAGCGCTTGTTAAACGCAAGAGTTATCAAGATACTGCTCAAAAGCTTAATACCCAAATTCAGCAACAAAACAGTGTAGTTGTGACACTAAAAAAGGATATGCGAGCGCTCGAACTTAAAATAGCTGAAGTCAAGACTAAAAAGGACATGTATATTGCGCGTGCGCGTTCGGCACAAGCGTCATTACGTCTCCAGCAACTTGTGGACTCACTAGAAAGTGGTTCTACAAGCCTTTTTGAGCGTGTTGAAGATAAAATTATACAACTCGAAGCTCAAAAAGAAGTATCATATATTACTTATGAAGATAATTTAGAAAATAAATTTTTAGCTTTGGAATTAAGTGATAATGATATAGATACTGAACTTAAAGCAATTAAGGCTCAAATCTCAAAAAGCACAATTACGGGAACTGAATAGTAGTATATAATACTGTACTGATAAAAATTATATTAATAGGCGTGTGCGGAAATTTGAGCGTATCTTAAGAAGAAAGATATTAATGGGGGTGTTTGCTGCACAATCTAGCATAAGAAAGATTAAATTTAAAGAATGGCAGATAGTTAATAGTAAAAATCCAAATCGCTCTTGAACGTAAGCGTAAATCTCAAAGGAAAAAATTATGGGTTTATTCGACAGAATTAGACGAGTGGTCAGTTCAAACCTGAACGACATGGTGAGCAAAGCTGAAGATCCTGAGAAAATGCTGGAACAAGCGATTCTGGAAATGCAGGAGGACTTGGTACAGTTACGTCAGGGTGTTGCACAGGCTATTGCAGCACAAAAGCGTACTGAAAAGCAATATAACGATGCCCAAAACGAAATTAATAAGTGGCAGCGTAACGCGCAGCTAGCTTTACAAAAGGGTGACGAGAACTTAGCTCGTCAAGCTTTGGAAAGGAAAAAATCCTTTACAGATTCTGGAACTGCGTTGAAAGAAAGCTTAGACCAGCAAACAACCCAAGTGGAAACTCTCAAACGTAGTTTAATTCAACTTGAGAGCAAAATTTCTGAAGCCAAAACTAAGAAAGAGATGCTCAAAGCTCGTATTACCGCAGCTAAAGCACAAGAGCAACTTCAAGGTATGGTGCGCGGTATGAATACATCTAGCGCAATGTCAGCTTTTGAGCGGATGGAAGAAAAAGTCCTGATGCAAGAAGCACGTGCCCAGTCCGCAGCGGAATTAGCAGGCGCCGATTTAGAGACTCAATTTGCTAAATTAGAAGCAGGTAGCGACGTTGACGATGAGTTAGCTGCACTCAAAGCACAAATGACATTGGGCCCAGCGCAAGCGCCAAATCAACCCCAACTGCCCGGACAAACCACCGCACAACCACAAGCATCAACTCCATCTAAATCAGAAGAAGTTGTTGATGCCGAACTAGAATCGCTCCGCAAACAATTAGACAACATGTAAGAATATAAACAGTTTGTATTTTTACAAAATATTTCATTTTTAAATCCCACAAAGTTATATTTGTGGGATTTTGTAATCTAATCTGCGGTAATCTTTAATAATGAATTACGACACCGCGCGCAAAGTCCTTATTGACCAAGCGATTACAAATTTAGACAATCCTGACGCCTTGCTGATACGAATGCAGCAGGGTAAACCTCCCGTTCCAGGTCAAATAACATCCATACTATTAGCTTTAAAAGTCGCGTTTGAAGCTCTTAAAGAAGCGACCACTTTAGACCGCGAACTTACCTATGCTTTATACCTATTATCTTTAAGAACACAACAGTTATTTGCAATTGGGCGTAAAAACGGTATTGACTGGCCTCCTTTACTAAAAGAAGACTTACTAAGAATTTCCGCAGCTTGCGAAAGCATTTTTTCAGGAACATGGCAAAACAATTAGTAGGTTGGGGAGGCACCGCGTTGCCGGGGTTGCCCCGGTTGAAGCGAGTGCCGTTGGAGGAACGGAACCCAACCAAGATGCTTATCGGTTTCTTAATTCTGTTTCGAGTTTATCGATATCGCTTTTTAATAGTACAGTCATCTGCCCTGTAAAAGCGTTACCATTTTTAGGTTTAGCAATTTCCATCCAGTAAGCATAACGGTCTCCCATTCTTAACTGACCGCGTAATGCTTCACGAACAGGTGTTCTTGCTAAACGTGCTGAATTTATTGCACTTTGGTTTGGATAATCGTAAATTAATTGCGCGCGTTTAAAATCTTGATATATATCTAAACCATAAATTATTCTTAGTGATTCCTGTAAGCGCTCAAAACTCATTCCGTTGATAGCATCATACATTGATAGTCTTTCTGTACGTATTTTACTCCGGTCTTGAGAAAAACTTACGGCGCCTGGAGGTAGTACAGATGCTTGGAAAGTAAATCGTTGTGCTGCGGTATCACTTCTTTGTATAAAAAAACGTTCACCTCGCTTCGGTTTGAGTGTAGCATGTCCTTTTAACCAGGCGCCTACTTCTTCGGTACTTTGTCCTGGCAATGCTAGCGCATGGTTTGTAAAAGTTAAAAAAGTAAAAGGTAATAGCCAGAGGGAAATTAATTGCTTGTTTAGTTTCATATCTCTTTATCAAGTTAAGGGATTATACTGACATACCCCTGGTATCAATATGGGGTAATATTAGTTTTCCCTTTTTTGATAGAATTCTCTTCACACGGGCAAAAACCTTTATATACTACATAACCAAATACTTTATCAACGATATAAATAACAAAACGAAAGGGCAGACAAAATAAAATTGTCTGCCCTAGAACATATGCAATAATTTAGGGTAGATGAATTATAGCACTCTTAACAAGACTATCAATACCTAACATACCTATCAAAATCATCAAACATATCCTCTAAAAGCTCATCCATCATTTCCTGCTGTAATGAGCGCAAAATCTCAGGCCCCTGTAGAAACTGCTTGACAGAAATTTTACTTTGGTTAAAGTCTTGGGCGTAATCACGTATCTGAGATATTATATTGATTTGATTTTCGAGTTGTTCCGTAATTGTATCAAGCGGCTCAACTCCTTGTTTTCTAAATTTTCGGAAGTCTGTTACCATTCCCCCTTGAGGTGTCTTTTTCGCTTCTCTAAGTGAGTTCTTCAAACTTTCAAATTGCGTTTTGAGAACTCCATTTTGCTGCTCGATACGTAGACACTTACGATTTAAGTCATCTTCATTACTACTATCTATTTGTTCTCCAACTTGATACTGTTGTTCAATTTCTAAAAGCCTCGCTAAATCTCCTTCAGTATACGCTCGATTAATTTCTTTCATTATTTCTGTGTGACGTTCTTGGGTTTCACTGTCACTAGCTTTATCTGGGTGAAAAACTTCGGCTAACCGCAAAAATATATGACGGATTTTTTTAGAAGATTCACTACGACTTGCAGATGCAGATTGTGCTTCTGCATCTGATTGATAATAATAGTGCTGGTGTGATTGATTTGATTTATGAAAATCTTCGTCAC
Source organism: Calothrix sp. HK-06 (assembly GCF_001904745.1). GTDB lineage: Bacteria > Cyanobacteriota > Cyanobacteriia > Cyanobacteriales > Nostocaceae > Dulcicalothrix. Next base: position 45,331 of record NZ_MRCD01000063.1, read on the forward strand.
CATTAAATTTTTCTTCTATTTCTATTTCTTCTTGTTCTATAGGCTGAGGACTAATTATTTCAGCATATTGTAAACTACGATAAATTTCTTCAATTTTCTTTTTATTTTGCTTGTTTAGCTTTTTATTTTTAAGAATTTCATTAAATATCGCGTGAATTTCTTTATCAAGAATTGCTAGTTTCTGAATATTTGGAGTTGCTCGACCATACACTTCTGTTGCAACAGTACGCATTTGCTCTAGAAATTTATCTAACTCCGTGCGTTTCTTCTTTATTTGCTTGAGCAGCTTTTGGTGTTCAATTTCAAGACCTTCCAAACGTAGGTGGACTTGGCTCGGTGCCAAAGTGGCGGTCGCGGTAGCGCTAGTAGTCGTGCGTTTTAAAGTTGGTGAAGATTTTCGAGGCATGAGACCAACGAGTTTTACAGAGGGTGTTTACCGAATATTTTGAACTAAATTGACACAAATTATTACAAAAGTTACTTTTCAAAACACAAAATTAATTTTACTGTACCGTCTATTGTACTACTTTAATCTCAGATTACAAATATATTTCCACCAAAAATTACCCAGGCTGTATTGCTACTTTAATGACTTTGCGCTCACGCATATCTACGAATACTTGCTCTAAATCTTTTAAAGGACGTTGTTCGCTAATAAGCAATTCAAAAGGTATTCTACGACTTGCAATTAGTGACAGCGCTTCACGCACAAAATAAGGGGTGTTATGAAATACACCTTTAATTATCAATTCGCTGTAATGTAACACCTCTGTACTTACAGAAATGTTTGTATTTTTAGGACATCCGCCAAATAAGTTTACAGTGGCGCCTGCTCTGGCACAAGCAATAGCCGTCTCCCAAACAGTTTTATCTCCTGTTGCTTCAATAACTATATCGGCGCCATAACCATCTGTTAATTCTTTCACTTTTTCTGGAATATCTGGCAATCCATGATAATTAAAAGCTTCTACTGCCCCAAATTTCTTCGCTATCTCTAATCTTTGATCATTACCACCAAAAACTAGTATTTTTGCATTATAGTCCAAAGCGAGTTTAGCAACAAACATTAAACCAATGGCGCCATCACCAAGCAAAACAACTCTATCACCTGGTTTAATATTCGAGCGGGCAACACCATGCAGTACACACGCTAACGGTTCCGTCATTGCTGCGAGTTGATATGGTACATCAGGCAGCAACAATAAATTCTGCTCAACAATCTGAGCAGGAATTTTAAGATATTGTGCGAATGTACCGTTGTTCCAAGTTAAATTCGGACAAAGTGAAAATTCTTGCTTTTTACAAAAGAAACAGTGACCGCAGGGTGCAGAATTATTAGCAACCACAGCGTCACCAACTTTCCATTTGGTTACACCAGCACCTACGGCAACAATTTCTCCTGCTGCTTCATGTCCAAATAAAGTGGGAGGTTTTAGCATTTTCGCATGACCACCCCGGCGCCATACCTTTAAGTCTGTGCCACATGTTGTTGCAGCATGTACTTTGATGACGACTTCACCTATATTAGGTATGGGGTCGTTTACTTGAGATAGCCTTAAATCTTCTTGACCGTAAAGTAAAGCAGCGAGCATAAGAAACCGGGTTTCTACCCGAAATTGTTCTTTTATTAGAATATCAATAAAGAAACCCGGTTTCGCTCCTATGATTGCGGGGCTACTCCAAGATTTCTAGATTCTGCTGTGGGTACGCGATTAACTGTTAGTAAGGAAACTTCTTGGCGACAAGATTGACATAACCAGTAAACTTTACCGTGGCGAACGTGACGCAACAGCATGGAACTACCGCAACAGGGACAACTGTTAGCTCTCATACTCATACTATTGTTCTCCTTTTAAATTATTTAACGTTGTTGATTTGTTGTTGATTTAAGGGGCTATGCACGCCCGACTGATTAAAATTTGATTTTGGCTGCGTGGATACGTCCGTTCTGATTAATTCGACTTTGAATGATTTTTTCATACACTTGCTCGTATCCATCAACCATGCGAGCTACGCTAAAGTTGTTTTCTACATGTTTGCGACAGTCATGACGGCTAAGTTGCAGCGCTACAGGAACCATTGCGGCCATTTCCTCATAACTAGTACAAACCATTCCAGTCACTCCGTGGGCAATAACCTCTGGTACGGCGCCCATATTCATTGCAATCACTGGCGTACCAGTTGCCATTGATTCAATCATTACCAAACCAAAAGGTTCTCGCCATGTAATTGGAAATAGTGCGAGTGCGGCATTACCTAGAAGTTCGACTTTCTGGGTATTACTGACTTCTCCTAAAAACTTGATATGCTCACCGTCAATATGTGGAGCTATTTCGCGTTCAAAGAATTCTGCGTCTACTACATCGACTTTTCCAGCCATTTTTAGGCACCATCCAGTCGCACGCGCAATCTTAATTGCATGTTGCGGGCCTTTTTCGGGTGAAAAGCGTCCTAAGAATGCTAAGTAAGGCTTAGTTTCTTGTGGTTGAGCAATAAATGGATAGTCTTCTGAGTTAATACCGTTGTAAACTGTATCAACGTAATTGAGGTCTATTTGACGTTGAGTGTTGCTAATGCTAACAAATGGTTGCTTTTTATGATGGGTGTAAACGTTTGTATTTTCACTGTTAAAACTGCCATGCAAGCTATGCACCGTTGGTGTTAGTACAAAGTTAGCGCTTAGTAATGCCGGAACCCCTACATGGGAGTGAATAATATCGAATTCCTCAGCGCGCTGATAAACTTGGCTAAGTTGGAGCGTTTCGTATGCCGAATATTCCCGTAAATTTGGGTCTAAACGTAATGCACGCGGACAAACTGCTTCTAACTTCGCTTCTGTATATGAATCACCAGACGCGAATAAAGTAACATCGTGACCTCGACGTACTAATTCATCTGTCAGACGACTCACTACCAGTTCGATGCCTCCGTAAGTTGGAGGTGGAACCCGTTCCCACAAGGGAGCTACTTGAGCGATTTTCATAACTTGTGAAAGGTACAGGTGAAAAGGTTCGATATTTCAGAACCAATATTTCAAATGTGGTAGAGCATTTATACTCACCCACAAACAGTTTACATCAAATCAAGGTGTCTACTAGAAAGTATTTTTTCCGGTTATCCGTACTTGACACAATCTATTTACTGATTTCTGTCAACCAGTCATTAATCATTAGGTAACTACATTAATAACATTACAATCAACTATGAATACGCTTCATCTATCCTGGGGATCATTGAAAGCAGCACGAGAATATAGACTAAACAATATGAATCGCGATTTCTAGCGCCGATATTATACCCTATCCAAAACCTTATAAAATAAAGCGGCGCCTGTAAACAACAAAAACTACGAAAAAAAATATAACTTTACAAAAATCAATTAAGATTTTAGTCAGATGCGCTACAAAATTTCATGATTACCTTGTAACATTAGCGCTATTGATAATTTACGAATCGTCCGATGAAAAATACTAATCTTTGCTTAGATATTAAAAAATTACCCAGATAAAAATAATGAAAATTGCTACTTGGAACGTTAACTCAATTCGCACACGTTTAGAACATGTTGCTGACTGGCTAAAACAAAACCCTGTTGATGTGCTTTGCGTGCAAGAGACCAAAGTTATTGACAAAGACTTTCCACTCTCCAAGTTTGAGGCATTAAATTATCACACATATATATATGGACAAAAATCTTATAACGGAGTTGCGATACTCAGTAAAAAGCCAGTTGAACAAGTAAGTACAGGTTTTACAAGCGTACTTCCTGAATTAGACCCAATATGGGATGAACAAAAACGAGTTATTACAGGTGTAATTGACTCTGTGAGAATTTTAAATCTCTACGTACCTAACGGTTCCGAAGTCGGTTGTGATAAATACGAATTTAAATTACATTGGCTGACCGTACTGCGAAAATACTTACAAGCTTTATTATCAGAGAATACTAAAATTTGCATGTGTGGTGACTTTAATATCGCCCTTGAAGATAAGGATATTCACGAAAAAGCCGATATAAAAAATCACATCATGTCATCTGATGCCGAACGTCAAGCTCTCAAAAGTGTTTTGGAATTAGGTTTCGCGGATGCTTTTCGTAAATTTACTTCAGAAGCAGGTCATTACAGTTGGTGGGACTACCGCGCAATGGCATTTCGTCGTAACATGGGCTGGCGCATTGACCATCATTACTTAACACCCGAACTATACGAACGCGCAGTAAGTTGTGTAATTGATAAGGCGCCTCGTAAGCTAGAAAAACCCAGCGACCACGCCCCAGTTATCGTAGAATTTTAATCTACAACATCAATCTCTGTTAATTCATGAACATATAAAGGTCTAGGCACTAACTGTTTAATCATTGCGATATTCGCCCATTTTTTTACAACTTATTAAAATTGATTAAGAACTCAAAACCTATAACCCCTAATCTTTATGTTTTTGGTAACAGGAGCAACTGGTGGAATCGGGCGCCGAGTAGTGAGGCTTTTACGCGAATCAAACCATAAAGTACGTGCGTTCGTTCGTTTAAGTTCACATTATGGAGAGTTAGAACATCGAGGCGCCGAGTTATTTATCGGTGACTTACGTTTTGAGCGCGATATAAAAAAAGCTTGTCAAGGTGTTCGATATATCATTAGTACTCATGGTTCTGATGGTGATGCACTGGCGTTAGACTACCGCGCGAACATAGAACTAATTGACCGAGCCAAGGAAGTTGGAGTAGAGCATTTTGTATTCATCTCTGTACTAGGTGCAGATAGAGGTTATGAAGATGCACCTGTATTTAAGGCAAAACGTGAAGTAGAAAAGTATTTAACCTCTAGTGGCTTAAATTACACTATTTTACGTCCGGCTGGTTTAGCATCTAATTTATTACCGCTTGCCGAACGTTTTCGTGAAACCGGGATATATGTACTTATTGGCGACCCTAAAAATCGAACTTCGATAGTGAGTACCGATGATTTGGCGAAAATAGCTGTTAATTCAGTTAGTGTTATTGGCGCCCGTAATCAAATTTTTCCTGTCGGTGGGCCGTCAATATTAACGCGTGAAGATATACCGCGTACATTGAGTCGTATTTTTAATAAAGAGCCAGTTATAATCAATGCACCATTATTTTTAGTAGATGGGTTCCGGGGTGCATTAGAATTGATTAATCCCCAAGCGCAAAAATCTTTGGGAACCTTTAGAACATTGCTAGCAAACGAATTTTTCTGTAAAACTGAAGAAATTACTAATTTAGAAGCTATTTTCACTTTCCCCTTGGAACCGTTGGAAAGCTTCTTAAAACGCTATCTTTCAATATAAGTACCAATCAAAAATTTTATGCGTTCTCCCTTAGCTGCAAACGCTGCACAAGCACGTCAAACAAAACAAGTATTCGCTCGACCAGAGGAACAGTTATCTTTTGAATTAGGCAAAGCCGTACAAGAGTTACCACCTCTGTATACAAGATTACTAGCTGGTACAATTACTGCGATAGTTTTTGGTACTATTGCGTGGGCACATTTTTCTAAAGTTGATGAAGTAGCAACGGCGCCCGGAGAACTGATAGCTTCAACCCAAGTACGTCCTGTAACATCAATTGGTAATGGTTCTATTACCGCAGTACGTGTTAAAGAAGGGCAACGTATAGTTAAAGACCAAGTATTAGTCGAACGTGACCCAGAATTTCAGAAATTAGATGTAACGCGGTTAACGCAGTCTGCTAAACTTATTCAACAAGATTTACGGCGCCTTGATGCAGAGCGTACAGGAAATAAAACTTCTGGAAATCCAATTCAAGACGAGCTTTTAGCGTCACGCTTACGAGATTTTGAAGCAAAACAAGCTGCTGCGGAAGCTGAAGCGAATAAACAAGCTGCTTTAATAGAGCAAGCAAAAGTTCGGCTTACTCGCTTGCAAGAAAACTTTGCAAACGCTCAAACTAGTCTTACCAACGCTCAAACCAACCTCGCAAACGCTCGACAACTACGTGAAAAAGTAGATCAAAACGTAGCACTTGCTCAACAACGTGAGAAAAGTATGCGTACTCTTATAGGTAATGGCGCCGTTCCGCGACTCGACTACCTCGAAGCGCAAGACCGACTCAACCGCGCGACATCCGAAACGACGCGCGCGAATGACGAAATTACAAATAACCAAAATAAAATTACCGAAGCACAAGATAAAGTAACCTCACTACAAAAAGATATTGCCGGTCAGGTTCAAGAGATACGCCAAGCGCAAGCTGCTTTTGTGTCTGCTAAAAAGCAAGCCGACCGTCTCGCATCTGAACGTCAAAGCGAAGTTTTAACGCAAATCAACAAGCGCCGCGAAGAATATACAGATATAAGCGGTAAACTTGAACAAGCTCGTAAACAAACCGAGTACGAAACCATTAAATCACCAGTTGCGGGAACTGTATATAAAGTTAAAGCAACTAAGGGGCCAGTACAATCGGGTGAAGAATTATTATCAATACTACCTGATGGCGAAGAACTAATGCTAGAAGTAAAAGTTCTTAACCGCGATATTGGTTTTATCCGTCAAGGAATGAAAACTAAAGTCAAAATGGCAACATTCCCCTTCCAAGAGTTTGGTACAATCGAAGGTGAGGTTGCCAAAGTCAGCCCGAATGCAATTGTAGATAAAGAACTGGGATTAGTATTTCCGACCCGAATTAAATTAAATAAGCACTCAGTTGTAGTACGAGGAGAAGAAGTACAATTTACTCCTGGTATGACCGCTAATGGCGAAATCGTAACTCGCCAAAAATCAATTTTAACCTTCATTATGGAGCCAATTACTCGCAGATTTAGCGAAGCTTTCTCTGTCAGATAGGTAATAGGCATACTGAGAATATGGGACAAAAGTAATAGCATTATTATAGAGACGTTACATGTAACGTCTCTATTAAGTTATGGGTAATTAAGCAATATGATATTAATCAATATTGAATAATCTACCTCGCAGATGGGTATGTATTTAGAGAATGTCAGCTTCGTAGTACTTGCTACCAAAGTAAGTATTAAAATTGTTGCTAACTAAGTAACCATATTCACTCCCTAAACCAGACGAACCAGAACCAGAAGCAGGAGTATAATATTTCTTCGATGAGTCACCATCATAATAACTGCTTACATAAACTTGGTTTATAAGTGAAGTAGCGCCTGTATAGTTAGTAACTGAGTTAATTTGATAATTGCCTTTGTAGCCAGTTTCGTTGCTTGAAGTGTCGTAGATATATTGGTTTGTTGTATACTTATTCGACTCAGCATAACCATACCCAGTGTAAGAGTCACCATTGCCGTAGCTGTAGGTGAATGTGTAATATTGATATCCAGGACTGGTAAGTGGCGTTACTGACCCAATTCCAGAACCGTAAACATCTCGGATTCCGTTGATATCGTCTTGAAGTAAGAACGCTGTCCCCGCACCTTTAAATCTACCACCGTAATAAGAATTCATTACCGCTTCATTGCTTGACTCATGGTTGAGACCTAAAGCATGTCCAATTTCATGAACTGCCACTTCCAACAAGTCAATATTAGTAGACGGGTTATCACTCCAACTATCACCATTATCGAAGTGGACATCTCCCCCCAAACCACTTCCTGGATAATAAGCATGTGCTAATACTCCTCCGTTGCCGTCAATATAATGATGACCAAATCGGATTTGAGGGTTATTGTTATCAGAATAATAGTTATCACTTGGTGCAGGGCCACTATCTTTAACCTCTTTAAAATTTAGAGGTGTGTATTTAGACCATAGTTTAAGTGCTTCTTCGACTATCGAACGAATTTTTGTTGCTAATAAATCACCTTTAAGTTCACCATCTAAAAGATTACTGTAACTGTAAGTGATATCTACAGATGTACCTTTACCTCCTGGCTGCGACCATTTAGAGTATCCAACTGAAAATTCATCTTTATGGTTTTGACTCGTGTTTGTCGAAGTGTAAAGCAAATCACTTGAATAGCTACTATGTCCAAGTAAACTTGAACTTATGTTAATAGCATCTAAACTGGAAGCTTGATTTGAATTCAATAAACCCCCAGTTGTTTGAGAATTAGTGCTTATTAAATTTTGAACTGAAACAATATTATCTATCTTCTCAAACGGCATACACACCTCAATTTTTTAAACTAGCTTTTACGGTGCCAATATTCTTCAAAATCCTTATAAAACATGGATTTCACAGTAAAATTGTTATTACATGTCTTCTATACTGATATCTATTGCTGCAAAATAGCCACAGTATGGTTACTTAATTTAAATTTGAAGAGAGAATAAATTACAAGCTAATCTTTGTAAAGAAATTATTTTTACGTAAAAACAATACAATTTGTATTTATTTATATAAAAAGAATATATGTAGAGACGCGATGTTCCTCGCGTCTCTACGTTGAAATGTTTCTGCTTTACGTTGTTTCGATATTAAGAAAATCTTGAACTCCCGAATAAAGTATGGCTAGTTGAGAGTTTTGTGATAATGGCATACGCGCGACGTACAGCAGCGTCAGCGTTAACTAACCCGTTACCAAAATCACTATCTTTTCCTGGAGTGAGTAAGTCAGTAGCGGTGTCGATAAATATTTGACGTATTTGCGCTGCGGTTAAGTTGGGGTTGATGCTCCATATGAGTAAAACTATTCCAGCTACATTTGGGTTTGCACCAGATGTACCGCCAAAAATTTGCATTTCACCATAACTATTTATTGCTGGTGCATCGGTAGGCACCATTAATATTACATTTTTACCATAGTTGGAATACCAAGCACGTTTTATAGATGTGGCATTTGTTAAACCATTGACTATTGTTGTACCTGTCGGAACTAATGCGCCAACGGCAATAACGTTATTGAGAGTGGTCTGTAATCGTGCGACACCACCACTGTATGTTGCAATTGTTGTACCTGAATAGTAATCTAAGTCTTGTTTATGTACTGGACTTTAGACTAAAGCACGCGACCGCTTCGCGGTCGCGGCGCCAAAAAAGCT
>NZ_MRCD01000064.1 GCF_001904745.1 Calothrix sp. HK-06
ATAAAACGTTGATTTTTCGTACAGAAGCCCGGTTTCTTTAAGCTTATTGAGAATACTGCAAGATGTGAGTTACAAGTTAACGCCAATTACCTACTAAAACGAATCCAGACCAATAGTAAGGATGTTTGTATTGAGATGAGTTTAATAAAGATAATTGACTTTTACGTAATGCTTCGGCTTTAGTTATACCAGGTTGAGTAAAATTGCGGTAAAACTCTGTAATAAGTTGTGATGTAGAATCATCTTGTACTGACCAAAGCGTTGCTAATGTACTTCTGGCGCCAGAGCGTATAGCAACTCCTGCTAATCCCAAAGCTGCTCGGTCATCACCTTTGGCAGTTTGACAAGCACTTAAAACTAACAATTCAATTGGTTTACGAAGTCGTAAAGCAGCGTTTTTACCTTGTCCTCTCAGCACCTGGTCTAACTCTTTAACTTTAATACGACTGTCCCAAGTCAACAGAAAAGTATCTTCAGCTTTTGAACTAAATTGCCCGTGGGTTGCAAGATGAACTATAGAATACGGTGAAGCTTCAACCTGCTTCTCAAAGTTAGCTGTTGTAAAATCTTGATTGAGTAAAGTTTTAGCCGAAACCTTATTCTTAACTTGTGCAATTTCTTTCTCAACACCAGGTAAAGCAGAAAAACCTTGTCGTGACTGCGCTAAACCTCCAGCAAACGCTGTTAATTGTTTTATGGTTTGCGCGCGTGATTCTAAAAGCTGCAATCCTGGAGTTAGGGCAATATTATAACGCTCTACTATATATTGTTTACCATCGTGGAGAACAGCCATTGGTAAGGAGCGCAAAAATCCATCAAGGACAAATACTAAAGTTTTAATACCTTGACGCTCCAGTTCTGCCATACCAGGACGTAGTAACCAATCATAAACTTTTTGTGCAGCAGGTAATACTTCTTCTGGTAAAAAAAGAGGATTTAATGATTGCCGCAATTCCTCAAATACCTTCTCGGCTTCTTGCAATGATAAATTAGTACCATAATGCTGTAAAGGTTTTCCAGGAATAGAAAGAACTACTTCTAAACGCCCCTCAAGAATAATAGGATATATTACTGCTGCTTTAGAGTCTATAGCATCAACTGGTTGAGCTTTATAAGTTAAGCACGCTTGACGAAAAAAGTTTTCTAACTCCGCAACTTGTAACCCCTCTATCAATTCTCTTGAACGTTGTAAGTGTTTTTGTCTTGTAGTTTCAGGCAAGCTATCTACATTTTGTAATAGTAACTGCACTAACTGCCGATATACAGGTTCTACTTCTTGCCTAAAGGAAAATTGCACATCAAAATTCACTCCTACCAAGTCTTGACGCAGCGACTGTAAAATATTAACTGCTTGGTCGTATGCTGTTATAGCTGATTGTAATTCCCCTTGCCTTGCTAGTATTCGTCCTTGTTGCCAATAACTTGGCGCCGTAATATCTGTTGCCTGTATTGCAGTAGCTATAGAAAGTGCTTTTTCAGTCAATGAAAGTGCGTCTGACCATTGCTGATTTTGTTCGTACAAGTGTCCTAACCCTCCTAAAGCATAAGCTTCTGCTCTAGAGTCTTGTAATGAGCGCGCTTGTTGCACCGATGTATATAATACTTGTGCAGTCTTTGTCATTAATGATTTACCACTAATGATAGATGACAATTTCATCATGTTTTCTGCGAAGTTAACTTGAGCGTAAACAGTAGCGCGACTTAGAGGCAAATTATAAAGATGCTTTTGAATTTGGGAAAGTAGCATTAGCGCTTTATCTGTTTGCTTGGTGCCAACAAAGATACTGAGTTGATTAAGTTCAGCTTCTACTCTTGTATAAGGATTTACTATTGCGTCAAGCGCTTTTTGGTAGAATTTTAACGCTGTTTCAGTATCCTCCATTGCAAGATACAAGTTTGCTAATCTAAAATTAGTTTCCCCGATATCAGGTGTCGAATTAAGCTTTTGGGCAATAGCTAAAGCTTCTTGCAAAACTACTTGGGACTTTTGCAAATTTCCCATTAATTGTTCTGTAGCACCAAGACTATGTAACAAAGAGATTTTAAGCGTTGAGTCTTTTAAAACTGCCAAGTCTTGCGTTATCAACTCCAACACTGTTTGCGCGCGTCGATATACTCCTAAAGTTTGTAAAGCCTGAGCTTGGTTAATTTGTGCTAAAATAATCCCAGTTACATCTTTAAAAGAACGATAACGTTTCTCTGCTTGAATCCAAGTTAAAAGTGCTGCTTCTGAATTACCTGTTTTAAATTGAAAGCTTCCTTGGGTGTTAAGAACTTGGGCGTACAGTAACGAATCATTTACTATTTTAAGAAGGTTTTGTGCAGTAGCTATAGCTTTTTGTGCAGCTTCCCATTTTCCTAAGTCTTGATAGACAATTGCAAGATAGTTATAAGTTAACGCTTGGTTACGTTGCTCTCCTGTTTGTTGAAATATTTTAACTGCTTGCTCCCAAGTTTGTGCTGATGCAGAAAATTTTCCTGCGTTATAAAGTAGTTTGCCTTGTTCAAGAAGTGGAAGTGAAGATTTTTGAAGCGGATATTCTGCTATGGCTGGTGATATAGTTACTATTACTAGAAAGGTCAGAAATATTAAGACTAAGCGATAATAAGTATTCACAGATTTTATTTAATAGGTTTTAATAGACTTATTAATTATAAAATACTGCGTGAAGGCTTGGACTTTGAACAAAAAGTAATTATTCGTACATTAGCAATAAGAACTATGTTTGAAATAACGTTACTTATATTTTTCAGCTTCTTCAATTAAATCGGTGTTTACCAAGAAGCAAGGTATCTATAGCTCGTTGCAACGCTTGAATATTAGCTCGTGTTGCGACTTGTTCGACTGTTACAAGGTAAGCTTTAATACCTGTTTTACCAAGATGTTCGTACAAGCGTGAGCTTTGAGATAAAAAGCTACATCTTGAATTTCTTCGTGTATAGGATACACGAACACATGCTTTTTTTCAAAGTCCAAAATTTTGAACTATTGTAACGTTTTTGAATATAGCTATCAAGCGGTAAAAATTAGGGTTAACTAAAGATAATTTTGATTGACTTTAGTAGATGTTAGATGTAGAGACACCCTTATCTGACATCTTACACCTTGGGCATACAAAAAATAACATGATTAAACCTTTATTTTCCGTAAAAATTCCGCTTTGTTTGAGCTTGTTGAGAATGCTGCAAGATGTCAGTTCTTCTGTATCTAAAATTTGTAATACTGCAAAAAATAATTATCTAAATATCTACAATATGTTTGCTAAAAATATGATTGCAAAAAATACTTTTGCAGTCAAAATTTTCAGTCAAAAAAATATTGAATCTGTCTGCTAGACGTTGAGCTTAGAGTCTTTATACATCAAGCCTTTAATTTAAAAATCCGATGTGGAAAAAAGGACACAGTTTTTAAATACTCTAGAAAGTATAGCGATTATTTATCTTATACGAAAAAGCCTTAATTCTATAAGTATTGACGCTACGTTATGACTCCGAAATCTGGCAAAGTATTGTATGTAGAGAAGCATTTATTTTTTTTAATGCTGAAACAAATCTCAAGCATTCAAAAAAACTAGAGCGGCAAAACTAACTTGAGAGGTTAAATTAAAGGCTTAGTTACGTAGGCGCCGTGAGGAATATCAAACGAGTTTATTATGCTTCCAACCTATATCTAGCAAGTTTTGCCACTCTAGAAAAAAATAATTATTTACAACCCGTTAAAGTTGTAACCGACACCCAGAACTAATCCGACATCAGTCTCGCTTAAAAAGGCAGCATTTACAGTTGCATTTGCAGTGAAGTTACTACTTAAGGGTACGTCAACACCACCTGTTAATAACAAGCCAACATCAGCATCTTCGCTGGTTTCTATTGCCACACCTGCTCCAACAAAAGGTGCTATCGCCAATGTATCTTCAAAAGCATCTGCGGTGCGTGGAGTTAGGTCATATGTTAGGGGAACCAAAACTACAGGGTCATCCCCAATGACTACAGAAGGTCGTGCAGAAAATGTATTCGTCAATCCAATTTTACTAATTACAGTAAAGTTTGTATCACCTAACGCTGAATCTCCACCCAAACCAATATTACCTGCAACTCCGATATAACTAGACACCCCACGTGTTGGACGACCTGGGTCAATGGTTTGTGCTACTTGAGTTTGTGTTACTTGTTGTACAGGCGCCTGTTTAGTATTATTTGAAGGTTGACCAACTAAATCTGCTGCACTAGTTGAAATAGTAGCGCTTGGGGTTTCTGCTTTAGCTGCCAAGGAACTTCCAAACACTGACATAGAAGCAAGAACTAATAATACAGAAAGCCGTTGCAACATAAATATATTCTCCTAAATAGTTGTGCGACAAAAATATAAGCCCCCGCTTGTATGGCCGAGAACTGTGTACTAATTACTATATAAACTCAAAAATTTGCTTAATAAATCTTTAAAATGGCAGATATTTGACTTAAAACTTTTATTACTAGCTGTATACTTAATTAGCTAAAATTTTTAATATAATATTTGTAATTGTTGAAACATGACTTTTTTCCTAGTCCAATAGATATAGGCAACGGATAGTTTGTAATCAATAACTCATCCGTTACATCTGTTACATCCGTTGCCTGTGTTTGTTTAAGAATGGGGGGATAGGACAATCTAGGGTCATTGCAACCGCGCGTAGCAAGTCAGCTTCTTGACTCGTTACTTTATTGTCTGTCAAAACTGTGTGCGCGCAAGCATCGACAACTGCTTGTTTAAGCTTACCGTTGGCAAGTCGTAGACGTTCAAGGCTTTTTTTAAGTTCCGCAAAATTACAGCTAACAAGTGTATTAGGTTTTTCGAGTTCACTTTGATTGGGTAGTCTATAAATTCCTGAACGAAATGCATATGTTGCCGTATCTATATTAGAGTCACCAATTCGTGCTATTACTGATAGTACTAGTAAACAATCATTCCAAACGTCTTCGATTGAATTAATTTGTCTTGTCATCATATCGAAATTTAGGGGTGATTGTAAGCGATGCCACAGTACTAACTGTAATATAAAATCCCATAATTCTAGTCTACCGCTTGCTTTCGCTAAACCTTGAACCGTTTTACATACCCTTTGGCATTCAACAGTGGGTAGTTGTCGTAATGCTGGTATAGTTAAATCTACTAAGGGTAAACGAATGTTTTCATTTAATAGCCTGATTTTGATATTTATTGTTAGGGTTTTTTCTACTATATTTTCTGGTTGTACTTGTCGCAGCCACTCTATTTGACTTTTTTGGTGAGCATCTGTAGTACTTAAAGCGAGTGCAAATAAAATTGCCATTGCACTAGTAGTATCTCGAACTTCTGCGCGTAACGATTCTGGTAACTGTGCGAGTAAACCTTGAGCATGAGCTAAATTTTCTGGCGCCACTGTTCCGACTTTGGCAACAACTTGAGATGGAGTAGTTGGTGTACTGCTCGCAAACCCCATAGTTAAAGAGTCTTGTGTTGCAAAATTACTTCTGGGTGTTCTAGCTGGCGCCTGTTTGACTTTCACTCCACGAACACGACGAATGCGTTCTTCAATTGATGGATGAGTTGCGAGCATTTCTTCCCAAAAGTAAATATTCGTGACTTTGCCGAAGAACATATGACTAGCAGCTTCAGCATGAGGTGAAATTAATCGTGTATCCATTCTTTGCAGCTTTTCCAAGGCGCCTGCGATAGCATCTGGGTTACGGGTAAACTGTACAGAAGAAGCATCAGCAAGAAACTCTCTTTGCCGAGAAACAGCAGCTTTAATTAGGCGCCCACACAATAAACCAATACCACCAATCGCCATTAGTATCAATCCTAACGCCCACAGAGGCATACCTTTATCGCGCGAACCACCACGAGTACGGAGTAACAACTCACCAGCGATGTAAATAAATAAAATCCCGTGTAACAAGCCTACTAACCGCAAATTTATCCCCATATCACCATTTAAAATATGGCTAAATTCATGCCCAATTACACCTTGTAACTCATCACGGTCAAAGCTATCCAAACAACCCTGAGTAACACCAATTACAGCATCATTGACTGTAAACCCAGCAGCAAACGCATTAATACTATATTCTTTATCCAGAACATAAACAGGTGGAACGGGAATACCCGATGCAATCGCCATTTCCTCAACAATATTCAATAGCTGACGCTCGCGTTCATTCGCCATGTCATCGAAAATTTCGCGTCCACCTAATTGTTCGGCGATAACCCAACCACCTTCACGCAAACAAATAATTTTATAAGCACTCCCAAGTCCAATAGCAACAGTTGTTACACTTGCAACCACGAGAAACAACTGAGGATGCCACCAAACACGCGGCGCCAGACGAAAGAAAAACAACATGGCAATATAAACTGCCACAATCATAATAAAAATAGACACACCAAAGAACACAAATAACTGCTGAGTATTTTGGCGTGCCTTATCCTGATTTTCAAAAAAATTCATAGCAACTTAAAAAGATACGCGCGGAACATTTCTAACTTCGGGAGCAACTTCTTCTAATAAATTTGCAGAAGCAAAGTTAAACGAATCTGCAATTAAATTACTAGGAAAAACTTCGCGCTTAGTGTTATACAAAGTCACTGCATCATTAAAAGCTTGACGTGCAAAAGCAACGCGGTTTTCTGTAGAAGAAAGCTCTTCCATAACATGTGCCATCGTTTGGTCTGCTTTGAGTTCAGGATAAGACTCAGTAATTACCATCAATCTACCCAAGGCGCCTGTTAGTGCAGCTTCCGCACTACCCAATTGTTGCATCGCTTCAGGGTCTCCGGGGTTACGCGCCGCATTACCACTAGCATTTATAGCAGAATTACGAGCATTAATTACAGCTTCAAGGGTTTCGCGTTCATGCTTAATATATCCTTTCGCTGTCTCCACCAAATTTGGAATTAAATCATAACGACGCTGCAACTGAACATCAATTTGAGAATAAGCATTTTTATAGCGATTCCGAAACTTCACCAAATCGTTATAACAATTAATGAATATAACAGCAGCAGTTGCAAGTACAACAAGCAAAAAAATTATTAATCCCATATATACCTGATAAACTAAAAGAGTTTTTTATTACAGAGCCGTGGCGCCGTTTGTAACAAATTCTACCTCAGTAAAAGCTATCTGTCGCCTGTAAAAACAATTACGTAAATATACCAAACTGGCAACGGATGATAAACGGTGAGACCACTTGGCGGTGAGATGTACTTGTATTTATTATTCCGATGATAAAACAGTAATCATTGAAATCAGCCGAAGTTTACTAAAACCTTAAAAGTAACAACTAAACGTTCGCCTTGTTCGGTTTAACGTACTTATTGTTTCGGTTATTACGACAAGATAGCAAGAAATCAAGTTTATCAATAATATTACTAATAAAATCGCAAGAAAGTTCATAAATTCTTACAAATGTAACTTTTAAACAATTGCAATTAAAGCCGAAATGCTGTAGTTTAACTTTGTATGTGGTTATTGCATCTACGTGTGTTGTTAAAATTGCTGCCGATTATATTACGTGTTTCTGAAGGCTAGAGACTGATTTTTAAAGAAGAAGCTATTTAGTTAAGAACTACAATACTTTGTTCTACTGAACTGTGTACGCACCCCGTTAACAGTTCGGTTTTATACATTTTTTAGGTTCTCATTGTACGAAAGGTAAGAGAAAAGATGGAAATATTACCACTTATTGATTTAGCATATACTTATGTTGACTTAGAGGTTGGTGCCCAAGAAGATGAATATTATTTAAGATTCGCATCTGACTATGATATAGCAGACAAGTTGGCTATTGAGAATTTAGTCCAAGCTTTTGAAAAACTTACTTGTCCCGAAAGTTTTAGTTTAAGAGTTTGCGGACATAATTTTCGCCGGGAGCATTATCCACGTTTAGTTGACGTTGCACCTCAATTATCTAATTGTCAAATTATTGATACTTTAGAACTATCTGTTTTGGCATTTCCTCTCGAACCTACATTTAAATTAAATAATTTCAGTAAATCAGGTCAATATTATTGTAGTAGTCCATTGGAAAATGCACGTGCGACTAAATTAATGCTATACGAACAAATCCAGACGCTTTCAATGCAACCCGAATTTTGCCAAGAATTGATAACTTGGTTACTTGGTTGTGGGGTCGATTCTAGCAGTATTGCATATCGGCAACTATTTTGTGATATGCTAGATTGGAATATGGCGCCGATAGGAATTGAAAAACTGCCAGGAGAGATGCTAGCAGGAATAAATGAATCATATTTACAAAAATTATTATTAAATGCCCAGTTTTATGACTTTGACACGCGACTATGTGTAGCTGCATTATTAATGTGGAATTATGAGAATAATGTAACTCAATCAAAAATAGCTTATTCTAATTGGCTTTCAAACTTGCCACCCTTTGAAGTAGTGCTAAATAACCTGTTCGGACAAAGTTTTAATGATATTCCAATTCAATTTAATTTAAAACAAGAATATTCTTGCATTTCTGACTTGGAGACTTTTTGCTATAGTTTGCCAGACTATATCTTTCAACCCGATAACGATATAGAAGATTATCAAAATATAATAGAGCCACTTGACGATTATCAAAAACAAATTGTTTTATCTGATGACCAAACATTAGCTGTTATTGGTAATCCGGGTTCAGGTAAAACAATGACTCTTGTTCACCGCATTGCGTATTTAGTGAAAATAAAGCTTATTGACCCGCAAAGTATATTAGTGTTAGTCCCTAACCGCAACTCTATTACAGAAATGCGAGTCAAATTACAAAAACTAATTGGTGACTTTGCCACGCAAGTTCGTATTTTTACCTTCCAAAAATTATCTCTAGCTCTTTTAGGTCGAACATTAAACGAAAATTATAAAGCTCAATTCGGTTTTGATAAATTAATAATCGAAGCTTGTTTGCTTTTTGAAGAGAATGCTAAATGTAACTCTTTACAACACAGGATTGAATTGGTTGGTACTCTTGAATATTTATTTATTGATGAATATCAAGATATCAATGATAGCGAGTATAATTTGATTAAATTAATTTCTGGTTTAAATTATACTCGCGAATTATTGCAAACAAATATTTTTGTTATTGGAGATAATGACCGCAGTGGTATATATCAGAAATTTGAGCAAGATTATCAAGCCAAACGATTACTAATTTATGAAAATTATCGTTCGAGTGAATCAATTATTTCTGCTGCTAATAAATTAATTAGTCATAATCAAGGACAAGAAAGTTTTACTGTTAATGAACAAGTACGGTTAGACACAATGCGCCAGTCTTATAAAGGTTTTCCAATAGAGGCTTACATATTTGATAGTACAAAAAGCCAAGCAATATGGATACAGCAACGTATTTGTTCTCGTATTGAACAAGGCGCCAGTTTAAAAGACATAGCTGTTTTCGCTTCGTCTTGGAATAACTTAGACGTAATTCAATTACTTTTAGAAAAAGCAGGT
The DNA here is from genome assembly GCF_001904745.1 of Calothrix sp. HK-06. GTDB lineage: Bacteria > Cyanobacteriota > Cyanobacteriia > Cyanobacteriales > Nostocaceae > Dulcicalothrix. The sequence continues at coordinate 9,477 of NZ_MRCD01000064.1, forward strand.
ATTCCAACTTGTAATTTGAGGCAAGATAATATAGAGCTTGTAAAAAATTACGTAACTTGCAAGCTAATCGATGAATTACAACTTAAACGGAATCAACTTTTTCTACCAGATAAATCAGTTTTAGAATGGTTTGAAACTTGTTTCCATATGTGGGGGCGCCAATTAAATGAACCCACAGTACAAATTTTGCTTAGAATTGCCCATGATATTGATATCGAGCGCGGATATGGTATTACTGATTTTGCACGACCTATCAATACCGTTGAGGTTTTAGATGCACTGTTTGAATACAATGCGAACTTTGAAGCAGTTAGAGATGAAAATGCACTTTTAGTTACAACTTGTCACGGTGCCAAAAGGTTTGAATATGAAAAAGTTATATTATTAGCCAACGACTTTAGCACTGATGTTAATAAAATTGAAGCAGAACGAAGATTGTTTTATCTCGCAATGACCCGTGCTAAATCTGAACTTGTAATGTGTGCGACTGAACAATCACAGTTTATTAATGAAACAGGTGCCGAATTAGAGCATTTGAATGTCAAAATCGACTTTTTACCAGAACTAATGTTCTGCTTGGACTTAACTCCTAATGATATTTTTCTAGGACATTACAGCACCAAAAAAAATCAGGAAGTAATTATAAATTTAACAGAAGGCGCCGAACTGTCAGTAAAAGTAAACTCATATTTTAACGGTTGGGATATTTTTACAGTAGATGAGCAAAAAGTCGGCGCCTTATCCCAGCAAGGAAATAGTAATTTAGCATTTGTTGGGTGCATTCCAGGAGAATTTGAATTCCGTTCAGGTGAGGTAAAAGTTAAAAACATATACCGTCATTTACAAATAGATGATGCATCAGGTATTGTAGAAGATTGGTTTATCGTTATTCCACAACTCCGAGTCTGTAGATAATTGTTGCTGTTAATTTACACAGGCGATTATCTGATAAGCTGAAAGCACTTGTTTGCGATAAAGCAAGTTTTTAAATCTAATGAAGTGGAAACAAGAGTTAATAGAAAGTATTAAAATGTCTCAGCAGGCAGAGAGTGTATTACCTTTGTCTACTGTGGAGCGTGCAAGGATATCTCAAGCAAAGCAGCAGTTTCCCATGATGGTTCCTATTGGTTATGCTGATTTGGTTGACTGGGAAAACCCTGATGACCCTTTGCGTCGATTGTTACTTCCTTCGGAATGGGAGCTTGATGATGCTGGTAGTTTTGATACTAGTGGAGAAGAGTTTTCAACTGTTGTTCAAGGTTTGCAGCATAAATATCACCAAACAGCAGTATTAATTGTAACTCAGGCTTGTGCTGGACACTGCCGTTATTGCTTTCGTCGGCGCCTAATGAGTCGTGATATTTTGGTAAAAGAGACCATAGAAGATTTACAAGAAGCGATTACTTATATTTCGGTTCACCCAGAAATTGATAATGTGTTACTTTCTGGGGGAGACCCAATGATTTGCCATACCAATCGTTTGAAAAATATTTTGAAGTCTCTAGCTGCAATCCCTCATATTTGGCAAGTTCGTATTAGTAGTAAATTACCTGCATTTTTGCCCAGTCGATTTACTAGCGACCCAGAATTATTAGAGGTATTACAGTATTATCAAGCGAGATTTCAAATTGTAATTCAGTGTCATTACGACCACCCACGGGAGCTTACAGCAGGGTCAATAGAAGCTCTAGAAGTATTACAGAAAGCTGGTTGCTCGCTGACTTCTCAAATTGCTTTGATGAAAGGTGTTAATAATTCTGTAGAGACGTTAACAAAACTTTTTAAACGTTTGCATCGCTATGGTGTAATACCCCAGTATTTATTTCATCCCCGTCCTGTTAAGCGCGCTACTCATTTTCAATTTCCGATAGTTGAAGGAATTGAGTTAGTAGAAGCTGTGAGAAAAAATTGTAATGGTTCTGTAAAACGCTTTCGCTATATTTTAACTCATGCTGACGGCAAATTAGAATTAGTAGGTATCATACCTGGAGCATCTACGCAGTTGGTAACAAAATGGCAGCAAGTTAGAATAGGTGTGGACAAACCTGAGTTAATGCTTGTTAATATCGATAAAGATACTTGCTGGCTTGATAATTAAATTTAAGTTAATTATTGTGAATCAAAATCGTAAACATCCCATTAAAATTGGATTATTATTTGAAAGCAAAGCTGACATTATGTCGCTGCCGAATGCTAATGAAGCAACTCATTATCATTGGCGAGAATTAGAAGAAGTGGAAGCAGTGGCAGAAAGTTTAACTGCTTTAGGTCATCAAGTTGATAAAATTGGTACTTTAGATGCTTTACTCAAACTCAATCGAAATGTAGAAGAGTTACCTGATTTTGTCTGGAATCTTTCTGTAGGAGTTGTTTCGCGCAATCGCACTGCTTTGGCGCCTGCTATATTAGAACAATTAAATATTCCTTATACTGGTGGTGATGCAACGGTGAAAAGTTTAACTCTTAACAAAGATTTTCTTAAACCTTTGTTACACTGGAATGGAATTATTACACCTAGTTGGTATCGCTATGACTCACCAGAAGATATTAAATCTTTACCGAGTTGGTCATTTTCGATTTTAAAGCCTAGTTGTGAAGGTTATTCTTTAGGTTTACAATGCTTTGATACTCAACAGGGGTTAACAAAGCTTCAACAAATTGTTGGTGAAATGAGAGAATTATTTTCGGCGCCGATATTATGTGAAGAATTTATAGTTGGTCGAGAAATTACCGTAGGTGTTGTTGGTAATAGGTTGCCTTTACTTTTGGGAGGAGTAGAAACAGTAAATGCTGAAGGTGAATCATTACAATCAGAAATTTTAGATTTGACAGCTAAACGTCAGGGTAAATATAAAAAAGTTGGTGTCGATTTATCTTCACCTGATTTAGAAAACTTAAATCAAATCGTTTTGCAATTAATGCAGCTTTTAAGACCATTAGATTATGCTACTTTTGATTTTCGCATCTCGACTTCGGGACTACCTTATTTATTAGATATCAATGCTGACGCAACTTTACACCCTCAACGTTCTTTAGCTCAGGTTGCTTATGCAAATGGCTCATCATATCAAGAATTGATAGAGATGATTTTTAATGTTTCTTGGGAAAGGTGGCAAAAATGAAGCGGTCACTTTTTAGCATTGCTGGTATTGTTGCAATTGCCACCACGATTAGCAAATTTTTTGGTTTGTTGAGGGCAACGATTATTGCAGCTGTATTTGGTGTGGGGGTTGTTGCGGATGCTTATAACTACGCTTATATAATCCCTGGATTTTTATTAGTGATTCTTGGTGGAATTAATGGCCCTTTACATAGTGCTTTAGTTAGTGTTTTGGCAAAACGCGCGCGCGATGATGTAGCTCCTTTAGTGGAAACAATTACCACCATTATTGGTACTATATTAATAGTCGTTACGGTTGGTTTGATGTTGGGTGCTGGGTTAGTGATTGATATCATAGCACCTGGTTTACAGCCTCAAATCAGAGAAATTACCATTCTTCAATTACAAATTATGGCGCCTATTGCCTTACTATCAGGGTTAATTGGGATTGGTTTTGGAACTCTAAATGTAGCGCAACATTATTGGCTTCCTTCTGTGAGTCCAATGTTTTCTAGTTTGGCTGTAATATTAGGGTTAGGGTGGTTTGCCCTGCAACTGGGAAACAAAATTAACTCTCCCGAATATTGGCATCTTGGAGCTTGGATATTAGCGCTCGGAACTTTAGCTGGTGCAATGTGGCAATGGTTAATGCAGTTAATTGTTCAATGGCGCCAAGGAATGGGAACACTACATATAAGCTTCAACTGGAATTTACCGGGTGTCAAAGAAGCACTTGCGCTGATGCTTCCTGCAACTATTTCCACAGGCATGACTCAAATTAATATATATATAGATTTATTTTTTGCTTCCTATATTCCCCATGCCGCTGCTGGCTTAAACTACGGAGGATTAATTGCTCAAACTCCCAAAGGTATTATTACCAGCGCAATCTTAATTCCTTACATGAGTCTATTTTCCCAGTTATCAGCAACAGAAAAATGGGCGGACTTGAAACAAAAAATTCGCCAGAGCCTAATTCTTACAGCCTTGACAATGTTGCCCTTGGGTGCATTACTGGCAGCTTTAGCTCTGCCAATTACAAAGATAGTTTACGAACGTCAAGCATTTGATGAAGAAGCATCTCAACTAGTGGCATCGATATTAGTCGCATATGGTTTAGGAGCATTTACCAGTGTAGGGGTTGGTGTATTGGTTCGTGTGTTTTATGCTTTGGAAGATGGAAAAACACCATTGAAAATTTCGTTGGTGAATATCTTATTGAATATAATTTTAGATTACTTTTTGGTAAATAGATTTGGGGCGCCTGGGTTAGTTTTAGCATCAATGGGAGTAAACGTAACCGCCATGCTAATGATGTTATGGTGTTTACACCGTCGTTTAAATGGCTTGGCTTTGAGAGAATGGGGTTTGTTAATTTTAAAATTAATTGGAGCTTCTGGACTTGCAGGATTTATAACTTGGGGATTTGTTAAGGTTTGGGAAGGGTTTTTAAGTAGTCAGGGTCTGGGATGGCAACTTTTAGAGGTTAGTATCGCTAGTTGTATGGTGTTAGGAATTTTTGCAGTGTTGGCAAGTTTGTTACGATTACCAGAAGTAGATTTATTGGTAAGACGCTTGAAGCGGAAAAGTTAGCTCAATTCTTCACCTAACACATTCTTTAATTCATCAACTAAACTTCGAGGAACGGGAACACCTGCTACTAAACGATGTTCCCGTGTAATTGCCTCTAATTCTCCTGGATAATAAATAGGTTGTTTCTCATCTAAAAGTGGTGTTTCCTTTAAAGATGCAATTGCCTTTTCAACCTGTTGCATAAATTCCTCTCGTTCCGTCCAAGCTTCAATATCTAACACCCAGAAAAAATGCCCAGTTCCATTTGCCGCATCGTGAATTGCCTTTTGTTTGAACATCGAAGCAGCAGTACCAAGTAGAGGCCCACATAATAAATCTGTAATAAATGCTAAACCCGCACCTTTGTAAGAAGCAGGCAAATTTACCGCTACCTCTTTGGGGTTTTGAGTTGATTGTCCTGTCGCTGTAATTCCCCAACCTTCTGGTATCGGTAATCCTTGATATTTAAAGTGGTTTATTTTACCACCACTTACCGTTCCTGCTGCCATATCCAACACTATCGGATGAGACGTAAGTGTAGGAATTCCCACAGAAATGGGATTATTCCCAATTTTAGCTACTCGTCCTCCATAAGGCGCCAAGTCTACAGCATTAGTATCACTAGTTGCAAAACCTACCATTCCCGCAGTTGCTGCCATCCGGGTATAATAACCTGCCATGCCAAAATGATTGCTATTATTTACTCCAACCACTGCCATACCTAACTGAGTCGCTTGGGTAATAGCAGTTTCCATCGCCACTTTACCAGCATAGTGACCAGGGGCACCATCTCCATCAATCCGAATCATTGCCGGACGCTTGGAATTTATTTGTATTTGTGGTTTAGGATTAATTCGTCCATTTTCAAGACTTTTTACATAACCAAAAATTTGCTGCAAACCATGCGAGTCCATACCACAAAGATTTGCCTCGATCAAATGAGTTGTCAAAGCACTCAAAACTTCTGGCAATAACTCATAGGGTGACAATACCCGTTCGAGAAAATTATGGAGAGATAAAGCTGAAACCGTAATATATTCAGACATGAGGATGGTAAATATCAATCGTGCGGTAATTAACTTGCCATTCGCTGGTAGGAGAAGTATTTGTAGCAACCCGGACAGTTTCTACTCGCCAACCAGGCTTTCCATTATCGCAAGAAGGCGCCAATTTTTCTGAAACAGTAGAAGAAATATTTACACTGAAAGGTTTTGGAGCGGTTCCCCAAACGCTAGCAACAACTCTTAATTCTTCAGGCAATACCTCTAAACGTAGCTGTAGCGAAGTTTGAGTATAGTTACGGGCAATTAAGTTTTTATACCCATAAGCCACCGTAGCATCTTGCCCTAAAGTAAAAAAACGTCCTTCTCCATGAGCATCGATTGAATGGTTAGAACGTTCTAAAATTTCCAAATTAGCCCATAGCATAGCTTGGAAAACATTAGTAGAAATTTGACATAATCCACCACCAACATCATACTTTAATTCATTTCCAACTAAAGTCGGCCCTTCTTTATAACCATTAGCAAGAATTGGACGGGGAATACAGTGCCAAAAATCAAAAATTTGTCCCGGTGCCAACATTAAGCCGTGAATGTGTTTTGCGGCTAATTTCATATTCCAAATTCTATTTTCATTTATTTCTGGCAATCCAGAACGTTTTTTAATATCAGTGCTAATTTCGCTCCATTGATAAAAATAATCAGCAAAATTATCTAAGTCCCTGAAATTTGAATAATTTGCTGCATAACCACGCCAAATAGAATTTGTATCTTTCAGCCTTTGACGAATTAATGCCTTTAAATTTTTACTAAATTTCATCAAAGTAATTATAAGTAGGTGAGTGGAAATAAACCAAACTATGTAACAGAATGTAAATTTAAGTAAAAAGCTTATTTGGTTTTGACTTTGAGCTTATTTACAAAACTAAACATAGTTGTGTCTTTAAAGCAAACTTACTTAAATTAAATAAGTGAATTTTCAGCAGCTAAATACAACTGTTTATATAATAATCACTTTCTAGACACGAATTGTAGCATTTTTTATTGATACATATAGGTGAATTTATGTAAATATTATGATAACTCTATAAATGTAAAGAAAAATGCTAAAATAATTAATTAGTACTGTTTAAGTATAAACAATTCTGAGCGGCTATAGCAATTTGATTCGAGGTCATTGCGCTTCTGTTGCCAAAATGAGAACAAAAGCGCACATTCTTAATTACCGCACAACTAATCTAGCTGAGTCACGTCTTGCATTCCAAACACAAGTAACAACATCACGTCTATCCCCTCTGCCTACTCTGTTTCTTCTGTTATTATTATTCCGAACATTGTAGACATAAGTATAATTAACAACCCGTCCATTTCTGTTATAAACAGGTTCACCACCTCGTCTGCGAACTACAGAATAACCATTGTCTCTGACTAGAGAATCACAAGCAATCTCACCATTTGCTGCCATTGCAGGAAGTTGAGGTAACATACCGAAACTTAGGGCAGCAGCAGCAAATAAAATTTTTGCGCTTTTCATTGCTTTACAAACCTACATTCATTAAAATTTGCTATGTAGGCTTATTTTAGAAACTAGGTTTACACTATACATGAATCGAAAGTCAGATTTAATAAGCATGACTATAATCATGCTACTTTGATGCTGATACGTGACTAAAGTCATGTATCACAACGAAAATTAGTAGAGACTGAACATGTTTAGTCTCTACATGCGTTAACTATGTAGCATCAATCACCGTCAAGATACTTGTTGTATGTACTGGTTTTGGAATAATATGGGTTAGAGTTTGAGTACCTAGTACAGAAACATTTACTGATTTTCCATTTAAGAAATTAAACTTAAGACCTGGAAAATCTGAGGTTTGTTGAACATTTCCACAGACTTTGATGTTAGCAACGTTGCGACCTCTTCTGTCTGTAGAATAGTTCAAATCTACACGTCCTACAATATTCTGCTTTTCTGACTCTATAACAAGATAAGTAAAACGTCTATTTCCTGCACTATACGCTGTACTACTATATTTGGCACCGTTGGTTTTTCTCTCTATAATAGGAACTTCGCCTAATTTGCGATATCCAGAGCTTAAAGTAGGTACTCTGCAAACTTTTGTTGTTTGAGCATTGGCACTTTGAATTTCAAAGTTTTGAGCAAAACCCAAAATTAGACTAACGAAGCTAAACAATAACACGGACTTACTAATTTTTTTCACTTTATTAATTCCTGCGTATCATTTTAACAGTGTCGATAATTATATATACCACGTACTATTAATTTATTCCGCATATCTACTGATATTGCTTACAATCATATTTTGTCGGTGGCGGAGAGAATATGAGCTTCATTAATATTTAATAAATATTTAATATTTGTATTACATATTTATGCAGCGCAAGTGAATACACTTAAAATAAAGTTAATACTACCAATCGCTGTTTTCAAGTGACAACTTCTTTTAACTCGGCAGAAATAGTCAAAGCCTCAACTTTATCAGGAGTGTTTAGAACACCTGATATCAAAATAGTGCAATATATAGAGGATTTTTCGGTTCTAAGTTGTACTCAAGAGTTATCAAAAACTATTTTAGACCCAATCAATGCTGCGATTGCTTGCGCTGCGTTAAATGCATCTGCTAATCATAAACCCGCAGATTCTTTTAGTGATAGTTCTTGGAATGTTTTTAAGAACAGCAAGGATTATAGAGGGTTTAGTCATATACCTTCTGTTGAAGTTAATTGTAATAATGGCTTAATAGTTAGTTACGCAATACCTACGATTGAATTTAGTTATGGCTATACTAATATAGCTATTTTTGGGTACGAGGCATCAGAACCTTATACTGCTTCAGAGTTTAATGGTTTTAATGTCACAACAAATAGTCAAAATGATGCGTTAGTGGTACAAGAGCAACGAGCAGCAAGGCTTTCAAGAACTGCACGAATTGGGCAAGCTACTATTACTGCTTACGATGTTCCATTTATTTATATCAAACTTAATGGAAATTTTAAATTTGATGGTTCTTCAAGCGTTATTAACATAGATAGCGCGACATTTCCAACTATAAGAGTTTATATAAATAACGAATTAAGAGTAAGCCGTCCACAAGCAAATCTTGCTAATTTTATAAAAAGTGGCGGGAAAGTCAAAAATTTTGGTCTAGGCGCCTTTGATCTATCCGCTCCAGGTGAAGGTAATTGGGCGCCTGCTGGTGAACCAATACAGTTAATAATTCTTCCATTAAAGTAGAGACGCGATTAATCGCATCTCTATAATTTTTTTTGCATCTATCTATAGGTATGTATATTTGATTGTGTGGTATGAATTTAGATTCTATCTTATTGTAGTGAAGTAAATAGACAATATTTCTTAATCTAGTTGAGAATCGGCAAAATGTAGAATTAATTATGTTGTCTTCTCCTAAATCTCAGCAAAGTAACAAATCTGAAACATCTAGTACTAGCTGGTTAAATAGTGCTGCATTGCGTCGAACTGCAATTTTGGTGTTTTTAATGTCTTTTATTGTATTTTGGGGTTTCCAAATTGACATTACACTGCCCAATACACCAAGTTTGCAGAAAACTTTAACACCATCTATTCAACCAACTGCACAAGAAATAGGTTCATACGATGTGTTAGGACAAACAGTTAGTAAAGATGAAGTTGCTAGTTTATTACAAACTGATGCAGGTAAAGCATTTTTATCTCCTGGTAATGCTGCTGTTGAAATTAACAAAGATTTAATTAAACTCGGACGTGATAGTTTCTATAAGGAAACTTTTGGTAATGAAGTTTTTGTTACCGATGTTACTGGTATATTAAACGGCCCTCTCAATATTGGTAATTTAACTAAAGCTATTTTAGCTTTGCGAGGTGGGCATACCACTAACCTGCAAGTTGAAATGGACAGAGATATGCAGGTTGGTAATCATGAGTTTAAGAAGGGTGATATTATCAATACTGGACTCGATGTTGCTACTGGTTCTCTGTTTCCTGTGGGTGTTGTTGCTAATATCAATAATGGTAAGGTACGTATTGGTATTACTTGTGCTGCGTGTCATGCAAAAGTTAATGGCGAAGGCAAAATTATCGAAGGCGCTCCAAATAATGATTTAGACACTGGTACAATACTAGCGCTAGCAAGTAATTCTGCGGCTTGGTTTCGACAGACTGGTGTAAATCCAACACAAATTGCTAGTGGTAATAATACTTATATAGATGCCAATGGAAAAACAGAGCATTTACCTAATGTAGAAGCATTAGAACGTGCAGTTGACGAACATTTACTCAGTTGGGCACCTGGAAATTTTGATTCATCGGGGGATAATAGAAATAATCCTGCCCAAAATCCATCATCCTACACATTAGGCGCCCATCCATATGGATGGAGTGGTTTCTCAGCAATTGGTTGGTTCAAAGGATTAACAACACTCAATAGTAACGTTCATGCCACAAATTCTGATTTAACAACAGGTGGCGATTCGAGTCAAGATTTACTAGGCATCGACAAAGAAACCTATTTAGGGATTCTGCTACAAAACTCGGCGAACTCCAAATTTAGATTACCATCCGGCGCCAAACCTTCGCAATTTCTAAATAAAATAGACCCAACACCTGGAACACCTGCGATAAACGAAGTTATCAAAATGCCAGGTTTTCCTCTTGGTTCAAGATTTATACTCGATGGGTTAATGGCAAACAGTCCCGGAATGCCAGTAGCTTCACAACTCAACGGTATGTCAGCATATCAAAACTCATTGGCACCACCAGCTTATAAATCCAATAATCCAGAATCAATACAACAAGGAGCTAAAATTTTCAGTAACGCAGGTTGTGTAACTTGCCATAGCGGACGCTACTTTACCAATAATCACGTTATAGCCGAAGACGAAATTCAATCACAACCTTCACGTGCGCTTGCTTTAGCCAAATTTCCAAAAGTCTTTGCCAAACCTCAAACTTACACACCAGACACAATAACTCCGCTACCAGCTAATTTATCTATACTCAACATTCCAACAGATACTGTATCTGAAGAAGATTACAAACTAGCATATGCAATTGGTAACTCAGGAGGCTATAAAGTACCTAGTTTAATCGGTTTGCATGTAACAGCGCCATATTTACACGATGGGGGAGTTGCCGTAAGTAAAGACGCACTACAAATCAACGAAAACGATTATCAAATAGTCAACCCAAACCAACTAGGACTAGCAGGAACCTCATTAAATAATATAGTACCGGATGCAGGTGCCAGCTTACGCGCATTAATCGACCGTAACCTGCGAAACCAAGTAATAGCAGCAAACCGCGCGAACTCAGACCTAGTATTATCCAACGCAGATGGTAGCGGACACAACTACTGGGTAGACCAACAAGCAGGTTTTAGCATCCAAGACCAAAACAACCTCATTGAATTTTTACTCTCATTAGACGACAACCCTAACAACGGATTATAAACGGATGTAACGGATAAGTAGGGTGCGTGATGCCACGAAAAATTAACCCACCCATTACAACCTAAAAGCATCACGCACCATTTAACAGTTCAAAAGTAATTTACAATACATTCATTTCTACCAAAAACACTCAAAAATTGCGATAGGAAAGCACTACATAAAAAAGAGTAAAACCCGCGCTCTTAATACATCACAACTCTTTCTTAAAGCATTAAAATAGAATTATAAGAAATAAAGAACTTTGTATACATATGAAAATACAGTCTTCAGTATTAGTTCATCTCGGATTTGGTAAATATGTGCGTTCCGACCAAGTTACAGCAGTTGTACCTATCGAAGAAGACCGAGGGCCAGGGCGCCGGACATTTGTTTATCTAGAAGGCGACGATGACCCTATAATTGCATCAAGAGCCGAAGATACAATCGTGCGTGACCTAGTGCAAGAACCACGCGAAGTTACCCAAGCAAGACAACAGCAAGAAATTCTCCAAGACTTATTAGTAGATTTAGGTAACGTAAACTCAACAGTTAGACGAATTAGTCGTGACGAAGGCAGTTTAGACCTAGACTTACTCGAACGACGCATCCGACAAGTATTAGAGAAATAGAACGGCAGTGAGACGCACCAGCGTCTCTTTTTTTTACCAACCAACATATGAGTCAAGTTTTAGAGTTAACCAGGACTTACGCATGAAAACCTAGAAACCTGGAATATATATTAATAACATGTAATAAAAATGACGATTTGTCTGCGACAATGAAATGCGTAGAAACTAGGTTACGAGAGCGTAAGTCTTATTAACATTAAAGTTGTGTTTAAGTTAACCTTCGTAGCTGTAATATCAATTTTTCATATTTTACTTATTTACGTCTATTGGAAGATGATGCAACAAGTAAAGTTTTAAAAGATGAATAGTAATATACTTTGCTTCTATTAAAATTTTAATGTCTAAGCCATTACTTATTGTTGACGTACAAGTTGGTTTTATCAACTCTTTTACACATCACATTCCACAACGTATTGCAGCGTTAATTAATTCTGGTAACTATTCAAAGCTGATTTTTACTCGCTTCATCAATTCGACTGATGGGCCGTATCAACGATTTCTCGATTGGCATAATTGTGATTGTGAGCCAGAAATTAACATCGCAGCAGAACTGCAACCGTTTGTTGAGCAAAATTTGGTATTTTCTAAACCTGGACTTTGTGGCATAACGGATGAACTAGCTTCTTATCTTCGTGAAAACCATGTTGAACGAGTTTTTATTGTTGGAATTGATACTGATATGTGCGTATTAAAAATAGCTATGGATATTTTTGATATTGGTATTGAGCCAGTTGTACTTACTGATTGTTGTGCTAGTACAGCAGGTTTACAAGCTCACTTAGCCGGGTTAGCAGTACTTAGTCGAAATATTGGCGCCCAAAGATTGCTTGAAGGTGGTGTTGGTAATGGTTCACTTGCTGCACCACCACAAAATTGATGCGATAAAGGTGTTTTTAGAGACACCATTATCTTAATTAAGTTGAAGAACGTGAAGCTTGTGCGCGTTTGTTCACCTCATTCCAATTAACTACATTCCACCAATTACTCAAATACTCTGCACGACGATTTTGGTATCTTAAGTAGTAAGCGTGTTCCCATACATCATTTCCCATAATTGGATATAAACCATCCATAATAGGACTATCTTGATTTGCTGTATTCGTAATTTCAAGTTGACCTTTGGGGTTACGCACTAACCATACCCATCCACTACCAAAACGTTGTCCACCTGCGGTATTAAACTGTTTTTGGAAATTTTCAAAGCTTCCAAAAGTTTTGTTAATTTCTTGAGCAATATTTCCTGTGGGTAGACCTCCACCTGTAGGACTCATAATTTCCCAGAACATGGTGTGGTTGAGATGTCCACCACCATTATTACGTACAGTAGTACGAATTTCTTCTGGTATACTATTTAAATCACGTAACATTGCTTCTATAGTTCTACCTTGTAATTGCGGGTACTTTTTCAAGGCATTATTCAAATTATCGACATATGCTTTATGATGTTTATCGTGATGTAGTTTCATCGTTTCTGCATCTATAGCTTTTTCTAATGCATTATAAGCATATGGTAATGGAGGTAGCTGTGCAGGATTTGCACTTAATCCTTGGCTTATTACCGATTGTACTTGATTACCTTGAGCTATAGATACTGGTGCAGGCGCCGCAGCTATTTGTTGTGGTTGAAAAATAGTTACAACAACTAATACAATTCCTGCAATAAACCAAATTAATGGTTTTATAAAAATTGAAATCATAGTCACGTGTACTCCGGAAGATAATATGTGTAATCTTCTATTACAGTAAAGATACAGCTAATAACTGTAATTATTGTAAAAATAATTACATCGAATATTGCGGTATAAAATTTAATGCTTGTACATCAATACAATACATTATTTAGTTAATAATATACAAGTAAGAGACGCTAATAATGTTGTTTTTAATTCCCATATTCCAAAAAAATATCAATAACTAGTATTACAATTTACCTTATTTTTGTTGATTTACTATCTTGAACTAGTTTTTATTTTTACCTCTTTAGATAGATGCGCTCATTCACGGTTATTAGGGCGAATATACTTAGAAAGGCGCCTGTTGGTTGGGTGCCTAGCTTTGTGTAACATTAATTTCCGATTCTTAAAGCCCACCCCACAAGAGGAGTTTATCTATATCCAGATGCTTGTAATGTAAATAACTCAGCATATCTGGCGCCTTTTTTAAGAAGTTGTTCGTGGGTTCCTTCTTCGATAAGTTCTCCACCTTCAATAACGATGATTTTGTTTGCCATTCGCACGGTGGAAAAGCGGTGTGATATTAAAAAGACCATTTGGTGTTTGGTCAAAGTTCGCAGTCGTTCAAATATTTCAAACTCTGCTTGGGCATCGATGGCAGAAGTTGGTTCGTCTAATACTAGAATATCTGCATCGGTTCGCATGAAGGCGCGTGCAAGGGCTATTTTCTGCCATTGTCCACCCGATAGTTCTTGTCCGTCTTTAAACCATTTACCCAACTGGGTAGAAAAATTATCGGGCAATTTTTCAATAAAAGGTGTCGCCATACCCTTTGAAGCTGCCATTTCCCATAGTTTTTTGTCATCAATGCGCTGCACATCTCCAACACCGATGTTCTCACCGACTGTAAACTGATAGCGAACAAAGTTCTGGAAAATAACTCCAATACGTTGGCGTAATATATCTACATCCCACTCTTGTAAATCCAAACCATCGAGTAAAATTCTTCCAGAGTCAGGATTATATAGTCGAGTTAGAAGTTTGATTAAAGTTGTCTTACCTGAACCGTTTTCTCCGACAATTGCCAGCTTTTCCCCTGGTTTGAGGTGAAAAGATATGTTTTTAAGCGCTGGTTGATTATTTCCTGGGTAAGTAAAGCTGACGTTTTCAAATCGAATTCCGTCGTTTCGCTTAACTCCCTTGGTGGCTTTACCTATTCGTGTTGGAACTTCCGCTTCCAAAAACTCATACAAGTTTGATAGATATAAATTATCTTCGTACATTCCGCCTATCGAAGTTAAGGCACCTGAAAAAGTTGCTTGTCCTTGGCGAAACACGGTGATATACATCGTCATATCTCCCAAAGATATTCGTCCTGCTACCGTCTCAATAACTATCCACGCATAAGTAATATAGAAAGTAACGTTACTAAGCAACCCTAATAAGTACCCCCATAATCCTCGTCGCAACGTTAAATCTCTGTCTTCATAAAAAAGTTGGTGGAAGTTATTGCGGTAACGTCGCAGCAACATATCTCCCAATTGGTATAATTTTACTTCTTTGGCAAAATCTTCGCGTGCTACTAAAGTTTCTAAATAAGATTGTTGCCTAGTTTCAGGCGCCCTCCAACTAAAAAGGCGAAAAGCTTGGGAAGCGAATTTGGTTTCACCGACAAATGAAGGAATAGCGGCAATGACTAATATGATTACAGCCCATATCGAAAATTTGACTAATAAGGCGCCGAATGTTAAAAGCGAAAGAGCATTTTGAACTAACCCAAAAGTCCGAGTCACCAAAGATAGCGGACGTGATGAAGCTTCACGACGCGCATTAGTCATCTTGTCATAAAACTCTGAATCTTCAAACTGGGGTAACTCTAAAGTTAGAGCCTTACTTAATATAAGCTCATTAACTCGTTGTCCTAGCATTGCCCGTAATAAAGACTGGCAAATACTTTGTCCACGTTGACTTGCTGCCAGTAATATAACAGCTATAGCTTCCAACCCAACAAACATCAACGGACGATAGATATCATTATTTGACTGTGCTGCTACAACTACTGCATCTACAATGAACTTACCGATATAAGCCATTGCAGCAGGCAATATACCTCCAGCCAGTGTCAAAACTCCAAAAATAATAGTAAGATTTCTGCTCGTCGTCCATACCAAATTTATAGCACGCCCACTATAGCGAAAGACACCCAGAGATTGGCGCAGCAAGTTCCCAATGTTACTATTTCTCATATCTCTAATTGTAGTACAAAACTTCAACGAAACCGGGTTTCTACCCATTCATTGTCGCAGACAAATCCTCGTTTTGATTACAATTTATTAACATAGGACTTACGCAAAGGAACCTGGTTTCTATGCAAATTCGTCATTTTTATTACATGCTATCAACGAAGAAACCAGGTTTCTAGGTTTTCATGCGTAAGTCCTGTTAACAGAAACCCGGTTTTTAGATAAGTAAGTTGGCGCCAATTGTTACAAACAATTTACAAGCTTAAGATTATTGACTCATTTGCGGTATTGCTGGCCTATTGCCAAGCTACAAAAACAAAATTATGAGTGAGTTTGAATCATATTTATAAAGCATAAAAAAAGAGATACTTAAATTAAGTATCTCTTTTTAGGATATATCGTAATTTAAAATCTAGCCCATTGAATCTAAATCTAAAGAACTCATTCCGCGTGTTTCAACGAAGGTCATCATGCTGCCAAGCTGTACCCACATAAGTAAACACGTCAACAGCGCAATAGGTAAACCTATAGCTAATGCAGGACTTGGAGGAAACCCAAATATTTCTAAACCTGACACTAAAAACGACACGAGACCAATGGTTACACCCAAAAATGGGAATAATAAAGCTTTTTTCGATAAAGCAGTGCCAGACTTCTCAGCGCCATCGCTTTGCCATTTAGTAACAACTGTTTTTAGAGTTCCAGCGAGTGCTGCACCCGATGTTACAGCCGCAAATAATCCAAATACAAGTACAAAATATGGCGGGTAGGTTGGATAATAGTACACGCAGGACTCCTGTTTAAATTCTGAACGTTAAATAAATTATGCCTTTGTAACAATAGTTTACTGTACAAGGCACCACACCTTACCAAGTACCAAGCTAAAATTCCGAAATTTCATAGGCGCTACTGTATATAAATATATGACAGGGCTGCATAAACACGACAAGCCAAACATATAGACAAGTGAAATCGAAAAAAGTACATCCAGTATTTTAAGATACAAGGAGGCTCATATATGATTAAGCATTTTGCAATAGGAATAGTTGTACTCCTAGGAAGCGCTACAGTAAGTTTTGCTGGTGAAGTTGCTCAAACCAATACCTTACAGCAAGCACAAAAAGTCAATGTTGACACCCACGTAAATATTCCCACATCTACAGGTGCCAACCTAAGTGGTGGGATACCACATACCACAAAACCAAAACCACCTGGGCCCGGTGGAACTAATCCATCACAAACACGACCAGGAATAAATTCAAATATTGATATGCGAATACGTCCAAGACCCAAAGGTCCCGGTGGTACTGAAGCATTACCTCAAATTAATTCTATTAATCAGGCACGATAGAACAGCAAATGTAGAGACGTTACATGTAACGTCTCTCTATTTACCACAAAGATTCTGACGGGGCGCGCCTGCTATCAAACTAACCGTGTAAACCCGTAAAAAACAGCAAAAAATAAAACAATTATAATTGTTGATGGTGCGTAAAAGCAGCAGCTAATTTTACGTTTCATTGATAAATAGTAAAGGCTTTTACGCACCCTACTCTTTTTATCCATTGCAAATATTATCCTACGCTCAGAATTACATTTGGAAATTATATAATAACAATCCGTTACATCGATTTTATCCGTTGCAAAGTTTATCTTCCAACATAACTTTAGAATTATTGCTTAAATAATCTTTAACCCATTGACACCCATTATTAATTAACTGATTAACTTCTAAAGTCTTTATTTGATTATTATCAAACCGCCAAATTTTTACGCTATTATCTATACTACCTGATACTATTGTTTTATTATCAGGACTAAAATTTACGCTCATGACTCCGGCGCCTAATTCTGGTAATGTAGTTATTAGGTGCCCATCGATATGCCAAAGTTTGATTGTTTTATCTTCAGATGCTGAGGCTATAGTTTTACCATCTTTTGAAAAGTCTACTTTATACACTTCTGCTGTATGTCCTCTGAGAGTATGAAGCAATTTCCCATCGGCACGGCGCCATAGTTTTATCGTTTTATCTGCACTCGTTGAAGCTATAATTTTATTGTCTGGACTAAAGACCACGCTGTACACCCAGTCTTTATGACCCAAAAGCGTATTTAATAATTTACCATCACTACGGCGCCAAAATTTTATTGTTTTATCTACGCTGGCAGATGCTATTATTTGTCCATCTCTACTAAAGCTTACTCCATATACTTCTGCTGTATGTTCTAATGTAGAAAGTAATTTACCTGTACTAACTTCCCAAATTTTTACAGTGTTGTCTTTACTAGCAGAGGCAATTAATTTGTTGTCTGGACTAAAAGTTATATGGTTAATTTCTGCACTGTGAGCGTTTATAGTTTGAATTAATTTATCATCTTGCCATATCTTGATGGTGCCATCACTACCTGCGGTAGCAAATTTATCTTTACTAACAGCTATACTATATATTTCTTTACTATGTGCAGCAAAACTTTTTAATAATATTCCATTACGGTTCCATACTTTGACGTATCCATCACCACTGGCTGATATTATTTTACTACCATCAACACTATAAGCAACTGTATAAACTCCGTTACTGTGTCCACTCAATACATCTAATAGTGAAATGTCTCGGCGCCGCCATAGTTTTAGTGTACCATCTAAGCTAGCGGATGCTATATTTTTGCCGTCTGGACTAAAGACTGCGTTATAAACACCGTTATTATGTCCTTTGAATTCTTCTAATATACTGCCATTACGGTTCCAAAGTTTAATCGTTCTGTCCCGACTTGCAGAAATTATCATTTTATCATCGGAACTAAAGCTAACACCCCAAACTGATGCTGTATGTCCTGGTATTGTTTTGATTAACTTGCCGTCGGCGACGTTCCAAAGGATAATATTTTTATCGGCACTTCCAGAAACAAGACTTTTACCGTCTTTACTATAACTAAGACTGTTTACCCATCCTTGGTGTCCTAATAATGTTTTTAGCAGGTGCCCATCGTTAATATCCCAGATTTTTATCGTTTTGTCTTCACCACCCGCAGCTATATTTTTACTATCTGGACTAAATGCCACACTGATAATAGGGTAATTATATCCTGTTATCGTTTTGAGTAGGTGCCCGTCTGAACGACTCCATATTTTAATCGTTTTATCAGAACTTGCTGACGCAATAATTTGTCCCGAAGGACTAAATTTCACATTATTAACGGTTTGAGTATGTCCTTTTAGGGTTGTTATCAAACTTCCATCTTCGATATTCCATAATTTTATTGTTTTATCAACGCTACCACTAGCAAGAATTTTTCCATCGGGCGCCAAGCTAACACTGTATACTGGTTCGGTATGTCCAGTTAAAGTTTTGAGAAGTTTTCCGTTGATATTCCACAGCTTTATCGTTTTATCTAAACTGCCACTTGCGATAATTTGACCATCTTTACTAAAAGCAACGCTGATAACTCCGTCTTCGTGTCCCTCGAAACGGTTACGTTCTTGAATTTGCGAAATCGATTGTTCAAGTGTGGCAATTGTCGCTACTCTAAGATGAGATGGTAAGGCAAAAGTGTTTTTTAATTGTTTTCCTGCTTTGATACTGGCAACTAACGCTTCTAACTGTTGATTCAATAATAAATTTGCTTTCGATGATTGATTTAATGCTTGAATTTCACTTATCCGTGCTTCCCTACGTTGCCAGTAAGCTAAACCACCAAAACTACATGCAGCAATACCTAATATACTGAGGGCAATAACTGCTCTTTGTGCTTGTCGAAGTCTTCGTTTTTCTTGATATTCCAGTCTTTTACGTTCAACTAAACAAGCTTCGATAAATCTTTGAATATCAAATGAAAGTTCATCTGTATACTTAATATAAATATCTTCTGCTTCTGCTAAACGTACACCTTGAAGTAAAAAGTCACTATTTTCGTGATTCTGTAACCATAATTTTGCAGCTTGTTCGATTTGACGATGCGTTCTAATTCTGCTGCGATTCTCTTCTAACCACCATCGTAAAGTTGACCAGTGACGTATTAAGATTTCGTGGATAACTTCAACGCTCGGTTGTAAAGACATTATATCTGGTTCGGCGCCCTCCCCTTTACTGGTGCCTAATGATTCCTCAACATTCACAACTACTAATTTTGCCGTCGTTAAAGCTTGTAAAGTACTCTCTACTAAAGCTTGCGAAAACTTTTTCACTATTAATTCAGATTTTAATATACGTCGTCGCGTATCTTCGGTACCTTCACCCAACTGAGTTAAAGCAAGAAAAATCCATTTAGCACATTCTTTACTTTCATCATCTAAACCAGCATAAACCGAATTCGCTTTTCTTTCTAGGGCACCTGCAATACCTCCCAAATGTTGCTGATATGCTGATAAAGTTAATTTACCTTCACAGCGATGATGCCATAATTCTTCCAAGACAAATTCTAATAAAGGTAAATCTCCTGCTGAATGCTGAAGTTCTTGCAATAAAACTTCAACTAAACTTGGTTCAACTTGTAGTCCAACTTTTTCTGCTGGGTGAATAATAACGCTACGATATTCGTCGTCGTTAAGATGGGGAGGAACAAATACACTCGATTTTTGGAGTAATGTAGCAAGAGTAGGAATTTCTAAGCAAGACCCGATAAAGTCAGCACGAAGTGTAATTACGAGTTTAAACTTATCGCTGGCATATTCCAATACTCTCAAGATTAATTCTATAAAATGCTGTGTATCTTGAGTTGGCGCCAGTGTAAAAAGTTCTTCAAATTGGTCTATAACTAAGACTACCATTGCTTCTTTACTTCGCAACCAGTAAACGAAACCTTCGACACCTTGATAAAGTAGTGCTTCGAGAATATTATTTCTGTCTTCTAACTTTTTGACTAAAGTATCGAGAGGATTGGCGCCGGGACGGATACAATAAATAAGCCAGTCACCAGAAGGTAAATGTTTACCTTGTCGTAGTTGTGCAATTAACCCAGCTTGAACGACAGACGATTTTCCACTACCAGAGACGCCGACGACAGCAAGAAATGATTGCGACGCGATATGATTGAGTAGCTGCTGCGTTAAAGCTTCACGACCATAAAAGTATTGACTATCGTTTTCACTAAAAGCGTGTAAACCTAAATAAGGGCAAATTCCTAAGTCTGTATTTTGAATTAAAGTATGTTCTTGTACAGGGACAACTTCGATAACACCCTGCACACCAGATAACCATATATACAGTGGAGCAGTGCTAATAACTTGTAACTGTGTTAACCATCCTGCTGCGGTTAACCCGGTGTCTTGGTCAACTGCTTGTAGAGTTTCAATTAAAGAATTGGCAAAATCGTGATTGGGAGAGGTGCCTGCTATAATACATAAACCTTTCTCTGTATCTATCTGTAAATCATCGACCCAATCAGAAATATAGGCTTCACTGTGAGGACAATCTAGGATAATAATAAGGTGTAAACAACGAGAATGACGTAACTGTTGTCGTAACCAGTCACGACTCAAACAAATATTTTCCTCAACCGTTAATACTGCATCCTGTAACTTACCGCGTAAATATAGTAGTACAGTAGTGTTGAGATTATCTTGTAAACACGCTTGGATAGAACTGGTTATATTTATAGGCGCCGGAGAGTGTGTAGTATCATGTGCAGATAGATATTCAATATTGAAACTACCTTGAGTTCGTAACAACTTACTCAAAGTCAAGGTTGTATTATTCGTTAAACCTTCGATAACTAAAGCAACTCGACGAGAGTTTTCGATAATTGATTGATTTCCTAAAATAATTTCTCCCACACCTTCGACTATACGCTTTGGTGTTTGCAAAGGATATTCACTATATAGATGTGTGTCTCCCTTACTGCGTCGTTGCTGGTTAATTAAACGTAACTGTTGATTAGTTTTATCTATATATCTTAGAGTTTGATGATAAACATAGCGATAAAGTCCATCTGCTGTCACAATACCACGACGAGAAGCGGCTTCACCTCGTAACCCTCGCATCAGGTAGTATGTAAACACACCATGTCCTAACTCTGGAAATTCCCAAGACTGTTGGTTATTATCGCACGAAAGCATGGCATAGAAACCATTACTAGCTGCGGCAGCGTTTTGTAAGACTTGTAATAATTGAGGTGTTGGGTTTAAAGTACTTCCCCGTAGTGTCATACCTCCACTATGACAAGCATCTAACCAAACAAGCTGATGACGTGCAGACGAAATTTCTAATAGCTGTAATAATTCCTGAAGTGCAAAAGCGGTATTTTCTAAATTATCCTTACGAGTATCGCGTAAACACAAATAAGTCTGTTGTGTCGCGGCATCTATTATACCATGTCCAGAGAAATAAAATAAAATAGTGTCAGATGCTTTGGCGCCTTTGCTTATCGTCGTTAAAGACTGTCGGACATTTTCTAAAACAGGTAATTGACCAAAGTCATGATAAGTAGCAATATAAATATCAGAAAATTGTCGTGTCGCAGTTTCTAACGCTTCAGCTAAACCTTGACAATCAAGTGCAGGATACCGCAAACTAGGTAACTCTTCATCCATGTACTGATTAACCCCCAGTAGCAACAGCCATATTTTGGGAGTTGTATTTTGCTTATGCTTAGTACTGGCGCCTACACTGACAGGAGACATATTTAAGTAAATATTTAGTTTTACACCTAATATATCTTCTCTGTGTGTACTCTGTGTCTCTGTGGTAACAAAAATAAAACCCCCTTAAAACAGAGGGTTTATTATAATCCTTGACAGTACGTTATTTAGCTTTTGGTTTATCAAACACGGCAAAAATAGGTGCCTTTGGTAAAATAGCAGCAACACCTTCGCGTGAAAACTCAGTCAACACTCCAATTGCTGCGCTTAATATCTTGTCAGGTTGTAAATCATCCTTGACTAAATTCCACAAACGTTGCACTTCTTCGGTGTGTAAACGGTCGTCTTCAGTTAACGCTAACACTAACTGGCGCCGTAAAAAGTTACCTTCATCCGACATTAAATATCGGATACCAAGTTTTGCTGTGGGTAATACGTCAAAGCTGTTATCGGTACGCGCAATACTAATTAAATTTTCTAAACGTTCCCACTGGAATTTACCGTCTTTAAATAGTATATTCAACAAGCGGCGCCGTAGTTGAGGAGATTCACCCGTTAATAACCGACGTGCTACATATGGATATGCGACTTCAATTATTTTAAAGTTATGGTTGAGACTAAGCGCTATACCTTCTTGTGTTACTAAGGAACGAATAATTAAAGCAAACTTAGCAGGAACTCGGAAGGGATACTCATACATTAACTCAGAGAACTGGTCGGTAACAGTTTTAAAGTTGAAGTCACCAACGTTTTTACCTATAGCATCTCCCAATACTGTTTCGAGTGCAGGAATAATTGGACGAATGTCAGTATCGGATGTTAAGAAACCTAAATTAACAAAGTCAATGGCTAAGTCTGTGTACTCTTTATTAGTCAAATGTACCACCGAATCAACCAACGTCTCTTTTGTGGTTTCATCGAGTTGATCCATCATCCCAAAGTCAATATAAGCCATGCGACCATCGGGAGTTGCAAACAAGTTACCTGGATGAGGGTCTGCATGAAAGAAACCATGTTCGAGTAACTGTTGTAACCCAGCAGTTACACCTATTTGAACTATTGCTTCTGGGTCTAAACCAGCTTCACGAATAGATTTTGTATCATTCAACTTAAACCCGTTTATCCACTCTAAAGTTAAAACGCGGTTCGTTGTATGATGCCAGTAAATTTTTGGAACCTTTACAGTGGGTTCATTACGAAAATTACTAGCAAACTTCTCAGCGTTGCGTGCTTCATTAAGATAGTCAATTTCTTCAAATAGCTTTATTCCAAATTCGTCTACTATCAAAGTTAAATCGTGCCCAAGGTTGAGAGGTAACCACGGAGATAGCCAACTTGCTGCCCACCGCATTAAATATAAGTCAAGCGTTAGTGTGGGACGAAGATTGGGACGTTGCACTTTTACCGCTACTTCTTCTCCTGTAGAGGCGAGGCGCCCACGGTATACTTGACCTAGAGAAGCTGCTGCAACAGGAGTAGGGGACAACTCACTATAAATTTTAGATATTGACTCACCAAGTTGAGCTTCAATAATACGATAAGCAAGATTACTATCGAATGGTGGTAACTGGTCTTGCAGTTTTATCAATTCTTCGAGAAAATCCTTACGTATCAAGTCAGGACGAGTTGAAAGCGCTTGACCAACCTTAATAAAAGTTGGACCCAACTTTGTCAACATCATCCTTAACTGGGTAGCCCGCTTCAACTTATTTTGTTCAACACGGTCAAACCATTCATCGGACTTTAAACCAAGAATAAACCCAACAAAATTCCATATTATCTTAATTGCCCTTGCCCAAACGCGCCAAGGACGGAACCGATAATAACTAGCTACAGCATCCGGACTGTAGCGAATAAGCTGAGTAGGTTGATACTGACCCACAAAGACCTTTGCCTCTCAAACCAATAAATTTACAATCTGCAAAACGCACTTGCATCCAAAGGATACTCGTTGCCTTTTCTTAAAACAACTTGAATATGTACATTTCCGGTTAATATACAAGAGGTAAGTAACAAAAATTAACTACCTACGTATATATCTCTTCATTCTTAATTATACTTCATAAAAGTACAACTTATGCAGTATTGACAAACGCTTTAAGTATAATTAAAAATGGCTTCAACTTAGCATCATCAAAAATCTCAAATGTAATCACTGAGCCATTTTTGGGTTTGGTAGCAGTACTTGCTCTTGAAGAAAGCTAGCCGCCATACCATAAAGTAAGTATTTGTATGTAAAGAAATATTTTTAACTTTTCTTAATATTTTTGGTAATTAAAACAACCAGAATATCAATTAATTTACTGTTAGCATAGATTTTATCTTATGGTCTTATCACCAACGGACACAAATCCACCAATCGAATATATACCGGACTTTTTAACACCAAGTCAGGCTTTGGAACTGTATAATCATTGCGAAACTTTAGCATGGCGCCAGAACACAATTAAAATTATTGGTAAAACTATGCCCGTACCGCGATTAGAATGTATGTACGGAGATTATGGATGTGATTATCTCTACTCAAAATCAGTATTATTACAGCCAATTGCTTGGACACCAGAACTTCAACAACTGCGATTACATATTGAATCAAGTACAGGTTATCGATTTAATGTAGTGTTATGTAACCGTTATAGAGATGGTCGCGACTCAAATGGATGGCACGCAGACAATGAGAAAAGTATGGGTAGGTCTCCTGCTATTGCATCAATAACGCTTGGGCAAAAGCGCAAATTCCAAATGCGACAAGGAAAAAAGGGTAAACCAGTAGATATTTGGTTAGAACATGGGAGTTTATTGGTGATGCACCCAGGATGTCAGGAAAGCTGGGTTCATCAGTTGCCGAAAACTACTCAACCTGTAGCAGAACGTATTAACTTGACTTTTCGACCACATGTGAATGGTGCCTAAATATTAAAAATTAAGCTGCATATGCTGCCGGGAAACCTTTTGCGTCTTTTGGTTTAACAAAGACTTTTTATTGCAGTTGTAAATTAAATTTATCATACTGCTCGCGCTATAAGTTAGCGGTGATAGTAGTATTTTCATCATCGAATACCAACTCAGCTAGAATTTCCCAACCTAAGTGAATTAAACGACTTATCTTAGCTAGTACACCACCTTCTATTCTTGAAGTTTCTATTATAAGTCATGTGGTCGCACAAAAACATTAGGCGCCGTCTAAGTCAACAACCGTAGTATAAGAAAAATATATACTATAAATACTAAAAGCTGATAGACGAATCGTATTATTTAGTCGTTTTTATGGAATGCTAGATACTAAGTGCAGTATTCCGACTGATTTGCAGTAGTTTGTTGAAAAGTTCATATCTTCGGTTAGAGGATAATTATGAAATTAAAGTCATTACAAATACTCAAGAAGCCTAAGTTTTTTGTGCTTCTATCGACTCTTATCGCTTGCCTCGTAATTATTCCATTTATCGCTTTTCCAGCATTTTCTGCTACTCAAAAAGCAAATATCCAATTTGTCTCACCAGCTTGGGTGGCTCAAAATATTAAAAATGCAAATTTACGAATTCTGGATGTGCGAAATGTGCCGTTAGACTATATATCTGGACACCTTCCGAATGCAGTGAATATTGCAGACAGTGCTTTTCGTGGCCCACGAGAAGGATTACCAGTGCAGTATTGGAATAACCAAAAGCTGGGAGAGATTTTTACTAACTCTGGAGTAAATAATAACAGTCGTGTCTTAGTTTACTCAGATGGTAGAGATATTTTAGGCGCCACAATGGTTGCTTATTTGTTAGAGCGCTCTGGATTACGTGATATTGCGGTATTGGATGGAGGTTACAAAGACTATAAAGCTACACAACCTGTAACGAGAGAATTTCCTAAGTACAAACCGAGTAAATTCGTAGTTAAAGATAATCCTTCTGTCCGGGTAAGTCTTGATGAAATCAAGAAATCAATTGGTAAACCAGGTATATCAATGATTGACCCTAGACCAGAAAAACTATTTCGGGGAGAAGAGGATGTATTTATTCGGAATGGACATATTCCAGGCGCCGTAAATATTCCTTGGGTGACATTTACACAACCAGATAATCCTCACAAATTAAAGCCATTAGAAGAAATCAAGCAAATTCTAGCGCAAAAAAGAATTAACCCATCGAGTGACATTATCGTCACTTGCAGCACTGGCAGAGAAGCTACATTACAGTACATCGTCTTAAAACACTTGCTCGGATATCCCAAAGTCAGAATTTACGAAGGTTCTTGGACTGAATATAGCTCTTACCCTGATTTACCTATAGCAACAGGTGCCGGACAAATCAGTTAATAATTTTGAAATGAAAGGGAGAATATCTACATGAAGTTAGGAGTTTTAGCGCTTTTTTTATTACTCATCAGTTTTGCTTACAAAGATATAAGACTTACAGATTACGCAAGTCAAACTTTAATAAGTTGCACTACTAGCGAACCACCTCCACAGAAAAATAGTGGAGGCAATAAAGACTGGCAACAGATTTAACGGATGTAACGGATGTAACTAATAGACTATCCGTTACATCCGTTCTATCCGTTGCAAGGCACACTTTCATAAATAATAGCTATGAACAGTAATATTACAAAATACTCGCAAAAAGCACCAAAGAGACGCGCGCAAAAGTCAATTGTTTTGCTCGCTTTGGTGTTATTTACTTTTGGAACAGTTGCTTTGAGTAGTTACGGTTGGCGCCAAAGTGTATTATTTTTAATTGGTGGGTTATTTGGAATAACTTTATATTATTCGAGTTTTGGTTTTACTTCAGCTTACCGAAAGTTTTTATTTAAACGCGAAGTC
Source organism: Calothrix sp. HK-06 (assembly GCF_001904745.1). Classification (GTDB taxonomy): domain Bacteria; phylum Cyanobacteriota; class Cyanobacteriia; order Cyanobacteriales; family Nostocaceae; genus Dulcicalothrix. Next base: position 36,530 of record NZ_MRCD01000064.1, read on the forward strand.
AATGGAATTTATGCTCAGTTGTTAATGTTAGCTGTTGCGACAGTTTTATTTGCTCCGATTCTTGCTTCTGGAACAGCTTTTGGACAAGAAGTTAAAGGGTCTATAGCTCCTGTTGGAATTCAAGGAGCTATTGGTGCTTTACTATTTGGTATTGGAATGCAGATAGCTTCTGGTTGTGGTTGTGGTTCTCTCTATACTGTTGGTAGCGGTAGTCTCTCAATGATTTTTACCGTGATAGCTTTTTGTGTTGGTTCGTTTTGGGCAAGTTTAAATCGTCATGTATGGGCTAATTTACCATCTGTTCCTCCAATTATACTAGGACAGAGCTTAGGTTGGACAGGCGCCGTCTTTTTACAGTTAGCAATATTTATATTACTTGCTGGTTTACTGTGGGTATGGAGTAGAACAATAACGAATAAACCACCAATACCGAATTCGCTTTTATATGGCGCCGTGACTTTAGCTGTTCTAAATTTTCTCACTTTAATAATTTCTGGTCAACCTTGGCGAATAACTTGGGGTTTTGCTTTATGGAGTGCCAAAATAGCTACTATCTTTGGTTGGAATCCATCTAATACTCCATTTTGGACTGGTAAAGCACAGCAAGCAGCATTATCGCAAAGTGTATTTGCCGATATTACCTCTGTTATGAATATTGGTATTATTCTAGGAGCATTTTTAGCAGCAGCATTTGCAGGTAGACTAATTCCCAAAACCCAAATAACTTTTAATGTCATTGCAGCAACATTCTTAGGTGGACTACTAATGGGTTATGGTGCCTTAAATGCTTTTGGTTGTAATGTTAATGCCTTTTTTGGCGGTATTGCTTCTACTAGTTTACACGGTTGGGTTTGGATTGTTTTTGCTTTATTGGGAAGTTGTATTGGTGTTAACTTACGTCCTGTGTTTAAATTAGATAATTAGTAAAAATTGATTTTTTTATTATTAATAGTAAGAGATGGGACAGTTCGGGATGCCCATCCCACAATTTTAGATTTGCTTGAATGCACTGGCGCCTAGTCCTGGTAAAATATTAGTTGTTTTTTGGAGTTCTTGTTCAAGGTGTAGAAGAGTTGGCGCCATTACTGGTAAAAATGCGACTTCGCGTAGTCGTCTTGCGGTTCCACTGGGTTTTAAGTAAGCGTTGACGCCTTTGGCTTCTAACTCTAACCAAACTGAGTCTAGTGCTAGTCTAGTTAAAGCTACTCGCAGTTCTAATATTTCACGTTTTGATGAGTTGAAGTTTTGTAAAGTACCTAGTTTCCAAATTTGGGCTTCTAACTGAGTTAATGTAAAAGCATTGTATCTAAGACGGTTGATTAATGCTTCTTCGTTGTCTCCGTCTGTACTTTGTAATGTTTCTTGTAGTGACCGTCGTGTTATTCCTAGTCCTAAAGCACATTGCATTAATATTAATTTAGGACGAATTTGTGATAAGAATAAATCGGCGTTTTCACTAATAATCCATTGACGAGATAAGCATACTTTATTGAGACGCAATGTACTTGTCCATGATGCTTGCAACCCTAGTAGTTGTAAATCATCTCCCCGTTGTATTCCTTTGGCTTTGGAGGGAACAGCGACTATCAATTTTTTTCCATCATCAGTTTTTGCTGTCACCACTACATAAAAGTTTTTTGGTTGCAAATTAGACACCCACGGTAAGAAACCTTGTAGAGTTACTGTGTCTCCTCGCAATGATGCATGTATTGGCGCCGAGTCCACAAAATCTTCGTTAACAAAATTTTCTAAGGCTGTGGCGCCAGAGCATTCCGCTCGTAAAATTTTGGGCAGTATTTGCAAATTTAACCAACGGTTGGAACTTGATATTAAGTATTCAATAAATGTTCGTTGGCACCAAAATACAAATCCGCTTGTCAAGCATTGCTCTGAAACGGTTGCTATTTCTTCGACTGCGCTTAGTAATGTTCCACCTGAACCACCAAGATTCTCTGGTACACCGTGCGCTAACCGTCCTGAAGAAGAAAGCAGTGAGAGCGATGAAGCAACACTGCACCCAGATACACCTTCATTCAGCCATCCTGCTTGTTCTGCCAAAGACAATTCGATAGTTCTATGCTGACTAACCATTGATGATTCTCCTTGAATGTAAGTTTGATGACATGACGAAGATAATGGGCGCCCTGACTATACACAATGCCCATCACTTTATTAAAGTACACTTCATCGATAGAGTTTAAGTACTTTTATGATATTCACTTTGTCACGAGTTTCTCTAAAACGCAAGTGGATAAAATCAACAAATATTCGGGGCTAGATGGCGCCAGTCTTGCTTATTCGTGAGTTTGCGCCATTTAAAAACAAATTGAAAACAAATTCCTTAATAAAACTTTACAAAAAGAGGTGGTTGTGTTTGCACACTTCATGTGGCATACTAGCTTTCATAAAATACGGTAACTCGATAGGGATATTGTATTTACAAGTTAGTGACTAGAGATTCATAATTAGGAGATTGAAACAATGGTACTAGATGCATTCACCAAGGTTGTTGCTCAAGCAGATACACGCGGGGAGTACCTGAATAATTCGCAGTTAGATGCTTTGCTCAACCTTGTCAGAGAAGGAAATAAGCGTGTAGATATTGTGAATCGTATTTCGAGCAATGCTTCAGCAATTGTTTCTAATGCTGCACGTTCATTGTTTGAAGAGCAACCCCAACTGATTGCTCCTGGTGGTAATGCATATACTAATCGTCGTGCAGCAGCTTGCTTACGAGATTTAGAAATTATTTTGCGCTATGTGACTTATGCCATATTTGCAGGTGATACGAGCGTGTTAGATGACCGTGCTTTAAACGGTTTGCGAGAAACTTATTTGGCACTTGGAACTCCAGGAGCTTCAGTAGCAGTTGGAATTCAAAAGCTCAAAGAAGCTTCACTTGCAATTGCAGGTGACCCAAATGGAATTACTCGTGGAGATTGCAGCGCTTTACTTGCTGAAGTGGCTAGTTACTTTGACCGTGCAGCATCAGCAGTTGCATAAATTAATTAGAAACTTAAACCTTCTTTTCTTTGTACACAAACTTTGCAGGGAGATTACAAATCATGTCCAAAACACCTTTAACAGAAGCAATTGCAACAGCAGATTCACAAGGTCGCTTTTTGAGCAGCACAGAATTCCAAGTTGCTTTTGGACGATTTAGACAAGCAGCAGCATCACTCGAAGCAGTGAAAACTTTGTCTGGTAAAGCGCAAAGTCTTGCTGAAGCAGCAGCAAACGCTGTGTACCAGAAATATCCTTATACCACTCAATTACAAGGTCCCAACTATGCATCAGATGCACGTGGTAAGCAAAAATGCGTGCGTGACATTGGTTACTACTTGCGAATCATTACATATGCATTAGTTGCAGGTGGTACAGGGCCAATTGATGATTATTTGATTGCTGGTTTAACTGAAATTAACAAATCTTTTGAATTGTCACCTAGCTGGTATGTCGAAGCTCTGAAATACATTAAAGCTAATCATGGTCTGAGTGGCGACCCTGCTGTAGAAGCCAATTCTTACATTGATTATGTAATTAATTCCTTGAGCTAGTTTTTCGTCGTCTTCCAGAAATTTCCTTAATTCCGATAAAGTTCTCCTATTTCTGCTTGATGGGTAGTGGATAGTTCTAAGCGTTACTATCTACTACCTGTTTTTTTATCAATATTGATGGGAAAAAGTTGATTTCTGATTCCAATGCGTGCGTGGGAACGTTTATCCTAGGAAAAAGATGATAAAACTTTTATTCCTCGGAATTTATAAGCACAATGGCTAGCGGAAATTTATCAAGTTCACAGTCCGATGCACACAGTCTACCAAAGGTCGATACTTTAACGATGTTTCGACTGGGCTTTTTTCAAATGGCTTTAGGGATAATGTCGGTTTTGACGTTAGGTGTGCTTAACCGCATCATGATTGATGAGTTGAAGGTTCCTGCGTTTATAACAGCACTGGCTATTGCAATGCATCAATTTGTTGCTCCGGTTCGCATATGGTTTGGACAGATTTCTGACTCAAAGCCATTTTTAGGACATCATCGTACGGGTTATATATGGTTAGGCGCCGCTTTATTTGCTTCTTCAGCTTTTTTGGCAGTACAAGTTGTTTGGCAGGTTGGTAATAGTTTACAACCAGGAGGCGCCTGGACAAGTCAAACTACAATGTGGGTAGCACTGCTAGGGTTAGTATTTGCCATATATGGAGTTGCATTAAGCGCTAGTTCTACACCTTTCACTGCACTATTAGTAGATATCTCTGATCAAGACAACCGTTCCAAAATAGTTGGTATTGTTTGGTCAATGTTGATGGTGGGCATTATTATCGGCGCCATAACTAGTAGTGGGTTGCTTAGACAAATTCAACTAAACGCACCAATTGAAGTTATTCAAACTCAAGTTAACCGCTTATTTACCATAATACCAGGGGTTGCATTTTTGCTGTGCTTTATTGGGACAGTTGGTGTTGAGAAAAAATACTCGCGTATGAGTACACGTTCTGCACCAACTGTTCGAGAAGATAAAATTACCCTAGGTCATGCGTTGACAATATTAACAGCTAGTCGCCAAACAGGAATATTTTTTACTTTCTTACTAGTAATGACCATCAGCTTATTTATGCAAGATGCAGTGATGGAACCTTATGGGGGCGAAGTATTTAAAATGACCATTGCTGAGACAACTAAGTTAAATGCATTTTTTGGAACCGGTACACTGCTTGGCTTAGGACTAACGGGTATTTTAATCGCACCACGTATTGGTAAAAAAACTACTACCAAACTTGGATGTATTGGCGTTGCTATTTGCTTCATACTACTAATCTTTGCTGGAGTAACCGCTAATCCAAAAGTGCTGCAATTGTGTTTAATCTTATTTGGGTTTGCTTCAGGTGTCACTACAACAGGCGCCCTTAGTTTAATGTTAGACTTAACCGCCGCCGAAGCCGCAGGAACATTTGTAGGCGCCTGGGGTCTAGCACAAGCAATGTCACGTGCATTTGCAACAGTATCAGGAGGGGCAGTATTGAATTTTGGCAAATACTTATTTAGTACACCCCTAATGTCATATAGCTTAGTCTTTACAGTCCAAGCAATTGGTATGATAGTAGCGCTATCATTTTTAGCGCGCGTCAACGTCAGTGAATTTCAACGCGACGCAAAAGATACAATGTCTTCAATCTTAGAACAAGAATTAGATTAACATTTATGGGTTAGGTAAAGACGCGATGTTCCTCGCGTCTCTACTGGTAACTCATAACTCCTAACTTTTACACTTATGATGGATTTTTGGACGACGATTCTCGAATTTGCTCAAACAACTTGTGAAAACGTTGGCAGTCAACTTATTCAAGATTTTGGAAAGGTAAGCTCAGAGCAAAAAGCTGATGGTAGTTTGGTTACAAAGGCTGATAAGTGGGCAGACCAAGTTATTCGCGATGCAATTATTGCTAGTTTTAATGGTTATGGAATTCTAACTGAAGAGGGTAATAAGATATTGCCTGATACTGAGTGGTGTTGGGTAGTTGACCCGTTAGATGGTACTACTAACTTTGCACGTGGTCTTCCACTTTGGTCTATTTCTTTAGGTTTACTGTATAAAGGCACACCTATTTTTGGTTTTGTTTATGTGCCTACACTGAAAGAGTCTTATTATGGATTTTACTCTGGTGATTCTGGATTGGAGACACCTACAGGCGCCTTTCGTAATAATCACCCGATACATACAAGTAATGATGACAAGAGTGGAAATCATTTTTTCAACGTTTGTTCGCGTAGTACTTCGGTAATTCAAAAAGATTTTCCGTGTAAAATTAGGATGCTAGGGGTAGCAAGCTATAATTTTCTCACTGTTGCTACTGGCGCCGTATTGGGTGGTATTGAAGCTACACCTAAAATTTGGGATATCGCAGCAGCATGGGTTATTGTTCAAGCAGCAGGTGGAACTTGGATATCATTAGATTCAAAACCTTTCCCTGCTAAACCAGGAGTTGATTATAGTAATATTTCTTATCCAACTCTTGTTTTGAGTCGTTCGGAATTATTACCTGTATTTAAACCATTTTTGGATTGAACGCGCGGATATTGGATGCGTGACACCACTTTTTCACGCACCCTACGAAGATTCTACCCTCCGAGTTGTCGCAATGTTGCGTCAATACGGGTGACGTTTTCTTGTTTCCCTTGTTTTGCGTATATTTCGCGCGCTCTTCTGAACAAAGTGACTGCATCCCCTCGTTTGCCTTGTTTCATTAAGAATGTACCCCGTAATTCAAAGACTTGAGGATTGTTTCTATCTAAATTCATTGCTTGCTCGGTTGCCCACATTGCGTTACTTGTTTCCCCTAAACGCAGTAACACTGTTGCTAGTCCTAAATAAGCATCAACACTATTGCGGTTGAGTTGAATAGCTTTACGATACGCATCCTTTGCTGTACGGTTATCGCCTAAGTTACCACTAATGTAAGCTAATGCATATTGATAGTCACCGTTATTAGGGTTGAGTGATACTGCCCGACGATAAGATGATAATGCAGCTTGGAGATTTCCTTGTAATGCTTGTAAGTAACCTATTCCCGACTGAATTGAGGCATTTTTTGGTTCTAAGGTTGCTGCTTGTTGATAAACGCTTATTGCCCCATTATAGTCGCCTGAATCAACCATCCGGCGCCCGTCCTCTAAAAGCTGTTTAACCTCTTGGTTTGTACGTTGCGCTACAACAACCTGCGCGGAAGCTACCGTGGGTACTGTTACCGCAATGCTTCCCAGTAAGAGAACGCTTAAAATAAATGCTGTTCGATTATACACAGTAAATTTCCTGAAAGTTTTTTGCCAATGTTATGATTCAAAATTTCCGTAATTGCTTGTACATTAAAACAAAAATATTCAGTTTTGAAAACTCCATTACTCAACTTTTACAAAAGATTTACTATTGAGACAGTATGTTCCCTGTTTCCAAATCTTAAATAAAGGCTTAGGAACGTTACAGTTACATGTTATACGGATGTAACAAATACTGATTCTTACATTTTGAGTCAATTTGACTTAAAACTCAGCCTTATTCACATTTTCGAGGATAATGCAATGATTTTAACGACTACAGATGTTATTCAAGGTACGGTGGTTCAGTCTTACCTGGGTGTTGTTACTGCACAGGTTGTTTATGGCAGCAATTTCCTGCGTGATTTTTTTGCGGGCATTCGCGATATTATTGGTGGACGCACTGCTAGTTATGAGAGATTGTTTGAAGAAGGACAACAGAAAGCTCTTAATGAACTTGAACAACGAGCTAGGCGCCTGGGAGCTAATGCTGTTGTTGGTATAGAAATTGACACAGGTACTATTAATGTTGACCAATCTGGGGTTCTTTTGCTTATAACTGCTAGTGGGACTGCGGTTAGAGTTTGATTGGTGGAATGATTTAATGTGAATTAAATGGTGCGTGACGCTATGAGGTTATTGGCTTCGTTGTTAGGTTTTAATGGCGTTACGCACCCTACGTGTTAATTTTTAATTTCAATTTAATCAATTATTTTTTTCTGACTGTGGATAGATTACATAAGTATTTCTAGTGATAGATTTGTTTGGGCTTGATATAGCTTTAAATCATAGACATCATCGGAAAGCAAGACAAAAAATTTACTTCAGAGGTAAGGAGAAAGGCGATGTCATATGTAAATCGAGTTGGTGATGATGTTATTCAAGAACCTGCTGTGGTTGGGCGTGTCGCCGATTACCATGACCGCGTTCGCTGGGGTCCTATCATATCTGGTTTATTGGTCGCATTGGCTACTCAATTGATTTTAAGTGCGATGTTTTCTGCTATCGGCGCCGGTACTGTTGAAGGTTCTGGCAGACCTAGAACAATTGCAGGAGATGTTGCTGGTAATGTTGGTATTTGGTCTACTATTGGTTTATTAATTTCTTTATTTACTGGTGGTTGGGTAACTGCACGCGCTTGTGGTCCCATGAATCGTAATACTGCGTTACTTAATGGCGCCATTCTTTGGGCAACAACTTTAGCTGTTAGTTCTTGGTTGCTAGCAAGCGGTGTGTCTGGTGCTTTTGGTGTTGCTGCTTCAAATGCTGGCGAAGTTATTAACCAAGTACAGCAACAAGGTGGTGTTAATAATGTTCCTCAACCCAATGTCAGCGCACAACAAGCTCGCGAAACTGCTGCTGCTGTTCGTCAAGGTTTATGGTGGTTCGTGTTTGGTTCGCTGCTTGGACTTCTCGCTTCTATGATAGGCGCCGCAGCTGGTACACGCAGTCCACGCAATAATAATTACGCTTAATATTTTTCTACAATCAGCAATCACTTCCTTAAAGCACCCGTTTGGGTGTTTTTTATGTTGTGGGAGTGATTACCATTGTAAATAGGCTGCTTCGAGTCCTTGTTCGCGACGGATTTTTCCATCTTTTTCAAACCAGGCTATTATTTGCTGTGTGGTTAGTTCTTCAACGGGGATACCGTGTTCTTTAGCTATGTGTATGAGTAGTTTGTGGGAGGAAAGCGTTATACGGGCTAAGAATTTTTCTGGTGAAGATAGCAACGCTGCGTCTACTTTGCCAGAGTCTTCTACCGTTAGAAATTGCGCTCCTGGTTGTGGTGTGTTCATAGTTTTGTAGTTCAAATTACTAATTACTCAACAATTTTCATATAAACTAAATGTTTAGTAATAAATCTTAATTCATTTTACTTCATCTTTCGTGACTGAACTAAATAACCACAGCGGTGTTCTCCATTGATTATCCAATGAGTACGCTCGACTGTACAATCTGGCAAAACTGCGGCAAACATTTCTAATTCGTGACCGCATATGCTGGGGAATGACTCTGCGACGTTCGATATGGCACAATTATGCTCTGCGATTATAAAACGTTCATCCGATAAATCATTTGATTCTACCGGATGCCACTCTGCCATATAACCTTCGGCTTTTCGCAACTCCACCAGCATTGCTACCCGGTCTTTTAATGGTGCCATCCCTAGTTTTTGATGATATTCGACTGCTTTACGCTGCCACTGTAAACGTAGTATTGTACTTACCTGGTCGTGTCCCACTGTTTGAGCTAAGGTGTCTAACAGTGACACGGCAAAGTCCCCATAGCTATCGACAAATTCCTTTCGTAAGCTATCGCGTCCCTGCTGACTTAATTTATATATATGTTGCGGGCGCCCTGTTCCAGTTTGTACTGACGCTGAATTTACTATCAACTCCAAACCTTCTAAATCCTTCAAATGGCGCCTAACCGCTTGGACACTAATCTCCAACGCATCAGCAAGTTCGAGTGCGGATGCTTTAGTATGTTTCAAAAGATACTCTAGGATATCTTGTTTAGAGGACTGCTGCGCTGTTTGCATTATCGTCCTGGTTGGGTTCAAAAATAAAATTCAGAAAATTGATCCAGAAAATTTGACTTTAACAACATTCTTGTTGTTAATTTAGCGTAAAATAAAGATATATTAAACAACATCTTTGTTGTTTTACTCTTAAATATATTCTAACAGCCCTGTTGCCCCGTGGTAACAAAAACCTAAAATCAGCCTTATAAAGCTGATTAGCCCGTCGAACACCCTTAAAGAGAACGCATAGGACAAGAGAACTACCAATGAGTGCTACTGTCAAAACCCTAGTCAACCAACCCTACAAGTATGGCTTCGTCACCGATATAGAGGCGGACACTATACCGCGTGGGTTAAGCGAAGACATTGTCCGCCTCATCTCCGAAAAAAAGAATGAACCGGAGTTCATGCTGGAGTTTCGTCTGCGAGCGTATCGCCAGTGGTTAAAGATGACTGAGCCAGATTGGTCTGGTCTAAATTACCCACCCATCAATTACCAAGACATTATCTACTACTCGGCGCCAAAGCAAGCCAAGAAAAAATTAAATAGTTTGGATGAGGTAGACCCAACGTTGCTAGAAACGTTTGAAAAGTTGGGTATTCCTTTAACTGAGCAGAAGCGTTTGGCGAACGTAGCAGTAGATGCGATTTTTGATAGCGTATCGGTTGCAACTACTTTTAAAGATAAGCTCGCTAAAGACGGTGTAATATTCTGTTCCATTTCTGAAGCATTACACGAGCATCCCGAACTTGTGAAGAAATATTTGGGTAGCGTCGTTCCTCCTGCTGACAACTATTTTGCGGCTTTGAATGCTGCCGTGTTCAGCGATGGTTCGTTTGTGTATATTCCGAAGGGTGTAAAGTGCCCAATGGAATTATCTACTTACTTCCGTATTAACAGTGGTGATACTGGACAATTTGAGCGCACCTTAATTGTCGCCGAAGAAGGTAGCTATGTATCGTACCTCGAAGGCTGTACGGCGCCGATGTATGATAGCAATCAATTACACGCCGCAGTTGTAGAGTTAGTAGCTCTCGACAATGCCGAAATTAAATATTCCACTGTGCAAAACTGGTATGCAGGAGATGTTAACGGTAAAGGTGGTATTTACAACTTCGTTACCAAGCGCGGTTTGTGCCAAGGTGTTAACTCCAAAATTTCTTGGACACAAGTAGAAACAGGTTCAGCTATTACTTGGAAATATCCAAGCTGTGTATTAGTTGGTGATAACTCTGTTGGAGAGTTTTATTCTGTAGCGCTAACCAATAACATGCAGAAAGCGGACACTGGAAGCAAAATGGTTCACGTTGGCAAAAATACCCGTAGCACAATTATCTCTAAAGGAATTTCTGCCGGAAAATCTAGTAACAGCTACCGTGGTTTAGTCAAAGTTAACCCCACAGCAAAAGGCGCCAGAAATTACTCACAGTGCGACTCAATGTTAATTGGGGATAATGCCCACGCGAACACTTTTCCATATATCCAGGTACAAAACCACACCGCCAAAGTCGAACACGAAGCATCGACATCAAAGATTGGAGAAGACCAACTATTTTACTTCACACAGCGGGGTATTTCATCTGAAGACGCAATATCAATGATGATAAGCGGCTTCTGTAAAGATGTATTTAACCAATTACCAATGGAGTTTGCCGTCGAAGCAGACAAATTACTCAGCCTCAAACTCGAAGGCAGCGTCGGCTAATTTTACATCTTGTGGGGTGGGCATCCTTGCCCGCCCACAGACAAATACAAATCACAGGCAGGGATGCCTGTTCCACAAGACAGATAACAACAGGAAACATGATTATTGAAAACAGTGAAGTAGTGCTGTCAGTGCGTGACTTGACGGCAAGCGTTGATGAAACTCCAATCCTCAAAGGTGTAAACTTAGAAGTCCGCGCGGGCGAAATTCACGCCATAATGGGACCCAACGGTTCCGGCAAAAGCACTCTCTCCAAAGTACTAGCAGGACACCCAGCATACGAAGTCACAGGTGGCGAAGTTATTTTTAAAGGGCAAAACCTATTAGAAATGGAACCCGAAGACCGCGCGCGTAATGGTGTATTTCTTGCTTTCCAATATCCTTTAGAAATTCCAGGTGTCACAAATTTAGACTTTTTGCGCGTAGCATATAACTCAAAGCTTAAAGCACAAGGTTTGGAAGAATTAGAACCTTTTGACTTTGAAGATTTGATTTACGAAAAGCTGGATGTCGTCAAAATGGACGCAGCATTTTTAAACCGCAGCGTTAACGAAGGGTTTTCCGGTGGTGAGAAAAAGCGTAACGAAATATTACAAATGGCGCTTTTAGAACCAGCAGTAGCAATTTTAGATGAAACAGACTCAGGTCTAGATATTGATGCCCTCAAAATTGTATCGAGTGGGGTAAATCAATTAGCTAAACCAGAAAACGCCACAATTATGATTACCCACTATCAGCGGCTGCTTAATTATATAGTTCCCGATTATGTGCATGTCATGGCGCGTGGAAAAATTCTAACTTCTGGTGGTAAAGAATTAGCGTTGAAATTAGAAGAACGCGGTTACGACTGGGTTTTAGAAGAATTTTCTGAAACTGTGGGGGTGTAAGATGATAACACAAGTTTCTCCTAGTCCTATTCCAAATTCCAATGTTGTTAGTTTAACGTCTACTTTGTTAGATAGAGATGATTATTTGACAGGGTTATTAAACAACGTTGTCGTTGGGGAGACGCAACATTGGTTACAAGAAATTAAACAGCGTGCAGCAAATTCGGTACGTCATTCAATTTTACCAACCAACCGTGACGAAGAATGGCGTTTTACAGATTTATCCAAATTAAAACAGATAAATTTCAAAAGTGTAGAGACCGAATTAATACGGTCTCTACAACCCCAAATTATACCCGAAGCCCAAAACAGCCGTTTGGTCTTTATTAACGGTGTATACGCACCCGAACTATCAGCAATATCAGGTTTACCCGAAGGAATATTAGTTACAAATTTAGCTAATTTACCTGAAGAATATACTGTAAAAGCACAAGAATACCTAGCTCAAGCAGAAGGTGCCTTAGAGGTATTTACAGCTTTGAACACTGCGGGTATGCAGGATGCTGCGGTTATTTGGGTGTCGAAAAATGTAGTAGTAGAAACACCAATTCATTTGGTATATATTACTGCTGGTGAGAGTGCTATTTCTTTGCCGCGTTGTTTGGTAGTGGCTGATACTGGTTCACAAGTAAGTTTTGTAGAAGAATATGTGACAGGCAAGATGCCTGTAGAACAAGAGAGTAGTTATTTCACCAATGCAGTTACAGAAATCTGGATTTCTGATAATGCTAGTGTGAGTCATACTAGAGTACAGAAGGAAGATTTTTCAGCGTTTCATGTTGGTAAGACTGCTGTTACTCAAGCACGTTATAGTCGCTATACCTGTAATGCTATTAATATTGGTGCGAGCTTAGGACGCCATAATTTAGAGATTTTACAAACTGGTGAGCAAACAGAGACTACTCTGAATGGGTTAAGCATTATAAAAGGTACACAAGTAGCGGATATGCACAGCGCTATTGCTTTAAATCATCCTAATGGTGTTTGTAAACAACTACAAAAGAATATTGTTGGTGATAAAGCGCACGCTATTTTTAATGGTAAAGTATTCGTTCCTAAACCAGCACAGCAAACCGATGCAGCACAATTAAACCGTAACTTAATGTTAACGAGTAAAGCGCGAGTTGACACAAAACCTCAACTAGAAATAACCGCCGATAACGTCAAATGTGCCCACGGCGCCACAGTTAGTCAGTTAGAAGATGATGAAATTTTCTACCTGCAAAGTCGAGGTATTGATGAGAATAGTTCGCGTCATCTTTTAATCAATGCCTTTGCTACTGAGATAATTAATAATATTTCTGTTACCTCTTTACGCGATAATCTTTTAAACGAAGTCAAACAATTTTAAGCACACAACTAGGAGTTAGATACAAACAACTCCTAACTCCCAACTCCTAACTTCTAACTATTATGACTCTTGCACAAGACATTACCATTGCCCACAGAGTACGTCGTGACTTCCCTATTCTCCACCAAGAAGTTAACGGCAAGCCTCTTGTTTATTTAGACAGTGCAGCTACTTCGCAAAAACCGCTGTTTGTTCTCGATACATGGCGCCAATACTACGAAGGCTACAACGCTAACGTTCACCGTGGCGCCCATACTCTTAGCGCTAAAGCAACAGACGCTTACGAAGCAGCGCGCGATAAAATAGCAGCTTTCGTAAATGCCAACTCGCGCAACGAAATCATTTATACCCGCAATGCTTCTGAGGCTATTAACTTGGTAGCTTATAGCTGGGCAATGAATAACTTAAAAGCAGGGGATGAAATAATTCTCTCGGTGATGGAACACCACAGCAACTTAGTACCTTGGCATTTTGTCGCTCAGAAAACGGGTGCGGTGTTAAAGCATGTGGAACTAACAGAAGAAGAAACTTTTGATTTTGAACACTTTAAGACATTAATTTCAGAAAAAACTAAATTAGTATCAGTAGTGCATGTCTCAAACACCTTGGGATGCATTAACCCCGTCCAAGAAATTTGCGCGCTCGCTCATAAATATGGCGCCAAAGTTTTAATTGATGCTTGCCAAAGTGTTCCTCATATGCCTGTAGACGTACAAGAAATAGATTGTGATTGGCTAGTAGCCTCCGGTCATAAAATGTGTGCCCCTACTGGTATTGGTTTCTTATACGGAAAAGAAGAAATACTCAACGCTATGCCACCCTTCTTAGGCGGTGGAGAAATGATCGCCGATGTATATTTAGACCATTCCACCTACGCAGAACTACCACATAAATTTGAAGCTGGCACACCCGCTATTGGTGAAGCTATTGCATTAGGCGCCGCAGTAGATTATTTAACTAAACTAGGTATGGATCAAATACATGCCTACGAAGCCGAATTAACATCATACTTATTTGAACAACTCGAAACCATCCCCGATATAACCATACATGGCCCCAAACCCAACGCCAACGGATTTGGAAGAGCAGCACTAGCATCCTTCACAGCAGGAGACATCCACCCCAACGACCTATCAGCATTACTAGACCAAGAAGGTGTAGCAATACGTTCCGGACACCACTGTACACAACCCTTACACCGTTACTTAAACCTAACAAGCGGAACAGCACGCGCGAGTTTAGCCTTCTACAACACCCACCAAGAAATCGACGTATTTATCAAAGCCCTAAAAGACACAATCGACTTCTTCACCAGCATGTTAGGGTAATTTTGAATGGCACTCACTCAAAAATCGTAGGTTGGGTGGAGCGCCAGCACAACCCAAGATAAACACAACAATGCAGTAGAGACATTTTACAAGAATGTCTCTAATATTTATATATAACAGTATATTAATACGGCACAATATAAAACTGTCATTCTGAGCGTAGCGTAAACGGAGTTTTCCCGCAGGGAAGAATCTCCAAAAGCTTCACTTATATCTAAGCTTTTCCATTACGATAAGTATTTCCCATACTAGAAAATATGCTGACTACAGATGCTTAATTTGAACTCTACAGTTATTTATACGGTCATATCTAAAATATGAATGCCTAAAAAATTTTGAGTATCGAGCGTGAGGAGAATATAATTCGGATTATTTCAGCACGTAAAGCTACTCGTCAGGAGCGAGCAGAGTATGAAAATTGAAGCATTAAAAAAGCGGTTAGATCGAAATCGTCCTATGACCAGCGTGACGATTCGCATTCCCGAAGATGTTATTGAAGACTTAAAGCGGCTTGCACCATTGTTGGGCTTTTCTGGGTATCAGCCATTAATTCGCGCTTATATCGGTCAAGGATTACGTGCGGATTTAGAACGATTTGAAAGCGAAACCGTGACAGCGTTAATTGCGAGTTTGAAACGGCGGGGAGTAAGTGATGAAATAATTGATGAAGCATTAAATGAAGTGGTTCAAAGTTAGTTTTTTGCTGCTAACCGCAAAAACTAACTTCTTATAAACTACATCTTAAGAAACCCCATAACATATTGGAAAATAAAGATAAAAACAAGGTAACAGTGAATCGGCACCTATTTCCTACACTTTAATAGTACAGAGATTAAATGTTCTGGAATCCCGTCTAATCGAATAATAATACTACATCCAAGTTTATAAGCAAACTCTACAGACTCCCTGGCGCCCGATAATTATGCTCGTACTATACACAGTTTATGCTGTTATTATTAGTATCATTTGTACTGATTATTTTAAGTTTACACCGTATATACTATTAGAGTTGAATGTGATAAGGTATATATAGTAAGCGCGTATATGAAATTTTCCGTTTTCAGTTTTTCTGACAAGGTAAGCTGATTTCAGTTCAATTCTAGCAAAAAAAAGATGAAAGGTTTTAAAAAAAAGTATTGGCTGTGTTCTCTTCTGTTAACGGGGAGTTTTTATCTATTCAAACAAGGATTAGCTCAAGCCGCTCCATCTGTTCTAGTACCACCATCACCGTTCAAAGGCTTAAACGGTCTAAATTTTGATGCACAAGGACAGCTATATGTAGGTAGTGTACTCGATCAGAAAATATATCAGGTTAATGTAGAGACGGGGGAGTATCAAACATTTATAGATCGCCCCTTTGGTCAAGCGGATGATTTATTTTTTACACCTAGTGGTCAGATTTTTTACACAGCTTTATTTAGCGGCGAGGTCAGAACCTTAGACTCGGTAACAGGTAATTTTAAGACGATTGCGAATGGCATACCAGCTGTCAATCCTATTGCACAAAATGCGAGTGGTCGCATCTTTGTTGGTCAAAGTTTAAGTTTGCAAAATACAGGACTTTATGAGATAGACCCAACAGGACTGACTCCCCCACGTTTAATTCTTAATCAACCTGGGTTAAATGCATTTGAGTTTGGCTCTGACGGGCTTTTGTATAGTCCCCTTCAATTTACAGGGGAAATTGTCAAAATCAACGTTGATACTGGCGCCACGCAAAAGGTTGCTTCAGGCTTAGTAAGTCCAACAGCTGTTAAGTTTAATTCTAAAGGTGAGCTATTTGCACTTGACGCTGCGACGGGTCAAGTTGTGCAAATAAATACAACAAACGGTCAAACTCGGTCAGTAGCTCAGTTGCAACCGGGATTGGATAATCTAGCTTTTAGTCCTAACGATTTGTTATATGCAAGCAACTACGTAGATAGTGATATCAATGAAGTTAATACACAAACTGGCACAGTTCGCAAAGTTGTGCAAAGTGGAGGATTAGCAATACCAGGTGGAATCGCTGTCTATGGTAATTCTCTTTATGTTGCTGATACATTTTCTTACCGGGTTCTAGATAGAGAAACCGGAGCTATACAGGAAACTGCACGCATTATTGCTACGCCAGTTCAAACCCCGCTAACTGTCTCTGTTAATGACCAAAATGCAATTGTTAGTAGTTGGTTTTCTGGAGTTGTACAGCGACTTAACCGGGAAACGGGAGATGTGCTAGATACTTACACAGGCTTTAGTGTACCTTACGATGCCATTGAACTTTCTGATGGCAGTATTTTGGTAGCTGATTGTGCTAACGGTCAGCTGACTCAGATTTTAGATAAAACTGGTAGCAATCGACGTATAGTAGCATCTGGTTTATTATGCCCCACTGGTTTAGCACGAGTTTCGGATGAGAGCGTCTTAGTTACAGAGTTTTTGGGCAATCAACTCTCGCGCGTTAACTTAACAACTGGGGAGCGTCAAGTCGTTGCAACAAATTTGTCTTCTCCAGAGGGTATAGCTTATAGTCCTGATGGAATAGCAGTCGTTGCCCTTACTGGAACGCAAAGTCTCAGAGCCATTGACATTAATACCGGAAATGGTGTTACTCTACTCTCGAATTTACCGATTGGCTTACAAGGGTTTTCTGGTGGACCTCCTCCTTTTACACTAACAGGGGTGGCAATCTCTGGTGACACAGTTTACGTAAGTGGGGATATTGATAACTCCATTCGCACAATCAAGCTTTCTTCAAAGATTTTTTCTATCCCAGAAGCCTCCAGTCCATTAAGTCTACTTGCCCTAAGTATTCTTAGTATCATTTATAAGCTTCATAGTGCAAAAACTAAAGCAGGTTAGGCTGGTTAATAGAGTGACATGGCAAACAGAGTAAGTAAGCATATTTAGGCTTTTACATAGACGTGATAATGTTAATATGTCTAATGATCTTCTACTTAATGTACTGTATTGATTTTTTTATACAAGTAAATATACTGTTACTATAATTAAATTATATTAAAAATCTAGAAACCTGGTTTCTTTACAATTTTAATTCTT
>NZ_MRCD01000065.1 GCF_001904745.1 Calothrix sp. HK-06
TATGTATTTCGCTCTTTGACAAAATAAAAAAAGCTGCATTAACTACCGTTTGCCCACAAGATTTACAACAAGATTGGAAAGGTTTAACTCTGGCGCCAGAAAAAATCGAGAACGTCTATGGTTTAGGACAACAGTTTAAAAAATTAGGTACTGCCGATGGAGACTGGTTAAGTCATGGAATACGGGAAGAACAACCCAAATGGCAAGAACAAGCGCATGGAAATGGTTTTATGCCGTTTGGCTCTGCGGGGATGGTGGGGAATGTCCAGTTTCCAATTATGTATGGTTTAGGAAAAAATAATCTTAACTATGCTCTGTTTCTCGATAACCCTTACAAACAACGCTGGGACTTTACAAGCAACCCCTGGAAAGTTCAAATGTGGGGTGATCAAATTCGTTTTTATATAATGACAGGTAAAGATTTACCCGACTTACGTAAAGATTATCTAGAGTTAGTTGGCAAACCTCCAGTACCACCAAAAAAAGCCTTTGGAATGTGGGTTTCAGAATTTGGTTACAAAAACTGGAATCAAGTCAAAACGCTTCGCGATGGTTTACGCGCGGATAAGTTTCCTGTTGATGGATTTGTTTTGGACTTGCAATGGTTTGGAGGAATTATTAAAGACAGTCCAGATAGTCGCATGGGAGCATTAGACTGGGACGAAAGCAGTAACGATGGTAATAACTTTGAATTTCCTAACCCTGCAAAAGAAATATCTAATTTTCTACAGGATGGTATTGGTTTAGTAGCCATTGAAGAAGCTTACATTAGTAAAAATACCAATACTTTTGCACCAATGCAAGCAGCAAATCTATTGGCTTATCAAAGAACTAATAATCAATGTGATGCCAACAACCAATCAGCAACCGTAATTCTCAAAAATTGGTTTGGTGAAGCTGGGATGGTAGATTGGTCGGATAAAGCAGCAGGTGAATGGGTACATGAAAATCGACGCTTTCCGAATTTAGTGCAAAAGGGGATTCTCGGTCATTGGACAGATTTAGGAGAACCGGAAAAGTACGATGGTAATGCTTGTTATGAGGGAGTAGAAGTTGCAAGTGTTAAACATAATCAACACAGAGATATTCATAACCTTTACAACTTGTTTTGGAACCAATCTATATATGACGGTTATTTTCGCCATCGTAACGAAATCAACCGTAGACCTTTCATTGTTACACGTTCCGGCGCCCCTGGTAGTCAACGATATGGCGCCGCGATGTGGTCAGGGGATATTGGTTCTAACTTAGATTTACTTGCAACTCATTTAAATTCCGAAATGCATATGTCTTTCTCAGGTATTGATTATTATGGGTCAGACATTGGTGGTTTTCGACGCGAGGGTATTCCTTATAACGAGAATCATTCTGGTAACTTACAATATCAAAACGAAATGTACACCACATGGTTTGCTCACGGCGCCTGGTTTGATGTGCCCGTTCGTCCCCACACAGATAATAGTTTCCAAACAGCAAAGCGTTATGAAACATCACCGAACTTAGTTGGCTACAAACAAATAAATTTAGCAAACCTACGTCAACGTTACGAATTAACCCCCTACTACTACTCTCTTGCTTATCGGGCACATTTATTCGCAGAACCCCTCATAGCTCCCCTAGTTTTCTACTTCCAAAATGACCCAGTAGTCAGAAACATGGGGAATCAGAAATTAATTGGTAAAGATATAATGGTGGGCGCCGTAACCAAACATGGGGAATACGAACGCGACATATATTTACCCAAGGGTCAATGGATAAACTACCATACAAATCAATCACTAACAAGTTCTGGTGAATGGATAAAATCTTTCCCTACATATATAGATGGAATTTTCCGTTTACCTACTTTTGTGCGTTCTGGCGCCATTATCCCATTAATGCACGTCGATGCTGAAACCAAAAACGTCTTTGGAGCAGGCAATTCAAAGAATGACCTAATTCTCAAAGTTTACCCAGACGAAAAAAACAGCCAATTTACAGTCTACGAAGATGACGGCTCGACCATCAGCTATACTGAAAACAAAGAACCAATATATCAAACCAGAACTGCAGACATTAAAGCTGTAAAATCAGGAAACATCGCGACAGTCATTATAGAAAAAGCTAAAGGCGCTTATAAAGGAGCAACTCAACAGCGAAATAACATAGTACAACTAATCGCCGAAAACGCCAAAGCCACAGATGTAACAGTAAATGGTGTCAAACTACCTCAACTAAATAGTAAAGAGGAATTTGAAGGCGCCCAGAGTGGCTGGTACAACGCAGGAGAGAACCTAATCTTAGCCAAATCAGGAATTCAAAACACACTACAAGACAAAACATTTAAATTCAACCTAACCACAATACCCACCACAACATCCATCAACTTTGTCTGTGACAACGCATGGACAAACCCCGGAGAAAGAATATATGTAGTAGGAAATCAACCACAACTAGGAAACTGGGACACCAACAAAGCCAAAGCACTATCACCAAACGTATACCACGAATACATATACAACCCACCACCAAACCATAACGGACCTGGACCAAAAACACCAAAATGGACAAGCTTAATATCAGGTTTATCCCCCAACACATCAATAGAATGGAAATGCGTCAAAAAACTAAGCAACAATAAATGGCAATGGCAACCAGGAGAAAACAACAAAACCCAAAGTAAAAACATCTCCTACTCCGGTTCCACCAAATCAAAATTCTAAAAAACCGTGGGTGGCGCAGGCATCCCTGCCTGTGCAATGCTGTTAAATGGAGTTCTATAACCAAGTTAACCGACTTCTTGAATTAATTAGGTAACCAAAATCTTTTTGTCCATTTTTTAATGATGCATGGCTAACTAAAGCATCCGCATAAATTATCGTTGCAGCGTAAAGTTGTACAAAGTTGTAAACTTATGATGTGGGTCTTGGTATTGAGTCTCCTGCGTAAGCTCAACCTGCGTTCAAAAACAATAGTATAGAAGGGTTTTCTAAGTTGGACGGAGAGCAAATATTTTATAGAGGAGGAAGTCGTTTTCTAGCAAAACTCAACGAAGTAAAAATTGATCAAAATACTGGTTTCCTCAAACCAACTAATGGTATTTATGTTCATCTAGACCCAAATAAAGTTCGGCGGTTTGGAGGAGCTTATAAAATTATTTATTTCCCCGATACGTTAAAAATGATACAACGAGGGGGAGACCCACAGCATTATGAAATTGTTCCCAAAGAAGCAAATTTGCTAACCTTTGAGCAGTTTAACGAGGAACTAGGAAAAATCCAAGCAGTAAAGGAGGAATAAAGTCAATGGTTGATTATCCAAAGTTAAGCTTTAAATATGGATGGGATGATAGAGATGATGAAGAAACACCAATGAAAGGGTATAGAAGTGATGGTATCGTTCAGAGTCCAGCGGGAGAAATTTATCCGGTTTACTTTATTGACCCTATTCGCTTACAGTAAGACTTGGAAGCAGAAGAGGATGATGGGTCTGCCTTCTTGGCTGAACCTGGATTAATTATCTTACCTGAAGTTACCCGTGAAGCGATGGAAAATGTAGTTAGACAATTGTGGGAGCAAGGTTATTTCAAGTCTCTTATGCCTTTAAAAATAGAGGCAGAGGAAACTGTAGAGAAAACAAGAGCGGTTGCCTAGATTAAGATTTAGCCAAACGAATCAACTATCTATTACAGCAGGTTGCGTATTTATAATAAACATGTAGAGACGTTACATGTAACGTCTCTACCAGGGTTCGCAATTTGCCTGCGTGTGTTTCATTTACCTGAGATATGTTATACATCCATGACAAATTTTCTATTGATAATTTAACTTATAGGTTAACAACAACACGCCATTATTATAAGCTTTTGAATCAATGAATGATAAATTAACCGCCTTTGTACTTTTACCAAAAAGCCTGATACCACTACCAAAGATTACAGGATTAAGCTTAATTATTAATTCATCAATCAATCCATTCTCAAACAGAAAACCTGCAAAAGTTCCACCTCCACATAAATAAATATCTGTTCCCGGCGCCTTTTTCAATTCCTTGACAAATTCAACTTCATTCTTATCTATAATTTTAACCAGTTCATGTGGTTCGGCGCCAAAGCGTAAAGTCTTAGAGAAAATATAGTGCTTCATGTGCAAGTAAACAGGTGAAGGTTGTCCAGGTTGAACACCATACTGGTAGCCAAACTCATAAGTCGCTTTTCCCATCAATACCGTGTCGTATGCTTTTAGACTCTCTAGATAATCATCAGCATGTTCTCCCTCTCCTAAAAACCCTTCGACAGAACCATCCTCATGGCAAATATAATTATCAAGTGTAGTGGCAACATGATATACAACCTTTCTCATAATCCTCCCCCTTCAACTAATAAATTTGTATTCACAACAATCAGTTACTGGTAAATAACCTATTTTGCGATAAATATGATTTGAAACAGGATTTGCCAAATCAGTAAACAAAAAGCAAGATTTACAACCCATATCTAAAAACTTCTGGCTTAAATCAGCTACACAAGTAGTAGCATAGCCTTTTTTGCGATATTCTTTTGGTGTATATACAGGCCCAAGCCTTTTACCATTGGGTGTTGAGCCTGCACAGCACACAAATGATACTGGAACTTCATCCTGCCAAATATAAATAGTGTTTTGCTTAATGTAGTTATCTATATATTGTGCATTGGTCATTGGCTCACCAAATACTTCGAGTTCAAAATCCTGATTCCACTGCAGTAAAAGCGCGCGGTCTGCTTCTGTAGCATTACGTAAATAACCATTAGCTCTAATAATAGGTTGTACGGCTTGTAGTTCATGAATCCGCATTTGCATACCTAATGTATATGTTTGACCAGTAAGATTTTCCCATGTATGAACAAAAGCTAGAGCTTCCGATGTTTGACCACTAACTCCTGGTATTTGTAAGCTTTGAGTGTATAAATCTTTGGCAAATATTTCTATCGCTTCTAAATCCTGACAAGACAGTACCAGCTTGTAAGGATGTGTCATTATTGCTACTGCTACAACTTGTTCTGTAACATCCACAGATGCCAGATAAGGATTTGGTGGGTATCTTTCTGGATTATGAACTAATGTATCACTGATACCTAAAAGTAAGCAATGTTGTGCTTCCCGGTTGATGAGGTAATCTTTTACTTGGTCATAAAATTGCTTTGCATTATGAAAACGATTTAATTTCATTTTTACTTACCTTATTTTTATCGCGTAGGTTAGGCGTCCTGCCTGACTGCACAGGAACCGCACAAGCAAGACAAACTGCACAGGGAAGACACCCATGCTACAAGATTTTATTAAATTTGTGATGCAATAAGTTTAACATCGGCGTGTTTCCAAGTTGTTTCAAATTGTTGTTGTATTTCCTCTGCTTCTTTTGTTTTGCCCTGCATGTTTAGACTTTGTGCAAGTCCAAACAGTGACCAACCATTCTCAGGATAATGTTTTAAATCTTCGCGATACACTTTTTCTGCATCTGCTGGACGGTTCGCTGTCAGTAATACGGCGCCTAACAAATGTCTCACTGGGGAGTACCAAGTTGCAGGTTCGTCGTAATTTAATTGGTCTTCTAATGCAACACCTTGCTTCAAGTAGTCAATTGCTTTTGTATAGTCACCCTGTTTTGCAGCAATTTCACCTGCTAGTACCTGCGATGCAATTTGCATCAAATTAGCCGCAGAGTTGATATTCCAGATTGTTACTTTCTCTAAGGAAAGGTCAGCAGCTATTTTTCTCAACTCTTCTAATTCCTGGGTTGCTTCTTGAAATTGGCCCAACGCTGTAAATGCCATCCCGCGCGCGTAATGCCAAACTCCTTGAGGATACTTTAAGTCTGCTGCTGGAGTAGGTTGCTTAAGAATTTCATCCCATTTACCAAATTTAGTCAGGGTATAAAGTGGCATTACATAATAATGTTGTAATGTCTCATAACCAGACGCGCGCATTTGTTTTTCATCTGCCATCGCTGCTGTATTACGGGCAGCTTCAATTGCTAGCTTACTTTGTCCGGCAGCTTCAATTGCTAGCTTACTTTGTCCTGACATTGCGGCACCTGCCAAGAGGAAGTGATGGTTGTGCGGCATGTAAGCCATTGGATAAAGACCAGAGGCTTTATGTTGGTTCATATATTCTTTATCAACAGTGATTGCTTTTTTGTTAGCAATTACAGCATCTTGATAACGTCCGACTCGAATGTAGATATGTGAGGGCATATGTACTAAATGTCCGGCACCTGTTACAAAATCACGAAGACGGTCAGCACTCTTAACTCCGCGTTCAGGATTAGGCGATGCTTCAACAGCATGAATATACAAATGGTTTGCTCCGGGATGATCAGGATTGCGTTTTAGAACAGATTCTAAAGCTGTCAAAACTTCCACTGTCTCCCTTCGTGGTTTACCATCTGCTGCCCAGTAATTCCAAGGGGAAGTATCCATTACGGCTTCAGCGAATAAAGTTGCTGCATCTAAATCATCTGGATAACGCTTGTGCAAATCTCGCATTGCATTAGCATAAGCAATATCATATAGTTTTCGGTCTGCTGTAACTTGTGGCGATGGATAACGCTTTGCTAACGCTTGAATATAGCCTTTTTCTGATTCAGTGGCATTTTTACTTAATTCAATCGCTTTTTGTAATGCTAGCCAAGCTTCTGGTACAGCGTCAGCTTCCATTACTGCGTTGATATTAGGACCTTTAACTATAGCAACTCCCCAGTAACACATGGCACAAGTGTTATCAAGTTTTGCAGCTTCACGGAATGAGCGAGCCGCTTCATCATGGTTAAACCCGTAAGTGAGAATTAGTCCTTGGTCAAAATAACGTTGAGCAAGTTCTGATTTTGTCGAAATTGGATGATGATAGGCGCCGAGATTTTTTAATAAAGGCGCCGTGTGTTGTATTTCAGCACTGGGGCTTGAATTATTTGCTACTGTTATGGGTGTTTTTATAAAAGTTCCGTAAAATAGAGTAAAACCTATCAGCGCAGTCAAAATATATATAATTCTTCTTTTCATCAAATAATACTCCTAATTTATACTTGCCTAACAAATTTGGGCTTCTATGTATTGAA
Source organism: Calothrix sp. HK-06 (assembly GCF_001904745.1). Taxonomy (GTDB): domain Bacteria; phylum Cyanobacteriota; class Cyanobacteriia; order Cyanobacteriales; family Nostocaceae; genus Dulcicalothrix. The sequence goes on from NZ_MRCD01000065.1 coordinate 7,072, forward strand.
CACGCTTCAATCTAGAATTTATGCGACTAAAAGCAATAGTGCCGTAACGCACCATCAACGCTCTGAAATAGCCCATTCTTTTCGCTGCTGGCTTCCAGAATAGAAAAAAATCGGGTAGAAGTCGGGAAGAAAAATTGCTGTTTAGACTGAAAGTATTTAAAAGTGATAAGTTCTGAGTGCTGAGTGTAATGGCAACGGATAGTAAACGGATGTAACAAATAAATCATCCGTTACATCTGTTGTAACCTTTGCAAATTAGCTTTCTTTCCAAATCAAACAGAAAACCGTGAATATATTCTTCTGTCCACTCTTGCCCATAAAAACGCTGAAACATTCCTCTTGCGGCGCCTTTGCATTATACAACTCGTGCTGCTTTGGGTATCGATGGCGCGGCTTCGCCGCGCCGAGACCGATTGTGCCAGTTGCGTAAGTCCTGATTCTAAAACCCTTGTTCCGCAAGTATTTTAGGTTTTCATCTAACGAGGGTAACAGAGGAGGGATATTTAAAGTTAAATTGCAAAAATATCTGGGTACCCTAGGGATAATTCAACCAGATTTAGATAACGCAGCCCATCTAAGCTTATGACATTTCTAGCAAACACTTCCCTTAATTTGTCACCTAACATTTTTGGCTATAGCCTTGTTGAGAAAATATATCTGGGTTCTCGGACGGCAGTGTATAGAGCAATACAAGTAGAATCACAGCGTCCAGTGGTAATTAAGGTGTTGCGGCGTGAATATCCGAGCTTCGCCGAATTAGTACAGTTTCGCAATCAGTATACGATAATGCGATACATCACTGACGCAAATGACAAAAATTGCCTCGTTTCTGGGATTGTCCAACCCTTGAGCCTAGAACCAATGGGAAATAGTTATGCCTTGGTGATGGAGGATTGCGGTGGGGTTGCTTTGGGAAAGTACGTCCAGCAACATTCGTTGAGTCTAACGGAGGTATTCGCGATCGCCATCCAAATCGCTGACATTCTCCACAATCTGTGCCAGCATCGGGTGGTGCATAAAGACCTTAAACCCGCCAATATTCTGATTCATCCTGAGTCCAAACAAGTCAAATTGATCGACTTTAGTATTGCATCCTTGTTGCCCAAGGAAACCCAGGAAATCCAAAGTCCTAACATCTTGGAAGGCACCCTAGCGTATCTGGCTCCAGAACAAACTGGGCGGATGAATCGCGGTATCGATTATCGTGCTGATTTCTACGCTTTAGGTGTCACGCTATATCAACTCTTGAGCGGAACATTGCCGTTTGCGGTGGACGATCCACTGGAATTGATGCATTGTCATATTGCAAAGGCACCTGTGCCTGTTAATCAGGTGAACCCTGATGTGCCCACGATGGTGGCGAAGATCGTTGCAAAACTGATGGCAAAAAATGCTGAAGATCGGTATCAAAGCGCCCTAGGGCTCAAATACGATTTACAACAGTGTTTGACACAGTGGAAAGAAACGGGAAAAATTACAGCGTTTGAACTGGGACAACGAGATTTAAGTGATCGCTTCCTCATCCCCGAAAAACTCTACGGTCGGGAAGCTGAAGTTCAGGCTTTACTGAAAGCTTTTGATCGGGTTGCCAGTGGCACCTCAGAACTGATGCTGGTTGCGGGTTTTTCAGGAATTGGGAAAACGGCTGTTGTATCGGAAATTCACAAGCCAATTGTACGACAGCGAGGCTATTTTATTAAAGGTAAGTTTGACCAGTTTAATCGCAACATTCCTCTATCAGCATTTGTACAAGCGTTGCGGGATTTGATGGGGCAATTGCTGTGTGAATCAGACGAGCAAGTGGCGCAATGGCGAACGCAAATTTTGGCAGTCGTGGGAGAGAATGGGCAAGTTCTTATCAATCTTATTCCGGAAGTGGAGCAGATTATTGGCAAACAGCCCAGCGTTGCTGAACTATCGGGCAATGCGGCACAGAATCGGTTTAACTTGCTGTTCCAAAAGTTTATTAAAGTATTTACAACGGCAGAACACCCATTAGTAATATTTTTGGATGATTTGCAATGGGCAGATTTGGCTTCGCTTCAGTTGCTCAAACTGCTAATGAGTGACAATGGTTATCTTCTCATGTTAGGCGCCTATCGAGATAATGAAGTATCGCCTACACATCCGTTTATCTTAACTGTAGAGGAACTCAAGAAATCGCAAGCAATTGTCCATACAATCAGTCTGGCGCCCCTAAATTTTGACGATACCAATTATCTTGTTGCAGACACGTTGAAGTGTTCAAGGCAACTCGCGCAACCCCTTACTGAATTAATCGATCGTAGAACGAAAGGAAATCCATTTTTTACTACGCAGTTTCTCAAAGCGTTACATGAAGATGGACAAATTAGCTTTGATCATGAGCGTCGCTATTGGAAATGCAACATTGCCCAAGTAAAAGCGTTAACACTCACCGATGATGTGGTGGAGTTTATGGCATTGCAATTGCAAAAATTGCCACTCGAAACACAACAGGTGTTGAAGTTAGCGGCTTGTGTGGGCAATCAGTTTGATTTAGCGACCTTGGCGATCGTGTTTGAGCAGTCTCAAATAACTACGGCAAACGCATTGTGGAGAGCATTACAGGAAGGCTTGATTTTACCGACGAGCCAGGTATACAAGTTTTTTCAGGGTACAGAACAGTCCGGAGCAGAGGATAAAGTTAATTTGACCTATCGATTTTTACACGATCGAGTTCAACAAGCCGCCTATTCTTTGATTCCTGAACATCAGAAAAAAGCGGCTCATTTAAAAATCGGAAAATTGTTGCTAAACAACACATCACACGAATTCGTTGAAACAAATATTTTTGAAATTGTTAATCAGTTAAACAAAGGAATTGATACTATTAATCAGCAATCAGAAAAATATAAAGTCGCCCAACTCAATCTCATTGCTGGAAGAAAAGCAAAATCTTCTACTGCTTATCAAGCAGCCGTAAAACATTTTCGTTTAGGCACTGATTTACTAACAGGCAATAGTTGGCAAATTGATTATTCACTCACATTTGGATTATATCGAGAACGCGCAGAGTGTGAATATTTAACTGGTGATTTAAACCAAGCAGAAAAACTATTTGAACTGGTGTTAAATTATGCTCAGGATAAGTTTGCTCAGGCAGACATTTATGCTATCCAGATGTATTTGAAAATGACTCAAGGTGAGAATATTCAAGCTGGCTTGAAAGCTGGACTGAAAGGATTGAGCATTATGGGAATGCATCTGCCGCTTACAGTTGAAGAACAGCAAGCAGCGATCAAAGCCGAACTAGAAAAACTAAACACTTTATTGAAAAAAGTACAGCCTGCAGATTTATTCAATCTGCCTGAAATGACAGATGCCATTAAGAAGGTTTGCATGAGCCTTCTGGCTGATATTTGGGCGGCAGCATATATGGCAGGAGAGCAATACCTTTCCTTTCTGAGTATACTATTGATGGTTAACAATTCATTATTACATGGTAATGCCGAGGCATCGGGGTTTGCGTATTGTCTCTATGGAATGAGTCTGGTAAACCAGGGAGATTATCAAACGGCTTACGAGTTTGGAACATTAGGATTAAAACTTGATCGCCATTACAACAGTACTAAATTTATTTATAAAACAAACAACATCTTTGCACATACGATTAATCCCTACAATCAACATTTAAAGACGAATTTGCCGCTGTCTCGGCAGTCCTTCCAAACCAGTCGAGAAGCTGGGGACGTAGTATTTGGGGTTTGGGCGGTTTCGTTTCTTATTTGGGCTATGTTGGTGAAGGGCGATCGTCTAGATGATGTTTATGCTGAGACTGAAAAATATCTGAGCTACGTTCAGCAGGTAAACGATATTAATATGTTGTACGCATTTACATTACAGCGACAGTTTCTTTTGAGTCTCCAAAATTCTTCTCAATATACCGACTTATTAGTTTCTCGCCATAAGAATATTCAAAACGATCAAAAAACTCTCTATATAGATGTCTGGAGGCACAAGAAGAACTTTGAACACGGAATTAACTGGTACTGTTTCCTCAAACTGCAACTTGCCTACTTTTATGGTCGCTACGCTGACGCTATTGAAGCGGCAGAAGAAGCAGAAGAGACACTAGCAGCTAATGCTGGTTTTTTCCCAATTATTCAGTACTACTTCTATTATCCACTCAGTTTAATAGCTCTCTATCCCACTGCCACATCAGAAACGAAAAAGCAATATTGCGAGGTTTTGCAACAGCATCAGTCAATTATTAAACAATGGGCGGATAGTTGCCCAGAAAACTTTTTGCATCGATATCTCTTACTCTCAGCAGAGATGGCGCAAATTTCTGGTAGGAATATAGAAGCAGCAGATTTGTACGACCGCGCCATTGCCACCGCCAAAGCCAACGAATACATTCATGAAGAAGCCCTTGCCAACGAACTTGCCGCCAAATTTTACCTGAGCTGGGGTAAAGAGCGCATTGCCCAGGAATACATGACCGAAGCCTATTACGGCTACGCTCGTTGGGGTGCCAAAGCCAAAGTTCAGGACTTAGAGTCCCGCTATCCTAACCTGCTCGCACTTATTTTACAACAGCAGCAAATGCCTTTGTCGGCAACTGAAACTTATTTTGCAACAGAATTTCTAACTGTATTCCAGACTTCTGTTACTCAGTCTTCTAGTTCCGGTAGCACCAGTATTTCTACCATCCTCGACTTGGCAAGCGTCCTGAAAGCTTCTCAAACCCTTTCGAGCGAAATTCAACTCGATAAACTATTGGCAACCTTACTGCATACTGTTCTAGAAAATGCTGGCGCCGACAAAGGGGTATTGCTAATGCCACATGACAATCAGTGGTTCGTGGAAGCCTTTGCCACCGTCGATCAACTAGCGCGCGTACAATCCATCGCCCTCTCCACCAGTCAAGAGATTCCCCACGGCTTGATTAACAGCGTCAAGCGCAGCCTGCAACCTCTTGTGATTGTCGATGCCGCAGCCCATCCCACCTTAGCAACAGATGCCTACGTATTACAAAAGCAACCCAAGAGTATGTTGTGTACACCGATTCTTCGGCAGGGCAAACTCGTTGCTATTTTATACCTAGAGAATCATCTCACCGTTGGGGCGTTTACCCGTGATCGCGTCGAACTGTTGAACTTGCTTTGTACCCAAGCCGCCATTTCTCTGGAAAATGCCCGTCTCTATCAACAAGCTCAAACCTATGCCCAAAAGCTTGAGCAATCACAATTACAAATCGTCCAAAGCGAAAAAATGGCATCGCTTGGAAATTTAGTTGCAGGGGTTGCCCACGAAATCAATAATCCGATCGGCTTCCTCAATGGCAGCATCAACAATGCCAAAGAGTATGTGCAAGATGTCCTTGAACATCTCGCGCTTTATCAGCAACATTATCCTAATCCTGCTGCACCTATTGAAGATAATGCCCAAGAAATTGACCTCGAATTTTTGAGCGGGGACTTACCGAAATTGTTGGACTCAATGAAAAGTACAACCGAGCGAATCAAGTCGATTAGTACTAGTCTCCGTACCTTTTCTCGCGCCGATACGGACAACAAAGTCGGTGCCAACCTGCATGAAGGTCTCGATAGCACGCTGCTAATTTTGAAATACCGTCTTAAAGGAAACGAACATCGTCCCGCAATCGAGATTATTCAAAACTACGGTAATTTACCCGAAATCGAATGCTTCCCTGGACAATTAAACCAGGTATTTATGAACATTTTGGCGAATGCAATCGATGTCTTTGATGAAGCTGCCCAACAAGCTTCCTATGCTGTTCTACAAACCAACCCTCAGAAAATTACAATTAAAACTGCGCTGACTGAGCAAAACGCAGTTGAAATCCAGATTAGCGATAATGGCAAAGGCATGTCCTCAGCAGTAAAAGCCAGAATTTTTGACCATTTGTTTACGACTAAAGGTGTGGGTAAAGGCACAGGACTCGGATTAGCGATCGCTCGTCAAATTGTGGACAAACATGGTGGTAGTTTAGAAGTGCAGTCAGAATTAGATCGAGGCACTGATTTTTACATCCGCCTACCTTTATAAAAGTTGCTGATAACGGGACTTAAAGAAAAGTCAAGCCCAAACTGGCTTTATGAGCGGCAAATAAAAAGAATTTTTTATACAGACAAATGTTGCTGGAATGCTTTGACTGCTCGCCTAACCCCGTCTTCTGCACGTATTTTTTCACCAAGCAATGCTGCTTGCTTTTGCAAGGAAAATCTGAATTAGCAGTGATGGGAATAAGTGCTGCTAGGTAAAAAGAAATACCTAATTTTTGCGCTATGTTATAACCAGCAGTAGCTGTAACAGCAGAGATAATCACATCAGTTCCCTGACAAGCATTCCAAAAGTCAAGTAGCATTGTTTCCAACATCGCTTCCGTAGCTTCAGCAAACCGACGTACTGATTTTAATGGATTGCCACCAGATTCCAAGATTTTTTGCCCAGTTTCTTGGTTTAACATTGCTTGCATATCGCCCTCAACTGGAGCAAATGAAAGCCCGTAATTACAAACTAGAGACTTAAAAGGAGGATGGGTTGCTAGTGTGACTTTATACCCTGCGTCCTGTAACCCTAATCCCAAAGCAATATAAGGTTGGACATCACCACGGGAACCAACAGTCAAAATCGTAATATGCATGACTTTCAATCTTTATAGTAGTTCACGTTGATGGTGCGTACAAGCACTTTGTTTTCTCATTTTATTTTCTATTAATATATGCTGTTACGCACCCTACGTTTCTCCCCATTCTCTATTTACTAAATTCGCACTTCTAATATTAAGTTGAAAGGTGTTGCCGTTGCGCGACGACAATGACTAAACCCTGCCTCAGACATCACTTGAGCAAGTCTTTCCTCTCCTGCTTGCGCTCCTAGTCCCAGTCCAACTTCTTGAGAAAGGGAATTTGGTGTGCATATGGCAGTGGAGCCAGCGTAGTACATTCGACCAATTGGATTGAGATTATCCTCAAGTTTTTTTCCTGCGAAAGGTTCGACTAATAATATAGTTCCATCTTTGCTTAATACTTCTCTAGTATATTTTGCGGCGCCTACTGGGTCACCCATATCATGGAGACAATCCATAAAACAAACGAGGTCATAATTGTTTCCCGGATAATCTTTAGCTGTGGCGACCTCAAAGTGAACTCTATCTGCAACACCCGCAGCTTCCGCACGCAGACGTGCAGTAGCAATTGAATCAAAGTGGTAGTCAAAACCAAAAAAAGTAGAATTAGGAAAAGCTTGCGCCATGATAATAGTAGAGGCGCCGTGACCACAACCCAAATCAGCGACTTTGGCGCCTGCCTTTAACTTTGCTTCGACTCCAGAGAGTGCAGGAATCCACGAATTAGTTAAATAAGTTTTGTAACCATTTCTAAAGAAGGCTTCACAACTGCAAAACAATCTCGGATTATGCTCATGCCAACCAATACCTTTACCTGTTTGGAAAGCATCAATAGTTTTGTCCTCATCCAACCACATTGAGGAAATTAAATCAAAAGCAGGACTCATAAATACAGGACTTTCCGAGTTAGCTAAAACCATCGCATGTTCATCAGGTAACTCGTAAGCGCGCGCGGTTGGATGGTAAATAACATAACCACCTGCCGCTTGATTATTCAGCCATTCTTGTACGTAACGTTCCTTTGTATTTGTCTTTTGGGCTAGCTGCTTGGGTGTAATTGCTCCGGCGCCTGCCATTGCTTTATAAAGACCCAGCTTATGTCCGATGTTGGCCATCACACCAGACATACTTGCTGCCATATCATTAACAACTTGATGCACAAATTCTTGTAAGCGCGCTTCGTTCATATCACATATACCTCTAATTTTCTGTATTGTGTATTACAAAATAGCAATATAAACTTAGATGGGATTAAATGGAGTTTTATGCATCACGGCAAGCGGTGGTGCCAAAATTGGCATAAAGTACTACTTTTAATCGATAGGAAGTCCAACTTGCTTAAACCAGGAAGCTTTATCCCAGTACCCACGCTGAAAACGGATTTTTTCATCAACAATATGAAAGAAGCCACATCCTCTAAGCGTATACTTTTTTCCCTGTGCTATTGATTTAGCCTCATTTCCGACAAATGTGCCGCCACCAGTCCATTCAAGGATAGCCCATTCACCATCCTCAAATAAGTTCTCAATATGAGTGTAAGTGTCTGGGGTTGAACGAAAGAAGTTAACGAAATCCGCATGAATGGCACTTTTGCCTTCAAGAGGAGTACCGATAGCAACCTGAATATTTACGGCATCGTCGTGGTAAAATGCGGCAGCAGCCGAAGCGTCATGAGCATTCAGAGCATCTACCCATGCACAAATAATTTGTTTTGGTGTTTTCACGTGTACTCCTCTAGAACCTAGTTAACTTGTCATCAATTTTTTCATTCTTTTTGTTGATATCTTCCAAAATAAAGATAAATCGGGTAGAAGTAGGGAAGAACAATCGCCATTAAAAAGAATTTCTGAGTCAAACTACTAGTCTATGTCCTTAAAGAAAGCAGGGTTGGCGCTAATAGTAAGCGTGGCTACGCCTCACATACAAATGTACGTTGTATATGACACCCCAGAATTAATGACACAGACCACTAATTAATAATAGGGAAATTTATCCATACTTTGTAGAAGCAAGTTCAACAGCTTTTTCAATATCAGCAAGACTAGGAGGTTGGGAGAGACGGTGCTTTTCTTCCTCACTTATTGGTAATGTAACAGGTTGTCCTGCTTCTGCAAAAAATTGCTCTGGTCTTGCAGGTGTTACCCACATCAAAAATTTGGCAGGTTCTGACCCGATATTTTTAAAACTGTGAACCTGATACGCAGGTAAATCCAAGAAGGCGCCAGAAGTTGCAACAAAAGTTTGACTACCAAATTGATATTCAATAGTAGTTTAAAATTCAAAATTTTCAAGAATTGATCCCCCAACCCCCCTTGCCAAGGAGTTGTGTGTACACCGTAGCCTTCCACGCGGGGGGTTAGGGGGACTATAGATTTTGAGAATTCATACTCTTTGAAAGCTTCAACGGTAAAGGTAAACCAGTTGCCTCCAAAATCTCCTGTGATGGCGCCTCCCGTTCTGCACTTCTAAGATACTGTCCATCATTAACAGGGGGGACAACCTTCATTTTATGGGGAATGCTGTAATAGCGGTGGGTTTGTTTAGTTTGCTCTCGTTCTTGGATACTTTCATTCGCGATTTTCTTCCGTAGTTTAATAATCGCATCAAGTACAGCTTCCGGTCTAGGTGGACATCCTGGGATATAAACATCAACAGGAATTAATTTATCTACTCCGCGTACTGCACTAGGTGAATCAACACTAAACATCCCACCTGTAATAGTACAGGCGCCCATTGCAATTACATACTTAGGTTCAGGCATTTGTTCGTAAAGTCGCACCAAGTTAGGTGCATACTTCATAGTTATAGTACCTGCGGTAATAAGTAAATCTGCTTGCCTTGGAGTCGCGCGTGGAATCATTCCATACCGTTCCATATCAAAGCGAGAAGCATAAGCTGCCATAAATTCCATAAAACAGCAAGCTGTACCGAACATCATTGGATACAAACTAGACATTTTTGCCCAGTTGTAAAGGTCATCCAACGTGGTAAGAATGATGTTCTCAGAGAGTTGTTGCGTAACTTCAGGATATTCAGCAGGATTAATAATTGTATCTGTCATGTCTAGAGTCCCCCATTTAATTTTGGAAAATTCTGGGAATATTGTGGTTTTGGTATACCAAGTGTTAAAAAATATACTTTCCGGAAAGCTTTGCGTTGTAATATCGAGTATGTTCTGCAATCAGAAAATGCCTTGAAGCATTTACTGACTACAGTATGTAATCAAGTACTTTCGGACGCTAGTAAAGATAAAGGCGTTAAAATACTAACTTAAGCTTTACTCTTAAGTTATAGAAGTTATAAGGTAAAGCAACCCATAAATTACAGACTACTGCTCGGTTCAATCCTTGCTCCAAGCTGAAGAACGCGACCGAGGTCATCAGCGTTTCGCCAGATTTCCATTACCTTCCCATCAACAATCCAAAAAATGAACATAGCACTAAAGGTTTGCTGCCTACCAGAAGCGGGTATTCCAAGGAAACTTTCCTGAACACAAGTATTAGTCGCGCGCACTACAACTTTGTCACCTTCAGCAATTATGTCGTCAATCGTCCATTTCTGTTCGATAGATCCAAATGTTTGGAATAGTTCACGAATTCCGTCCGTCCCAGAAGAAAGCTTTGGTGGTCCACCGTGCATTCTCCAAGTTGGAGCAGTCATTTCGCAAATTTCTTCAATTTTATGCTCGCTTACCAGTTCAAGCCAGCGTCGAGCAATGACTTTGTTGTCTTCAATGGAAGACACCGCCACTTGGGGATTTTCAGTCGAACTAATAGTTTTATCTGTCATATATATAGTCTCAATTACTAATTTTTTTAAAAAAATCTAAGTTATTAACTACAATGTGTAATTAAGTATTTTCGGATGCTAGCAAAAAATAAAGGCGCCTTTGGTACTAACTTAAATTATCATGTGTCATGATAACCACTTTATAAGTATAAATTTAGCAAGTAAGTAGTTTTTATTACTTTTAATTTAATTTTTCTAAGCAAGTAAACCTAGCCGTTTACCGTTATCACGCGCTAAACGAATCAGATGTTGACGGGTTGTACGGTCAATTTCAAAGTAGTCGCAAAAATAATTAATCACTTGAGCATGTTGTGCAATTAATCTGCCACGTATTTGATTAAACTTGACATTACCGAAATATTTACGGGTTAAAATTATCATTGGTGCAAACATATTCTTTTGTACTCCTTTTTCCAAGTTGTAAGTTTTCTAGTTGGTTGTAATTTCAGTGTCGCTAGTCGCATCGGTTTGCGCCAGTAAACATAAAGGTTTTAAGCGCTAAGTTAAGTTTTGTTACAAAAATTTTTGAGAGTTAGTACTTAAGCCTTTTGCAGAAGATTGTCAAGCACCTATGTTAGTTAAGTTGTATAAAATATAAAGGAATTCCTTAACTTAGCTTAAAACCAGTAAAATTAATTTCTGTAAAGCATTAGCGTTCTTACCCTATGGAAGCCTCTAAACAAAGACGCAGGCGTGGTGTAATTCTCAGCCTCCAGGGATGGAAAAAATTGACTGAGGCTAAACATCAAGCTGAGATTTTGGAAAATGATGGCGCCAGGTTGACTCTGGAAGAACTAAGCGCGCGGACTCAACTTGCTCCTTTTACTGTTTCCAAAGTAATGGCAAGGGAAGAAGGAGTAGATAAGCAAACCTTAGAATGTTTTTTCAGAGCTTTTGGGCTAAATTTAACCCAAAGCGACTATGCAAAAGTAGGAGACAGTGGCAGTGTAAGAACTCATCCTCTTACCATCCCACCCTCTCACCCTTTTACAGATTGGGGTGAAGCAGTAGACGTTGCAATATTTTTCGGACGCGCGCAGGAGCTTGCACTTTTAGAAAACTGGATTGGTAATGATAATCGTTTAATTTTACTGCTAGGGATGGGAGGAATTGGAAAAACCTCTCTATCTATAAAGTTAGGGCAGCATATTCAAGAGGAATTCGAGTTTGTAATTTGGCGCAGTCTTCGCAATAGTCCTAGTTTGGGAGATTTGCTTGCCAGTCTACTTCAATTTTTTGCCAACTCTAAACCCGTTAATTTATCTGAGAACATTAACGAACGTTTAATACAAGTAATGGCACATTTGCGTGAGCATCACTGCTTAGTGATTTTAGACAACGTAGAATCAATTTTAGCTTCTGGCACCCGTTCAGGTCATTATCAAGTTTCTTATGAGAATTATGGAGAATTTTTCAAGCTAGTAGGAGAAACGAATCATAATAGCTGTGTTGTGTTAACGAGTCGGGAAAAACCCCAGGAAATAGCGACGCTCGAAGGTGATGTTCTACCAGTTAAAACATTACAAATAACTGGTTTAGAAGACCCGGCAGCCCTTGAATTAGTAAGAAGCAAAAGAGTTTTCTGTGGTTCAGATGCCCAATGGCAAGACTTGATACAACATTATGCAGGTAATCCTTTAGCTTTAAAAATTATTGCAACGACTATTCAAGAAATATTTAACTGTGATGTAGCTGAATTTCTTGCCCAAGGTACAAAAGTATTTGGTACTATTTACGACTTACTTTCACAGCAATTTCACCGTCTTTCTGTTCTCGAAAAAGACTTGATGTACTGGATTTGTATTAACCGAGAACCAGTTACTTTAGCCGAATTGCGCGCGGATTTAGTACTACCTGTATCATCAATGAAGCTTTTAGAAGCTTTAGAGTCTTTAAGTAGAAGAAATTTAATCGAAAAAACATCACTAGCCCATACCTCAGTACAGTTTACCCTTCAACCTGTAGTAATGGAATATGTAACAGAACAACTGATTGAACAAATCTCTTTAGAAATAGGAGAAGACTCAGCACTCAGCACTCAGCACTCATCACTCCTTAACAGCCATGCTATAATTAAAGCCACAGCAAAAGATTATATTCGCCTTGCTCAAACAACATTAATTCTTCAACCTGTAATTGAGCAATTACTGTTAAAACTGCGAACCAAAGAATCAATAATAACTCAACTAGTTAGGGTCGGTTCACATATATCTTGTAAATCAACTGAACCAGGCTATGCAATCGGTAATATTATTAACTTATTGCACAACTTACAAGTAGATTTAACAGGTTATGATTTTTCTTATTTAACTATCTGGCAAGCATATTTACAAGATACACCTTTAAAAAAAGTTAATTTTACAGGTGCCGACTTATCCAAATCTGTATTTGCCAAGACTTTTTCAACAGCAATGTCAGCAGTGTTTAGTCCAGATGGTAAAATTTTGGCAACAGGTCATACTGAAGGTTCTATTTCACTATGGGATAGTACTAGCGGTCAACATCTAATCAAATTTCAAGGGCATTTTGCTCCAATATGGTGCATTAACTTTAGTCCAGATGGTACAATACTGGCCACTGGCGCCGATGATAAAGTAATTAAGTTGTGGGATATAAGTACAGGTGATTTAAAAATACTCAAAACTCTGGAAGGGTATAAAAACGGAGTTTTTTCAATTGTATTTAGCCGTGATGGCAAAACATTAATTAGCAGTAGTACAGATAATTCTGTGAGAGTCTGGGATATTAACACTGGGCAATGCACAATAAACATTTTACAAGAAAATCAAGAAAATCCAGTATCAATAACTTTTGCAGCGCTAAGTCCAGATGGTTCCATAATTGCCACTTGCGGTAAAAGTAATGATATTACCCTATGGGAACTAGAAACAGGTAATTGTATAAAAACTTTGCAAGCACATAACGACTGGGTTATGTGGGTGGCATTTAGCACGCATGGGGTACTTGCTAGTAGCAGTTTAGACTCGACTATTAGACTTTGGGATATAAGCCAAGGTACTTGTATTGGAGTTTTGCAAGGACATACCAATGGAGTATTGAGAGCAATATTTGTTGCTGATGGAAATATTCTCGCTAGTTCGAGCATTGACCGCACAATTCGTCTTTGGGACATTACTAGCTTTGAATGTATTAAAACTTTATATGGACATACAAATTCGATTAATACTATCGCCGTTAATTCTCAAGGAACTTTGCTTGCTAGTGGTGGTGATGATTTCTCAGTAAAGTTATGGAGTGTCTTGAATGGAGAATGTGTAAGAACTTTCAAAGCAAGAATTAACTGGGTTGGCGCCATTGCTTTTCATGCAAGTAGTATAATTATTGCTAGTGGCAATGAAGATTGTATCGTTAGACTCTGGAATTTAGATGGAAGGCGCCGCGATTTAATTGGACACACCGATTTTATTTTTTCAGTAGCATTTAGTCCAGATGGTCGTAGCTTAGTTAGTGGTAGCGCTGACCAAACTATAAGATTGTGGGATGTACAAACAGGTAATTGTACTAAAATATTGCGAGGACACTCTGGTATGGTGACAGGAGTTGCCGTTAGTCCAGATGGTCGAGTTATAGCAAGTAGCAGCTACGACCGTACTGTTAAACTTTGGGATATGGCAACAGGTCAACTTTTGCATACATTTCCAGAACACATTGCAATGTCCGTAGCTTTTAGTCCTGAAGGCAAAACTTTAGCAGTAGGTAGCTTTGATGATACCGTTAGAATTTGGAATTTAGAAACTCTTCTATGTTGTTTAACTTTAAAAGGACACAGTTATTGGATTTGGCGCCTTAACTTTAGTCCAGATGGTAGTACTATTGCCACTGGGTGTAGTTCCGACCACACAATTAGACTATGGAACGCTAGCACGGGTGAATGTATACATATAATCTCAGCACATCAAGATTGGATATGGGCAACTATTTTTAATCCCGATGGTAAAACCCTTGCTAGTTGTAGTAGTGATGGCACAATTAAATTTTGGGATGTAATAACAGGTAATTGTTTGAAAACATTAGAAGTTGCAGCAAATACCTGGGTTATGTCTTTAGCTTTTAGTTCGGACGGTCGGATGTTAATAAGTGGAGATACAAATGCTGTTATTCAAGTTTGGGACGCAAAAACATTTGAATGTATTCAAACTTTAAAAGCAGAACGACTTTATGAAGGAATGAATATTTATGGTGTTACAGGTTTAACAGAAGCACAAAAACAGACTTTGTTAGCTCTCGGAGCAGTTGAAAACATAGATACTAGGTTTGAGAAGGATTGATATCATTAGAACTGTAGTATGCTCAATGTATAAACACGCTCATCATAATTCTCAAAGATGATCACCCAAAAAGTCAGCCTGTGGGCAACTCTCTTGGAATCAAGCTCCCGCAAAGCATTATTCAGCAGATGGGATTAAAACAAGGGGACTTGGTAGGCACTTTAACCGAGGAAAATAAGATTATTTTATCTCCGGCAAGACCCAGGTATAACCTTTATGAACTGCTTCAAGATGTCACCCCAGACATGCAGCATGATGAGATAGGTTGGGGAGAGCCTGTAGGAGAAGAAAGTTAGTAAAAAAGTAAAATTTAAAACATTAAGGAAATGAATACACAGTCTGCACCACAAAAGTTTATGGCGCCAATACTTTCTAGTGCAGGCGCCGCTTGGAATAGCATTGTTGTTGAATACTGGCAGCTAGAGGCACACGAAATACCGCCACAAACACCATTGGATTATATCATTAAACTGCACTTCCAGCGTCCAGCTAGGGTAGAGTTCATGTGGGATGGGCAACTTGTGAGCAAGCGCTTTACATACGGTGAAATTACAATTGTGCCTCCAGGTTTACTATGTTCTGGAGTATGTTATGATACTTGTGACTTCTTGGTATTACGCCTCAAACAAGCGTTTGTCACTCGCATTGCACAGGAGTTGAACTTAAGAGATATTGAGATTGTGCCTAACTTGGGTGTGGTAAGTCCCCAAATTCAGCATCTTGGACTAGCACTGAAAGCAGAACTCGAATTTGGTTGCAAGTCTGGGCATCTTTACAGTGAATCACTAGCAACCGCACTTTCTAGTTATTTGCTACAGAGATATTCTACCTCTAAAGTCAATCTTGAGGATTTTACTGGTGGTTTACCTAAATACAAGTTATCAAACGTACTCGAATACATTAATGACAATCTTGAGCGTGATTTGACACTAACGGAACTTAAGAACGTTGTACAAATGAGTACTTATCATTTTTCTCGTTTATTCAAGCAGTCAACTGGTCTTACTCCTCATCAATATGTAATCAATTGTAGAATCGAGCGAGCAAAGGTTTTACTAGCTCAGAAAAAATTGTCAATAGCTGACATTGGTGAGTGCATAGGTTTCCGTAACCCTAGCCACTTCACAGCACTATTTCGGAAGCATACAACAATGACACCAAAAGTGTATAGAGAAAATCTATAATTTTAAATTTGTTTTTTCAACTTGGTTCGTCAGTAGTCACACTTTAATGTTTGAAAATTGCCTTTCTTACATAAAAGTTTCAGTTAAGGGTAGTTTTTGTATCAATAGACTTATTAAGTATTTACGTTTATTCGTCTTATATCAACCTCTAATCCAAATATTTTCGCAAATTTAGAATATTTATAGCAAGAATAGAACATAATGCTAGGTAGACTTTTAGTAAATATAGGCGTATGATTAGTTTCGATTTTGGCAAATATGAAATCGTTAATAATCCTGATAAAGCCGATGTCGTTAGTAACCCCTATGAATTAACCATTGGTGGCAATATTGCTTACGTTGTTGATGGAGGAGGGAACACCGCTTATAAAATCAAGCTTGATGGTAGCGATGTGGCGGCAATTCCATTACCCAAAAAACTCATAGATAACCCAGACTTTCCACCGCTTCCACCAGGGGCAGAGATACCAGAAGGGCTAGTAGAGATACCTGCAGACGCGCTACCAGAGGGGCAACCTGCGACGGGAGCAGGACAAATACCTGCTAAGGTGTTGGTTCAATCAGTACCCACAGGCGCCGCAATTGGTCTCGATGGCGCCTTGTACGTTGGCGAATACTTAGGTTTTCCTTATCCCGAAGGTCAAGCTCGAATTTTTCGTATTGGGGACGATAATCAGCCACAAGTTTTTGCTGAAGGATTTACACATATAACTGACTTAACCTTTGATAAAAACGGTAATTTGTTGGTATTACAGTTTAGCGACCAGTCACAGTGGAAGGGTGACTTACAAAACCTGCCAGGTTCTTTAATTCAACTAGCTCCTGATGGAACTCGGACAACTCTCGTTGCAGCGGGTGAAGGACTGGCATCGGCTGATGGAATCACTATTGGCCCTGACAACCAAATATATGTAACGACGCGCGGTGTTGGTCCGAAGCTAGGGCAAATTGTTCGGGTTGAAAGGACGAGAATTCCAGAACCTTCTTCTATGTTGGGATTACTAGCAGTTGGTGCTATCGCTGGTAGTGCAATGTTGAAGCGTAAGCACAAAACTAATTGCTTGTCTTCATTAAACTGAATTGCCGTGAGAAATTAGACTCGGCGCCCAGAGACTACAGCCGTGTTGATGAGTAAATTTTACCAAGAATTAGCTGACAACAAATTGACTAAAGCCGAAGCACTTCGTCGCGCGCAAGTAGCTCTTTTGCAAAATCCCAAATACAAACGTCCTAGATATTGGGCACCTTGCATTCTCCTTGGCAATTGGCTCTAATATATCGGTTACGTGAGTAGAGACGTTACATGTAACGTCTCTATATGATTAATCAGATGTAAGAGACTTCCAAAAATTAAATTAACCTGCAATTGTGGGGTGGGCATCCTTGCCCGCCTACTTATATAGGACGGCACGAGCGCAAATTTTGCCAGATAGCAGCATTGGAACTCAACTGGGCAAGAGCTTAATCATAAAACAATTACCAAGCTATGTTAACAACAATGAAGAGTAGCCCAAATCCAGTTGATTAGGCAGCTTTTACGCGCTTGAGCGAGAAGCAAATTGATTTTATAGTACTTGGGTGTTTATGAGTGCCGCCGTTCTGAGTGTAAGAATATTAATTTGGGTGAGGTTGGTTCAAATACTAAAAATTCATTGATAATATGTAATTGAACTTTTTCTAGAGAAATATCAATGACTATTTCAATGTATGAAACATCAGTACCAGTATGTATCCGCACACTAAATAACCTTGTAGGTATTCTTGAAAAAGGCGCCACATATGCAGAAAACAAAAAAATAGACCCTTCTGTGCTGATAAATTTTCGTTTATTCCCAGATATGTTTCCACTATCAAGACAAGTGCAAATTGCCTCTGACATAGCAAAAAGGGGCGCCGCACAACTAGCAGGGGTAGAAGCACCGAAATTTGAGGACAATGAAACTACATTTTCCGAACTAATTGACCGTACTCGAAAAACCATTTCTTATTTAGATACATTTAAACCCGAACAGTTTGATGGTTCGGAGGAAAGAACAATTACTTTACAAGTGCGTGATAACACCCTATCTTTTCAAGGAATGCCTTTTCTCCTATATTTTGTTTTACCAAACGTATATTTTCATGTCACAACAGCTTATAATATCCTTCGACATTGCGGTGTAGAACTTGGTAAACAAGACTTCCTTGGCAAAGCTTAATGCAAACTACGCTACCCTCATACCCTAAGACCGCACTTCTAAATAGGCCATTTACCACCTTAATTTTAGGCGCCTAACAAAATCGCACTGCGATCTCCTAAACTCTGTTGGGTTAAGTGCAAAACGCATTAATTTATGGCGTGATGTTTAATGGGGTTAATATTCGTTAATATTCAAATTGAATTTTACTACTGAATTTCTAGCTTGCAACACTCAACTTTTGGTTCATTTGTTATATCTTTCAAACCAACACTTTGCAACAGCGCAGTCCAAGAAGTATTTTGCGGTTGGGTATGACGCAGTTGACTAGCAACACTTAGTGCTTCGTACCAAATGCCATTGGCGCCATAAAGCGTTACTTGCTGACTTGGTGTTGCTTTTTCCAATTGAGTTTTTAAACTAGAGTACAACGGTGCCCGTTTTACATATCCTTCAACATCAGCAACAATTTGATTATTTTTCTTAGAGTAAATATTGAAATACCAGTGGTATTGTTTGCCAATTTGTAAAGGCGCCGCAGAGAAAGGCAAGCGAAGGTTTACTATTCCTGGCGCCTCTGTTAAAGAAGTTTTGTAAATAGTTTGATTTTGTGATTCATCTTCTAATACAAATTCTCCGTATGTAAAAGATGATGAATAAGGAATATAAAACCAGAAATCTGGACGCTCGGCAATTGTTATCGCAAAAACTTGTTCTGACTTCGGATAAATGGGTAATAAGGCTATAAGCTGCTTTTGAGAAGAAACAGGTTTGTTCACGTCCTGACCGCAACCACGGCTACCTGCTGCCGAGCGCTTACCAGGTTCACCAATATCTGGTGTTGGAGGTGGTGCAAGAAAAATTGGTGGGTTTGGTGATTGTGCCTGTACTTGTACGTAACAGATAAGTATTAAACTGATAGCAGCGAGTGAAATTTTTTGCATATAACGTTTCATATTAAATACCTTAAGGTAGAAAATTGTTGGTAAAGGTATTGATTGATAAGCGTGGTGAAGATAAATAAATAGCTACAATGGCGCTAATTCTTTAAGTTGTGCATCTAGTAGGCTTTTCGAGTCGTTAGTCATAAAAGGCCCCGCATTTCATCGAGTGCTTGCAGCTCTCTATAGTTGTCAGGTCTTTACGCGCGGCTTTTACACAAACTATCTGTAATTGTTACAAAACTTTTTATTTTGCCCCAATGCTAAACATCGACGCTTCTAAAACTGATATACTAAACGTTCGATGCAATACGGTTACGTAGCTCACATCTTGCACCAGGCCTAGAAACCGGGCTTCTTGACAAAAACTTTGCTATAAAACGTTGATTTTTCGTACAGAAGCCCGGTTTCTTTAAGCTTATTGAGAATGCTGCAAGATGTGAGCGTCTCTACGTCATTAATCAGGTGTAAATGACCTAACGCCGCTTTTCTGAAGCACCAAGTTCAGCAGTGACGTGGAAACCTGTAGCGCCTTGTGGCAACATATATAGTTCACCACCACCCATAATTACGTCGGTACCAGAGCGGATGACATCCTCAATAATTTGAGCATACTTATCGCGCGCTCGAATATGATTACCATCACGGTTAGTTGTTTCCGCACCAAAGGCAGCAGTACTAGTTTCAGCTAACTGACCAGATTGAATGAGCGCAGTCGCTTTTCCAGCAACAATTACTTCTTCAAGGATAGTGTAGCCAGTTTTACCTGATGCTGGAGTAACGCGAGTATTATCTTCTTCCAATCCAAAGGATTCGTTAAAGACCACAGTTCTAGAGGATGCATAAAAGAAAATTCCTTACCGTTTGAGTTAATAGAGAGCCATTCCACTGTATGGATAGCTCATTAAACGGATATTAAGGATGAAATTAATTATGACTACAGTACATATTGAAACCAAAAATCATCATCAATTGGTTGTTTCCCAATTTGTGAAACTTTTCCGTCAATTACTTGCTAAAGCTAAAAATGACTGCTTTGAAACAAAAGGAAAAACTTTTCTAGCAGAGCAATTAATGTATTTTATCCACAGGAGTCAACCAATAGAGATGATTTTGCCTGGATTTCCCTGTAAGTCACCCAACACAAACTCTAAAGTATTTGGCTATTTACCAGACCGAGGAGAAGAAATTGCCTTAGAATATCTAGATAATTTTTGCGAACAAGTGAGTAAATTTTACGCACCAGGATGTAAACTTATCATTTTTAGTGATGGAACTACCTTCTCTGATTTAATTGGAGTTTCTGAAGAAACCCAAGATAAGTATAATACCACTCTTAAAAATCTTATTAAAGTTCGTCACATTTCCTGGGAATCTTTAGATAGCTTTTTCTCATCACAAAATGGATATGAAGCTCTCCGAGAACAACTGATGAGCCAATATTGTTCTCTTCACAAGCAGCAAGTAGAAGCGCAAATCCAAAATGATGAACAAATACGTCAAACTTACCAAGGTCTGAAGAATTTCCTTTTTCAAGACAATCCTTGGACTAATAGTAATTACCCTAAAACAAAAAAAACTCGGCTCAAGCAGAGTGGTGAATTCGCTAAAATCATGATTCAACGGAATGATGCATTAACAAAACTGCTTTCAGAAAAGTTTCCACATCATATTCGGCTTTCTGTTCATGGTCATAATAATTCAGGACCAAAATTTGCTGTTCATGTATTACCTAATGATTATCGTTGTATTACCCCTTGGCATAACGTAGTTGTTAAAACTTCTGACAATCAAGAAATTATGATGAAAAAAGAAGAAGCTGAAAAATTACCACTAACCGCTTTGGTTAAGCGTCACCAGCAACCTTGGTATTTCCTACAGTCAACTGAAGAAATTTGGAGCGAATGTGAATTAGAAATTATCAACCCGCCAAAAACAGGAATTCGCATTACCTACAAAGGTAATGATAATCAGCAAAAGCCTGACTGCTCTTGCCTTAATTCAAAAACATTACAAAATCTTTGTTTAGAGTATGGGTTTGTGGTTTTACGAGGTTTTCATGTTGATAGTAAAGAGCATCTTGTCGAGTTTTCAAGCTTGTTTGGAAAACCAGTAATCTGGGACTTCGGACCTGTACATACAATTCGACCAAAAGAAAGACCTGATGGTTATATTGCTTCTCGTGAAGCTGTTCCCTTACATTGGGATTTAAGTATGCCACCCTCTTACTTAGAAGCAAGCGGTCGCTACGAAGATTTTACACCTCAGTTTTTTATTCTTTATTGTCATAGAGCTCCAGCAAATGGAGAAGGACAGACCACAGTAGTTGACGGTCGAAGAGTGCTTGAAAATGCAGGTTCTACAAAAGTTGAGGCTTGGAAACAAATAGAAATTGATTACTTCACTAAACTTACTTACTATGGAGGTAAAAAACACAGCTATCCATTAATTATGCAACATCCGATTACAGGTGAAGATATCCTTCGCTATCAAGAAGGTTCTAGCTCTAAATTACAAACCTTTGAGTTATCATCACAAAGTCTACCCCAACAAGATTTTCAACAACTAATTACTGAACTACAAGCCAAGGTGTACGACGATAGCTGTTTAATTTGCCATGATTGGCAGCAAGGCGACCTACTTTTAATTGAAAATCATTACATGTTGCACGGTAGAACAGCTGCAAGCGATTTAACTGATGACCGAGAACTCTGGCGCGTGCAGTTATTATCACACTCACTTCCCCAAAAATCTATATCAGATCTTTCAAAGAAGTTAGACTCAAACAAAGTTGCCTAAATGTGAATAGATAATTCGTAATTTGTTGTAAATACTACAAATTACGAATTACCAGTTTCGCAGGCAGATAGATTGCACACTGACGAAAACTGATATACTAGATACAACGACAATTCTGAGAGAAGATTTTGCTAATGACAGCATAAGTAGAGCAAAGCCTTAATAAGAGTACTTACATTCCACCATTAGAAAATGGGGATAGGCTTACTCGTCATGAATTTGAACGGCGATATACCGCGATGCCGCATATTAAGAAAGCAGAATTGATAGAGGGAATAGTATACATGGCATCTCCGGTTAGACACGTAAACCACGGTAAACCTCACGGAAGGTTGATGACGTGGTTAGGGACTTACGGAGCAGCAACTGAGGGTGTTGATTTGAGTGGTAATGCAACAGTTCTATTAGATGCAGACAAAGAACCGCAACCGGATGCTTTGCTGCGTATCGAGTCGAATGGAAATTCGCGTATTAATAAAGATGGTTATATTGAAGGGGCGCCAGAATTAGTTGCCGAAGTAGCAGGAAGCAGCGCAGCGAATGATTTACATGATAAGAAAAAAGTTTATTGTCGCAATGGGTAAAAGAATATATTGTTTGGCAAACGTTAGATAATAAACTTGATTGGTTTTGTTTGCATTCGGGGGAGTATATCTCGTTATAAGCTGATACAAGCGGTATAATTAAAAATTAGGTTTATCCAGGTTTGCGGTTGGATGTTAAAGCATTGCTTGCGGGTGATATGGCAAAGGTTTTAGCTGTGCTACAACAAGGTTTGAGTAGTTAGTCGCATGTAAGTTTTGTTCAAAAATTAGCAAAACCATAGATTGAGTAGGCGCCTTCTATAACATAATGGGTGCCATTGCTGATCTTGACAATCAATTTGTAATTTTTTGGTAAATTAAACGAAAATTAATGTAAAATACATTACACTTTATGGAAAGAATTTTCTCTTAGTACTAATTTAGAGATATAGGGAAATCTTGGTGTTTATTTGTATAGAAAGCATTTTTCAGATAAACGCTATTCAGTTAAAATAGTTACGGTGTTCCAGTATAAGTGTAACTAAGAGAGTGAATATGCAGCAGCCAGCTTTGGACTTTCGGCAAAACCTTATTCAAAAGATTGCAAAGTGGAAAGCTGGGTTGGCTGACTTGGGGAAACGAAATCCTCTTATCAAGTTTAAGCAAGATAGCCCACGAACTTTGGAGATTTTGACAGAATCTGCTAATATTCTCTTCCAAAACCTTGTATTTGACAAGAAAACGCTTAATTTTCAGATATTTGATAGTGAGTATCAAGATACTTTTCTATTGGAAAATACTAAAGCATTACCTGGCGCCGCAAATCCTCCAGAATTAATTACTCGTCAAACAGGTAACGAACAACTCAAACGACTAAAGAAATTACGTAGTGAAGCACGACTGTCATTTGAAGAGCGAGGGGTAAACAGCTTATTCCTTGCATTGGGAACCCTGACTTGGTATGACAAGGACAAACCAGAAGAAGCTTTAACCTCGCCGCTGATTTTAGTTCCTGTAGAGTTAATTAAGGAACCTAGACGAGATGCATATAAACTATCTGCCTTAGAAGAGGATATTGTATTAAATCCAACATTGGCGCAAAAGTTAAAGCAAACATTTGGCATTGATCTTCCAGAACCAGAAACCATACAAGACCTGAATTACGGCGAAATAATTGCTCTAATTAGCGAATTATTAGTAGAGTTAAAGAATTGGCAAATTAAAGATGATGTGTTTCTCTCATTGTTTTCTTATGCTAAAGCAGCAATGGTTCGGGATATCATCGAAAATGAAACTCGAATTTTTTCTCACCCGATTTTACAAGCGATTAGCGGGGATTTAGCGAACTATCAGTCTAACTTTAGAGAACCACCAGATGCCAAAGCTTTAGATTCACTAGTTAAACCAGAACAAATATATCAAATTCTCGATGCTGATTCAAGTCAGCAAGTTGTGATAGAAGCAGCAAAAAGGGGTTCTAGCTTTGTTGTTCAGGGACCACCAGGAACAGGTAAGAGCCAAACCATCGTAAATATGATTGCCGAATTGGTTGGTGAGGGAAAATCAGTTTTACTCGTTGCAGAGAAAGAAACAGCATTAAGTGTTGTTTATAAGCGCATGGTAGAATGTGGTTTAGACCATATGTGTCTTAATCTTCACCACAGTGGTACAACTGATAAACGCAAACTTATCCAAAATTTAGACAAAACGATTGATTATATATCACAAATATCTAGCTTAGAAAATCATAATCTATTTTTTGAAAGGTTTGCTTCTAATCGTCAATTACTCAATTTATATCACACAAGTTTACATGCGAAAGAAAAGCCTTTAGATAAATCAGCATTTGAAATATTTGGTACACTTTTAAAGAAAGAGCGCGAAGGAATTCCAGATATTGATATTATACTTTCTAATTTCAGTCAATGGGATTTACACAGATTGCAAGAGGCTGAAAATTTATTGAATCAGCTAGCGCAGTTTTTACCCTTCTTTCAAGGAGATAAAACAACTATTTGGGCAAAAAATTCTCTTGCGACTTATTCCTATAAGCTCGAATTAGAAATTAAAGAAAAAATACAAGAGTTCCAGCAAGCAATGATTTCTACTCAAAATATTAGTCAAGAGTTACAAATAACACTGCAAATTCAAGCTTTATCCAATTTAGAGTCACTAGAAAATTGCTACTCAGCTATATATCATATAGTAAAGGCGCCATTACAATTACCAGATAATTGGACTAAATTAGAAGTTTCGACCGTTTGTGAAGCATTTAGTATTTTAGAAAAAGACGTTCAAGAAATTGAGAAAAAAAAGCTTTCTCAAGAAGCTAAAAATCTACTAGCTCGACTTTATTCATTTTTATTATTCCTGAGAGGAGAAAAAACACTTATTTGGGAACGAAGCAATTTAAAGTATTGCTCTGAAACGCAGGAATTTGAAATAAGTCATAAAATTCAGGAATTTCAACAAGCTATTTCTTTAATTCAAACAGTTAGTCAACAGCTTGAAATTACGCTTAAGGTTCAACCTTTGTTGAATTTAAGAGATGTACAAATTTGCTATCTAACTCTTCAACATATATTGAAGGCGCCATCTAAGTTACCAGAAAACTGGGTCTTATTGAATATTTCAATTATTCGAGATGCTTTAAATATTTTGAGAAACGATGTTCGAGAAATTGAAAAAAATAAGCTTTCAGTAGAAGCTGAAAATTTACTGCATCAACTTTCTATGTTTCTACCCTTATTAAGAGAAGAAACTACAACTATCTGGCATAACAGTGAATTACAATTTTGTTCAGAAACTCTAGAACTAGAAATTAATAAAAAAATAGAAAGTTTTCAGCAATTACTTTTTTCGCTCCAAACAGCATCTCAAAAGCTTCAAAGTATTTTAACAATTCAGCCGCTATTAAATTTAGAAAATATTGAAGCATCCTTGCCTGCTCTTCATTATATATTAAATAGTCCATCTGATTTGCCAAGTAATTGGAACACAGTAGATATTTCAATTGCTCAGGATGCTTTTGCTAAGTTAAAATCAAATGTTACATTTTTAGAAGAGAACGAACCATTTTTAAAACAAAAATATAGTTCCGAATTATTTTCTTCTGACTTACCTGCTTTGAATAATAGATTTCAAAGATATAATCGCTATTGGATTATTAGAATTTTTAATCCCAAATATAGAAACGATATTAAGTATTTGAAGAAACTACGCATTCAAGAGGGACAGATTTCGTTTAATGAATTAAAACGTGATTTATTACAAGCTGTTGAAGTACAAGCAGCAAGAAATGAACTGTATGAAAGCAACTACCCTGCTCGTCAAGTTTTTGGGTCTTTATTTAACCCTGAATTTTCTCATCAGTCAGAATTAATCAAAATTGAACAAGCTTTAAGGTGGCTGAGTAACTTACCAAATTATTCGCTTCCTCATGACTCTGTTCGGCGCCTTATAAATTCTCCATCTCTACGGCAGGAGCTAGGCGAATTAGTTAAAATAGTTGAATTATTCCCTGAAAACTTTAACCAGGGAATGAAATTTTTGACTTCATACTTTAATGAAAATGATATTATTGGGCAATATTTACCTGCAAATAAAATATTATTTACTGACCTGATAAAATTTTTGAATCAAGCTAAAACTGATTTACCGCATTTTCGTAATTGGTCAACATACAAACAAATTCATACAAAGCTAGAAAATTTAGGACTACAAGAATTTGTAGATGCTTTGCGAGATAATAAACCAAATCCTATAGTCGTTCTCCGAAATAAGCTCAGTCAAGTAGATTATTTACCTGCTCAAGTTTTTGGCTCTTTGTTTAGTCCGCAAATTTCCAGCCAAGCAGAATTAAAAGAAATTGAAGAAGCTCTAAATTGGCGCCTTGATTTACAACAATATTCGCTTG
Organism: Calothrix sp. HK-06; assembly: GCF_001904745.1. Taxonomy (GTDB): domain Bacteria; phylum Cyanobacteriota; class Cyanobacteriia; order Cyanobacteriales; family Nostocaceae; genus Dulcicalothrix. The sequence goes on from NZ_MRCD01000065.1 coordinate 33,307, forward strand.
ACACTGACTATATTCAGCAAGTTCTCAATTCTGCCTCTCATCGACGCGAACTAGTTGAATTATTTGAGAAAATTGAATCCTTTCCTGAAAGTTTTAGAAAGGGCATGAATTTGGTACTAATGTACTTTAAGGAAAATGACATTGCTGGGCAATATTTACCTCATACTCAAATATTATTTACCGATTTGGCGAATTTTCTATTTGCAGCTAAAACTGATTTATCATATTTCCGTAATTGGTTAACATATAAAGCAATACATACAGAGCTAGAAAATTTAGGACTTCAAGAATTTGTAGATGCTTTGCGGAATAATAAACTAAATCCGATGGCAGTCCTTAAAAATAAGCTTAGTCAAACTGATTATTTACCTGCTAAAATTTTTGGTTCTTTGTTTAACCCGCAAATTTCCAGTCAAACAGAACTAAAATAAATTAAAGAAGCTTTAAATTGGCGCCTTGATTTACAACAGTATTCGCTCAACACTGATTCTGTTCAGCAAATTCTAAATTCTCCCGGAGAGCGACGCAAACTAAGCGAACTTGTAAAAACATTTGAATCAACACATAAAAATATCAAGCAAGGGTTATACTTTATACTGTCATACTTCAATGAAAGTGATATTACAGATTCCTATCTACCCCCAAATAAAATTACTTTCGTAGAATTAGAGAGTTTCCTTAATTTAGCTCAGTCTGAATTAGCTGACTTTCAAGAATGGTTAACCTATAAAGAAACCTATGAAAAACTTGAAAATTTAGGTACTAAAAAATTATTAGATGCTTTACGTGAGCGCAAAATAAAAGCATTACAATGGTTCCCATGTCTAGAGAAAATTATTTATAAAACATGTCTGGATGCTATCCTTGCTCAGAAACCTGAGTTAAAAAACTTTAATGTTGAGGTACATGAGCGACAAATTCAAGATTTTTATAAACTTGACAGTTCCCAACTTAATGTTGCTAGAGAGCGTTTAAAGCAACTTCATGTACAACGTTGGCAAAATCACGAAAGAAGCTCAAATATTCAAGCTGAGTTACGAATACTAAGAAAAGAAGTAACTAAGAAAAAGCAGCATTTGCCAATTCGTAAACTTCTCAATGATAAACAAAAAGGGGTGCCAAACTTAGTCAAAGCTTTAAAACCTTGCTGGATGATGAGTCCGCTATCAGTTAGTCAATATATTGATGCATCGGTAATTCATTTTGATGTTTTAATTTTCGATGAAGCGTCTCAACTTCGCACCGAGGATGTTGTTCCTGCGATTATTCGTGCCGACCAAGTTATTGTAATAGGTGACAACAAACAACTTCCACCAACATCTTTCTTTACAACTGGAGATAATGGAGAAGATGCGGAAGATGAAGATAATGCAAGCTATGAAAGCGTTTTAGATGAATGTTCAAATTTCATGTTTAGACGCATTCTCAAATGGCACTATCGTAGTCAGGATGAGCGCTTGATAACTTTCTCCAATAAACATTTTTACGACTCTCAATTAATTACATTTCCAAACCCAGTTCAAAATCCTAATTTGGGAGTATGGTTTAAACATGTTCCTGATGGTATTTACGACCGAGGTGGGCGCCGGGATAATAGACGTGAGGCAGAAGTAGTTGCTCAGTTAACGTTAGAACATTTTCAATCATGTCCCAACCAATCTCTCGGTATTATTGCATTTAGCGAGGCACAAGCTAGCGCAATTCAAGAGCAACTAGAGATTTTGGGCAAAGACAAGCCGGAATTTGAGATATTTTGCAGCGATAACTCACCTCGATTTTTTCTTAAAGCACTGGAAAATGTTCAAGGTGATGAGCGAGATGTGATATTACTCAGCGTCGGTTATGCTCGTGACTCTGTTGGTAAACTTTATCTTAATTTTGGCCCAATTATAAAACAACGTGGAGAACGCCGCCTGAATGTTGCTATTACACGGGCAAAAAGTAAAATTACTTTAGTCTCCTCTCTTCTAGCTGCTGATATAGATATAACACGCAGTAAAAATCAAGGTATAAAGTTGTTACGAGATTACCTAGAGTATGCAGAGAGCGGTGGTAAAAAACTCGAAGGTAATTTTTATACCAATGAACTTAAATTTGACTCACCATTTGAAGAAGATGTTTACCACACCTTAGTAGAGCATGGGTATACGATACGTACTCAAGTTGGATGTTCAGGTTATCGAATTGACCTAGCAGTTGTCAACAAAAATCACCCAGGAGAATTTTTGCTAGGCATTGAATGTGATGGTGCATCCTACCATAGTTCCCCTACTGCCAGAGACCGTGACCGTTTAAGACAACAAGTGCTTGAAAAACTTGGTTGGAACATCCACCGAATTTGGTCAACAGATTGGTTTCGCAATAAACCTGCTCAAATTCGTCTCTTGGTCGAAAAAATAGAGAGGTTGCAAAATTACATTTTTTGAGCTAATAAATTATATTGACCATTAGAAGGTACAACTCACAAGTTACAGCTTGCTGCTGCTTGGCACCACGTAATGAATGAAAAGGCACGTTTGGCGCCATGAAAAAATCAATGGCGTAGTTATAAGACTTGTAGCGCCACGCACCACTAGTTACAAGTTAATGATGTTGAAGAGAAAAATCTTTCAGTTTCTTGCGCGAGTATAAAAATCTTGCTATTTAAAGACAATCATCATAGACTGCACGCTTATTCACTGTGGCTCAAATAGCGGTACAAACTAGAACAGATGCTCTATCAAACCCAGACTTTAAAAACGCAACCTAACAAAAACTTTTCCACAATAGGATTTTTCAATTAAGGCTAAAATTTTATCTTTTAACTAGCTGCGTAAATCTCTCTAAGCAACTATAATTATTTATCAATACAGAAAACCAGAACTTAAAGTAATTGATGAGCGATAAAGAGCCAGAGATTTTAGCAATTCGCTCCGTTTGTACGCTCGTTTGAGGGCACTTATTAATCAAACAAGCGTACTTCCCATTTGTAGGAAGGATATTATAATGAAAACGAAACCGCATTATTTTATTTATGTCTCAAGCTCCTACCTTGCAAACAATCATTGATTCCGTGGAAGCTATGAACACTTATACGAGCAAGATGTGCTGTTTGACTTGATTTATAAACGTCGCATTGCGGGCACGGCGCCAAGAAATTGCTTCTTCAGCAATTACAACAATGCGAGCCGTCTCTTGAACACTAACGCAGCATCCACAGCAAAATACTCAATACCCGATCTGCAGGTGGCAGGGGGTAATCAGCCAGATCGATTGTCAAGGTTTGCCCCTCTAGCTTCAAAAAATGAGGGTCTCACTTGAGGCATTAAATACTGAATTGACTCACCAATATCATAAAGGTAGTGCCCAAAGCCACAACGGGCAAAGTCAATCGGTCGAATTTCTTCGTTATAAAATAAATAATTGCCGTCATGCAAATCTGCATGAATTAATCCCCAAACATCAGGTGTTTGGCCTAACGTTTTCATCATGGCAATAATCTTTTCGGTTGCTGCTGTAAGCATCTTGTAATGCTCCCGCGAAACCAAACCCATTGTTACTGCTGGGTAAAATGCTTCAAGTGCTGTACAAAAAAGATTTTCATCAAATACTGGACGGACAAAATTTTGTGGTAAGCTCCATTGACTACTATGGCGATGCAGTTAAGCCATTAATAAGCCAAGATTTTTTGCTTGCTGTGCCGTTCGCTCATTATTAGAGACACAGCCATCAATCCAACGTAGCAATGAACAATTAAAAATATCTTGGGTATTATCTGCCAACACTTGTGTTACCCATCTACCCTCTAAGTTTTGCACTGGCTCTTGCACTGTTATATTAGTCTCACGACGCAAAGCATTAAGCCATTTGAGTTCTGATTCGATAACATCTGGTTTTTGCCATATATCATTCTGTAACCCTGGTAATGCTTGGTGAATGCGGAGGAGAAAATTTGACGATTGTGTTTCTACGTAAAAGGTTACGTTTCCACTTTTACCCAAAAACAGAATTTCTGGCGCCATCACAGCATATTGATTGAGTGCAGCAAGAGCAATATGTTCATAAGTATCAGCGTGAGGCATTATTTACAGTATTTTAAAAGAAGTACTTGATGGCTTTCAAAACTTTAAGTTTGAACGAGTTAGCGAGCAAAGCTTAGTGTTAAAACTACGCTTTTCAGGAGAAACAGACGCAAGTAAAACTATTGACTATCGACTTGGAGAATTATCTGATGGGCAAAAAACCTTAATTGCTCTGTATACACTTATTCATGGTCCAAAATCAGAAGATTATACATTGTGTATAGATGAACCTGAAAACTTTTTAGCTTTACCTGAAATTCAACCTTGGTTAGTTGAACTTTATGACCTTTGTAGCGATGGAAAACTTCAAGTGCTACTAATTTCTCACCATCCAGAATTAATTAATTATCTTTTAGCACCAATTGGTTACTGGTTTGAACGTCAAGCTAATACCCCCGTCCGAGTCAAACGTATCGGTAGTGGAATATTAGATAATTCTGGATTACCCGTTTCTGAATTAATCGCACGGGGATGGTTGAATGAGTCAGCGTAGAGTTCAAATGGTTATCCTTTGTGAAGCCAATTTCGCACTTATGTTCTTGTACTAGCTAAAACAGGCAAACTTCATAACTAGGCGCCGTTGTAATTACATACCAATGGTTTGGGCATTTTGTTATTGAATCATAAAAGCCCGTCTCGTTGAAGCTTTTCTAAAATTGCTTGCCTAATCCACTCAGAGCGATTGGGTATTGCTCGTACAACAGAATCAATATCCAACGGCAACATGACACTAACAGGCTTTTGTTTTGAAGGAATACCTATCCCTTTTGATTGAAACCGCGTTGCGTAATCGCCTTTTTTGTCTGTCATATTAACTACTTAGCTCCATTACTCCATTTTATACTATTAGGCTATATATATGGGTATCTGAGATGAAACATTTTTAAATAAAGCTGATAGCCCACATATATATGGGATAATATCCACATCTAAATAAGCCAGTCGGATAAGTAGCGACAAGCAAACTGGTAAAGCTCCAGCCCCCGGTGAGAAGCCGATGCCCACCAAGGCTTAAAACTGTTGTCAATCAAAAGCAATTTAAAGGAGGTAATTCTAGATGGAGGAACTACAAGGTGCAGTCATTATTGCACAAGCTGCGTGTCCAGATGTGAGGTTTAGCTTCACATCAAATACCACAATGGTTTTTAGATTCCAAAGTGAGAGGGGCGCCGAATTAATAAGTGCAATTTCAGTTCCCCCAGAAGAAATAACATATCAAAATTTAGCTGAGAAATCACACTTTTTTTCATTGCGTGACCAATTAAGATTTATGTTTCAACCTACGCTACGTAGTCAGTATGAGGATTACATTCATCGGCAAGCTAGTACGACTGGTTACAAAACATTATTTTCAAAGAATTTACAGCAGGCTTCTGATATGACGGTGGCGAATCTCTACTACTATTTTAAAGTTAGAGATGAATATGATGTGGAAGAAGCAGCTGTGATGGCGTAATACGACTCAACTCACATCATGTCCGGTAGCGTAACCGTAGTAATAAAAACCATGTAGAGACGTTACATGTAACGTCTCTATAATTATGGGTAATCAACCGGACATGATATCACGAGGTAAAGATTATTTGAAAATGTAAAAGGCATTTCTGTAGATGTCTTTTATAGAATTCAATAAGGACACCTTTTTTTGCGCCCTTGTTAGAGACGCGATTTAATCGCGTCTCTACGTTTTTTACGGAGTCAACAACGCTTCAACCCATTGTTCATCAGCTTTCGACAATGCAGGTGATGGAACAGGCTGGTGATAATCTATGCGTGTTGCATAACGCGCACGTTCATAAACAGCATTAAATACTTCTTGTAAATTTACTAAAGGTTCTACTTGATTAAGTTTTAAAGGTATAGGGAAAGTTGGTAACTGCTGTTGCAGGGAAACACGGTAAAGTTCTGCTGCGGGACGTTGATGGCTACGACTAACTAAGATTCTATAGGCAGTTGCTGATTGCATCCCTCGAATCTCCATTGGTTTACCAGCTCGTAACAAATCTAGTTCGATTAAATTAGTAGCACTGCCTAAAATTGCTCGCCGTTTTTTCTCATAAGCAACTCGACCATCACTAGGTCGCTTATTTTTTGGAGATAAAAGTTCAATCACTGTAATAACTTCATCCGTTACCATCTCGCGCACTTCTAAATAACGCTCATTAATTGAAACTGGCATTGGTAACGTAACTAGCTCAGGACGAGACTGTGTAGCTACTGAGCTATTGTCTGTAAGTTGCTCTTCGTTTGTTGTATCAGATTTATTGGCAAATATAATAGCATCTGGAATGCCAATCAGTAACCCATCGTCACTATCATCACTTTGATAAGTTCGGGTTTCAACTTCAATATAATACTCGGAACTTAGCTGTGGTTCAATTGCATCTGCAATAGCTACGATAAGTCGGCTATGAAACGAAGACCAAAAAGTAGGCTGTTCAAGGTATGGATCCATGCCAGGAAATGGTGAGGGCATATGTAAAACTTCCATCACACAAACTTTTTTCTAGTATACAAGTTCTTTGCCGCTTTAGGATTAGGCGCCGTCTTATGCTGAGTCATGACAAAAGTCTATATCTTACCAGTTCACAGTATATATCACTGCACAGACGAGACGCCTGTGCTACAAGTTGCCAAAATTAACACTATATATATATTTCTTGTGAAGGTGGGAATAATAAGCGCATACGACTACTGTTTATCGGGGAGAAAACGTTGTGTATGGCTGACGTGAAAATAATCCGTGCGGCCTTTCGTGAAATTCAAAAGCTTCCACCTGCTGACCTGCAAAGGATTTACCAGATTTTGCATCGGTTGAGTCAGGGAGATGAAAGACAAACGAAAGCGCTCAAGGGTTTTGATAATTTGTTACGAACTCGCTCTGGCAAATGGCGCGTTATTTGGCATCGCGCGGATAATAATGTAGTTGTTATCAAAGCTGGGTTGCGGGATAAGGTGTATGATGATGCGTTCGATGAGCGAGAATGTTTGCATACAAACGTTATCGAAGAACTTTTACACCCACAGGGTACTGCATTAGAAGAAAACCCAGCATACCATTGGAATCGAGAGCAAGATACCGATTGGTACAGGTTTGTGTATGGTAGCTATCGGTACTCACCTATTTTGACAAATTACCAGCGCAATATTTTGGATGAACCTTTACGAATATTGTGTTCGCAGTATCAACCATCAACAGTGCATGAGTTTGAAGATAGTTCGTGCATTGTAATCCAAAGCGCACCTGGTACTGGTAAGACGGTTTGTGCAACTTTATTCGCTTGCGAAATCCACCGTAATTTTGGGTGGAATACTATGTTGATTGTACCGGAAGCTTTGCGACGTGATATTTCAGAATTTTCTGAAGTTAAAACAGCAGCAACTCAAGAAAATTTTTGGTTAGGTACGTTTCCACAGTGGTTGACTAAAATTAATCCTGAGTTTAAAAACCGTCTAGCTTCAGGACAAGAAGAGTTAGATGCATTAAAGCAAGCACTTAAATATAGTCGTCAAACTGATATTACAACCGATGATGTTCTATTATATCAAGCTTTTGTATTAGATGAAAATAAACATAAAGCTAATGATAAAAACGTTATGTATCAAGTCAACTCACACCGAGTTGAAAACTTATTGAAAATTAGTAAAAAGCATTTTTATAAAGCTTTATCTTGTCGTATATCACGGTCAGATGCCGCAAAAATATTACAAAATTCACTCAATATTAACCCTAGTAATTCTGAATGCACTTTATTAATAGTAGATGAAACACAAGATTACTTATTAAGTGAGCTACAAGCTATTATTTCAGTATGTAAGTCATGGTCTGCCCAAGGACACCAAACATATTTATGGCTGTTAGGTGATTTAAATCAACGCATTCAAGCTACTGATTTTAACTGGGGACAGTTGCATATTAAGAACTCAATTGAACTAGTACGTAATTACCGTAACTCACGCCAAATATTAGAATTTGCAAATCAATTTTGGGAAGTAGCAAAAACAATTACATCTGAAAACAAATGTAAAGAGCTACCATTACCAGCGAATCCTCAACACGCTTTTGAAACTGGTGAAAGTGTAAAATTATTAGAATGTGCATCTAAAGAAGAAGCTATATTATTTTTAGACAAACTTGCCGGGGAATGTGGTAATGAAGAAAATCGTCGTTATTTACTGCGTGACTTAGCTAAAGCTGTTAAAGTACTTTCCAACAAAGCATTAAACTCGAACGATAACTTAGTCATTCTCAACCCAGAAAAAGCTAAAGGTCGTGAGTTTGAAGCTTGTGTAGCTTTTTGCTTGTTTGAAGGTGAAGGAAAACCGACTCTAGAAGAAAGTTTTCAATGGTATACACTCCTGACCCGCGCGCGTTCTCGTTTATTAGTAGTTGTAACAACATCAGAAATAAGGCGCCTTTCTGACAATGGCTATAACTTTTTTCAACAATGTGAAATCATCGATACGAGTGGCGCTATAAATTGGATTAGTGAAATTGTCAGTGATGCCGACTTAAACCAAATTACCGATGACGTACAACAACGTCTACTCAAACGTTGCGAAACAGGTTATCTATATTGGGATAGCTATTTGGCACTACAATTTGCCGGAGTAGAAAACGCAGAATTATATATATGGGAAACCCAAGCCATAACAGTATTAAAAAAACATACACATGAACACTTAAACAACGAACTCCAAAAAACTCAAAATATCCACCTACGCTGTTTACTATTACGCGCAATGGGGTTATCTTGGCAAGCAGTACAAGAAGCAGAACTATTAAAAGATACCGACTTCCAAGAATATAAATACTTATTAAAAAGTGTAGCTAAAGACTTAGAAGCAAAAGGTTTACCGTATGAAGCAGCGCGCGTCAGGTCACATATATATGATGGCAACTACCAGCAAAATCTAAGTTTTTGGCAAGATATCAACACTCAATCAAACCAAAAACAGCCACTCGTAACATTACTATGTGAATCATTTACATCACGTCTAAATAATCTATTATCAAAAGGAGAAAATTAAATGAAATTACATACAGATGCAGAAATAGCCAAACAACTAGAAGAACTTTGGCATACCATCGAACGAGGAATTACAACAGCGAACAACGCAGTCAAACAAGCTGCCAACATTCACACAGCCATTATAGAAGATAACAGCAAAATAGAACAATTAAAATCAGACACATTCTCATTCTCACAAACTGTCAAAAACAACATCCAAGAAATCCAAGAACAACAAGTCAAACTAGAAGCAAATATCAGTACAATCCATCAAATTCACAATGAAATAACATCACACTTAGAGCAAATAGGAGACTACCAAACTCTACTAGGCACATTCAGACACGAACTAAAATTTGTAATAGACAGCGTAGACACAACAAAAACTCAAGCGCAACAACTAGAAGCAATCTTACCAGCATTCACTAAAGACTTACCTCAACAACTCGAACAAATCAACCAACTAGCAACGCAAATCGAAACAACCAAACAAGAAATAGCCAGATACCAAGAAAAAACCCAATTACAAACCAACGAAGTATCTCAAGCACACTCACAAATCCAAACCATAAAAACCGAAGTCGAAACTATAATTAACAACTTTGGAGGAAAACAAGCGCTAGACAACATACGTCTAGATAACCAAACTATCCACAACAAGCTTCAGCAAGCGCAAACAGAAATTGAGCGACTAAATCAAAAACTAGAAACTCAAACAAAAAAGCAAAAACAAGTCAACAACTGGTTAGTTGCTCTTACCCTATGTTCAGCATTATCCCTCATTTTTTCAATAATGCGTTAACCTTAGAAAATCCCCCCTCACCCCCCTTAATAAGGGGGAAAAGAAAACAGGTTTTTAGCCCCCCTTATTGAGGGGGGTTGGGGGGATTAAACACAGAATTTATTTTAAATATAACTTTTAAAATACTCTTTTATAAAGCTAACCATTACCAAAACCTGTCAAATGCTGTTTGGTGATACGTCCTTACCTAAAGCGCTCTATCTTCTGTATGAAGCCTGCTTGAGTTATCAAAATATACAATGGAAGTTGAGACAATATATATAGGTAGCAAACAATGCCAGCACAGTTTAAGTACGTAATGCTGATGGTGAAGGATGTGCCCGCAGCAGTGAAATTTTATAGTGAAGGGTTAGGATTAACTGTAAAAGTTTCTACACCTGGATGGGCTGAAATCGATGCTGGTGGTACTACCATCGCTTTTCATGGCGCCGAATCTGATGCCGAAACTGGCGACTCACCAATTTTAAGCTTCAACGTCGATGATATTCACCAAGTCATTGCCACACTCGAAAACATGGGAGCAAAATTAGAAGGACGAGTTCGCGAACCGTCGTTCGGTAAAGTTGCCGCAGTACGTACCCCCGATAAACATTTACTAAGTTTATTGCAACCAGCAACAGTAGGCGCCACCGCTTAATTTAAATAAATTCTCGTGGCACAGGCATCCTGCCTGTGTAGTCTTTAAAGCACACCATAAATATACATCACTAGCTAATCAAAAAGTTATATATACATCTAATTATCTCAACTTTGCACCGCAAAATTTTCTGGCTCAATACCCCAATTTACCCAACAAATAGCCTCACGCGCTGATGTCATATCTGGTGGCACACGCAAAATATGAATGCTTCCAGTGCTAGGACAAATCATTTTTAACAAATACATCGCTTCTTGCAATACAGAACCACGTCGATTTAATTCTGTATAGTTATCAATCTTTAATAAAGTATAATCTTGCCAAATATCTAACTTGACGGCGCCTAATTCTTCACAAATGCGTTCATTGAAAAATGACCCTCGAATCCTAATTCATGCAAGCGTTTTACAAACTCCCGCCAAGATACAGGTGTTAATCTAGACATCGTTAGACAAGCTTAGTAATTTCATTCAGGTTTACATCGGCTATTACAGGAATCGTAAGCCCTAAACGCAAACGCAGCGCAATCCAATCGCTTAAAGCCTCTCTCAGTTCGCGCCGACAACCTTCAAGGGTTCGATGACTTGCCCAAACTCCTTGCAAACCAGGAATTTCACCCCAGTAGGCGCCTGAATCTTCTATAATTTCGTAAATAGGCATTTTCATTGCGTGGTCAATATAGTTTGCCAGCATTGTTATATTTCTATAAACTCCTTAATTAAATAATACCTCATAATGCACTTGTACTTGTAAGTTGAGTGATGATAGGATTTTCTGACATAATGCATTACTGACTAATGACAATTTTAGAGTTGTCTTAAAGCCCCCCGAATTCGCGGGGGGTTTGGGGGATTAACTCAATTTCTCACCACGAATTGCATAATCTAACAATTCTATTGGATGTATTACTTCAACATTTTTACCTTGTGCTTTCAAGTGCTTGGTAATTTGCAGCGTGCATCCTGGGTTTGGTGAAGCTATTAGCTCGGCGCCAGTATTAAGTAAATTCTGCACTTTTTGCGCTCCCAGTTCTTCAGCCACATCAGGTTGCAGCATATTATATACACCTGCACTTCCACAGCATAACGCCGCATCTAATGGTTCTTTTAATTTGATATTTGGTATTTGCTGTAAAAGTTGACGTGGTTGGACGCTAATTTTTTGACCATGTAGTAGGTGACAGGCATCTTGGTAGACTAATGTCAAGGGTTTTTCGGTAATTGGTGATAGTTTTGTTGTTAAGCCAATGGTTGCTAAAAATTCTTGTGCATCTCTGACTTTTGCTGCAAATTGCTTGGCTTTTTCGCTGTATTCTGGGTCGTTTTCTAAAATGTGACCGTATTCTTTTAAGGTGTGTCCGCAACCTGCTGCATTAATAATTACATAATCAACGTTGGTGTCGGCAAAGCTGTCTATCATTTGCTTTGCTAATGCTTGTGCTTGTTGAGTTTGTCCTTGGTGTTCTGGTAGTGCAGCACAGCATCCTTGTGATTTGGGGATGACTACTTCACAACCGTTTGCTGTTAGTACACGTACTGTTGCTTCGTTGACTGGTGAGAAAAATAAGCGTTGTACACAACCCAAAATTACACCGACACGGTAACGTTTTTCTCCTTGAGCAGGAATGATTGTTGGTAGGTTACTCTGAAATGATTTTAAGGTGATTTCTGGTAATATCGAGTCCATCGCGGCTAGGCGAGGTGATATGAGTTTGAGTAAACCTGTTGCGCGTACTAGTTTTTGTAAACCTAGTTTTTGATAGATAAACAAAGGAACTAGAAAAACACGCAAAAGATTCGGGTAAGGAAATAACGTGAAGATTAATTTTCGTATTAATGTATCAAACCAGTTACGAGAGTAGTTACGTTCGACTTGATGACGAGTTGCGGATATTAGTTTGTCGTACTGTACCCCAGAAGGACAGGTAGTTACACACGCAAGACATCCTAAACATGAGTCAAAGTGTTGTGCGGATGCTTCGTTGAGCGCTATTTCACCTTCGTTTATTGCGTCCATTAAATAGATACGTCCACGTGGGGAGTCCATTTCTTTGCCCAAGACTCTATAACTTGGACATGTTGAGAGACAAAACCCGCAGTGTACACAGCTATCTATCAGTTTGGGGTCGGGTGGATGATTTGCGTCAAACCCTTTGAGGTTTTTGATGTTAGCAGTCTCGTTGATTGGATTTTCTGAAGTTTGCATAGGAGTTAAGAGGAGGGGTAAAGTTTGTTTTTATTAATGTAGATTGCAGGCGCCGTACACTATAAAGTGAGAAAGTTTGCAACGGATACAACGGATGTAACGGATAAACATATAAAAGAATTGTTTATAGATTATTAATTGTTAAGCCTCCTACGGGATTCGTCAGTTTGCCCGCATTCTTTTATATGCTGTTTGTGACTATTCTAAAAACGGGTTACAACTTCACAATATTTCAAGCTTGAACATATAAAAGATGCTACCCTACCCTACCCTTCGGGAAAACTTCGTTAACGGGATATCCTTCGGATAACGGGAAAACTACCCTGCGGGAAAGCTTCGCTTACGTTTACGTTCCTCAGCATGACAGAAGATGCTACCCTACGGGAAAAGCTCCGCTTTACGTTCCTCAGCATGACAGAAGTCTATAGTTTGACCCGTTTGCAGTATAATCAATCATCCGTTACATCCGTTGCCAGTTTTCCTCCCCAACACATCGCTAGGTTATAAATCTTCCAGGGTTTAAAATATTCTCTGGGTCAAATTGCTGTTTTATCTTTCGCATCAAATCTAGCCCATTTCCAGTGTAACCCCATACATCTGTTTTCTGCTTGATTGAAGCAGGCGCCTCTAAAATTGTCAAATATCCACTGTGCTTTTGACATAACGCACGCGCTTCTAATACTTTGTCTAGATGCGTAAACTCCAATATTCCTAAACCACTACTGATATGCACCATTCCCATCTCTCCTAAACTCAACACACCAACTGCTTGTGTCGGTAATATTCCTATTTTGCATTTAATTAAGTCTGTATTACTGGAAGAATGGATTTGTTGTTGCAATTTCTCCCATAAGCTTGCGTCATCTTCTAATTCATATAAATTTCCTTGCATACCTAATTTCTGCCCAACCTCTAAAAGTCGAATTGCTTGCTCCTTAACACTTTCGGCAATACTTTGAAAGCGGACAATTAATCCTAGTCCTTTACCTAACTCTAAATTTGTTACTAGTTGCCTCGATAGTAAATCTGCTTGTGTAGGAGTTAACGCAGAACCACGTAAAATGTCTGCTGCTTGCTGTATTGCATCACTCTCACCCGTTAGTACAATAGTAGAAGATGCTGACTGCATGGGATATAACCTAAATGTTGCTTGGGTAATAATTCCTAAACTGCCATACGAACCTGTAAATAATTTCATCAAATCATAACCGGCAACATTTTTTACCACCCTTCCTCCAGCTTTTGCAATTTGTCCGTCTGCTAAAACAAACGTTATACCTAGTAATTGGTCGCGAACACTGCCGTAACGCTGTCGTAATGAACCAGTATCTCCTGTAGCAATAACACCACCAATTGTTGATAATGGGTTCGGGTCGAGGGCAAGAAATTGTTTAGTGTTTCCTAACATTTGCTGTAAAGCCGCAAATTTTATGCCAGAATATACTGTTACCGTCAAGTCACCAACTGCATGTTCGATAACTTGATTCATCCGCTCGCTACTAATGACTATATCTATATCACTTCCCAAATTGCCCCAACCCAGTTTACTTGCATTGCCGCAACTCAAAATTCGCCATTTATTGCCGTGTGCAATAGTTAGAAGTGAAGCTAGTTGATCTTCTGACTGTGGATAAACGATGCAACTAGGAGGTGTGACTGAAGGTAAAAACGCGCGACTAATACGGGAAAGGTGACTAGTTTCTATTGCATCCCACATACAAACCGCATCTTCTCCAACTATTGCTGCAATCTGTGGAATTTGTTTTTCTGATAACATCGCTTTCATTCGCTCACCTATTATTCCCGACTTAACTATTTTATGCCTTTAATTTGAGTAAGGCAGGTACATATCGAGTGGAAATACAGATTTATTGTTTTGAATGTACCTTAACTCATTAATATAGTTTTATACAAAGAACAAACTAGCTAAACAATTGTGACAGATACAAGACTTAACATATTAATAGTCATTTAACTTGCACCTGAGCTATGAGAACGCGCGCTTATGCCAACAGTAGAAAGTATTTTCCCGACACTAACGTTTACTTGCGATACACCCTTGCCCCATATAATTGATGTTATGGGTGCATATTCAGAATCTACATGTCAAATGGTGCCATGCGATTGTGTTTATGTTGTCGAACAATCACGTTTAGTTGGTATATTTACTGTCAATGATTTAGTAAAATTACTGCTTTCTCAAGTAGATTATACTACTATTACAATTGGCGAAGTTATGCAGGCACCTGTAACGGTTGACAAAAACATTGAAACTAGTACAGCACTATCACTATTTGAAAAACAACATCATAAATCTTTACCTATTGCTGATGAAAACGGTTATTTTTTAGGGATTTTAACACCAGAAAAAATCGCAGCACAATTACAAACCCAACTTAATGAAACTAAACAACATGCAGTTCGTGCAGAAAAATTGGCAAAAGCTAATCAACAACTACAACAGAAAATTTGCTTTTCGGTTAAAACCGAAGCACAGCTACTAAAAACAACATCTGAGTTACAGCAAATATTTCAAGCATTTCCTGATATTTATTTTCGTCTTGCTGCGGATGGAACAATACTTAGTTACTATTCTCAAGATGATTCAGCACTATATATACCACCAGAAGAATTTTTAGATAAAAAAGTTGAAGAATTAATGCCATCTAAGGTTAGTGAAAAGTATAATACTGCAATCGTTGAACTTCGCCAAACAAAATCGTTAGTAGCAATAGAGTATTCCTTACTGATGCACAATGAAGAAAGAAGTTATGAAGCACGTTTACTACCATCAATTCAAGAGCAAGTCATTGTAATTGTTCGTGATATTACACAGCGTAAACAAGCACAAGCTGCTTTGCAAACAGCCAAAGAGGAACTTGAGCAGAGAGTTGAAGCTAGGACTTATGAACTAAAAAAAGCTGAAGAACGTTATACACGGGCGATTTGTGCAGGAAAAGTAGGGATATGGGAATGGAATATTGATTCTAACGAGATATATATTGACTCTAATTTGAAAACAATGTTGGGTTACGCTGATAACGAAATATCAAATAGTTTTGAAGAGTGGTTAAATTTAGTTCATCCTTCAGATATTGATGCGCTCAAAGTCGAGATAAATGCTTATATTGAAGGTTTGATTCCTAAGTATGAGATAGAGCATCGAATGCGACATCGCGATGGTCAGTATATTTGGTTTTTAGCACGCGGTACAATTTTGTGTGATATTAACGAGAAAATCTGCTTCATGGCAGGCTCAAATACAGATATTACCGTCAGTAAGTATACAGAAGCTCGTTTAAAAAGCTCTCTAAAAGAAAAAGAAGTATTACTCAAAGAAATTCATCATCGCGTTAAAAACAATTTGCAAGTCATATCTAGCTTACTTAGGCTACAAGCACGGTACATTAAAGATGAAGAAGCATTAGACATTTTGCGTGATAGTCAAAACCGCGTGCGCGCAATGGCAATGATTCACGAGAGTTTATATCAATCGACTGACTTGGGTAAGATTAAGTTTTCTGAATATATTCGTAACTTAAGTAATAATCTTGCATCTGGTTACTCCCTTAATAAAAATATAAAAATTAACTTACAAATTCATCAAGTAGAATTGAGAATAGATACAGCCATTCCCTGCGGTCTCATTATTAACGAGCTTGTTTCAAATGCAATCAAACACGCATTTATTGACGCTGAGTTTGGAATGATATATATAGAATTTTTAGATTTAGGAAATAGTAAATACTCTTTCAGTGTCAGCGATAATGGAATTGGTGTTCCCGATGATATTGAATTACGTAGAAACCAATCTTTAGGGTTACAATTGGTTTGGAGCTTAGTTGAGCAATTAGAAGGTTCGATTATTTTTAATAATAAACTCGGTACCTCATTCACAATCACATTCGTCGAACAATAAGGAGGAATTAACTCATGAAAAATATCCTAGTTGTAGAAGACGAGCGCATTATCGCTTGCGATATTAGAAACTCTTTAGAACGTTCGGGTTATAATGTACCCGCAATTGTGGCATATGGAGAACATGCAATTGAAAAAGCAGAGGCATTAGAGCCAGATTTAATATTAATGGATGTAATGCTTAAAGGTCAAATGAGCGGTATTGAAGCAGCAGAAGAAATTTATTATCGGTTTCATATCCCTATTGTATATTTAACAGCTTATTCGGATGAAAATACACTTACAAAAGCAAAAAATACCCAGCCATTTGGATATGTTTTAAAACCATTTGACGAAGCTCAATTAATTACCACTATTGAAATTGCATTTTCTCGACATCAAAATGAAATTGTCATGCGAGAAGCGCTGGCAAAAGAGAAAACACTACGCCAATTAAAATCGCAGTTTGTTTCAAAAGTTAGCCACGAGTTTCGTAATCCTTTAAGTGCCATAATTACTTCTACTGAGTTACTTGCTGTTCAAGGCACCCATATCAACGACACTAAAAAAACTGAATATCTCAATCATATCAGAAAAGCCGCTACGCATATGACGGACTTATTAGGTGATGTTTTACTTGTTGGTCAAGCTGAAGTCTGTAAAGTTCATTTTAACCCGGCGCCTCTAAATTTAGAACAATTCTGCAAAGACCTAACCGAAGAGATTCAACTTTGCACAAAAAATTCCAATCCCATTATTTTCACCGCTCAAGGAAGATGTGCAAAGCAAGGAGAAGATAGCACATCAACTTCTAACTTACGGTGCTTAGAGAAAAACCCAGCAAATACAACAACTAATTTTACCTCTACAAAAGAAGCAACCACCCAGTTACCTGTTCTTGACGAAAAGCTGCTACGACATATTTTAAACAACTTGCTCACAAACGCCGTCAAATACTCCCCAAACGGTGAAACTGTCAAATTTGATTTATTCTGTCTTCAGGAAGAAGCTATTTTTCGTATCCAAGATAAAGGTATTGGTATTCCCTACACAGACCAAGAAGAATTATTTAATGAATTCCACCGCTGCCGCAATGTTGGTAAAATTCCTGGTAACGGCTTAGGGTTATCCATCGTCAAACAGTATGTTGAACTACATGGTGGAGATATAAGCTTCGTCAGCAAAGAGGGAGTTGGCACAACTTTCATCGTTTCTATCCCCCTCAAATAGCTTTTAAACCAAAATCATCCACATATGGTATATTTATTAGACGGTATCCCTACCCAGTAACCGTAGATTATAACTAAAGGTGGTTAGTCAGTGGGCATAGTAGTTGAAAGCGTATCCAAACAGTTTGGAAGTTTTAAGGCAGTTGATAACGTTAGTCTAGAAATTAAAAGCGGTTCGCTAGTAGCGTTGTTAGGACCTTCAGGTTCCGGCAAATCTACATTACTGCGTTTGATTTCAGGTTTAGAACTGCCCGATACAGGTAGAATATTGTTAACAGGCAAAGACGCGACTTATCAAAGTGTTCAAGAACGGAACATCGGATTTGTATTTCAGCACTATGCTTTATTCAAACATCTGACAGTGCGGCAAAATATCGCTTTTGGTCTAGAAATTCGTAAGGCGCCAAAAAATAAAATTAAAAACCGAGTTTCAGAACTACTCGAATTAGTACAACTAAGTGGACTTGGAGATAGATACCCATCGCAGCTTTCGGGAGGACAACGGCAGCGTGTCGCATTAGCACGAGCATTAGCAGTGGAACCAGAAGTATTATTACTTGATGAACCATTTGGCGCCTTAGACGCAAAAGTTCGTAAAGATTTGCGCGCATGGTTACGACGTTTGCACGATGAAGTGCATGTAACCACAGTATTTGTAACCCATGACCAAGAAGAAGCAATGGAAGTCTCTGATGAAGTTGTGGTAATGAATAAAGGTGCTGTCGAGCAAATAGGAACTCCCGCCGAAATTTATGACCACCCAGCATCAGCATTTGTAATGAGTTTTATTGGTCCAGTAAACGTTTTACCCAGCACATCAGGGTTATTTCAAAGTAACGGGTTCGACTCAGCACATCCAAAAATGTTCTTGCGACCCCAAGACGTAATCATAGAAACAAATCCAAACGGTACAACAGTACCAGCAAGAATCAGTAGATTAATTAATCTAGGTTGGGAAATACAAGCCGAGTTAACGTTAGAAGACGGACAAGTAATGACAGCGCACTTATCGCGCGAACGTTTCGATGAATTAAACCTCGAACCACAGCAAAAAGTCTACGTCAAACCCAAAGACGCTAAATCATTCCCGCTTTATTATTCAATTTGACCATCAAAACAGCAACAAATGTAGAGACGCATAAACCGGAGGTTTTCTCGCAGGCTAATTTTGCGTCTTTCTTGTTGTATTTCGCGTTTATATATATTTTCCTATTCCCTTTGATGTAGCAAATTTACGTCTGTGGTGGAAGTGAAATAAAATCAAAACTTTTATTCTAGTTAAGTGTTTATAAGCCAAACTAATTTCAAAGCAATTTGAAATAAATAACTTGTGTTCTAGCAATCGAATCGAAATTGTAATTATTGCATCGCCAACATCAAGCCATCGTTATAAAAAATCGGAGCAACTAAAACAATGAAGCCTTCTAAGATATCCAAACTAATATTGACCAGTGCCTGCGTTTTCGGTATTGCGACCTTACCTATATATTTACCAGCTTCAGCGCAAACAGGTGGTTCGGGTTCGGGTTCGGGTTCGGGTTCAGGTTCAGGTTCAGGCGCCTCTTCGTCAGGTAGCAGCACTGGTGGTACAACAGGAACTGGCACAACTTCTGGAACGGGTACCACTGGTACAACAGGTACAGGAAGTGGCTCATTGGGTACAGGTACAAGTGGTACAGGAAGTGGCTCATTGGGTACAGGTACAGGTGGTACAGGAAGTGGCTCATTAGGTACAGGTACAGGTACAAGTGGTACAGGAAGTG
>NZ_MRCD01000066.1 GCF_001904745.1 Calothrix sp. HK-06
ACTACAGGCATCCTAGAACTTATCAAAGACGAGGTATATTTAGTATTGATGAACCAAGCCCTACAATTAGAAGTGTAAATCGACCTGTTCCCAAAAGTTATAGAGGGCATCCTGGAGATGCGGCGCCTATCAGTTCTAATTTACGTCCATTAACTACTATAGAACGAAGCTATATACAAACATTTCCTAAAGATTTTATTTTTGATGAACAAAATCAATCAAAAACTGATTTAGAACAAATGATTGGTAATGCAGTACCAGTAAAATTAGCTGAATTTGTCGCCAGATGTCTGCTCCAACACATAAAAGATAAACTGTAGGTTGGGTTCCGGCTTTGCGTTCACGGAGTGTCCCGCAGGGAAACCCAACCCACAAGATGGTAAATTTAACTGACGGCGATTACTACACCTGGACTTTCGTTGGCTAGTCTGTCAACGGCGCATACAGCATATTGTCCTGGTTCTACGGTGGCGAAGTTTGTGCCGCGACTTAGAACGCGCTGTAGTGTCCAGTTATCTCCACTGCGTCTGTATAAAGTCCAAGAACGAATTTCGCGCGTATCTCCAGGTTGCCAAGACAGGCGCCGCGAAGCTACTTGAAGTTGAGTTGGTGGAGATGGTGGGTTAGAATTACGCCAAGGCATGGTCGGCGCCAGTGCGGGGGTATTATATAGAGATTGTCGGAATTTATCGGCGATACCTTGAACATTTTTGCTGATGACACTCAGACTAAAGAAGATGTTGCCTAGAGATAAATCGTTAACCAGGTTGCGGCTAATTTTTACCTGTTTTTCGATTTCTTCATCTTTCCAAGCTTTGCCATCTTTGTCATCGAGTTTTCCAAGATTATTCCCTGCATAAACATGGCGTTGCTTTATATTAATTTCTGTCCACCATTTGAGTAAAACAGGGTAACTTTGTTTAGTTTGGTCGGTAGGCCAGTACAGTTGTGGAGCGATATAATCTACCAAACCTTGTTCAACCCATTTCTTTGAGTCGGCATAAAGTACAGCGAAAGCATCTAACCCAGTAATTCCTGCTGGTTGTCCAGGTCTATAAATACCAAAGGGACTAATACCAAATTTTACATTTGGTTTTGCTGCTCTAATTCCTTGTGATAACCGTAATACCATTTGATTGACGTTTTCACGGCGCCAATCTTCTAAACTTAAATTACCGCCTGCATTGCGATATGCTGCATAAGTTTTATTATCTGGAAAACTTTGTCCTTCTATTGGGTAAGGATAAAAGTAGTCATCAAGGTGAATACCATCAACGTCGTAACGCTCTAGCACATCCATAATTACATTGTACGCGCGGTCTTGCACTATTTTGGCGCCTGGATCCATCCATAGTTGGTTGTCCCATTGGTATACTACATCAGGGTTTGTAACAGCAAGATGAGGACGGGCAAGATTACCTTGTCGAATTGAAGTTTTCGCGCGGTAAGGATTAAACCATGCGTGTAGTTCAATATTGCGTTTACGACATTCAGCAATAGCAAACTCTAATGGGTCATATCCGGGTGCTTGACCTTGTGTACCAGAGAACCAAGCGCTCCAAGGTTCTAACTGTGAACTGTAAGCTGCATCTCCTTCAGGACGTACTTGAAATACAAGCGCGTTGAAATTTAATTGTTGAAGTCTGGTGATAATTTGTAGTAATTCAGCTTTTTGCTGGTCGGCAGATAACCCTGGTTTCGACGGAAAATCAATATTCCATACACACGTTAACCAGGCGCCGCGAAATTCACGACGATGACTCACACGAACTGTACCTGTTGGTGCTGGTGATGGAGTAGGGGTAGGAGTAGGGGTAGGACGTGGTGGGGTTGTAGTTTGTCGAGGTGAAACTAAAAAGTTGGAGGCAATTTTTGGAACTTCGCCAATGTACACTAAACCTTGATAGATAAACGCTGCTACATCAGCGCGAATTGCGGCTAAATTCGGATTGAGTAATCTTGTATTGGGGTGGCTTGATACTATTTCAGCACTAGTTGCTATTGCTACCTGATTTCTTGCATACCCAGGAATTTGTACGGAATCTTCATAGATTTGCGGTAAGCTATTAAGTAAATCAGGTCTTATTTTTGACGCAATGTCTAAACCTGCAACTAGGGATAATAAAACTTCTAGACGCGAAATTCGGTTATCGGGGCGAAAACGATTATCAGGGAAACCGTTGAGAAAGCCTGTTTCAAAAGCTGTTTGAATTGCTGAGAAAGCCCAAGAATTTGCAGGTACATCTACAAAAGGTATGTATTGGCGCCTTTTCGGAATCTTGGTAAAGGCTTTAGTTATGATTGCCGCATACTCTGCACGTGTGATTGAGTTATCAGGACGAAAGACACCGTTTTGTCCTGTAACTACACCACGTCGCAGCAATGGCTCGATAAATGGACGTGCCCAGTGATTTTGAATATCAGAAAACGTTGTAGTATTAGATACCATTGTTTAACTTGTATATTCGGTTTACTGGGATAAATTGTAGACTGCTTTGTTATTTTGGGCACAATAAAAAAGAGAAACCATAGAAACCCGGTTTCTTGGTTGATGACTTGTAATGAAAACAATGATTTTGTATAGAAACCGGGTTTCTGAAACAATTTTGTATTTTTGCCTATCTTGGCTTTTAAGCTACAACTGTTTTCACCTGCAATTAGTTAAAGTTAATTGATTGATGAGTAATGATTTTTAAAAGCGTGCGAAAGCGTAACTTATTTTACATTTTATTTACACTTGTTTTAATTGGTGTTATGGGTTTTTCGTATTTATCCGAAAAGTCGCCTGTTTTAGGGTGTCAATGGTGGGGTTTTTCTGATAATACTCCTAAATATTATGTGTATCCTGAAAAGCTAGTTGTTAAACCTTGGCATGGACAGCATCATGTATATGCTGTTTTTACGATTCCCGGTGGCTATCTTAATGATAAGCAGTTTACCCTCAATATTGAGGGTGATAAAACTTATTGTGGTATTCTTGCTTATGCTGGAACTACTGAATTTGAAGGTGTTCGCGCGAAACCTGGATACTATTTGATGAAGGGTTTGTTAAATACTCGTATTGCTTTGTGGGTTATTTCTCAAGGTAAGGGTGATGAGTTGAAACAACCAACTAATTGGAAAGTTGGTTATTCCAAGATTAAATGATTTTGGTGTTTATTTTTACATAAGGTGTTCTTGGATGAACATGATTGTTGCGTAAAATTGAAAATCTATGTTTCTTTTTTTGCTGAAACCATGTCCTTCGTCTTTTGCCATGAGATACCAAACGGGGATGTTGTTTTTTCGTACAGTTGCTACTATTTGTTCGGCTTCATTTAATGGTACACGCGGGTCGTTTTTTCCGTGAATTACAAAGAGTGGTTTTTTGATACGGCTGGCGTTATTTAATGGCGATATTTTTAAGAGAAATTCGCGCATTTTCGGGTCTCGTTCGTCTCCATATTCTACTCTTCGTAAGTCTCTTCTATAACCTTCGGTTCTTTCTAAGAATGTGACAAAGTTGGATATTCCTACTATGTTTATTGAAGCGCGTATTCTTTCAGGATAGTTGGTTGCTACTGCTAGTGACATGTAACCACCGTAACTTCCACCTGTTACTAACACTCGGTCTTTATCTAGCTGAGGTTGTGTTAATATCCAGTCTAATAAGGCGCCTATATCTTTTACTGAGTCTTCACGTTTAAATCCGTTATCTAGTTGTAGAAATGTTTTTCCGTACCCTGATGAACCTCGGACGTTGGGAAATATTACTGTTACACCTAATTCATTTATTATGTAATTAAGGCGCCCTAAAAAGCCAGGACGTGATTGCCCTTCGGGACCTCCATGAATATCAATTATTACCGGACGTTTGCCTGTAAATTTCGATGGGGGACGATACATAAACCCAGAAATTGTTTTACCGTCAAAGCTTTTCCATCTAATTAATTGAGCATCGGTGAACTTGGCTGTGTTGATACCACCTGTTTCGCTTTCTGTCCAACGTTCTATTTTGTTACTCCGAATATTTAATGAATATACATCGGCTGTGGAACGTGCAGAAACTAATGTAAATCCTAAGTCCTCGTTATTTTTATGCCAGTTCGTGCCTAGTACTTGTCCTACAGGTAAATTAGGTAAGGGTTTTTCTTTACGTGTTGCTGTATCAAGAAGGTGTAATACACTGGTGCCATCTTCATTTGTAACGAAAGCCAAGTTTTTACCGTCGTCGGAAAGGTCAATATCTTCTACATCCCATTTAATATTAGTAGTTAGGTAAGTTGGCTGCATTGTTGCTAGGTCAACATATGCCAATCTTTGAAACTCTGATTCTTTATCGGTAACGACGTACAAACCTTTACCATCTTTACTAAATATGGCGCCATCGTAGGAAATTTTTTCTTTACCACCTTTGGGTGTAATAAGTTTCTTTTCTCCAGATGCTGCATCTAATAGCCATAAGTAGCTTTCATTTACAGAAACGTATTCTAAAACGAGTATTTTACTATCATCTGGTGCCCAGTCTAATGAACCCCAACCACCACCTTCGACTTGAGTAATAAGTTTATCGGTTTTGGGGTCTAATGGGTCAATAATATAAAAATCATTATCTTTACCAGTACGGCGGGTGGAGGTGTAAATTATTCTGTCACCTTTATTTGACCATCTACCACCACTGTTTTTTGATTTCCCGTCAGTGAGTAATGTGACATCACCTGTCGCGAAGTCATAACGGTAGTTTTGACTAAACTCATTTCCGCCAATATCTTTACTGAAAACAAAATATTCGCCTTGTGTTGGTTGAAAGCTTCCTCCTGCTACACGCTCAGGAAAAAAAGTTAACTGCTTGCGAGTGCCAAGAGGAAATTTGACGAGATGTACTTGTGGGGTGTCGGCGAAGCGTGTAGATATCAGCATTTCACGCCTTTTGGGGTGCCAACTTGCTAAACTCGCAGCGCGAAAATTCGTATAACGTTCAACGTTTTGGGCAATACTAACAGGAATGGGTGGAATTCCTTCCACAACTAGATTATCACCCGGTGTAATAGTTTGAGTTTGAGCAACAGCCATAAAAGCAGGTAGTAACACTACTGCTAGAAGGGTAGCAAAGAATTTTGAAAAAAATCGCATTATACGGGTTATGTCATCACGGAACGGTCATTGTATAAAATACACTGGTTTTGGGGGCGGGTTTATAAAGTGTTAAAACATTTGTAGCATATGGCTTAACCCGCCCCTACCGTCTATCACGTTCAATATCACTAATCACTTTTTCCATGTACCAATCTTCTGACATACCTGGATAATAATACTTAGCGTCTTCTATCAACCTTTCGGCAATTTCCCAGTAACCGCCTACAAGCCTTAATAATTTTTGACGAAGTATAGTAGATTGAGGTTTGTTTAAATTTTGACTCGGTACAGTTATTTTATTTAAGCTGTCCAAGACTTGTTGATAATTTTTCCAATCTTCTTTTTCACAAAATATACTCGCAGCTTTTTGATAATCATTAATTGCTTGCTGCATTTCTTCAATATGGGTGTATGCTAAACCACGATTATAGTAAGCGTGAGCATCTTCGGGGTCAAGTTGTAAAGCTTTAGTATAGTCTTGAACGGCGCCGTAGTGATTGCCCATGCTTCGGTAAGCGTTACCTCTGGCGATAAAAAGCATCGCATTATCTGGTTCTAATTCCAAAGCTTTGTTAAAATCAGCAATGGCGCCAGTATTATCTCCGAGTTGTAATCTAGCTTTACCTCGGTTACGGTAGACAATGGCGTCTTGAAAGTTATATTTTAAAGCTTGATTAAAATCAGCAATGGCATCTATATACCTTTCTTGCTTGCAGCGTATCACACCTCTACAGCAATAAGCCTTACCATCTTGCGGGTCTACTTGAAAAACCCAATTCAAACTTTCGAGCGCTTCTCTTATATCTCCTTGTTCGGCTTTTTCGATTAATTGTTTAAAGTAATCACCTTCGTACATGATTACAGGTGATGCACTCGTTGATGGCTTAATGCTTACAACCTGCTGTAGTTGAGGTTTCGGTTGAAGTTGCTTAATTTTCTCCATGCACAACCGACAATTTTCTGCGTCTTTCTGCACTATATATAATTCTGCCGCTTTTTTGAAGCTGACAATGGCGCCGTGAACATCTCCTGATTTTCGTAGCAGGGTACCGCGTAAGTTATGCGCTGCCGCATAATTGTAGTCAAGACGAATGGCGCGTTCAATATCATCAATGGCACTCGGCAAATTTTTTAGTACCATCCGCGCTAATGCCCGACTGTAATATGCTTGAATTAAGTTTGAATCTAGCTTCAAAGCTTCGGTATAGTCTGAAACGGCGCGTAATACTTCACCCAAATCATAATAAGCCAAGCCACGCTGCAAGTAGGCTTCAGCAAAATAAGGATTTACCTCTAGTTCCGCTGTAAAATCTACGATGGCGCCTGTGTAGTCATGAAGTTTAGCTTTTTCCAATCCCCGGTTGAAGTTTTCTTGAGTCATGGCTGTGGCATAAAAAATTTTGGATTAATATATCCTAGCCTATTAGTATAAACGCTTGGCAATACACATGATTGATTGTGCTGAAGAAGATGCATCTGGATTCATACCAGATAGCTTTTGACTCAAACGCATTCGCCAAGAAGATTTACCTAATTGACCATTCAGAACTTCGGCGCCCAAGTCATGGTTGTGTGGATAGAGCTTTACGTCAAAACCTAGCGGGTTGAGTATTTGATAATAAAGTTCTGGTGTAATGCCATCACCCGGTCTTTGGTTATGAATTTCGGTTTTGTGACGCGCGGTTCGTTTGTCAAACGCTATGTAATGCTTGTAGCGCATTAATCTATAAAGTGGGAAACGAATATTCCGTAAGAATAACCCCAAGCCTTTAAAATTCCAAGCTGTTACCTGTGGGTCTTGGTCGGTAAATAAAATGCCACCAGGACGCACGATTCTTGCGGCTTCCGCCAAAACTTTACCCATGTCGTTACAATGATGAATTGTTGCATTTGCTACAACTACATCAGCAAATCCATTTATAAAAGGTAAATTGTGAGCATCGGCTAAAATTGGCACATAACCAACTTCTTGTGCCATCTCTAATGCACCATGCGAAACATCAACACCAATTAATAACTTTGGTGAACCTCCTAATGTTGCGTAAACGTTCCCAGGCCCACAACCGATATCAACGACGATTTTATGATCCCAACTACCCATCGCCATCATCCATCTATCATGGAATGATTGGCTGCGGTGACTTTGTAAGAAGTATTCTTTTCCCCATTGCGGATGACCGAAAAAATAGCTATTAGCTATCATTCCTGGTGTAAATACAGGTATTTTACAACTTGGAATGTTACCCGTCCAATCTACATCAACACTTTCGCTGAGATATGGTGCTAGAATATCTTTCAAAGAAGTTATCATCATTTTAATTTAATTAATAAAAGAGAAAAAACTGTTTATAATTCTCTTCACGCCAAAAAAGCTTTTTACGACTTAAACCTAAATATTATTACTTCCACGCTAAGTATCTTTTCTAGCAGAAATATCAGTATCAGGAATTATCTAACAAATTCATCGTTAATTATTGTATTTTTTTTGTAAAAAATAAAAAAATATAATTATTTTTACTAATGTTCATATCATTAACTTTGAGGGTAGAAATATTAGCAATGGATGATTAACGAATATAACAAATGAGTTATCCGTTACATCCGTTGCATCCATTGCAAGACGACAGTATAATTATTTACAACATTGATTTAAGATAGTGAAGTTCGATTAAATCGTGCTGCATTCCATAATCCTTACTAGCAAACTCAACCTGTAACATTAAGCGAGGTTCAGTTACTGGTGCGCTTCCTTTATGATAACCGAACGTATCTTCGGCAAATCCCCAACCGCGCGAACCTGTAATTGAAACTATATTTTCTTTTCCATAGTAATCTATCAAATCTTGCTCAGTCGCGCGCCCTCGCAATAGCTGATACAAAAGTTTCTTTCGATTATGGCTACCCAGTATATATACATGTAGACCACTATTCAAATCAACATCGGTTATATAGAAGAAAAACTTCAGAAATTTATAGTCATCAAGGTCGCAGTGAAAAACTTGTGCAGCTTTTGACTGTTCAAAAAAAGTTGAATTACTAGGGAAACTCCGAAAAAGCGAGTTTGATATATGTAATGGTTTCTTTTTAAGGTATTTTGCTGCAATTTACTGTAAAAAAACGTCATTTTGCAATTTTCAACTAATACCCATTCCATCTGTTTCAGATACTAATAGGCGCCCCCCTGAATGGTTATTTACAGTGTAAGTCCACACATAGCCTTCACCACCGCCTTTGCCAAAGTATCCTAACTTCGAGTATTCTTCCTTTATCCCATTTGTAAAGCCTTTAACCATATCATAATCAGCGATTAAAACTTCGTCTTTTCTAAGCTCTATTACTTTTGCTGGCGCCAATGTTCCTGTAACAACTTTCGCATTTTGTCCTGGTAATGCTTTAATTGCAATTCTCCATCTGCCATCTACTGAACCTGCCATTTGGCGCCAATTTAACTTTTTGGCACCTAGTACCACATTATCAGAGCAAAATTGGAATATACCATCATCAAATTCCCATTGCTCATCGTCTGTAATATCAATTGCAGTGTAGTCTAAAAAATAACCTTTCTGTTTTGGCTCAAGTTTGATTATGCCTGTACCGCGATAAACGGGCGCATTATAATCAATCTCGGTCATTAATGATACCCAAATATCTTTAAGGCGATTATCGGTTTTGTAAACTCCGTAGCTCAATTTACCTAAACAACTGTGCATGGCGCCTTTTTGAACCACTACACCCGAATTTTCAAGTTTTATTTCTAATTGCTGGACAAAGGGAATATTTTTAGTGGGATGATAATACTTGTTTGTTTCTTTGTTGATATTGTTTTGTAGATACCACAAATCGGTTGGTTCTAAAATTTTTACAGAATGTAACATACGTTATAGTAAGGGCGGGTTTAGGATGATTTTGAATTCAGTTTGAGCATATTTGTTAACCTGCCCCTACTATAATCCAATGACTGATGATTATTTATACCGCTATCCACCTTTATACTCTGGAATTTTCGTAAAACGCTACAAGCGATTTTTTGCGGATGTCGAACTTGCTTCAGGAGAAGTAGTCACTGCACACTGTCCCAATACTGGCCCGATGACGGGAGTATCAACACCAGGTAGTGCGGTTATGCTGTCGAAAAGCGACAATGAAGCACGCAAGTTAGCTTATACCCTGGAACTTATACAGGTCAACGATAATGAACCAACTTGGGTGGGCATTAATACTGTTTTACCCAATCGAATTATAAAGCTTGCCCTCACACAGCATTTATTTCCATCCCTTGGAAATTACACTTTTATTAAAAGTGAAGTACCTTACGGAATTGACAAAAAGAGTCGTATTGATTTTTTGTTGACGGGGAATGATATAGAGTTACCTGTTTATGTTGAAGTCAAAAATACAACTTTGGCATCGGGTCGGTTAGCGCTGTTTCCTGATACAGAGACTACACGTGGACAAAAGCATTTGCGGGAGTTAACGGCTTTGTTACCTCACAGTCGTGCGGTAATGCTTTATTTTATTAACCGAGCAGATTGTACTGAGTTTGCTCCAGGTGACAGCACTGACCCTGTATATGGTAAGTTGCTGAGAAATGCTTTTGCTATGGGTGTTGAAATATTACCTTGTAGATTTGAAATTACCCCCATTGGTGTTCGCTATTTAGGTTTGGCGCCATGTGTAATGTAACACGCAAAAAAAAAGCAGGCGCTTTCTACAGACGACTGCTAGTAAGGATTCAGAGGTAGAGGTTAACACAAACTGGTATATCTATTTAAAAGTTCCTAAAACAGTTGCAGTTTCTGTTTCTGAGATTGTAGGAGCTAATAACCCTTGAGCATAGATACCAGGATTGCTGTTTGCTATTTGCGTATAAGAGGAGCGTATTTGAGTATTAATTGCAACAGTTTTTGCATCGTACATTTTCATCGTAAATCTAGGATACAAACCGATACCGATAATCAGTACTAGGAAGCTAGCAGCAATAAATACTTCGCGGGCGCTAGCATCGCGGTAAACTGATTTGGTAGGAAGAACGCAGTCGGTACCGAAACAAACTACATCTTCTGTTTCTAAAGCTTGTAAACCACTGCTTCCTATTTCGCATTGCAGTACGGCGCCGTTACCATAAAATACCTGTTTGAGCAACGATAATAGGTAAATTGGGGTAAGAATTACGCCAACAGCAGCTAGGAAAACGGTTACTGTACAGAATGTTGAACTGTAAATGTCACTGCTTGTCAGACCAACAAACACCGCGAGTTCGCTAGCAAAACCACTCATTCCTGGTAACGCTAACGAAGCCATTGCGCCAATTGTAAACAGGGCAAATACTTTTGGCATTACCTGCCCAACACCACCCATTTCTTCCATTGCCATTGTGTGGGTTCGGTCGTAAGTTACACCAGCTAAGAAGAATAATACTGCTGCTATTAAACCGTGGGAAATCATTTGTAGCATGGCGCCATTGATTCCCAGGTCAGTAAACGAGGCGATACCTAGCAACACAAAACCCATGTGGGATACTGATGAATACGCCAACCGACGCTTCATGTTCTTTTGAGCCAACGAATTTAAGGCGCCGTAGATAATATTGATGACACCAAGTATTGCTAAAACTGGAGCGAAATATATATGAGCATCACCAAGAAGCTCCATATTGATCCGAATCAACCCGTATCCACCCATTTTAAGGAGTACACCCGCTAAAATCATTGATACAGGAGCAGAAGCTTCACCGTGAGCATCAGGTAGCCAAGTATGTAACGGGAAAATTGCTAGCTTGACGCCAAATGCAATCAGTAACCCAGCATACAAAAAAAGTTCTAAACCAATTGGATAATCTTTTAAAGCGAGTGCAGCAATATCGAAAGTTAAATCGCCACCACCGTAAAGCCCCATTCCAAGAGCCGCTACAAGAATAAATATAGATGCTGCTGCTGTATATAGTATGAATTTTGTTGCTGCATAGCGACGTTTCTGTCCACCCCAAATCGAAACCAGTAAGTAAACGGGTACCAACTCGACTTCCCACATGATGAAGAACAGTAGCAAGTCTTGCGCCACGAACACGCCTATCTGCGCCGAATATAGAACCAGCATCAGCGCATAAAATAAACGTGGGCGCCTGTCCACCTGCCATGCAGAGAAAATAGCGAGTGTCGTTACAAACCCAGCCAACAGTACCAGGGGAACTGACAATCCATCTACAGAAACCGCCCAATTTAGACCTATCTGGGGTACCCAGGCATAATTCTCCGCAAGCTGAAATTTCGCACTAGTTGCATCGTAGTGCTTCCAAAATGCATAGCACATCAGTACTAGGTCGGCGATACCTACTCCTAAAGCGTACCACCGCACTTGCTTGCCATCTTTATCAGGTAAAAACGGAATTGCAAACGAAGCAACTAGTGGTAAGAAGATGATCGCGGTTAGCCAGGGAAAATGTTCCGCCATGTCAATAAGAAAAAATACTCATTTTTGTTATGAGGTTATTTTACTAAACTTTGTAAAGTTTTGTGCATAAGTCTTCACCATAGTTATGCATAACACTAACTTATAGTGCAGATTTGCCAAAATCTGATATGCTATTTTAGTATTATTGTTAATCTTCATAAAACTTTATATTTTGTAATACCAAGTCGATATACTCAGGACTGCAAATCGTATTGTCATGAAAATCTGACAATTGGGAAATCTCAGTATATAGATAGTAATTCGGTTGGAAGTATTAAGTAGACAGGGAAAAGCGTTCTTCTCAGTATAATAGTTCTAATAAATACAACGGGCTACCGTCGCAAAAAAAGGTATTGCATTAACTGCTGTGAATAGCTGCTGTAGATAGAATTTGCATGGTATGAGGTGTGTGAGGTGAGTATTTTTCTGGGTTCACTATGCATTTTTGTATCAAGTGGGTTAATATTGTTAGTCCTGAGTGTCAAACTTGTTTTGAATTGATAAAATACGTTGTGTACAATAAGAACAGTTTGTCAAGTCTCACAGGGTTGACATTTCAGTAGCACGTCCTCGTGCGATTAAAATTAAATAAGCTAGAGTTAAATTAATTAGCGACGTATAGCTAATTCTTACTGTACGCCCGCAGAATTTTTGCTGCTGGTTGTCTTAATTTCAAGCGGAGCCACTTGATTAGAATATTGGCTTGTTATCTAAAAGAACGGTGATTGCGGCATCAAACTTGCTCCCTATCACTTGTCTATAGGAAAAGGCGCCTTGAAGTATAGATGCTAGTTAAGGCATTTATGTTTTGTCTAGGGTCTAAGTATCGAGTTTTCTGCCTTCTAGCAAGAAAATGCTTGTTACGTCCCCTTATTTGTTCTGCTGTATCCCGTAGCGAGTTAGGAGTGAGTAGTAGTTACCGTTGGGATGTGTTTTCACCCGTATTTCATTCAAAAATATGCTGCAAGTTGTGTAATGCAAAACTTTTAGAAATAGTTTTTGGTAACAAAAGCACTTATGAGAACGCGAGTCTTACCAAATAATTGAGGTTTTGGCAAATCCGTGCTAACTTTCCCTGCATTTTGACGTGCCTCTTAAAAGAAAGTAACAACAATTTTTTAGTGGTTCTAGTTAATATTTGGGTAAAGTTCAAGTGTACGGTTGCCGCTCGAAATTTCTATTTGATATAACAGGCTTTTGTTGATTTAAGTTCCTTCACGGATATTACACAAAATAAGTGCAATTTTTGTGAAACAGGCTACAATCTAAAAAGTCTTGACAAAAAAATATCTTCATCTGATTAGTAAAGATGTTTTTTTGTAAGGTGTAATTTAGGTTGAAGGTCTGTAACAGGTAATTCAATCGCAACTGCATGTTGCGGAAGCAACATAAGAGTGTTTTTCACTTAATAAACAATGCCAAACTCAATGCTACTTCTCAAAGAAAGGCTCAATCTATGAGTATTTAATCGGCAGTAGTTAGTGGAGTGCGTGCAGTATGTATTGAAAACCCTTTTGAAGCATTCTTGCTGTAGGGTAAGTTTCGGAAATGTGTTCGCATATTTTTTTAGAATGAAATATGTAACATGTCTGAACATTTTTTAGCTAAATTAGTCATTACCCTAGTTGTAGGGATGATATTCAAAGCTCGCTCTCACGCGAGCAACTGCAATTTTGTCTTGAGTAATTGATTCTGCAAGGAGCATGAGGAACGCGGCATGAACCAGGCTAATAACGTACTCGAAAATATATTTCAGCCTGATCTAGTAGTCACAAATCAGCCTGATTTCGAGTTAGAGGAACTCTTAATAGATGATGAAGAGGACTTGCTACTTGGCGATGATGGCGAAATCGATGATTTTCTAGAACCGACATCTGATGAGGACGACGCAAAGTCTGGAAAAGCCGCTAAATCGCGTCGTCGGGCACAGTCCAAGAAGAAGCATTACACCGAAGATTCGATCCGTCTTTACTTACAAGAAATCGGTCGAATTCGTTTGCTTCGTGCGGATGAAGAAATCGAATTAGCGCGTAAAATTGCTGATTTGCTCGAATTGGAAAGAATTCGAGAAAAATTGTCCCAGCAATTAGACCGTGACCCCAGAGATAGCGAGTGGGCTGAGGCTGTGCAATTAACATTACCACAATTCCGCTATCGTTTGCACATCGGGCGCCGGGCAAAAGATAAAATGGTGCAGTCCAACCTGCGTCTTGTGGTTTCAATTGCCAAGAAGTATATGAATCGTGGGCTGTCTTTCCAAGATTTGATACAAGAAGGAAGTCTTGGTTTGATTCGCGCGGCTGAGAAATTTGACCATGAAAAAGGTTACAAATTCTCAACTTATGCGACATGGTGGATTCGTCAAGCTATTACACGCGCAATTGCCGACCAATCACGTACTATTCGTTTACCAGTCCACCTTTACGAAACTATTTCGCGTATAAAGAAAACAACCAAGTTACTTTCTCAAGAAATGGGTCGCAAACCTACCGAGGAAGAAATTGCTACCCGTATGGAGATGACTATTGAGAAGTTAAGGTTTATTGCTAAGTCAGCGCAATTACCTATATCGTTAGAAACTCCTATCGGTAAGGAAGAAGATTCTCGATTAGGCGACTTTATTGAATCGGATGGTGAAACACCCGAAGACCAAGTCTCTAAGAATTTGTTGCGCGAAGACCTCGAAAAAGTTCTTGATAGTCTTAGCCCTCGTGAACGTGATGTACTGCGTTTACGATATGGACTAGATGACGGTCGCATGAAAACTTTAGAAGAAATTGGACAAATCTTTAACGTCACACGCGAACGAATTCGTCAAATTGAAGCTAAAGCACTTCGTAAGTTGCGCCATCCTAACCGCAATAGCGTTTTGAAAGAGTATATTCGTTAAAGCATATTTTCAAGTGTCTCTCTTATGTCATGCTGAACGTAGTGAAGCATCTGTATAGTTCAACTTTAGATTCTTCGCTGCGCTCAGAATGACAAGTAAAAGCTGGGCGCATTATAGACAAGTTAAAGCTTCTAGTAAACTTCTTAATTAGTTTCATAATATGAACCTGGATGTTTTCTGACTTCCAGGTTTTGATTTTTATGTCTAATTTGTATATAAAAAAATTAATCAAAAAGTTAAGTAATGTAAATTTAAATTGATTTATGTAAAGAAGATTATATAGAAATATAAAAAGCCTGGGAGGATAAGCACTTATCCTCCCAGGTTATATAACATCTATAGGGTATCAATTCAAGACAGTTATATTTGAACTTAAAGAATGCCCCAGAAGTGTAAAAAGCCTTTGCCAGAAAAAATTTCAATTAAAGCTGCTGCTAAAAAACCAATCATTGCTAAACGACCATTCCAAATTTCTGCTTGTGGAGTAAATCCCCAGCGCCAAGCATTACGGTCTTGCATTACTGGTGCGTTAATATTGGTTGCTGTTGTATTTTGCATGATTAGTACTCCAAACTGGAATTAAAGCTTAAGGTCTTATGTAAATAAATATAACAAATATTTTCTTTTCTGTTACAGACCTTTAATAAAATCATACCTGGGGCAGAATGTGATAAAAATTACTGATAGATTTTTTATAGTTTAAGTATAAGGAGACACAAAAATTGCATGATGTAGAGACTACAACATGCATATCAAATTGATAAATTTTCGGTTAGTTTAATTTTTGGATATTCCTTGGAGCAATTAGGGTTGTGGTATTTCAACGACTGAAATTATTTTCTCGTCACGATTTAGTTGGAGGATACTTTCACCCGTACTATCGCGGTTTGAAAGCTTAACAGTATCAATTGCCACACGGACTAATCGCTGTTGGTTGGTAATAAGCGCTACTTCCCCTCGTGGTGTTGCATTTGTAATTCCGGCTAAAGCATCAGTTTTACTTGTAAATTTACAGGATTGAGTGCCAATATCACCTCGGTTAGCTAGTCGTAAATTCGAGAGTGAAATTTGTTTGGCATAACCCATTTGAGTTACCAGCAATATATTAGTGGAATTTTTCGCGCTCACGAAACCTGCCATTGTTTCGTTCAAACGTAGACGCATTGCTTGTACACCCATTGCGGTGCGTCCCATTATTGCTAATTGTTCGTCATTTATTGCAAATCTTAACAGGCGCCCACCAGAAGAAGCCAGTACAACAGAGGCACCAGGATTTATAAACTGTGTAGATAGCAGTTCATCCGAGTCTTTAAGTTTGGTGATTGTAATACCGCGACGTGATAAGTTATTAAACTCCATCAACGATAATCGTTTAATACGTCCTTGCTTAGTCAAGAGAATCATTTCATCGTTTTGGGAATTCTCTGGCTGCATGAACCGAGTGATAATTGCTTCGGTTGCACCTTGAGCGGTGTTACTAAGTAAAGTAATTAATGGAGTTCCACGAGTATTATTGCGTCCGGTTGAAACTGGAATATCACCAACTCGTATTGGATAAACTTTGGCGCCACTAGTAATGATAAGTAATTCCTTCTCGGTATTAGTATCTACCGTTTGAAGAATAAAATCGTTTTCAGATAAATTATTATCGCCCTTAGGTTTCTTCCCGTTGGGTTGGGAACGTCGAACATAACCGCGATGAGTCAGTTCGAGTATTGTTTCCTCGCTCTTAACTTCTGGTTTTGAAGTTGGATTTGATTTTGTGTCGTCGTCAGAATTTTTCTTTGCTCCCTTCGGTGGCTCAAACTTCCCTTCAGCAGCGATACGAGTTCGACGCTCGTCACCAAACTTTTTCTTCAAAGATCGAAAATCTTTTTTCAGAGATTTTAGTAACTCCTTGCGGTCACCTAACAATCGTTGAAGATTAGTAATTTGCTCTCTAAGTTCGTTAAACTCTTGCTCAAGATTTTGTCGTTCTAAACCAGTTAGGCGCCTTAACGGCATAGCAAGTATGGCATCAGCTTGAACTTCGGTCAACTCTAACCGACTGGCAATTTGAACTTTTGCCGTGCTGCCATCAGGCGCCTGTCGCAATATACTAATAAGTTCATCCAAATTTGATAAAGCTTTGAGTAAACCTTCTACCAAATGCGAGCGATTTTGTGCCTTGCCCAATTCATAAGTATAGCGACGTACTAAGGTTTGCTCGCGGAAACGTAAAAACTCCAGCAATAAATTACGTAAACTCAACTGCCTTGGCTGACCGTCAACCAAAGCGAGCAAAATGGCGCCGAAGTTACTTTGTAAAGCACTTTGATGATATAAAGCTTGAAGAATTTCATGTGGGTTAATGTCACGTTTGAGTTCAATAACAACCCGCATCCCATCCCGGTCACTTTCATCACGGATATCAGAAATGCCATTTATCCGTCCTTGGTTAACAAGTTCGGCAATTTTTTCAATCCAACCCGCTTTATTTACCTGATAAGGTAACTCAGTTACAATAATCGCTGTTTTACGCTTCGTTCCTTTAGTTGCTGCGATTTCTTCAATTGTAGCAATTCCACGTAAAACAATACTACCCCGACCCGTAGTATAAGCCTCGCGAATTCCTGAATCACCAACAATTTCACCACCCGTTGGAAAATCGGGCCCAGGTATTAATTCAAACAGTTTGCTATCAGGTAATTCTGGATTATCAATGAGGGCAACCAACCCATCGACTATTTCATTTAAATTATGCGGGGGTATATTCGTCGCCATCCCCACAGCAATACCCGCACAACCATTGAGGATTAAAAATGGTAACTGCGCTGGTAAAACAGTTGGTTCTTGCTGCGAATTATCAAAGTTGCCAATAAACTCAACTGTTTCTTCTCCAATTTCGGTCAACATTCCCTCATGACCAAGGGAAGCAAGACGAGTTTCTGTGTACCGCATTGCTGCTGGAGGGTCGTTATCGACGCTACCAAAATTACCGTGACCTGCGAGTAAAGGATAACGACTAGAAAAATCTTGTACCAAACGAACTAATGCATCATAAACCGATTGGTCGCCATGTGGGTGATATTTACCGAGAACGTCGCCGACTACGCGCGCGCATTTTCGGTAGGGTCGGTCAGGTGTAAGTCCTAATTCATGCATCGCGTATAAAATGCGACGATGAACAGGCTTTAAACCATCGCGGACATCGGGTAACGCTCGCCCGACAATCACACTCATGGCATATTCAAGATAAGACCGTTGCATCTCGGTGTGCAAGGCTGTGGTGATTACCTGTCCCCCTGAGAGAAGGTTTAACTGTTTTGCCATGAGTTTTTACCTGATATCTATCTAATCTATACAAACAAAGTTTTAGTTTTTGAACACATCCGGTGCCTGTCGTTTAATGCGTAAGCATTCGCAGTTAAGGCAGCACATCGAAACACAATTTTGATACAAGACAGGATAAAAAACAGTAGTATTATCCTTGATGATAGAGAAACGTATGGATTAATAAACAAGGAGACGTATAACTGAAAAGTCAGGTAGTCATCCCCTTCACCCTACAAGTTAAATTCGCATGAAAACTGTATTGATTGTCGAAGACGATCTGATTAACGCTCGCGTTTTTTCCAAGATTTTGACCAAGCGGGGCGGCTTAGACGTCAAACACACGGAAAATGTGGAAGAGGTAATGAAAATTGCCCAATCAGGAGATGCCGACATTATTCTGATGGATGTTTCGCTATCTCGAAGTGTTTACCAGGGTAAGTCTGTTGATGGTATCAAAATTACACAAATGTTGAAATCCGACCCACAAACTTCGTCTTTACCAATTATTTTGGTAACGGCACATGCTATGGAAGGTGACCGTGAGAATTTCCTTAAGCAGAGTGGTGCAGATGGCTACATTTCTAAGCCTGTCGTTGACCATCAACAGTTTGTAGACCAAATAGTGGCACTCTTACCCAAAGATGATAATGCTTGAAAACCTTGCGCTTGAAAAGGAAAACCCTCTCAAAAGCAACAAATCTTACAAGCCGTGTTAGAACTATCCCAAAATATCACCTTTTAACAACAGTAGCTTGACTTTTATGAGTCGAGCTATTGCTTTTTATTCTTTACAATATATATGTACTGTATTGTGCGTAATCTTGCAATAGGGAATTTAAAATTTGGAGAGGGTTGTAGGACAGGCAAGGCGCCTATCCTACAATTTACTGTGGTCTTTGTTGTCTCGATGACTGACTTTCGCGTTGTTCGATAGCTGCTTGAACACCAGGTAACTCGATGAATTTTTTCGTGTCAGCTAGTAAGCGTGTACCCCAGAGGTTTTGCTTTAAAAATTCTAGATCAGCATAACGGTTATCGATACGAATTGCTTGTACTCCAAGTGCAAGCGCTTGTTGTCGGTCTCCTTTAGCGTGCAATGCAACAGCTAATGCAAGTAAAGGTTCAGCAGCTTGTTTATCGAGTGACACAGCAGTTTGCCATTGCTTAATGGCGCCATTTGCATCACCTTGTTCGTACTTAATTAAACCAATATTGTTAATTGCAGGCCAGAATTTTTTATTTTGAGCAACTGCTTTATTGTATTGGGCTATGGCATCAGGCAATTTTCCAAGCATGTAAAAAGCATTGCCCAAGTCAAATAGTCCTTCAGGGTCATTTGGTTTTAATTTTAAACCTGAAGAGTAAAATCCGGCAGCTTCTTGATATTTTTGTTGTTGAAAGTGGACAGAACCCAAAGCAAACTGAACGTCAGCATTCTTAGGATTGAGTCCCTGAGCCTTTTTTAAAGAACTGATGGCATTATTATAATCTTTCGTTTGTAAATACAACCCGCCCAAAAGGAACCACACTTTATCGTTTTTCGGTGCGAGTTGCGATGCCAAGCGCGCGCGTGGTAAAGCAAGCTCATATTGCTGAAACTGTCCCAACGAAGCTGCTTCTTGAGCTAGAGATAACCCTTGTTTTTCAAGCTTCGCTGCATCCAGTTGCAATGTATGGGGTATCAAAGCTTGTGCATTTGCACTCGAAGGCAAACACCATAAGCTACAAACCACTAGAAGAGAAATTAAACCAGTTTTTTTAGGCACACTACCGCCTCTTTTTACCATAAAATCAAAACAATCTTCAGCTAGCTTAAACTATCTACGGGTTTGACGACAGCAAAATTTTATCTTCATTGGCGCCTTTTTACCCTCTATAACTATCGTTTTTTACAAATTTTAAACACTTAAGTGTAGGTTTGATACCGTCTTGTGAGAAATTGTTGAAAGTGTAAAACTTTCATAAACTCATTCAAAATATAGCTCCTCCCAATGGTTAACGATACCGAATATATCAAACAAGCCGAAGCAACCCGCGTTAGAGTACTTAGCGAAGCATTACCTTACATCCAGCAATTCGCAGGTCGCACCGTAGTTGTCAAATACGGTGGTGCAGCAATGAAAGACAGCGAACTCAAGGATACAGTAATTCGTGACATAGTTTTTCTCTCTTGTGTGGGTTTACGTCCCATCGTCGTTCACGGTGGTGGACCAGAAATAAATAGCTGGTTAAACAAGCTCGGTATCGAAGCACAGTTTAAAAATGGGTTACGTGTTACCGACGCACCAACAATGGATGTTGTCGAGATGGTATTAGTCGGACGAGTTAACAAAGAAATTGTTGCTTTAATTAATCAAGCGGGTGGAAAAGCTGTGGGACTATGCGGCAAAGACGGTAACTTAATCAAAGCTCGTCCTCAAGGTCAAGAAGGAATTGGTTTTGTTGGAGATGTGAGTGGTATTGACGTTACAATACTTAACACATTAGTTGAGAATGGTTATATTCCAGTTGTATCCAGCGTTGCTGCTGATGAAACTGGGCAATCATACAATATCAACGCGGATACCGTCGCCGGAGAAATAGCTGCTGCGCTTAACGCCGAAAAATTAATATTACTAACCGACACACGCGGAATACTCGAAAATTATAAAGACCCATCAACGCTAATTGCCAAACTTGATATTCAAGAAGCGCGCGACTTAATTGGAACAGGAGTAGTAGCGGGTGGAATGATACCTAAAGTTAATTGTTGTGTTCGTTCACTTGCCCAAGGAGTCAAAGCAGCGCACATCCTAGACGGTCGCATACCCCATTCCCTACTTCTCGAAATTTTTACCGACGTTGGTATTGGCACAATGCTCGTAGGGTCACATTTTACACAGTAGGTTAGGGAGCCACCTCCGTGGGGAGAGTGGCGTTGGAGGAACGGAACCCAACAATCGACGAATATTTATGTTGTGTTGGGTTCCCCACTCGCGCTCCACCCAACCTACAATCTACGGGAATCTATAAATAAACGTAGAGCCTTTTCTAGGCTGGCGCCGATAATTAGGATTATTAATTATTGTTGGGTTGATAATAGTCGAGTTCCGAATATTAGGGTTTATCAACACTGGATTAACCAAGGTCGAGTCATTGACATACTGCCTAATATGTGGGCGCCTGTTGTATACCCTAACTTTCGGAAACAAAATGTTATTACTAGGATTGTTAGGGAATAAACTATTCGTGGGATTTTGGTCAAATAAATTGGTCTTGGGTGGAAATAAACTGCGTCCCCCAATTGGGCTTACAGGGTAAGAAGTAACATGGGGGTAAGCGTAATTATCGTATGTAGTGGTGCGTTGGTAAATAATTGTTGATTGGGCAAATGATGGAGACGCTACAGCTAATGTGGCACCAATCCCTAATGTTAAATTTAGTAAATGCGATGCGTGGGCGCCTCTACATCGTGTTTTTTTCAAATCAACCAACGTAAACATACGATCTAACTCCTGCCTACTCTGTTGAGGAAATTTATATACCAATATTTTATCGATTAGCTCCCAGATTTTATCTTGGGTTTCATAGGATGTTATTTGCTGCCTAGTTTGTTGCGCCAATGCTCTGCCTTTGTTGCCAATTTTCCACAGAAACCAGGTTTCTTTACTTCAAATAAATTAATAAATTTAGTCCTGGAATTGTGCGCGATAATGTCCATAAGAGTAGAGTTATATAAAGTACTCCTAAACTCCATTGGAACCATGCCAAGCTTGATATAATTCCTGGGAGACATTCATCGCGTAAACGAATATCATTAAAGCCTAATCGCATTAAATTATTTAGGCTAAAGTCGTAATAATTGAGCCAATTCCAGCGTTTGTCCCATAATATGGGCATGTATCTTTCGCGAAATGATGGGTTTCTTGGTATTACGGGCAGGCGCCCAATTAACAAACGCAGCTGACGTAATGTGCCATCTTCGGTAAAATAGGATACGTCCATTTTGTTATGAAAACGCCCTATTTGGTAAAGTCTGGCTAGTAGTATTAAAGGTATAGGTAAAATTATTAATACTAAACACCCTAATGTAAACCAAGGTTGTTCGGCGTTGCGAAAAATAGCAAGTAATCCGATAGATGTGAATATACAATAGGATGTTAATATCCAGCTTGTTTCATAACAAGTTGGAACTATTGGAACTGGACGCAGGCGCCTATATTTATCGATAAGCCAATATAATAATCCAAAGTAGGCTATTGCAATGGCACCAACACCAAATACTAACCAAACTTGTGTACCGTAACCTGATAGTAATAACAACACGGCAATAAATAACCAACTCCACGCTGTTAATAACCATCCACCAAGTAATAAAGGTTCATCGACGATTATTTGGTCACGTATTGTAATATATGTCTCAAAATCTATTTCGGGTAATTCTAGCAACTCGCTTTGGTTCCGAAATTGTTCTTGTTGACGACGGTTAATAATTGCTTTTATTTGAAGTTGTGTTAAGCCTAGGCTTTTTAATTTTTCTGTAGAGGCTTTATTTATATTTGTACCAAATAATCGCCGACTCAATTCTATAAACCGTAATTGTTGCTTAGTATATTCAAGCTGGTTAATGTCGCTAATTTGCTGCAACGAGCGGAAATTTTGCATTAAATTCCGCAATACGTTTTGATTTCCTTGTAAAGATGACACATAAAGCATTTTCCCTATTTCACCAGGATTTCCTAAAATTTTGGCGCTATTCGAGTTAAACGCTAATCCTGATACGTTTAAATAAGCATTTCTGGCAAAAATAGCATCACTGAAGTCAGCTATATTAAGAATACTGGCGCCTCTTAGTGTCACAGGTTGGTTAAATCTAGCTTCGCGAAACGTTACAGCTTGCTCGAATGCTGCTTCGGTTAGTAAAAGGAATTCATTAAAATCTGCTGCGGTAAACTGTACCTGACCGAGAAAGCGAACCTGAGAGAAATCAGCATTCCCTGCAAAGCGTGCGCGGTTAAACCTTACTAAAGAGCGAAAAATAGCATCTTTAAAGTTAGCGTTAAGAGAAAAACTACTATCTTGAAAATAAGCAGCTTCCTGGAATTGCGCTTGCTTTAAGTCTACTTTGTTAAAGAATATACTATTTATTAGCTGAATATCTTTACGAAAACTAGCATTAGAAAAGCTGACGGTACTACCAAACCGAGCTTCTGTAAAATTTACAGATTGGTTAAAAACGGCGCCAAGGGCATCAATCGGTTGAAGAAAAAATGTATTGGCAAACTGAACGGCACCATTAAATCGCGTCTGCTGCATAATGAGTACCGAGCGAAAAACGCTCTCTACAGTAGATATATTTGGTTCTTGACGTAATAACGATCGACAATCTTTTGCACTTGGGAATCCTATACTCAGTGATTTTAAACATACCTCGCGTAGCTGCTGTAGCTGTTCTTGTTCAATCGGAGTAAAAGTTGGAGAAATTGCTTGGGGGTAAATTGTGGTTCGCAGTCCCAAGTCACTACCGATAAAATCACCTTGAATTAATGAGTTGCTTAAATCTAAACCGAAT
Source organism: Calothrix sp. HK-06 (assembly GCF_001904745.1). Lineage (GTDB taxonomy): Bacteria > Cyanobacteriota > Cyanobacteriia > Cyanobacteriales > Nostocaceae > Dulcicalothrix. Next base: position 23,322 of record NZ_MRCD01000066.1, read on the forward strand.
GGTTTGGCGCCTGTTTTTTGTATTTCTTTTCGTAGCGTTTGATAAAATTCATCACGAAAAGCTGCATTATCTGGTCGCAAATCTATCGTCATTTGCCGTAAATCTACGGTGGGATTACCTTCGCGTAAAATTAGGTTATGAACTCGCTGTTGCAGAATTTCTGAAGTTAGCGGAGTGCGTTCTAATTGCGATTGAGCTTGAGAAGTAGGTATATAAAATAACCCAATAAACCAGAAAGTTGCGGTAAGCGCGCTGGCTAATAATATTGTTATTACGGGATGCTGGACTTTTGTGTAGTTACTCAAATGCGATGCTAATCTTCTATGATTCGGTCAGTAGGATAATTTTACCTGTGATTGACCCTGTTTCGAGTAACTCATGAGCTTTTGCTGCTTCAAATAATTTAAATTGATGACGCGCGTCAATTTTAAGCTTACCTTCGTCTATCCAAGTTGCACATTGTTCTAATATTTCGGCTTGATGCTGCTGCGCTTCTATCATTCCTTGTAACATTGGTGTGAGCATCAACTCTAAACCAATACGCAGGTTGCGGTTACGCGCGACTTTCCATACTGTATTTTTATCAGGTTCCAAAATTGTCACTACGTCACCATATACTCGTACCGCTGGAAAAGATTTTTGTAGAGTTTCTCCACCAACAGTGTCAAACGCAATATCTACTCCTTCACCGTTTGTCCAGTCTAATACTGCTTTGACAAAATCGCTTTGCTTATAATCTATTGCTAAATCGGCGCCGAGTTCAGTAGTGTAACGTGCTTTTTCTGGTGAGCTTATTGTAGTGCAAACGCTGGCGCCTTTGAGTTTTGCTAGCTGTATCGCCACATGTCCAACACCTCCAGCACCAGCATGAACTAGTACTCGTTCATTTGGCGAAAGTCTTCCTCGTTCATATAAAGCTTCCCAAGCTGTAATTAATACTAAAGGCGCCGCAGCAGCTTCTGCAAAGCTAGTATATTTAGGTTTACGCGCAGCAAAGCGTTCGTCTACTGTTGTATATTCTGCGTAGTTACCTTGCTGTCCACCTAACCCACCATTGCAAAAATATACCTCATCACCCACACGAAACTTAGTTACGTTGGCGCCTACTTCTTCAACAACACCCGCACCATCACAACCAAGAACCGCAGGCATTTTATCAGGAAAAAAAGTACCGCGACCCCTAAGCTTAGTATCAATAGGGTTAACACCAGCAGCTTTTAACTTAACTAACAGTTCTCTACTACCTGGACAAGGTAATGGTAAATCTTGTAATTGCAGCACATCAGGATTACCAGGTGCAGTCATCACAACAGCTTTCATAATTTCCTCCAAGATGCACACAACATGTAACTTTACCACAGCCTAAAGGCGCCTATGCAGTCATCAATCCAACGATAAAAAATATTTTGCTTCTTTTCCGAAACCAAGCTAAGAGCAATGGTAGTACTAATTAAGTTAAACAAAACTATACTGAACTTCTATATGTAATTTTGGGGACTTACCCCACAAAAGCCCAGCTTTAATTGACTGGGCTTTTTGTATGCTATTTATCACAATGAATTATATTACGAAATGTAACAATATTGGTTGAAGAAGGCATAATAAAGCTTGGCGCCTACTTACTTAAGTACGTTGTTTTATCTGGTAACGGTTCTACCTATGATTATCGAGTAAAAGAATGTCGATTTTCTAACTGTAAGGCTTTAGAATTCTTAATGAATTTTAAATTTTATATTTGAAGTAGGGCGTTTCATGAGCATCAAGAGCGAATCTAAAGCGAAGTTTCGAGAGTTAGTTAACCCAAAGTCAGCAAAAATACTTATAGCTGTTGCTTTAAGCTTGCCTGTTTTTGTACTAACTTATGTATTACTTATACAACCTTTGGGACGTTTAGCGCTTGCTCCACAACAATGTCAGCTAAAAAAGTGGAATTTACCTCAAGCTGCAAAACAAGTTAAAAGTCAACCAAATATATCAAAACGGCGCCCTGTACTTGTAGCTAGACCACATGTTACTTGTTGCGAGGGTGATGCTTCGTGTTTAGATAATCAAATTTGGGGTGAAAACGAACCTATTAAAGACCAAAAAGGTTTAATAGCGTCGATAGACCAAAGTTTAAAGTACTTACAATCTCCGCAAGCTCAAGTTGCATATCAAAATTATCCAGTAGCTGGTATTACTCGCGCTCGTGTAATAGCTAGCTTACAAAGGTTTCGACAGTTGGTACAAATTAGTAAATCAGCCAAACAACTTAATGCTGCAATAAGAAATGAGTTTGTGCTTTACCAGTCGATAGGTCACGATAAAAAGGGAGGGGTACTGTTTACTTCGTATTATGAACCTATATATGAAGCTAGTCGTATACGTACCGCTGAATTTCGTTATCCTATTTATCGTGAACCACCCGACTTAGACTCTTGGGCTAGACCTCATCCTAAACGTGTTGACTTAGAAGGTGCAGATGGTTTGCAAGCTTCTAAAAGTAAATTGCGAGGATTAGAAATATTTTGGTTCCGTGACCGTCTTGAACCTTACATGATGCAAATTCAAGGTTCCGCGAGACTTCATCTTACCGATGGTACTGAGACTACAGTGGGTTACGCTGCCAGCATTGCTCAAAATTATAAAAGCATTGGTAAAGCACTTGCTGACGATGGAAAATTACCCTTGGAGGGTATGACGATGCCTAAAATTTTGGATTATTTTCATAAATATCCGCAGGAATTAAATGTTTATATTCCGCGTGACCCTAGTTTTGTATTCTTTAGGGAAAATCATGGTGTTACTGCAACTGGTTCCACTCAAGCAACTCTTACAACCGACCGTTCGATTGCTACTGATAAATCACTTATGCCACCAGGCGCCTTGGCATTAATTCGTGCATACCTTCCTTTTCCTAATACCCAAGGTCAAATAGAACACCGTGTTGTTAGTCGCTATGTACTTGACCAAGATGCAGGTGGCGCCATTAAAGGTGCTGGCAGAGTTGATTACTTTGTTGGTGCAGGAAAGGTTGCAGCCGAACGTGCGGGTGTTACTGTTGGTCACGGACAACTATTTTATTTAATGCTTAAACCAAAAAGTTAGGTAAAAAATCAAACATTGTTTGTACTATAAAAAAATATATGATATATTTCTTCACATTTTTTTTGATATTCAACTGCATAAAAACTTGAATTAAACATAATTATTATTGCGAGTTTCGGAACTGATGGAAATATGCTTCGTCGTTTCAAGTAACAGCGGTAACGTGTGAAGTGATTACTGTGTATCAGATTGACAAAAGCCGATAAATATGTAGATGCTTGGATATGAAATAGTAACCCTTTAGTGGGCGCCAATCTGAAATAAGTTCTTTTGGATTTGTATATAACTTACATGTAGGAATGTAGGAAAGCATTGAGAAATATCAATGCTTCTATAGACATAATAAACGTATTTGTTTTTCAATCGGGGGATTTAACTGTGATTGGGATATTGGTTGATGCTGATTTAATACTCGAATTACTAATGAACAGAAACCAGCTATTAGAAGATATTAGTGAATTATTTGACCAAGCGCAACCCTTGATAAAAATGTATGTTACAGATTTTGGATGGGAGAAAATATGCGCTTATGCAAACAGATTCCAGAATTCACACATAGCTCAACTTGTGATTGATTGGTTGAAAGAAAAAGTTGACGTTTGTACAGTTGATAAAAATGTCCTTCAGCAAGCACGTTTATCACCTATTCAAGATTTTGAGTCAGCAGTGGAATATGCGTGTGCCATGTATCAAGAATTCTACGCAGTTGTGACTCATCGCTATCAAGATTTTGTGACGGCGCCGGAGCAATTTCTAATTTGGTCTGTGGCTGACTTGCAAACTCGTACATCGCTTGAAGCACAATTTCAAGCGACGACTGTTAATTTCAGCAAAACCGAAAGGTATTCTTGTTGATGGTAATGGAGTAATTTGTGGGGTAAATGTGAACCGTGGTTCACAAAGTTATTTGAAATTGGGACGGGCAGGGATGCCCATCCCACAAGATAATGTTATTCATCTTACAAAATAATGGTAAATTTGGATACTTAACTTTTATTGGATGTCCAAATCTAGAGTATAGTTTAATGTGCCACTGCCGCTAGTTTGTTGCGAAATGTTATTGCCTGAACCTTGTATTTCTACGCTGACCGCAGCAGTTGATGGTGAATATTGTGCTGAAATTTCAATTTTTTGCTGACCGACAGATAAATAAGGTGATAAATCTAGCTTACTACTGCTGTCATTCAAACGCTGTACAACTTTACCATTAATGGATATTTCACCTTGCAACCGTGCGCTAGGGGCATTTATTTTTAGAATTTGAGGTTGTTTTAAATTTGCAGCACTTAGACTTAAACTATTCCTTTGGACAGATGCAGAATTTGATTGTGTACTTGCATTAGTAGATGTGAATGTTTGGGTGGCGCCACTATCGCTTGATGCTTCAAAATTAATTTGACTATAAGATAAGTTGTTAGTTAATGCAGCTGTAAGACTGATAATAGACCCAACGCAAAGCGCATAAAGAATTAGGTTTTGCATATTTTTATACCAATTGTTATAAGTAAGTTATAAATATATAAACAAAATAGAAAACTTATTTTACGGGCTAAATATTTAATTTCTTGTGGAGCGGGCATCCCTGTCCGCCCCTAGTATGAAACTTAGAATTCTGGATAAGCTGGCACATCAACTTGTATTTGTACTGGCACTTTAATCGCTGGCATATTAATTCCAGTCGGATTACTACCACCGTTGACGTATTGATAACTATCGCGGTTTTGATTTACTGAGTCGATATTTGTGTATAATTGAACACCAATAGTTGTGACACTGTTGTTGTAGCAATTTTTGCTAGCTTGCTGGTCAACATTGTTATTTTGGTTGGCAACAGTACCTCTACCATGAATTGCCACTTGTACACCAACATCTGTAAGAACGCATACAGCGCTAGCTTTGTTAGTTATACCAGGAATGAAGGTTGAGATAGCTGAAAATGAAAGCACGCTAAGTGCAATTAATTTTAGTTTCATGATTTATTTGCTTTAGGACTTACGCTAAGAAACCGGGTTTCTTCGTTGAAATGTGTGATAACAATGGCGCTTTTGTGTAGAAACCCGGTTTCTAGAATTACTTACAGACGGTTGTAGTATTACTCGTATAAATTTGATTACCACCTCTTGTAGAGTTCCTGCGCTGTGTAACATTACGGCATTTCATGTGATTATTGCCTCTGAAAACACGCATCCGACGATTTCTATTGATATTTTGATTTGCAGCAGGATTGACAATTACTCGTGGTACTGGCGCCGTTCTAATAAAAATGCCCCCATTTTCATCAAGCACCATGTGAACGTTACTTGTTTGAATATCTAGGTCACCAGCAGTTGCGATTCCGGCAGGTAATGCAACCATTGCAGTCAAGAACAGCGAAAACATTAATTTTTGGACAGGCATGGCGTTCATCCTCAACTTAGTAATTAGTTTTGAGTGCTGAGTGCTGAGTGCTGAGTGCTGAGTATTAAATTAACTCAGCACTCAGCACTTCTCTTGCTATAATTTGAGCAGCAGCTAGAAAACCGAAGGTGTAGACTTTATTCTTCATCATTTTTTCTAGACCTAATTAGTTGTGTGTTACTGGTTTCGAGTTGTTCAACAACTCGATTAACCAGATTTTTAAAAGATTATTAAATTTATTTCTAATTTTTCACTTAACGGAAATAAGGCAAAGAACAGTTAGCGTTTTGACTCTGCCTGGTTCCTGTCGAATTAGAAACACCGCTAATATTGCCGAAGCCTACATTTCCATTACTAATACCTGTGTTTGCAGCGTTACCTTGGATTTGATTACCTCTAGCACAGAATGGATTGCTGTTTTTACCTTGGTACTGGTCTGTGTAAGTGCTGCTATCGATACCAGTAACGTTTCTTGAACCGACGTTGCCAGTTGTAATTTGAATGTTAGAATTATTACCTTGAATTTGGTCTGCAAATGCCGCAGGCGCCATTGCAAGAGTAACTAATAACCCTAAAGCAAATGATTTTTTCAACATAATTCGTTACTCCATTTACTGTCTTTGATTAACTTATAAGCTCTTTAACTTAAAATATTGGGTGCTAAAGCTTAAAAAAAAGATGACTCGCCTAATTACATAAAGTTGTATCTCTATACCTAGATACTTTAACTAAAGATTTTAAGGGTGTCAAGGTCTTGGTTAAAAAATCTGGGCGTAATTTTTTTTTGGTGTTACGATAAACCACTATAAGTTAGACCGTCGGAGTGCTGTGACTGTGAAACGGAAAGCGAAACCAAGGATAGCAATATTACGTGAAAGAGCTGGTTTGACCCAGTTAGAGTTATCACGTCTAGTCGGTGTCACCGAAAGTACCATTCAAAATTGGGAAAGCGGAAGAACTGGCTCTGATCATATTGAACGTATAGTAAAGTTTTGTAAGGCTCTTGGCTGCCAGGTAGAGGATTTAATTGAGTATGTAAGCGACTCCGAAGAAGAGAAACTAGGCAAACCGAGTTCTTTGAGTGACATCCGCACTCTTTTGGGAACAGAACAGCCTATAGGCGCCGGCGCCGATACTTCTAAGCAAGCAAATGCTGTTGAGGAAATAGGGGTTAGGGAATAAGCTAACGGATGATAAACGGATGTAACGGATGGTTGATTTTAAATAACTTATCCGTTACATCTGTTGTATCCGTTGCTAAGATTATCGATAGTGACGAATTCGTAACCCTGTTCTAATAACTTGGGTATTAAAGCTGCTGTAGTTTCGGCGACATCTTCACCACCGAAGTAGCCATCGTGCAAAACTATGATGGAACCATTTTGAACTTGGTTTAATACTCGTTGAGTTACTGTGTTAACACCCGGTCGTACCCAGTCTTCTGGTACAACGCTCCACATAACCGGACGGTAGTCCCACTTTTTCAACAGTTTTAAAGTGTTGGGGGTGAAGAACCCATTTGGGGGTCTGACATCGCGGATAAGTTGTGCGGGTATATTACAGGCACTTTCAATAGCTGCTTGAGTTTTTTCTAAGCTGCCTTTAAGTTCTTGCGGCGAGAGCATAGGAAAATTTCGGTGGTCGTAACCGTGTAAACCTATCCAGTGGTTACGATCATGTACCATTTTGGCTATTTGCGGTGCCTGTTGTACACATACACCTAACCAAAAGAAACTAGCGGGAATTTTGTAATGGTCTAGTACCTCTATTAATTGGGGTGTGTGATGACGGTGGGGACCATCATCAAAGGTTAGAGCGATTTTTTTACAGTTTGTGTTTCCTGTCCATAGACAGTTTGGAAAACTAGGTTGGAGAACACGGTAAATTAAGGGAAATAAAGGTGCAAATTGCAACATTGAGTCCAAATTAAAAAGCAAGCCTATTAAAACTCTAGCAAAATTTTATGTCATGAGTATAGTTCGTATTTCAGTACATTTAGGGTAAGATTTCCAACGTTGTAGAGACACGATAAATCGCGTCTTTACCGCGTCTCTACATATAGGGGTATTTGGGTTTTAATAAGTTATTTAAAGATAATCCTGATGAGGTAGAAAATGTTTAATTTTATGCAGTAGGATAAAAGACTCTGAGTAAGTTAGTATTTTTCACAACTGCATGAAATGAATAAAAGCTGTAACATCTCCCGGCGCCGTCAAATTCCTATCGTTAAGGAAGTACATACGGCGGTGAGCGGGAGGGCTAGGTATAAAGTAAATGGTCTTCAGGGTTCGGATACTCTTAAGAAATACCTAGAGTTGAGATTGGCAGAAAACAACGATATATGTTGTGTTTCTGCCAACCCGGTCACAGGAAATATGCTGGTAGTTTATAAACCAGCACGCAGTTCGTCGGGTCTTGCATCGCTGATTGAAAGTCTGGTTTTTGATTACCAAAAGCAAAACAGAAATTCTGTAAATTTGGTAACAAAAAACAAGCACCAAGCTAAGAGAAAAGCAAAAAAAACACGCGAGATTATCGGAACAAAAGCGCAATCGGTTGCACCTTGGCATTTACGTTCTGTAGAGACTGTAATTGATGAGTTGCAAACGTCAAATGTATTAGGACTATCAAGTGATTCTGCTGCTCGCAAACTGAAGAAATACGGCTTAAACACCCTACCGCAAGCAAAACCGCGTTCGGGGTTAAGCATGTTTGTTGACCAGTTTAAATCACTACCAGTAGGACTTTTAGCAGTAGCGGCAGGAGTGTCAGTTGCTACAGGTGGTTTGCTTGATGCTGCTGTCATTATGGGGGTCGTAGTAATCAATGCGGGGATTGGGTATGCTACTGAGAGCAATTCTGAAAAAATAATTCGTTCGCTTCAAAATGTAGTTAAGCCAACGGCAGCAGTTATTCGCGACGGTAATAGTGTTGAAATTAGCGCTACTGAAATTGTCCTCGGCGATATTATAGTTCTCAAGCCTGGTAGCTATGTACCATCGGACGCACGCTTAATTGAGGCAGAGCGTTTGAGTATTGATGAGTCGGCGTTAACGGGTGAAAGTATGCCTGTTAGTAAGTCTACTGTAGCGCTTGAGGATGAGAATGTAGCTTTGGGCGACCGGGTAAACATGGTTTACATGGGTACTTTGGTGACAGGGGGACAAGGAAAAGCGGTAGTTGTCGCCACAGGTAAATATAGCGAGATGGGTAAAATTCAGGCGATGCTTGGTGAAGCTTCGACACCTGAAACCCCGATGGAAAAACAACTCGACCAAGCAGGAAGTCAACTTGTTGTAATTAGCGGCGCCATTTGTGCTGTTGTATTTGGTATTGGTTTGTTGCGTGGTAACAGTGTGCTGCAAATGCTTAAGTCAACAATTTCGTTGGCTGTAGCAGCAGTACCAGAAGGACTACCAACGGTAGCAACTACTACGTTAGCGCTTGGTATTGCTAACATGCGGAAGCACAACGTATTAATCCGGCGCCTTGATGCAGTGGAAACGTTGGGTTCGGTACAGACTATCTGTATGGACAAGACTGGTACTATTACAGCTAACCGCATGACGGTTGTTGAGTTGTGTGCTGATGGACGATATATTGATGTTGCGGACGACAAGTTACGCTCAGGGGATGAGTCTATCAATCCTTATAGCAATGAGCAAGTGCTGAAGTTAATGCATGTCTTAGTACTTTGCAACGAAAGCATTATTGAAGAAAAGGAAAAGGTTAAAGAGAAAAAGGAAAACAAAGAACACAATTACACAGTAAAAGGTTCTTCAACAGAAAATGCGCTTATCGACTTAGCAATAAATGCTGGGGTGAATGTAAATAGTCTGCGCGAAAATTATCCGTTGCAGAAAATTAGTCACCGTTCGCAAGCGCGTAACTACATGGTGACGCTACATAATACTCCTGACAACAATCAAAAACTCGTTGCAGTTAAAGGTAGTCCATCCGAAGTATTAGCGCTATGTAATCATCAACTCAAAAACGGTCAGCAAATACCTTTAACTGATGCTGATAGACAGTTAATTGAGAACGATAACGAGGACATGGCAGGTAAAGCACTGCGTGTTCTTGGAGTTGCTTATTTAATTCAAGATTCGGATGAAATTAACACTGAAAGTGAATTAATTTGGTTGGGACTTGTGGGAATGGCAGACCCCATCCGTAAAGGTGTTAAGGAATTGATGGGAGATTTCCACTCTGCTGGTATCAACACCGTAATGATTACTGGGGATCAAAGTCCAACAGCTTATGCGATTGGCAAAGAATTAAATCTTAGCCAAGGCAAACAGCTAGAAATTCTTGACTCAACCCACCTCGAAAAAGTTGACCCAGAAGTTGTTAAAGGACTGTGCGACCGAGTAAATGTTTTTGCACGTATTAGTCCTGCGAACAAATTGCAAATCGTCCAAGCACAGCAAAGCACAGGTAAAATAGTAGCAATGACCGGGGATGGAATAAACGATGCTCCCGCGCTCAAAGCTGCTAACGTTGGTATTGCAATGGGACATAGTGGTACCGATGTTGCCCGTGAAGTCGCGGATATTATCCTCGAAGACGACAACCTCGAAACCATGATTATAGCCGTTAGTCATGGACGTACAATTTACAACAACATTCGTAAATCTGTTCACTTTCTACTATCAACCAACACCAGTGAAATCATGGTGATGCTTGCCGCTACTGCTGCTGGTATTGGTGAACCAATGACAGCCATGCAGTTACTATGGTTGAACTTAGTAACAGATATCTTCCCAGCGCTCGGACTTGCTATGGAAGCTCCTGAACCAGATGTATTACTGGCGCCACCGCGTGACCCATCTGAACCAATTATCAAAAATTCCGACTTCCGACGCATTGTTGGCGAATCCGCGATAATGTCAGCAAGTGCTTTAGGCGCCTATGGTTATGCTATTAGCCGTTATGGTATAGGAGCTACTGCCAGCACCATCGGCTTTATGAGCTTGACAATGGCACAGCTAATGTACGCGCTCAGTTGCCGTTCGCAAACCCACAGCATATTTAGCGGTAAGAAATTACCACAAAACAAATATCTAAATATTGCCTTGGGTGGTTCGTTCGCGCTACAAATCGCCGCTGCAACCGTACCTGGACTCAAAGGATTGTTGCAAATCGCACCGATTAACCTAGTAGATATGGTGGTTATTGGTGCCAGTGCAGTGCTTCCGTTCTTGGTTAATGAGGGTCGTAAAGAATTGGTATCACGTAATCGCAAAGACGACGGCAAATATATTACAATTCTGCCCGATAGCGAAGACAAATCCAATTACACATACATACCTACCAAAGAACACGAGTTACAACCAGCAGTTATCACTGTACCTGCTGTGTAACATTACTCGCTAATTAATCATTCGTACCCAGGCATTTGCTTGGGTACAATCGTATTTATATGTAGCATATCTGTCTCAGATGTGCAGTCAAAATTGGTAACGGATGTAGCGGATGTAACGGATGAATTATTCAAACAGCAACTTTTTTTACAGGCGCCTCTAAAACTAATCAACTATCCGCTACATCCGTTGTATCCGTTGCTAGGGGATTCAATTGTGTAAGATTAATTTCTGATATACACGATGCGTGCGAAAGTTTTAAACAACAATCAATAACACATATTAAATCGCTTAATGGTATAGGAACTTGAGCGGAAAAAGCACTACTTGCGATATCATTTAAAACTTCAGGTGTCGCAACATTTCCAGGATTAATTACTGTAAAACCAATACCAGTATTAGTAAGTTCAATCTGTAACGCTTGCGCGGCGCCACGTAATCCAAATTTAGAAGCTGTATTTGCTACTTCTCTTGATGCTTGATTATCTAATCCAGACAGCGAACCGATAAAAATTACCTTTGGTGCCTGAGATTTTTTCAAAGACAATATTAATCCTTTTGTGAGTTTAACAGGTGCTATAAGATTTACAGCAATTACATGGTCAATTTCTTCATAACTACTATTTATAAAATTATAATTACTTGTAAAGGCGCCTTTTTCCCAAGTACCTCCAAGAAACAACAGCGCATCTAAAGGACTACTCTCAAAAGCTGCAACAACTTTTTCAATTCCTTCCTGCTTTGCAATATCTGCTTCAATCCACTTTCCATATTTTGATGGATTTCTCGAAACACACACCAGGTTCTCTACTTTGTCGTGGAAGTACTCAGCAACCGCAAGACCTATCCCACGACTACCACCAACAATCAGCATATTTTCAGCCATAAGCGTAGATTTTACTTCGTGTTTTCAATATTTTCAACATTCGACCTTTTTGATTTTTAGCTCGTATAGTAAATATTACTCAATAAAGCCTTACGTAGTGGGTATTGTATTATAGAAATGAACTTAAAAATTAAAGTTTATTATGAAACAAAACGAAGCGTTAAGTTTACTTAAAAGCCAGCAAATAAAACTAAAAGATTTTAGTGTAAAATCTTTGATTTTGTTTGGTTCTGTTGCACGAGATGAGGCAACTTCTGAAAGTGATGTTGATTTGCTGGTAGAATTTGAGAAGCCTGTAGGCTTATTCACTTTTGTGGATTTACAAATATATTTGGAAACACTTCTTGGTTGTAGCGTCGATTTAGGGACACCTGACTCTCTTAAATCTTATTTGCGTGAAACAGTAATGGGGGAAGCTGTACGTGTCTTCTAGAAAGCTAAAACAGAGGATTCAAGATATTTTAGAGATTGGTGCTGAGATTGGGGTGTTTACTCAAGGTATGAGTTTTACTGATTTTGAAGAAGATACAAAAACAGTAAGAGCAGTTCTTTATAATATGGCTGTTATCGGTGAGGCAGCAGCAAGTTTAATGCCAGAAGTTGAAGTCGCTTATCCAGAAATACCTTGGGTTAAAATTCGAGCGATGCGGAATATAGTTATTCACAAGTATTTTCGGGTAAATTTAGAAATTATTTGGCAAACAATTCAAACAAACTTACCACCACTATTAATACAGTTACAGGAATTAGAATCAAGACTTAGCGATTAATTGTTACATATGACAAATTATTTCAGCTTGAAAACTCTTGAAGTAAGTTAATTCGTTTGAAAAATAATTATTTGTTGTAAACAGTAAGTTTTTTAAGGGCGCCTTTAAAAGTATATTGAAAAGTATCTACTCATTGTCATGCTGAACGTAGTGAAGCATCTCGTTATTCATTGAAATTTTTAAGATTCTTCGCTTCGCTCAGAATGACAAACGCTTTCTTCGCTATCAATATTAATTTATTAGGTTTTAGCAGAGACGGAACGCTGTAGATTTGCAAACGCGCGGTTGTAATCTAAGATAGCAGTGATGCGATTACCTTGTGCGCGTGTGAGGTCGTTTTCTGCTGCGATAACGTCGGTTTGAGTACCAACACCAGCTTGAAACCGTAAACGTGCGAGTCGTAGTGCTTCAACAGCTTGGTCTACTGCTCCTGTTGCGGTTTGCACGTTGTCTAAATTTGATTGTAATTGGGCATAGTATTGTTCGACTTCAAAGCGTATTTGGTTACGTTGGTTTGCAAAGTTGCTTTCTGCTATGGCAATATTAGCTTTTGCTTGTGCTGCTTGCGCTCTTGCTGCTCCTCCATCAAATAAGTTCCAATTCGCACGTACACCTACTGAGTATCCATCTGCGGCGCCTACATTGTCGTTGTACTGGTCTAATACGTCGTAACTAGCAACTAGTGCAACTTGTGGGCCAAGTTGTCCTAAAGCAAATTTACGTCGTTGCTCACCTATATTACGTTCTGCTAAACGCTGCTGTAGCTCAGGTCTGTTTTGAAACGCTTGGATTATTGTTTGTTCTAGTTTTTGGTTCCATAACCCCGCTATTTCTACTCGGTCGGCAGTGGTTATATTGAGCGTTTGCGGTATGTTTAGTAGTGCAACTAATTGCCGCTGTGATATTTGCTGTCTAGCACGCGCGTTTGCTAAATCTTGTTGAGCATTGGCAAAGTTTACCTGCGAACGCAGTACGTCAAACCTTGTACCAACACCCGCACGTTCAAGTGCTTGAGCATCACGTAAACTCGCGCTTGCGTTTTCTGTTGCTGCACTACTAATACGAACTTGTTCGTCAGCAGCTTGTAAATCGTAGTAACGACTAGTTACTTGCAGCTTAATTTCTTGATACCGCGTTTCTACACTCAACTCGTCAATTCTTAGCTGTTCTTCTGATTGACGAATGCTTGCTGCTCTGCGACCTGAAGTATAAATGTTGTAATTAACTTCGGCTCTGCCGTTAAAAGCAGTTCTCGCTTTATCGCTACCTGGAGGTGCCACACCTGAGTCTACAGAAAGTTGGTCACTAGCAGATTTACTGTTTGTAATGCTGCCGTTTATACCGATGGTCGGATACAGTGCAGCTTGCGACTCTCGTAGTGATGCTCGACTGCGTTCAAGTTCGAGCAGTGAGGTTTGCAATTGGGGATTATTTCGACGTGCGATTTCGAGTGCTTGAGTCAGCGTTATTGCTTGGTTTTGTCGAATTTGAACTTCTTCTGCCTTGCTTGGAAACAGTAGCTCAGGAGGTGATGCAGGGAGAGGAGGGGTAGAGGAAGTAGGGAGGGTGTCAGGAGAGGAGGGAGTAGGAGACAGAGAAACGATTCCTCCTAGTTTTGCTGCTTCTTGTGCGATAGGTTTGACTACTTTTTTTTCGAGTTTTATATTATCCCTATCTATTTCCCCAACTTTACTTTTTTGTGCTGTTACAGTTTTAGCTTCAGCATTTTTAATTGATGTGGGGAACAAAAAAGCTAAGGCAATCGCAACCCAAGAAGAATGCAGCAGAAATCGGTATAGATTCATAGACGGTGCGTGTTGGGTGTATCAGCAATATGTGGAGAACTTACGGAAACTAACTTCAAGGTGTAGCGACATTTGAAGTCAGTCTAGTTGCTGGTTTATAATGATGCACATTTATAAGCGAAATAAACTATAAGCTAATCTCAAAATGGCTTTGTTAACTGTTAGCTGCTAACTATTAGGCATCGCACCTTAATGTCAACTATTAGCTGTTTATAAATATTCTATTAAGACATTTAATTTAAAGACTAGGTGTTATATATATAAATTTTTTGTAAAACCAAAGTAAAAATCCTAGCTTTTTGTTAAGTTACGTACAAACGTCTCGTTCATAAAATCAATTTATTAATGCCAAAATAAGAATTTGTAATTTTTTTTACGTTTTATTAACTAGATGTTTTATAAATGCAAAGAAATCATTGATTTAGAAGTATAAAAAGCTACCTACGATTGATATTTATTAAATATTTCACTACATGGTAAATCAATTAAGACAATGATTAGAATTCAAAGCTATCGAAATTTAAGAGTGATCAGATGGTTGTTCGGTTTTATTGGCGCCTTAATTGCAACAGCGCTAATAGCAGTTTATTGGGTGGCCGATGGAGTTCAAGCTAATTCCTACAAAACATCTTGGATAGGCAATACTTTTGGTGGTGGCGAAAAGTGGGTGCAAAACCAAGTTATCGACATGTACGTAGCTCCAGATGGTACAGTTTTTACCAATAGTCCTTGGGATGAAGGAGGTAGGGAAGCTGGAGTTTATAAAAATGGTGATGCCATAGCAAGAGCAGCAGATTTACATGGGTGGGAACGATTTGGTGGAATTGCTGTCACCGCAGATCAAAAGTATATGTACGTGTCAATGCTACAAGGACATGTAGATGGCAAAGGAAATGATTACCCTCCTGCTAAAACAAGCTGGTTTTGTGTGCGACGTTTTGATTTATCTGGAAAACCTGCACCTTTTGCTGGGGGCAATGGTTGGGATAAAAGCATGTTGATAGTCAGCGATAAAAACGAAGTCTCTGGATTAGCAACTATTGGTTCGGAATTGTATGTAGCAGTACGCGATGAAAATATCGTGCGCGTTTATAATACAAAAACACTCAAAGAGATTCGTAACTTCTCAGTTCCAAATCCTAAAAAAATTGCGGTTGATAAACATAACACATTGTGGATTATTCAAAATCAAAAGGATGGTGATTCTGCTCAAATATCACATTATACAAAATCTGGAAATCGCTTACCGCAAGTAATAAATAATGTACCTGGCGCCAACGCGATTGCAGTAGACAATCAAAATAGGTTATTAGTGGCTGACAACGGTAAAAATCAGCAAATTTTAATCTATAACATTAAAAATCAACCAACCCAAGTTGGTACATTTGGTTTAAAAGGTGGTATTTACGCAGGAAAACCTGGTGAAGTTGGCAATTTAAAGCTTTATGGAATTACTGGAATTGGTGTAGACGCAAAGGGTAATATCTATGTCAATAGCAGCGGTTTTAACAAAGGTGAGAATACACAAAAAATCAAAACTGGTACTGATATCAGAAAATTTTCTCCATCGGGCACTATGCAGTGGCAGGTTGTCGGTCTACCTTTCGTAGATAACGCTGATGCTGACCCCAAATTCGATGGTGTACATGTGTACACAATACATGATCATTACGTTATGGACTACGGCAAAGCGACTGGAAAACAATGGACTTATAAAGGATATACTTTTAATCCCTTCAAATACCCTGACGATATACGCTTGCGTGTTGCCCACGGGTCAGTATTTGTCCGTCGTATTCAAGGTCAACTTTTTATGTATTTTACAGACATGTTTGGTGGGTTTCTCCATGCATATCGTTTTAATTCTGCTACAGATGGCGAAATTGCAATTCCATCCGTAATGTTTCAGGGAACACCTGTGAATCAAGAGGAAAAAGTAAAGCCAGATAGTTGGCCCTCTAACCAACCACAAGCTGGAGATTGGATATGGCAAGATAAAAACGGTAACGGCGCCTTTGATCAAGGTGAGTTTGATGGTGGTAAGCGTGACTATCCTTATCAAGGTGGATGGTGGGTAGATAGTAAAGGTGATGTGTGGAAAACTTTACGAATACTTGAAGGAATTCGCCATTTTCCTTTACAAGGTATTGATAGCAAAGGGAATCCTATCTACACTTACAGTTCGATGAAGAAAATTGCCACTCCAGAACAAATTAAAGATATTCGTCGGATTGAGTATTTTCCAGAAACCGATACAATGTATTTATCTGGCTTCACAGAAAGATATCCTGCTGCTTACGACGATGGTAGAGCATTCGGAAGTGAAATTTTCCGCTATGATAATTGGAGTAAAGGAAACCGTAAAGAACGTTGGCGAATTCCTGTTCCTTATGATGCTAAAGCTAACCCTGAAGTTCTCACCGCTTCAATGGATATAGCTGGAGATTATGTATTTATCGTAACAGTGAGAACCGCTGAAGTCTATGTTTACAATAAAACGACTGGAGCTTTCGTTACCAAGTTTAGACCAGGTAAAGAAGTTGCAAACGAGAGTGGTTGGATTGATATTCCCTATGGTATTAGGGCATTTCGTCGTGCGAATGGTGAGTACTTGGTATTTGTTGAAGAGGATTGGAAAGCCAAGGTAATTTTGTATAAATTGCCGAAGAAAATTCCAGCTTTGACCACTTCTCAAAATTAAAATTTTGTAGAGACTTTACATGTAACGTCTCTACATTGAACGTTTTTACAAGGCGCCACTACTTCTTTGCTGGTTGTAATATTTTTTTGCAGCTACTGTATGTGCTAAAAATCCCCATAGTATCATACCAGATAAACCTAACATTGCACTACCAAGTATCATTTGAGAAAATATAGCTAGACTAACTGAGCGACTTGCACTTGCAAAAGCATCACTGCGAATTACAGGAGTTGTGAAAATATCATACAAGATAATAAAGATTGCTCCTAAATAAAAAACGGCGCCAAACCAACCGATTGCAAAAAATGTGTCGAGAATACCACTATCGAGTACAATACTTACAAACTTACCGTCCTTGTCGATTATCCAAGTACCACCAATGCCGTTACCTAATGGTGAAGATAAAGCTAAACTTAATTTGCGGTCGTAACTTTCTGAACGGTCTCTGTAGCTTTGGTCTTTATCCAAATTTGTAACAGTTTCTAAACGGTCAGAAATTATCTTGGAGAAAGGCTCAATCATTGTTAACGGAACAACGCACAGCATTAAAACTATTATTGTTATAAAGAGGCGCATTTGTAATTTTGGTTTAAGATTTGTTAACAATGTAAGCAATCCTACTACCCATCCTCCCCAAGACGAACGGACAACCGTAAGTAAAAATGATAAATAACCTACAGATGAGGAAACAATACCAAGCGGGTGTTGCTGATTCAACAGTAACAAAAGCCCTGCCATCAAAGCATTTGCAAATGGACCTGGTGAATGCATTGTACCCCATATTCTGAGTTTGAATGGTTCTGGACTTCCGGCTGTAGTAAATTTCTCTCCGATTAACCATAATTTATCCCACTCTGGCGCCACAATAAATTGGAAAATTCCATAAATACTCGTGATTAATACGCACCATAAAAACACTTTCTCTATATTCTGGCGAAATTCTGGATATTTCCGCCAGTTCACGAATATGTGAAAGCCAAATAGAACAGGTGCTAACCAGTCAAGCGCTGTGCGTAAAACAATAACCTTGTCGTAATTAACCAAGCCTATTGCAATACCATACAAAACTGTGAAAATACTTATAATGAATGGCAACCCACCCTGTGTTCGCAACGTTCTTGGTAGATATTGTATAAATGTTATACCAGTAATTAATGTTACTAAAAATGGCGAGAGTAAAATCAACTTTTGTTGGTCTAAACCCACTCGATAATCAATTAGGCGCCGTATTAAAGCGATAAGAAACCACTGCCACCACGTAAAGCTTAAATATAAACAAGGATATTTAAAGTATAGAAAAAGACCTACAGCCAACGACGCAAATGGAAACATTAAACGTAGAAGGCTAGGAGCGGCAAAATAGCAAGCAACTGATGCCAATACGAGCATCAAAATTGCTAACCATCCAAAGAATGATGACTGTGTAGAGGATTTATCTGGAGCAGGGTAGGGTGAAACAAATATAGGGTTAGTCATTCTGTTTCTCCAGATGTGAGTGTTTGGATATAAGCAACTTTAGAAAGTCGGTGTTTGCCTTCTTGCCATGTTTGCCATGTTTGCCATGCTTGCCAACGTCCACTCATTGCAGCCAACAACTTTTGTTGGGCAATAACACCTTCTTTGGGTAAAAACCTTAAGTACTGAACCAAGCCGTATGCTAGACGTGTACCCACTAGCACAGCCCAAAGCAGAAATATTAGTCTTTTTACTGCTGATAAATAATCGAGCAATATCAAAGTTTCGTTATATACCGCATTAGTACAGGCTATAAAGTTAAAACTTTGACGTTGGTCTTCATCGTGTCGTTCACCAAGATAGTGGTCAATTGAAACCAAAGGGTCGTATATTAGCTTCCATCCAGCTTTACTTATTGCCAAACTAAACCCTAAGTCATTGTGAACTTGGGCACCTGTACCCCTTAAGCGCGAATCAAAACGTAAATTTCCAATCGCGCTACGTCTGTAACTCATGTTGGCGCCTTTAAGAACATCGACACAACGCGCTTCTCCTTCACCAACATGATGGTTTCCTACGACGCGACCTGTCCATTGCACTTTACCTACAACTTTACTCGCTCCTGGATGTTTTGCCGCATCTTGTAGGGTTGTGCCGATATATACCCAATCACGTCCACCGACACCACCAACACGCTCATCTAACAAGAAATGCTTTTCAATACGTGCTAACCATTCGGTATGAGGAGCAGCATCATCATCAGTAATGGCAATAATATCTCCTCGTGCTATATCCAGTCCTGCATTCAATGCAGCAACTTGCCCAGGTACTTTAACTGTTACAGTCTGCAAGGGCAAGGGCGCAAAGTCGTATCCTTTCAAAAAATTCCAAGTTTGACTGTCGCTGTCACGGATAATTACCAAAACTTCATCTGGTTTTCGAGTTTGGAGTTTAAGAGCATCAAGACAGCGCATTAAGTCTTGCGAACGTTGATAGGTCGGAACAACTACAGTAATCACAATACTTCTCCTGTTTTAGCAGCGCTTATGCTATAGCTAGCAACGGGTTTAACTTGAGCAGTTGAAGGTTCGCGATACACACTTGTAGGTGGATGTAGAACGCGATCTATATTTTGCATTTCCCAAAGCTTGGCATAACGAACATACTCGTTAGTGGCTTGTAACATTGCGTGGATTAACCCTCGTGTACCAAGGAAAATTCCACCTCTGGCAATATAGCACCACAAAAATCGTAGAATTGGTCTAAGAAAAATGATTAACCCAGTGGCACGGTAGTTACTTTCGTTTAACACTTCTGCTTCGACTGTGGCATAACGGTTGCCAACAGGGATATACTCATCCATTACATAACCGCGCCAGTGAAGTAAAACACCTTTGAGCAAAATTGGTTTGCTGGAATATATAATCCCTTCATGAACCTTCATACTCATGTCATAGGCACTGTATTGTTTGTTGTATATACGTACAAAGCCACTTATATTTTTTCTTCTAGACATATTGGGTAATAAAAGCCCTAAAAAGTCCCCACGTCGGTCTAGAGAAAAAACATCTTGCCCATTAGGAGAAATCATTGCTTTTTGAATTGATTCTGCTAATTCTGGAGTGACAATTTCATCAGCTTCGACGAAAAATACCCAATCATTTTTAGCTATACTGGTGGCTTTATTACGTTGTCCAGGCCATCCCAACCATTCTTGTACGTATACTTTGGCGCCTAATGAACTAGCAATTTCTCTTGTTTTATCAGTACTACCTGAGTCCATTACTAAAACTTCGTTAGCCCATTGTACACTTTTAATACAACGCTCAATTAAAGCTTCTTCATTTTTTGCTAAAATAATAACTGTTAAAGGTGTCATAACCATATTTCCCCTAATTATTTTTGTACTGTTTTTTATACTAAATATTATATTTTAGCTACTATGATACTTTTAGCAAACGATTTGCTAATGGTTGTGGTGTAAAACTTATACCGAGTACGGCTAAAGTACGTAAATTGAATTTCTGTCCACTTAACGCACGCCAAAGGTAAGCGCGTGCTTGCTCTACTTGTTGACTTCGCATCAAACCAATTCCCAAAGTTGTATTAGCATGGAGCCACTTTCGTTTGAAAAATGAGTGAAACTCAGCCAGATTTTGGTCTTGAAGAAATTTCCCGTAACAAAAAATTTCCGACTTGGCTTTACGAATTTTTGCTTCTAAGCTACGACCCCCGCTTTGCATCGTGTCTGTTTGCTCGTGTTCGCGATACCGGGTTAGACGTTCGGGGTAATAGTATGCTCCCTGACCAGTACGACAACATATATAAGATAGATATACATCCCACATTCCTGCAATGTCGTTTGTAAACTCATCCCAATCTACAATATCTCTTCTAATTACTGCGGCAATTGCAGGTGATACCGACTGATTAACAAGTGCATGTAAAGCAAAGGGTTGATATACTCCTTGCTTTAGCTGGTCACGCTTATAAGCGCGCGTACAATTTTCTGTGGAAGCAATATCGAGAGTACCAGAAGCATTCATCATATAGTGGTCGCAGAAAGCTAGCGCTAAATTAGAATTTTCTTCGAGCAGAGGAACTAGTTTTGCTAAATAATCTGGTTCCCACATATCGTCATCAAGTAAACTCGCGACGTATTTACCACGTGCGTACTTGAAAGTCTGAATTGTATTTACCAGCATTCCCAAATTACTGGAGTTACGATAATAACGAATTCTAGGGTCGTTGAATGACTCGACGATTGCTTGAGGGTCTTGTGGACTACAGTTGTCAGAGACAATTATTTCAATATTGCGATATGTTTGATTGACGGCACTTGTTAGCGCTTGCTTTAGATATTCTGGTCGATTATAAGTGGGAGTAATTACGCTAACTAAAGGTTGTTGATGTGAGTTTTCCAGCATTTTAATTTTAATCCTAAATTATTCATATTTATGAACAGCAAGGTTATGTTCAGTATAATTATTTGCATAAGGATGACCAACACTTTTTAGAAAACGTGTAGCAGTAGCAACTGGGCTGTAATGTTCTAGTGCCCAAAGTTTTCCTTGTATCGATACTTTTTCTAGTATTTCTGGTTCATCTCGAATTCGAGATATGCTTTTGTCTATATTATCTAAATCAATACCTATGTAATGGCGCCAGTTTTCTGGCATTACTGGTAATTGACACCCATATTTCTCAAAATCAACGTGAAATGTTGCACAACCACTAGCTAATGATTCCCATAATCGCCAGCTATCCCACTGAATAATGCGATTTGACTGCAAGCCAAATCGACTATAAATAGCTTTGAAAATACGGGAAATTTTGCTGGCTGAGTCTTTAGGAAATGCGGGCACGAAAAAACCACCAAAGGCGGCACATGCAGCAGAATTTTGTAACCTTTGATAATAAGATGGAGAATGTCGTCCTCCTGTGCGGTGCCACTGCCAATAGTCGTAGGCATTTGTAGGAGGATTGTTATCAATAAATTTATCTAAAGATATAAACTCTTCGATTTGACCAAGCACTTTTTTATCAACTGTTTTTCTGACTGAGTGAGCAAATTGTTTGTGTCTATAGTTTACTAATAATGTATTTTGTCTTTCAGGAAAGTTGCGATTATTGCTAGTAGCTTCGATGATTCGGTCTGATAGCCCAAAAGCCCAAGGATATACATTGGATGGAAATTTGAGTTTACTGTTGAAATGAGCTTTGAAGATAAAATCAGCTTTTCGATATTCGGGTTTCAATGAGAAAGTAACACATCCATCGCAATCTTCAATCTGTACTGTAGTATATTGGCGATTTGGATGAAATAATTTTTCTGGTGTAGTTGCTTTGTCATGAAATACATCACCAAATATGACTATTGAACAATCATCTGGCCCAATATCAGGATTGTTACAGAATAAATATTGCTCTGAGTCAGGAGCTAGGCGCCAATACGAATTATTTGCATAAATTTCTAAACCAAGTGCTTTTAGCCCTTCTGCTAAAGCTATTAATAAGTGTGGATAACCCACAGGCTCACAATGACTAGATACATCTTGGTTAGAACCAATGTAAAAATAAACTTTTTGATGACGATTTGACATATATTACTAAAAATTATCAAATTAACTGCTCGTACCTATCTCATGCTGCATTTTATGATATTTCCATAAGGCACCTTGCTGCTCAAGCAATTCTTGATATCGTCCTTGCTCCACAATACGTCCTTTTTCCATAACCACAACTTTATCTGAAGAAGCAATTGTTGAAAGTCGATGGGCAATGGCAATTACAGTTCGACCTACAGAAAGCTGTTCTAAAGATTCTTGAATAAGTCGTTCGGAAACAGCATCTAATGCACTCGTGGCTTCATCTAATATCAAAATCTCTGGGTCACGTAACAATGCACGCGCAATTGCGAGACGTTGCCGTTGTCCTCCAGATATATTTACACCTCTGTCTCCTAATTGAGTATCAAAACCTTGAGGCATTTTCTCAATGAATTCTAATGCATTTGCCTGTCGAGCAGCTTCTTTAATTTGTGTTTCAGTTGCATTGAGTGTTCCATATGCAATATTCTCCCAAACGGTTGCGTTAAAAATAAATGTATCTTGACTAACTACAGCAATTTTGCTACGCAGTGAGTTAATTTCAAATAATCGTACATCAATTCCATCAATAAAAAGCTGACCCTCGGTTGGGTCATAGAAGCGCGGGATCAAATCGGCTAATGTCGTTTTACCTGCACCCGAACCTCCTACTAATGCCGTTGTCTTTCCTCGTTCGATGGATAATTTAATATTATGCAATACTCGATTTTCTGAATCGTAGCCAAAATCTACAGAAACAAAATCAATAGAATGCTTTAATCCTTTAAACTCAATAGAACCATTTTGAAAATAAACTTTATCATCTGTTCTAATTAAGTTCTTTACAGTTTCTGTTGTACCGTGCAAAGTACTTAAATATGCTAGTGTTCCATTGATATCTTGAACATTAGGAACTAGACGCGCTAATACAAATAAAAATCCAAGTAAAGCAGAAACTGGAATAATTCCTGGTACAACAAATTGTGTGTAGCCTAAAATAATTAGTCCAACCAAAACAGTACTAGCAACCCCATCAGCAACAGGTTTAACCATCGACCAAGCAAGGGTAATTTTTTTGCCAGCATCAACTACATCATCACTGGTTTTATAAAAGCGTTTGCGCTCAAGGTTGTGAGTTGCAAATGCATGAACAGTCCGAATTCCATTTATAAACTCTACTGCCCTTGATGTAAACCTACCACTGGCAGCAGATGTTTCAAAACTTAACTCTCTAACACGGCGATTCATCGTTGATAAGCCAACCGCAATTAAGCTAAATAAAAATATTGAAGTAATTGTCATTTGCCACGATATCAACAATATTGACATTGCGTATATTGCTAATGTCATGGCTCTAGTCATTAGAAATGAAGCGCTGCTAAAGCCATTTCTAATTTTTTCAATTTCTGTGGTAAGTATATTAATTAGTTCCCCAGAACGGGTTTTACTAAAATAGCCTAGTGGAAATGATTGCAACTGCTCAAAAATTTGTTTACGTAAGCGGTCAGCAAGCATTAACTGTGAGAATTCAGTATATATTGCTGTTAAGTAGTTAAACCCTGCTCGCATCCAAGTACTTAATGCAATTAGTATACATATTCTAATTAATCTGTTAGTTGGCGATTCGTGGAGTCCTAAAATTAAGTCGTCAAACCATCCTAGCCCAGTTTGTAACGGTTGAGAGTTTGGCAATAATGTTTGTAAAAAAGATATAAGTAATCCAATCCCTAACCCTTCCATTAATGCCGCACAAAAAGAACAAACTACGGCTAAAAT
Organism: Calothrix sp. HK-06; assembly: GCF_001904745.1. GTDB lineage: Bacteria > Cyanobacteriota > Cyanobacteriia > Cyanobacteriales > Nostocaceae > Dulcicalothrix. The sequence continues at coordinate 47,650 of NZ_MRCD01000066.1, forward strand.
AGCTATTTTACGAAAGTGCTTAAACTCACGCAATATTAAATAGTTATTTTGCCAAAATTTACTAGCTTTAAACCAAATCTTTAACTTAGCTTGCTTTGATTTAGATGCTTGATTATTCATAAATTTAATAATTATTCCCAAAATTAGATGCACTATCCTATTTGGATGCAAGATTTTCATAAATTACATCAAGGTAATAGTTTACACTAAATACCTTGATTTTAGCTATAGAGGTTGGCTATCTAAATGCAGTAGTTTTGAGTCTGATGCGGTTAGCCACAAACTTGCAACTCCTGGAGTTTTGTTGAGTTGCTTTAATTTTTCTGGATTGAATTTAACGGCATCTTCTAACTTAATACACTGGCGCCCAAACAGATTAATTTCACCACGCAATACGTTTAACAATAGCGGTGTGTTATCTAATCCGTATTTACGCATCCACTTACCAATCAATGTATAATTTATGTCTAATTGATTAAGTAAATTATTTTGGTAACTGAAATCGTTGATTAAACTTTTATTGATAGCAGTTGTGCGGAACCTAACGACTTGAAATAATTTGCCTCGCTTCCCGACATACCACTCACGTGTAAATAAGGAACCAGGTGAATAAATACGCATTAATATAGTTAGTCCTAATGCAACCGGACTCAATACCATTAAAATAATGAACGCGACAATCCAGTTAAGAATAACTTGACACCATTCCCAAGCGTTTTGCTTTGGTGTTTCAACTGATGGGATACTTAAGTATATAGATTTGCCTGCGGCACTCGTTGCATCCGCCCAGAATTTGACTTTTGAAAAACCCAGTTCTGGGTCTATCAATACTAAATTTGCAGGGGAGTGTTCAAGACACTCAATTAAAGATTCTTTGTTATCTGTCGCTGGCAAGTAAGGTTGCTTTTGTTGTCCAACAGGTCTAACTAGTAACTTACCACGGCGCCAAGTAAGTGTGCAGTAAGGTGAGTTATTCTGTTGCTCAAGACTAGCTTCGGTGAAACTATTTTCTAAATTCCGAATAGTAGATATTGTCATAACGATTTTTTTAATCGTGGTAGGTTGTTGTGATAAGGCAAGTGGTGCTAACGAGACACCAGTTGCAGAAGAGTGCAAACTGAGAAACTACCAAAAACCACAGGTGCTAAAGTGGGAGATGATTAAAACAACCTCTTAGAACCACATTATTAAGGCATTTTATAAATAGATATATATCGAATAAGTATGTATAAAATGCGAATATAAAAATTTCAGATAATTACAGTCAGTCCGCTCTTAGTTTTTTCTTTAGTAGATTTAATCTCTAGCATATAATAATCCGTAAAGATAACTAGATCACAAATCAATTCTTCATTTATTCTTTAAATATATAGGGGCTTTTTGCCTTATTTATTAAGCTAAGATGAACTCTTTTTTCGCTTCATTATTTTTATTTAAGTAATTCTATTATTCTAGCACAGCAAAATAATATTACCATTGAAATGTTAGTTGCCTATATAGCAATTTAAGTAGATATTTACAATGCTATATCAAATATCTAGTTTTCAGTTTGTTTAATTATTGAAGGAATTTTTATAAAATAATAGAGACTAAACATGTTTAGTCTCTACATTTATACAAAATATTTTGTTTGTTTTTGTTTAACTATCTTCGCCCGGTTTCAAAGCTAGACGCTGCTGTTGTTGAGTGGCATATGGAATGTATGTAGCTGCGTTACTCGATACGCCATTTGCGACAACCCCAATTAAATTCAATCTGTTCAACATTGCTGTTGCTTGGGTAAGCTGGGTACGAGTGACTCGACCGATACTTGCTACCATAACGGTGCTGCGGCAGGCAGAACCAGCTAGTAAAGCATCGACTAACCCTAAAACTGGTGGTGCGTCAACAAGTATTAAGTCGTAGTTTGCCTCAAATGCTGCCATTAATTGTTTCATTCGAGGTGAACTCAAAAGGTGAGCTGGGTCTGCTGGCGCCGGACCTGCGGTTAAAATATCAATGTACGATGAACCTGATGTTTGGATGCTGATTTGCGATGGTAAATCTACGTCGCTTGCAAGTAAACTTGAAAGTCCCTGCTCGTTGGGTAAATTGAGCTGTTTGTGTAATGTCGGCTCGCGCAAATTCGCATCTATTAATAATACTCGTTTGTGCAAACGCGCGGCGCTCATTGCCAAGCCTAATGACAGTGCTGACTTTCCATCATCGGGTAACGCGGAAGTTACCATCAATGATTTGAGTGCTGCAACAGTGTTCAAAAGTTCGATATTCTTGAATATTAAATCTAACGATTCCCAACGTGGAGGTGATTGTAATACTTGAATTGTCCAAGGTGACAAAACTTCTGGTTTGCCAAAGGGCAGTTTAATAACAGATTCTCTGTTCTTAGCTGGTGGAAGCTTGGGTGTTGTACCTAATAAAGGTAAAGCAATTTGTTTTTCTAATTCGGCTGTTGTATGTACCGAATCATCAGAAGCTTCACGAACTGCTGCCGCAATTCCTCCTAAAATTAATCCTACAACTCCACCCAACAATAAATTTTGTTTCATGAACGGGCCCATAAAGGCGCCTAGTTGTGGTTTTTCTACTACTTTCCAGTCAAATTGACCTTTATCAAGCTCTTGCCGCACTTGCTGTTCGGCTTTTAATAGTTGGTTATAACGTTCACGGTTCAGTTGTACCAGGGGTTGCAAACGGTTGTATTCAGCTAAAAGTGCTGGGAACCGCTTTAAATCGTTACGTAATTGCTGCTCTTTTTCACCAAGGCTTTGATAACGCGCTTGTAAACCTAGTATATCCGTTTGAGATTCAACTAATTTAGATGCTAAGTTTAGGTCTATTTGACTGTCGTTACCTTGAGAGCGAAGATTTTGTGGGTCAAGGTTAACTGCGCTTGCGTTTCCTCCTAAAGTTGAGCCAACCTCTTGCTGTAAAAGCTGCTGTTGTTGCTGCCTTTGCTCGATTAGTTTTTTAACACTTGGTGCTTCGTCTGTATATACTAATCGTTCTTTTGCAAGTGCTAAATCAGTTTTTTGAATTTCGTTTAGCATTGCTTGATAACGAGTAGACTGACTCAACCGTGCAGAAACAAGGGCGTTTTGAGGTGTCCGTTTGAGTTGTTCTTGCAAAGACTCGTAACGCGCAACAGCTTCTTGATACTGCGCGCGAATGTTACGCCCGTCTTGTTGAATACTTGTTAAAGATTGTTCTAGGGTTTTAACTTCAGATTCTGGGTCAGTCAAATTTTGAGTTTTGCGGAACCTTAAAAGCCTGCTTTCCGAATCAGCTAGCTCTTTACGAACTTTTTCTAACTGTTCGTTGATTACTTTTAAACCTCTTTTCAAACGGTCTTTTTGCTGCTCTTTATTATAATCAAGATAAACTTTTTGCAGCACTTCTAAAACGCGCTGTGTTTTAATTTTATCTTGATCAGTGTATTCTATTTGAAAAATCTTCGTGGCAAGGTTATCATCTTTTTCCTTGACTTGAGAAAGCACTAAAGCTTTTCTAATATCACCAATAGTAATACCTGGATATTCACGGTCTAATTCTTTCACAGCTTTTTCAATATGCTCTGAATTTCGCATCAAATTAAGCTGTGTTGCAGTGTCTACCTGAACACTGGGGTCTGTAAATTGATTTTCTTGTGTTTGTGCGCCACCACCTTGTGGCGTTTTTCCTTGATAGTTTGGTTCCACCAAAAATTGCATCGAACTTTTATAAGTAGGTGATGCGTTTTTGGTGATAAAAGCAGTAATGGCTAGCGATGATAAAAACACCGCTAAAAACCAAGGAAGTCTACGGATTAAAACTGCCAACAATTGCCCATATCCTGGGTCATTGTCGGGAGGTGAATTGAAAATTGGATTAACTGTGGTCTGTATCACGTTTGCTTCCCCTCAGCGAACAAATCAATTAAATACAATTAGATAATTGATACGAACATGCTTGGTCGATAACTTTTTCGACCTTGCTAAAAAACGCTTGTTCTGAAAAATTAGACACCGCGTGTTCACGGATATCTTCGTAGTCCCAATAGATTTCCCTGGATTCTAAAAGCGCTGTTTGTAAGGACTCTGGCGTTTGCCGTTTAAAGAATACACCTGTTTTACCTGGTACTTGAGTATCTAATACTCCACCAGCACCAAAAGCAATTACAGGAGTTCCGCTAGCATTCGCTTCGACTGGAACTAATCCATAATCCTCTAATGCTGCAACGATAACCGATTTTGCGTTGGCAAACAACTGAGTGCGTTGTAAATCGGTAACGTGTCCGACAAACTCAATATTCGAGAGCGCTTTCGATTTTAACCTCTCCCGCTCTGGACCGTTGCCTGATATCAACAGGCGCCACCCTAACCAGTTAAAAGCTTCGACTATTATATCAAGGCGCTTGTAGCTAATCATCCTGGCTGAAGCAAGATAGTAATCATCTTTACTATTTGAGAACAGAAACTTGCCTGTGTCGATTGGATAATTGATGACTATTGCTCTTTTTCCGTAGATGCTTTGAATTCGACGAGCTACTACACTCGAATTAGCTATATAAAGGTCAGGTTCTTGTGCGTATGTCAAGTCAACACGACGCATCATGTCAAAAATTTGTTCGATTATTGGGGCAAAGTACCGATAGTCACCATACTCACGTAAGTAAGTTTCGGTATCCCACAAAAATCTGGTGACGTTATGGCAAAAGCAAACATGACGCGCTCCAGGCCTTTTACGAACTGCTTTTGCAAAACTTGTACTACTACTAATAATTAAGTCGTATGCTTCTAAATCTAAAGAACGAAATGCTGGGAAATATAAAGGCGCCATAAGTCGAAAGTATTTAGTGGCACCGGGAATATTTTGTAAAAAAGTCGTGTTAACAACTCTAGAACCCAGGTCTATCGTTTGTTCGCGGTCGTATACAGAAGTAAAAATATCGGCTTCTGGATAGCGTTTACACAGTAACTCAAACACACGCTCTGCCCCACCGCACTGAGTTAAGTAGTCATGGACAAGAGCAATTTTCATAATTTTTCCCTGATATTTGAAGCTATCGAGCGCGAACAACTAAAACGCGCTCCGGAGTAACCATTTAA
>NZ_MRCD01000067.1:0-10037 GCF_001904745.1 Calothrix sp. HK-06
TAATGGTGGTGATATCAAAATTACAGCAGGTTCACTGTCTTTAACTAATGGAGGTCAGATAAATGCTTTTGTGCGTAAAGCTGATAATGGCAAATCTGCTGGAGTTGGAAATGCTGGAAATACGATTATTAAAGTCAATGATGAATTTAAAATTGATGGTTCTAGTGGCAAACTTAGTGGTATTTTCAATGATTTAGAAAGTGGAACTACAGGTAGTGCTGGTAAAATCGATATTACTACCGGGTCATTATTGATGACGGGTAATGCAAGGCTAAATAGCAGTACCTTTGGAAAAGGGAATGCAGGTGGTGTAACAATTAATGCTCGTGAAGCTATAAATATCGATAGTGGTTACATTTCTAGCATAGTAGGAGCAGGTGCTGTAGGCAATGGTGGTGATATCAATATTAATGCAAGGTCACTGTCTTTAACTAATGAAGGTCAGATAAATGCTTTTGTGCGTAGGGTTGATGATGGCAAACCTGCTGGAGTTGGAAATGCTGGAAATACAATTATTAAAGTCAATGATGAATTTAAGATTTCTGGTTCTAGTGGCAAATTCACTGGTGTTTTCAATGATTTAGAAAATGGAACTACAGGTAGTGCTGGTAACATCGATATTACTACCGGGTCATTGTCAATGGTGGGTGATGGTGGCTTAAGTACTGGTACTTCTGGAAATGGAAATGCGGGTAATATAAATATTAAAGCAAAACAAATATCTTTGTCTTCTAACGCTTATATTGAATCTCAAAGTGACAGTGCAGGTAAAGCAGGTAATATTACAATTACTTCTGGTGGAATTTTTAGTGCAAATGATAGCAGAATTACTACATCTGCCCTTCAATCTTCTGGTGGTACAATTTCTATCAAAGCTGCTAATATTCGCTTATTTGGCAACAGTGATATTACAACAAATGTAGAGAACGGCGCCGGGGGTGGTGGCGATATTACTCTTACTGCTAACTCTATTATTGCGTTAGGTGATAGTGATATCTTAGCGTTTGCTAGAGATGGGCAAGGTGGTGATGTAAGTTTTAATACACCTGCGTTCTTTGGTCAAAATTATGAACCTGCTCAAGCAGGCACTGACCCTAGTACTTTAGATGGAAATAATCGTGTTGATATCAATGCTAGCGGCGCCGTTTCTGGTACGATTAGCTTACCTGATACTAGTTTTGTCCAAAATAGTCTTTCGGAATTACCGGAAAATGTCATAGATACTGGAAACTTAATTGCTAATAGTTGTATCGCGCGTGCTAATAGTCAGCAACAAGGTACTTTTATTATTACTGGTTCCGGCGCCTTACCTTCTCGTCCCGGAGATGCTTTAATGTCGCAATATACTTTTGGTTCTATACGTACAAATAATGTTTCTGCTTCTAATCGGCGCCCTTGGCAGAAAGGCGACCCAATTATAGAACCACACGGTGCATATCGTCTACATAAAGGGCGCCTTGTTTTGAGTCGGGAGTGTGGGTAGTAAATGTTTTTTTAAAGGCCAGGTTAACTCGCATAATGTTCCACGAGGAGTAACACTTTCTCTTTTAAAATTACCTCTTAATTTTTTCGCTAAGTTTACTGCTTGCTTTGTTCCGTTGTTTTCTAAGTTTGAATTTATGCCACACCCGTTATCTTTAATGCTAAGGGTGTATTTACCGTCGCTTTCTTTGCCTGTAGCTTGAATGCTTTTGGCGCCTATTGCATGTTTTCCAACGTTACATAATGCTTCTTCTAAAAATTGACATAGTTCTCGCTTCTGTTCAGTGTTTAAATGTTGCTCGTCGATAGGGTCGAAGGAGCGCGCTTTTAATTTAAGATTTTCAAAATGGGGTAGGTCGCGTTTTAATGTACTGGTGTATACTTCATATAAAAGTTCGTGGAGTGGAAGTTTTAAGTTTAGTTTTAAGCCACTTACTAAAAAAAGGCTTTCTTCCTCGTTTACAGATTCTGATTTTAAGTGTTCGCCTACGTCTCGAATTTCTTGATTAAGTCTTGTTAATTGACTGTATATTTTGTCGAGTGGAAAGTCTTCTTCTTGAATACATCTTAATGTATTAGCTAATGTTTGTAATGGACCGTTATGTATATAAGTAAATGTATTTTCAATTGCTCGTTGGCGTTCTTCTATTTGAGATTGTAGCGCGCGGTCACGTTGGTAAAATGCAAATGCACTTAATCCTACGCCATTGATACATAATATTAATAAATTTGGTGCTACTGGTATCCACCAACCCTGTATGAAAAACAAATAGCTTGTTCCAATTAAAATAAAACTTGTTATGCCAGTAGTAAGCAGGTTTTTAAATGCTGATTGCGTTAGGCGCCCAATTATAATAGAGATAATACCCCAAGTTATAATCCATAAGTATTCCCATCCATCTGACCAAGCTCTTAATAACGGTCGTTTGTCAAGAACTGCACTAATAATTTGCGAGGTTGCTTGAGCATGAAATTTTACTCCATAAATATGATTATGAGGTTTTAATCCAATAACTGCATTCGTATTAACGTAGTCTGGAACGCTGGGAGCAGTCATACCTATTAATACTATACGACTACGAAGTAATTCAGGTTCAAATTTGGCAGCTTTTATGTCATTAAGAGATAGTGTTTGAAAGGGTTCTTCTCCACTTCGCCAATTAAGTAATGTTTGAACTCCACCTGTGTCTATTCCTACATATCCCCCAGTGTTGGGAAGAACACGAGGAATTTCTACTCTTGCAAACCGCATAGCTTCAGGGTCATGAATACCGTTTTCTAAAGAGATACCTTTTGTTATTAAGTAATTTTGTACTAAGCGTGAAGATAGGGAAAGTTTATAGTCATTTTTTGATGGTGTACCAAGTAGAAGGCGCCTAGCGTTACCGTCTCTATCTAATAATACATCTGAGAAACCTATTCGGTCGGGAGGTATATTTGGTGGTGGTGGGTATTCAGTTGGTAAGACTTTTTCAATAGCTATTAAGTTTTTATTATTTTTTAATATATTAGCTAGTTCTTGATTACCTGGTTCAATAGGGACGTTTCTAACTAGGTCTAAACCAATAACTTTAGGTTGGTAACTTTGAACTTTATTAATGAGTACTGCTATTTCTCTATCTGGTATAGGATACGTTCCTACACTTTCTATATCTTTTTCGTTAATACCGATAATGGTAATTCTATTATCTGTTGGTTCAATAGGTCGTAGGCGGAATAAGTTATCTAGAGCTATCCATTCTAAAGGCTGAAGTAACCCGTTTAAACGCGCAATGACTACGACAGTTGTTACCGCAAGTCCTGGTAGTGCTGCTTGGCGCCAAATACTAATTTCTTTTTTAATTTTTTTCCAAACTGTGTCCGAACCTTTAACCATAACTCCTAACTCCTAACTCCTCGTCCAGTAAGGTGCGTGACGCTACTAGACTATTTGTTTTACTTTACGATTGTTATGGCGTCACGCACCCTACTCCTAACTCCTGTACGGGCGGGTTAACCTATATCCTAGTTATCATCAAAGATATCCTAAACCCGCCCCTCCTAATTAATCAATTAACCCTTCTTCTCGCGCGCGAATTGTTGTTTGAATTCGCATGTTCTTACCTTCAAGTTTGCAATCATCAGGATAAACACCTAGTACGTCTTGAATTTTAGTCCAGTACGAACGCACTGTTCGTTCATGAATATGCATCCTGTCAGCAATAGCTTTATCTTGCAATCCTTCTTCAAATGCTAGCTTTAAAACTTCTAACCATTCTGGCTTAAATTCTAATGCTGTTTTAATATCTTTCGTATGAGTTATACCTTGTAGCGCTAAGTCTACTCTATTTAATATTTCTTTTTCAGAAAGTCCTTTGTTGGCAATAACAAAACCTCCTTGATGTTCGTCAATTTCATGTTTAATACGCACAAGTGCTTTAATGTAACTGCTTTGCACCACAATATTAAGTGCAGAATATTTTTTCATTAAAGTTTTTAGTAACTGTATACCTGTATCAACTTGAGCCGTTACTCCTGACTCTTGTGGAATAGATAAGTCTACCACAACAAGGTCGAACTCAGAGCTAGCAACCATATCAAGAGCTTCTCGTGCAGTTTCAGCTTGAAAAATCTGAGCGTCTGCGTATTCTTGTTCTAGTATTGTCAAACTTCCACTCAAAATTAATTGGTGGTCGTCTACCACAAGAATTTGTTGTTTCCCTTGCTTTGCTAAATCTCGACTCATGATTAATCCTTAGTTACAGATGCAGCAATTCGGTGGATACTGTGATACACGCATATTATTGGCTTACCCTTTGTATGCGTTTAACTATTGTATTAAAGGCAGAGTTAACAGCGCATACAGAAAAGTGTACGTTTTATAGCCCAGATTTGATATGTAAACCAGCATAAAAGGTTAGTGCATGTTTATGCAAATGTATCCTAACCTATATTGTAAATCCAAAAATGATTGTGTTAATTACGCTAAGTCTTTACAAAATCAACTGTATGAGTGACTTAAAGCGAGCCAAAACAAGTTAGTACTTTAGTATTTAAGCTTAGTCAATATCCAGGGATAAGGAGACAATATGTTGAATTTTACAAATCGCAACAACATTCCAACACTACCTAAGCAGAACAATAATGCTCAAAAATTCTATACGTATCTTGTACTGAATAGTGAAAAAGGATTACCTAGGTTGCAATGGAAGAATCAGCCAATTTTACAACGTAATATTCAGTTGTATGAACAAATGCACGACGAATTCCGTAATTTATGCAGTCAGCAAGATAGAGGAAATGGAGTAGCACAGTTTTGGTGCCAAGTTGTACTCAACCAACAAACTAGTCTTTCTTGGGAACCGGCGAATAAAAAGCAGTTAGCATGGGAACATTTAGCTTCTTATTTTGAAGAAAAGTGTTATTGGATGGCTAAAAATTTATGTTGGGACTGTAATTTAGATACTTGGGAAGAGTTTTTATTTCTGGCAAAATTGCTGATTTATAACCCTCTCAAATTGAGAGAAATTTTAGTTCGCTATAATCCTTCTAAGGGTAATATAGATTCTTATGTATATGAAGCTTTAACTAACTATGTTAAAAGTGAAACTACTCAAAATAAATTCTCGCATTGGCGCCTTCTTTACTGCAAAAGTGACAAAGAGTTGAGAGAAGCACTACAAGTATTTGGTCGTCAGGAACCAGAAATTTCACAGTTTATCTTTGCTAGGAAATATTTTAAACAAGTTTATTTAATAAGTAAAGTCAAAAATCCGGCTCGAAAGTCTGGTCAAAAATGGCTGAATCCTGATGCACAAGATTTTGAGCAATCTGCACAGTGTTATAATGCAGAAAAATTTAGTAAGTCGGCGCCATACGAAGTATTAGTTAATTCAACAAACGTTACTGGTAAGCTCATTCAAGAGTGGATGCAGATTTGTATCCAAGCATTAGAACAATATCCTAAATCAATTTTACCTAAGTTTTCACTTGAAGCTTTGCAATTAACCGGATTTGAAGTTAAATCTGAATCAATAGCATTAACCGAATTAACTCGAAAATGTATTAGCGATTCGGAATTTAGTTTTCAAGAAAAAATTAATCCAGTTTTATCGGACATTTTAATAACATTGAAGCCTGATGCTCAAAAATTACTCTTTCTTTATTATGGTTTTGAACTTAGTCAAAAACAGCTAGCTAGTACACTAAATATGAATCAAAGTACTATTTCTCGTTGTCTAGCAAAATCTACTCTCAGCTTGTTAAATAAAATGTTGGAAATTTCACAACCACAAAAATGGATAGATAATTGTGTCAAAAGCTGGCTTAAGCAAAACTATCAGGTGCCTATTCATTCAGATATAATTCACGCAAGTTTAATTGATGCTGTGAAGAAACTTTCAGTTGAAGAACTAAATATTTTACGAAGTTACCCTAATCAACAAATAAATCAAGATGACACGAAACTTCACAAAATAATTTGCCATCTACAAGACGAATTATTATTAAATGTTAACATTTGGATGAAAAAATATATCGATAACTGGTTGACAAATTATTATAAGTCTATTGTCATGGTTATGCCAAATGGTTCTGAAAATTTAGATACACAAACAATAGTTTATTTAGTTGAGAATTATTTTCGCTCCTCATGAACGACAACGTTTAGAAATCGCGCAATCATTTATGAAATTTGCGTGTTGTAGAGACCGTATTAATTCGTAATTGGCTGTAATGATTGTACGGTGAGGCTTTCAAGACTTCACAAAATTCCTTAGCGTACAATTTTCCCGTTTTGGGTGCGACATGAAGGCGCACGAAGGGCTGGAAGCCCCTGTAGATAAAGCTTCCTTTAGATGAGTGAGGAGCCGTCTCCTCCAGCTTAGTGTCCAAAGCTGTTCCTAACTTCCCCATGCATTGCTGGTAACGGTGATGTGTGAAGCGGGGAGTAAAGCCCAAGGAAACATTTAGCCTAAAAATGTAACTAGGCAAAGGAAAGATTGGATGGGTGAACATAAGTGAACCCTTGATGAGGCGTCGTTAGAAAAGGTCACTGAAAAGGCTGATACAGTGATGGCGAGTAAATGTACTGAATGCCCCAAAATCATTCAGTCAAGGTTTAACCTCCTGGTAGGTTGAACTGGGACACCAAATACTCCGGCGTAGAGAGGGCATCCCATCCAATTAAATCTCATCCGTGCGAAACGTGATAACCCCTATGGAGTCTGAGAGCCTAAAAACTTTTAGTAAGCAACCCGTAAGGGAAGTCTAATTCTCCAGAGGGTATAGGATACTCCCAGAAGCGAATGCCACCGTACTGAAAGGTAAGGGGAATCCATAACCCGGTGGATAAAGCAAATGCTTGACCCAAAAGGGTGCAGACAGGGAGTAGGTGAGTCTCTCAAAGACCGATGTAATAATTTTAAACCGAGGTACAAGTTAGATGCAGGCAACTGTAAACGGAACCAAAGGACAAACTGACTGGAATTGTGTCAATTGGCGCAAAGCCAACCGGATAAATTGGTAAAAAACGACGCATACGATTTGAATTGAAAAGGATGTCTAGTTATAAAGTAACTTTTTTTTACAAGTATGTATAGTACCCGTAGGGGTGAGAAGGCTTACAACGTGAGCATTGCAACCATAATTTAAAACGGCATTTGTTCGATAGGACACTCACTATGGTCACATTTGGCGCCGTACTCTACTGATTTTAAATGCCTATTTTTTAGGTTAGTAAGCTTGTGCGCGATGTTGGCTATTTTTTAGTATTTTTGATTTTTAGTTGTAAAGGTGTTTACAGACATTACACGTTGTATTCGTAGTTATTTAACTACTTGGTTGGCATAATCTCCTGTATCTTCTTGTAGCGATTGTATGTTACTAACCATTCTCGGCAAGTTTCTGTAACAAGTCTATTCTCTTCTTCTGTTAAAAGCTCCTCCGGTTTACCAGAAGCTAAGATTTTAGCTGTTTTTGCTGCTTTAACATAGCTCACACCATACTTAACTAATTGTGTGTGAAATATCTGTTCAGTATCCTTGTTTGATGAAGAGTCGTACAGCAACATGGTTAGGCACAATTAGCTATTTACCCCAGCTTTATAAAATAACTTAGAATGTCTTTACATCTTCCCTAAGAGCTAGAATTCCGGATTGAAAAAATGTAGAAGTGCGTTCATGTTTTACAGTATTACTTCGTTATTTAAGGAGTTTTACAATTTCTGTTACTAAATTTTCTATATCGAAAGGTTTTACAAAGTACGCTTGAAATCCAGATTTAAAAGCCAAGACACCCCCTTCTTGTAGAGACATTCCCGTTAGAGCAATCGCGGGAATTGTTTTTAAAGGAATATCGAACGCTCTTAATTTACGAATTAATGAATAGCCGTCAACTTCTGGCATCGCAATATCACTAATTAAAATATCTGGCTTAAACTGCTTTAACGCCTGTAAAGCCTCAAATGCTGATGTTGCCGTCATTACTAGGGCGCCACAGGTTTCTAGAAAAAAGCTTGTCAAAACGCAGCTATCTGTATCATCATCTACGACAAGTACCCGTAACCCTGCTAAAGAATGAAAATTTTCTATATCATCCTTAAGATGGCTATTCTGTAGATTAATCGACATAATAAGTTTATCTCCTAGTTGCATCCTCAATTAGGGCGATAGTCCTACTAGGCGCTAGCACCACCTGGCACCTAGAAGGCATTTATTTTATTTATTATTAAATACTATTCTCAGCTTTTGTATTATCGTCTGGCAATAATCTCTCTAAAGGAGTAAATATCGCTTGTTTTTACTATATCTCAGGATAAACAGCCATTTTTAAGATTTTTCGGCTCTATAGCGCTTGCTGTGGTATTGTATTAATTATTATTAAATATTTTAGGCAGTTTACTGTCGCTTCAAAATAAATAAAATCTATCAAACGACAAACAAGAATATTTGATTTTATCGAACAAAAATGTTCTTTAGTAAAAATGTATTCTTTACGCCAAGACGGCATTGAGCCAGGATACGTGTAAAAACCTGCATTCCGGATCTCAAAAGGCATGATTTTACGTTGTAAATAACGACTTTTTTGACTCTGATGTGGCAAATTTTCAAACCTAGACGAGATAGGGCTTTTCAGACCCGGAGTGCAGGAAAAAACACATATCTCGGCTCAACCTCACATCAGCCTCAAGTCTTGATTAGGGCTGCAACGCCGCTGTCACTAACTATTACTAACTGACCTGCTTACTAGAGTAATACGCTTGGCAGTGGGCACTATTGCATTTGAATGACCAACCATAAGCGTGGGCAGTTCACGCTTGTCTTTAGCTGGATGCAGATAGCCAAAGACCTGAGTTCTTAAATTTAAAACCCGGTCAGCCCGACACCAGCAGTATTCCAGTTTTCTGGTAGCGGCATCTTGCACATACTCAAGAAAATAAGTTGCGTCATTTGTGTCTAAACTAATAACCTTATACTGTTTGTAATTTACGGCAGAGTTTGTTTGTTTTGCCAACATTGTTTAATATCCTATTGATTTGTAATACTCCTGAACTCTAGTTATCTAAGTCTTGAATACACTTTGTTGCAGCCGCAAATTCCAATAGCAATTACAACTTACCTACTGGTATAAAATAACTCGTCTTAGAAAACGATTGGCACTGCAAGGCAAGCATTCTCTAAGTCGTGAAGAAGTAGATAAATCTAAGCCTGATAATACTGTGATTGAGCTAGCGGCAGAGAGAACACTTTTGACTGCCATTGTCAAGGACTGTCTGAACAAGCACCCAGTATTTATACTAGATAACAAAAGTATCATAATAAGCATAGATAAGTCTAGCCCTTAGCCTCAATTTCTTAATTTTTACATTTTTGGCTTAACTGAGCAATATTGGGATTTGTAACTGATGACTGACTTATAATTAACAGCTTTCAGGATTATATATAAATGACACTTTATTCCTCTTTGCCCTAAGCCCGCTATTTTAGACTGTTGTTTGCGGCTCTCTAGTAGCATCCGAACAGAAAACCGGATTAAGCACTGTCACACGAATACTACAAAAGTATTTAGGCGCTAAAAGACTTGATTTGTCGTTAAGAGATTCTTGGCAGTTTCATGCATTAAGCTACCACACCCCTCAATAAAATCTTTATACAATAGGACTTTTGAGCGATTACCCGGTAATAGTTCCAATGATGCTCCTACCCCTGTAAAAGATGTTTGAAAATTGAGTTTTGCGGCGCCTTAAAAATTGGCGTTATCGTCGTGCGTATTGTGTAGGAATGAAGCGTTGTACTTTATATAAATATTGTAGCAACAAAAAATGCTGTAAATATTGTGCAGTAAAGGTTTGAAGGGGATAGTCTAACTAATTAGACACGTTTAAAAGCCTGATATTAGGAGCAAGGTTTGAGGCTTGAAAATGGTAAAATAATAAAAATTTCCCTCGTGATGTCTCACTATCCAGGCACTGCATCCCTTGATAAGGTCAATGCAATCCACCAGTTTTAAAAAATCAATGATGCTATAAGCCTTATGTAATAACCGTTTGAAGTATGTATAGCTAATTAGACATGGTG
>NZ_MRCD01000067.1:10047-51339 GCF_001904745.1 Calothrix sp. HK-06
CAGCTAAATGCCTGAGAATAGTAGTTAAGTCGGTAGTGGCAAAAGTGTTGAACTAGTTTAAATCCTAGCGATGCGACAACATCCTTGGCGCCCGCACCTGTAGCTCGATACTATTATATTCGCGGTAGCTAAAAGTGTCGAAGGTAAGTGACATCTCTTGACAGGAATCCGCATTTACACTGTTGGGGAAGTTTAATCCATAAAATTATACTTTCTGATTAATCACGCAATTGGATTCTTCCCGTACTTTTCAAACAAATCATTTAACGCTTCTGCCATAAGAGCTTGAACTGTTGTTTCTTCATCTATAGAAAGTTGCTTTAATTGCTTACAAGCAGCAGGGTCAAAATGTACGGTTATGGCTTTCTTGCCGCGTCGAGAAGGAGGTATTTTTTCATTAACATCATTATCTGAATTTTCAATCGATTCTGTTTTTTTACTGGCTTGGCTCCTGTTAGGTTTTTTAAAAGCATCGTTCAAAGCAGCGGCTAGGTTAGGTTTTTTAGGCATAGTAGGGGTGGTAGTACTGATTGCATGATGGTATGATGGCATGATGGCAACTATTTTAACTGTTTCAAAACCCATTTATAAAGGCTTTAAATTTCATCAGCTGCTTTACTACCTGGTTCGTACTCTTGAACACTTAACCCAGCAGTAACAGCATGAACAAACGCCATTCTCTGAGTTATTTGAAAAGGACAGATTTCAATATCGTGTTGAGATATTGGAGGTTAAGCCGAGATACAAGCAATTTCCGGCTAGATGGTCTGAAAAGCCTTATCCTGTAAGGGTTTAATAAATTGCTACATTAGGGTTAAAAAAGTTGTGTTTGGTAACGAGAAATTAAGGTGTTTGAGGTCATCTTGCAGCTTTTTACACATATCCTGGCTCAATGCCAAGTAGATTTAGGGAGCGTTACAGAGAGATTGAGAATGATTTGTTTTTGAGGCGCCAGCAAGCGCGTGAAGCAGAATCTTATGTACTTAAAATGTACTATTGTGCTGCACCTTATGCCTGGAGTGAGGGGCGTTCTCCCCTTCTCCAAGCCTAGGCTCTCATGTCCAAATCCAGTACGGCTATGGTGTGAAGGGTAGGGATAATCAAGAGTTTTTGACTTATATCAGCCAGTTATGACTTAAATCTTAAAATTTTAAGGTTTGACAAAATAAAAAATTCTTTTTTTGATGTAAAATCTTAACTTGAGAACGATTTAATAACTTAATAACCAACAAAATAAGAAATGCAAAAGTCAGTTGTTCGTGAAGTTTTGGTAGCGGGAATTGCTTTTTGTTGTGGTGCCGTAGCAACAAGTATCTTATCTATTTCTCTACCACAAGCTGTGGCACAAAGAGCGTCTAGAGAAACACTAGTAGCTCAATCTGTAGTTGATGATAAAATGGAACTGAAATTTGAATCACGCGGCTGCCAGAGGATAAAAGCCACACAAGTGAGTTGTGATATTTTAGTTACCAATATAGGTAAGGAACGCCAAACTCTGAGATTTGCAGTTAGCCCTAATTATGACCCAATTAGAACAAATGCTATCGATGCTTCTGGTACTGTGTACACCGCCCAAACAATACAATCTGGCTCAGGTCTTACTGGAGGTTCTAAAGGAGGAGAGTATTTTAATATCAGTTTAGCTACTGGTATCCCCACAAAAATAACATCTACCTTTGAAATACCACAAGAAATTACTAATTTAGGTGCTTTGGATGTAGGTTATTTGAATAACGGTGGAGGCTATACAAAAACGGCTATTCCCAATATTGGCACAATAGCATCCAATTCAGCATCTACAAAAAATCCATGTCCACCCTGCCCCACTCGTAACCGCTAAGGTCATGAATTTATCAGGAGTCTTACAGGTTTGTAAATAGTCTTATTCAGTAAATGACTAAACCTCTAAAAAGTTCAAGTTAGAGGTTTTTTTATTTTAATAATATATACACTATATTAGAACGTTAAGTAATTTTAGAAGCTATAAAAAACCCTCAAGCCAAAGGAGGGTGAGGGATTACGAGAAATTGACTTCTGTCATTGTGCGTTATTTATCTTACCTTAAAGTTTGATATCAAATTCAAATAACCGAGACTCGTGCGCGCTGCGAGTTTGATATTGGTACAGGGGTTTGGGGCAATTGCCGTGTCTTGTTTCGCAATTGGCACCGAACCTGTAGCCTTGTACTGTTGTAGTTGCGGGTAAAAGAAACGTCTAGGGAGTGTAAGCAACCTTGACAATATTTACTTGAAACCCAGTTGCTGTTCAAGGTCATCAATATTTTTGATTTGACTCCAATCAATATCAGAATTTAAAAGCAACTTGGCAGCGGTTGATAGTAAGTGTTGTGGGTAAACTCGCTCGTTCGCTGGAACTGGCTCAGTATTGTTTGCTCGAACAATCCGAGCCATCTATGGTATTTTTGACATATTTACTGACTTAAATATTGTTGCTGGAAGCAACAATCTTAGCCATGCTTTACGAAAAAGAGCAATTGTTACTAGATAAGCAGAAAGAATTAATCGAATTCCGACAGTTAGTTACTCAGACTATTGCCAGCCAAAAACGTATTGAGCAACAGTACTACGAGGCTCAAAAGGAAGCGAAAGAATGGCAGGATGATGTCGATAAAGCACAGCAAGAAGGGGATATAATGTTAGTTAGTCAAGCACTAAATCGGCAAGAATATTATGCCAAAGCTGCCCTTCATTTGAAAGCTTATCTTGACGAACAAACTGTCCAGGTAGAAACCCAAAAGCAACAGCTAATAAAGTTTGAAAGCGAAATTATTAAACTTAAAATCGAAGTGGAAATCGAAGAAGAAATACGCACCATACAAAAGCTAAGAAAAAAATCTAAAAGTTCTCAAGTAGGCAAAGAGGAATTCCGCCAGATAGTTGCAGAGGCTATTGCTAGTCAAAAACGCATTGAGGAAAAGTATAACGAAGCTCAAGAAGATGCGAAGAAATGGCAACAAAATGCCCAACTTTCTCTTCAGAAGGGTGATGAAGCATTGGCTCGTCAAGCTTTACACAGAGAAAAGTTTTATGAAGAGTCTGTTATTAAATTGAAATCTAATTTAGACGAAATAACTTCTCTAGCAGAGTTGTTAAAACAGGTTTTGATGGAAAGAGAAAGCAATCTCTAAACATGGCTTGACTGTGCCAAAAGAAAAATTTTGTACGCACTCGTAAATATTCAAAACCATAAAAGTCATGTGGTGCAAGCGTTTTAGACATTTTTTTAGCATTTAGTGACTAAAAGTAGTAAAAAACATCCTTCCAGGGCTTTGGTTTGAAAAGCTTGCCTGATAATACTTTTAGCAATTCGTCTAATTTCGAGCGCGTACAAAAAATCTTTTTTGGTGCGATGATCCCTTCTACAGTTTCTTTGAGATTGGCTAATTCCTGTTCGTATAGATAATCGTCTGTACCATTGTCTGTACCGGGTGCAGAATCCAAAACGCATCGCAAACCTTCAATTACTAGCGCTCGAAGAGCGTGGTTTCGTTTTTTTCATCCGTAGGAGCGTGACTTCCTCCCTTACGCTTGTATTCGTATACTTTTATGGTAGGTTGCCTAAAAAACTTTTATCATACTATAAAGAAATTTTTTGCGAGAGGTCTAATGAGCATTGATAATACTCGCACTCGGAATATCTTGCTTTTATCTGCAAATCCTAAAGGTACTAGCCAATTGCGTCTAGCGTCTGAAATGCGCGATATTAAGGAAGGGTTGAGATTGTCAAAGAATCGTGACCTATTTTCAATTAATGCAGCAGAAGCTGTACGCCCCAGAGATATACGTAGAGCAATTTTGACATATAAACCACATATTATTCACTTTTCTGGGCATGGTTCTCAAGAAGAAGGTTTGTTATTTGAAGATGAGGCGGGTGCAGTCAATTTTGTTGATGGGTCAGCTTTAGCTGGTTTATTTGAACTATTTGCTTCGCAAGTTGAGTGTGTTGTTCTCAATGCTTACTATTCAAAATATCAAGCTGCGGAAATTGCCCGACATATTAATTATGTAGTGGGGATGAGTCAGGAAATTCAAGATAAAGCGGCAATTGAATTTGCTGTGGGCTTTTATGATGGACTAGGCGCCGGGGAAGGTTATGATTTTGCTTATAAATTAGGTTGCAATGCCATCCAGATGGCTGGAATAAAACAGCATTTAATTCCAGAGCTAATTCCTTTTCATAATTTATGTGATAATTTAAATGATAATTTCAAGTTGCAATTATCATCAGCAGTATCTAAAAAATATCTTTCCGAAGTATCCCAAAAAATATATATTGAAAGACCTCCAATTGAGCAAAAATGCTATCAATAGATTTTACAACCAGGCGCCTTAATTCGTCTCAAAGCACCGCAGAGAATGGGGAAGACATGGCTTTTGGAGAATTTGCTGTCATATGCTAGAGAGAAGGGTTATCAGACAGTAAAACTAGATTTGCTGCAAGCTGAAGATTCGATTATGGATAAGTTGAAAACCTTCTTGCAGTGGGTATGCGTTGATGTTTCTGATAGCTTAGACATCGAACCCTAAATTAATGAAACTTGGCAAGATATATATGGAGTGAATAAAAATTGTACTCGTTACTTTCAAAAGTATTTCTTATCGAGCGAAACTCCTTTAGTCTTTGCTATAGATAATTTTGAGCGATTATTTGCATATTCAGATATTTTCTCTCAATTTTGCTTACTGTTGCGGGGTTGGTATGAAAATGCCAAAGGAGGAGACAGAGTAGCTAATATTTGGAAGAAACTGCGGTTAGTGGTGGTTCATTCGACTGAAGTTTATCCTACTTTGGATAGCAATCACTCACCCTTTAATGTTGGGATACCAATTGAATTACCTGAATTTAATCAGCAACAGGTAAAATCTTTGGCAACTAAATATGGGTTAGATAACCGGAGGACAACCATTTTTGACACAGAAATTGTGTTATTTTATGGTGGAAGAATCACAAAAAGATAATCATCGTTCTGTTGAGCAGGTAGTGAGAGTCAGGATAATTGAAAATTGGGAATTGCAAGATGAACCGGAGCATTTACGCACCATTTGCAGACGAATTTTAAGAGATGAGGAGCGCGCGGCATATTTATTAGAATTGTATCAGCAAATTCGCGGCTCGGCAGAGGTATTAAATAATGATAGTATAGAACAAAGCGAGCTATTATTATCAGGTTTAGTTAGCAAGCAACAGGATAAATTAAAAGTTTCTAATCAAATTTATCAGGAGGTTTTTAATCAAAATTGGGTTGAAGGCGAATTAAAGAAATTGCGCCCCTATTCAGAAACTTTTAAAGCTTGGGTTGCTTCTGGGTTTGCTGATGAGTCGCGACTTTTGCGGGGAAATGCGCTCTTTGATGCGGAGGAATGGGCAAAGGATAAGAATTTAAGTTATCAAGACAAACAGTTTTTAGCTGCTAGTAGAGAGAAAGAAATTCAAGAAGAAATTGCTGCCAGGGAAAAAGAAGCACAGTTAGAGAGGGAGAGAAAGGATAGAGAAGCGACTGAAGAAAGAAACCTATTATTAACTTGGACTTTGGACAAAATAGTACGTTCGTGAACTAAAACAGATGCAGCTTTCTTATCCCAGTTAGGCTAGAACGTGGTCGGGTAGGTTAGGGGTAGCGATACCCCTACCATAACACAGACCCCAGTTCTAAGGTTTGTCATTGATTATACTATGGCGAGAGTGACAAAAGAGGGTTATGCTTCCAATTGACTTTGGCAAAGTTATACTTTCATTTTTTCAGCACGTAATTACGTTATTTTTTTGGAATTTTGTGTTCAATTTAATCTATAAATTTTAAACTGTATTAATGCTATCCATTGTGATATAAACATTTCAGACTGTTTACTTAACTTAACCATTAAGGCTTGCTTATGGTGTCATTTTTGGGTTTCGGCAATATTATCATTTCAGGCGCCAAATTTTGAAGACGGCGTTATTAACCTTTGAATAGGTCTTTCAGTCCTTTTTGTAACTTAAAGGATAAAGTGGCCGTTCTGAAAGCATAAAATGATCACACGACAAAACCCAAGCTAGAAGTATGTTTTCGGGTGTTTATACGTTAATAATGTGAGAACGTACAGAACCGTCCACAACGATAAAATAAGGATTATAGCTTTGTTGGGGCGGCCACTTTATGCTTTAAAAGCGGCCATCTTATCCTTTAAACTACACTTTTCGTGGCAATATTATGGTTCCTGTTTTGGCAATATTATCGTCACACCGACATTGACTTGTTTGCAGTTTGAAGCATTTATGTTTGCAGTTTGTTACAAGTAGCAGGCGCCAACCTTACTAAACGCTTACCTACAAAAAAAATTAAGGATGCTACAGATAAATATTCATTATATTTATCTAAAGATACAATCCTTTTACATTTGAATAATTATAGTACTTTTTATCCCGGTCTAATAAAAATGAAGGACTGTCAAATAATGACTAGCAACAAAACATTATCAGTTTTGCTTTTTGTCTCTATGACATTTACGAGTTTGAGCTTTTTAGGGAAAGAAGCTTTAGCTGGAGATTTTGGTCGTACCTGCGGTGAGTTAAATATGAGTTCTACCGGTAATGGAATTATTTTGAGTGCAAGTTGCAGAGATCGTGGCGGTCAATGGCGTCCCTCTCTTTTGAATTTAAGTAATGGTATAGGAAATGCAGACGGAAGGTTAGTACCAAAAAGTGGAGCTTTTGAAAAGAGTTGCAGAATTTTAGGTTTGTCCGGAACTACCTTACAGGCGCAATGTCAACAATCCGTGGGGGGGCTGCTTACACCGACAGATATAAATTTAAATGATTTCATTTCTAATGAAGATGGAAGGCTGAAGTTTGATTTTTAACTAACTCGCACAAGAAAAACTTATGAATTAGCAAATGGGCATTGAGCCGAGATACGAGTAATTTCCGGCAAGATGGACTGAAAACGCTTATCCTATATGAGGTTAAGCCGAGATAGCTGTATTTTCGGAAATAGAGGCTCTTAACGGCTATCCCACTAGTCGTTTGATAATTTGCTACTTTGTTGTACTTAAAGCTGTTATGGGTAACGAAAAATCAAGGGATACCCACCATCCATCCAAATCGTGTGTAGCCGTTTAACTTTGCCCTTCATGCCATGAACTTTGTTAAGAACTTGCTTCGCTCCTTGTTGTGTACCAAGAGCCAAGTACCATCTTGACGCCATCTTCGGAAATAACCGTAAACTGTAGACCAAGCTGGAAAATCTCCGGGCAGTGCTCGCCATGTACACCCTTGGCATAGTACGTACATAATTGCGTTAACGACAGTATAAATTACCACGGTACGTGGGCACCCACCAGTTAAAGCTTGCTGGAAAGAGTCCTGCTATTAACTCCCACTGTTCCCACGTCAAGTTGCTAGGAAAGGCTATAGTCATTTGCCTACAAGGTGCTGTTTTCTTCAAATTTCAGCATAAGCTTTGTGGGCTTTCTTACAACAGACCCCCACTTTTAAAACATCCTCTTAATAACGGCATCATCTTCAACGCTACCATGTTGATTTTGTAGTGCTAGTTTCAGTAAATTAACTACAATATCCGCGTGGGAGTCGGTGACACAGAATATTAATGTTTTCTCTGGTTGTAACGGGTCGATTTTGCGCCAACTCTGCGGCTGTAGGTGTCGTCTCTAATTCACTACGTAGCGTTGCTAATTCTTCTAATAAAGCTTGATTTTCCTGCTTGGGGTTAAGTGGTGGAACGAAGGCGCCGGGATGAAACTCAGCATCTTTGGTAACAATGCGGTAATACCAAATACCCAACGAGCGCGCATGTTTTAAATTACTTAATGCTACACGTTGATTACCACCAAATGCATGGTTTGCATCATTGCCCGCGCGTCGTAACTCATCAAACAAATCGTAAACTTTCGGCTTTAATACATTCTTATCCCGCTTTTTCTCCGCATCAAGTCTATTTGACGTTTACCCTCAGTATCATACATCCGAACCCTTGCAGCTATTACCTGTAAGAGATATTCACCATACTGCCGCAGCTTCAATAAACATGTGTTTGGGTCATCCGCGAAGTATCTTTCAGCCAAGGCGCAAGGAGCCGCGCTAGCTGTTGGTCATGCTGCGCGATAAATCCAAAATTAGGCGAGGTCGGCTGGGGCATTCGGTAAAATTGTGATACATATAGTCTGTATATTTTATGGCAAATTACTTAAGATTTGACCATGAGAATAATTACAATTGTGAGCCTAAATGCTTATACAGACTAATCTTGATAGTTTTGTAGCAAGTTAATTTATTGGGCACCAGTTGTAATTAGTTTAACCGCACTACTAGTAGTTTATTTGTAAAATTGAAGCGTCTACTCGCGCCCTAGAAGCGCGATAAATAAGAACATTGGTGCCTAGCTTACAAAAAACTGGCTCTATGTTTTGAACTGGCGTGGCGCCTTCTGTACTGCCCCTAGTTAAGAGGGAACTATAGTTGCGCTCTCTGAATAAAAACCTTGATATACAATAGTTTTCGCCCTTTCCCACTCAAAGCTGCATAAACCAAAATTCTCACCTGTAATTAAAAATATGAGCGGTTGAGAGGCTGAAACCCAACTCCCAAGTACTCTTCACCGCTTTCAACACAAAAATTTTAAACACTCAAGAACATTATTTAAAAGGTATCAAATCATGGACACCAAATTTATGCTGCAAATGGCTCAATTCGCAAACTTAGAACAAGGCAAAAAAATTACAATATTAGGAGCAGGAATCGCTGGACTAGTTGCAGCTTATGAATTAGAGCGCATGGGACACGAAGTTGATATTATGGAAGCAAGCCCACGTATCGGTGGAAGAGTTTGGACACATCGCTTTGGTAACGAACCAGAGGCGCCTTACGCAGAGTTAGGAGCAATGCGTATTCCCAGTTCTCACCAGCATACATTACATTATGTTAAAGAAATGGGCTTAAACGATAAACTATGTAAATTCATGACAGTATTTGAAGAAGAAAACGCTTTTATGAACATGGAAGGAAACCTCTTCCGCATGAAAGATGCCGCTAACTTCTTTAGCACTCGCTACCCAGAAATTTTTACCTCCAGCTACAGCGAACAAACAAAGCTTTTCGCAGCATGGTTAAAAACCATTGTCAACACCATCTCCCCCGGAAGCTTACGTGAAAGTTTGGACACAGACCTGCGCTCTCACTTAATGGACGAATTGGAACGCCTAGACTTAACGCCATATTTTAATGCCAACGGTGAAACCATCGACCTACAAAAATTCGTACAAGAAAATCCCGGTTTCCGCGCGCGCTGCAGCAAAGCATTAGATATGTTCCTTGGCGACATCGTAACAGAAACAAGCCACGACTTACTACAAATTAAAGGTGGAACACAATTATTAATTGACCGTTTAGTAGAATCAATTAAGGCGCCAATCAAATGTAACCAGCCAGTAGTCGCAATCCGCGTCAAATCGAACTATACAGAAATTGACTATTTAGAAAACGGACAAAAACAAACCCGTCGTTGCGACTATGTACTTTGCACAATTCCCTTCTCTGTAATGAGAAAAATGGAATTAGAAGGATTTGACACTCGAAAAATCGACTCTATCAATAACACAGTATACTGCCCCGCAACAAAAGTAGCCTTCCACACCAAAGAAAATTTCTGGGCATCACAAGGAATCAAAGGTGGAGCATCATTCAGCGGCGCCGGTGTTCGTCAAACCTACTACCCCAGTGTCAAATTTAACCCCTCACACGGTAGCGTTATGTTAGCAAGCTACACAATTGGTGATGACGCAGACCGTTTAGGTAACATGAGCGAGCAACAACGCCACAGCTATGTAAAAGAAGTAGTCAGTAACGTACACCCCGAACTCCAACAAACAGGAATGATAGTTCAAAGCGCATCAATCGCTTGGGGTAACTACGAATGGAGTGCAGGCGGTTGTACAGTACATTGGGACGAAGAAAATTATACAGCTAGCTACTTAGAAGCAGCTAGACCTCAAAACACCTTATTCTTTGCTGGAGAACATTGCTCAAAATACCCCGCTTGGTTGCAAGGTTCCATCGAGTCCGCTTTAGAAGCCATCTACGATATCGTATCTCATAAAACCGCTTCCATTCCTGCAACAACTTACTCTTTCACCTCTAAACAAAACACCAAAACTCAAAACCGCGCGCTTGCATTAGCAGCTTAAATAAAACGGCAACCGAAGTGAAAGTAACCAAAGCCTTTAAGCCATCTTATTTGAAATTAATAACTATACATATTATTTAAGACATTTTTCTGATTTATTAACTCATACGGTATCCAAGGTGTCCTGGATACCGTATTTATTTGTTTGTAAAACTGTAGCAGTGCGCTCTTATACAAACGTATTACATTTCCAGATTGATATTTATAAGCTCTAATATATAGATATTGCACTTGTACCACCAAAGAATTTATCAGCTATACCAAGAGCCGCGACCCTCGCCCAGTCGGCTGGCAATGGAACGAAAAAGACGGACTGTATCATCCAGTACCACAATAAAATCGTGCAGTTAAAACATCCTCATTAACTAATATTGAATCGCGCCTACCATGTAACCACCATCAAATGAGTCTCAACACCCAAAAAGAAGATTTTAGTTATGCTTATATATACGCTGTTGCTAGTAGTATGGGTTACTCACTCCAAGCAGCGACACGTAGATTAGACGACAGCGGCATCGACGCTACAATTACTGTACCAGGTAAAATTAACTCCAAATGCCTACCAAGGTTTGACGTACAAATCAAATCTACATCAAGAAACATCCTTAAGGATGAATCTATAAAATTCCGACTCACCGCTAAAAACTATGACGAACTTCGAGAGAACGACCCCTTCGTACCACAACTATTAATAGTCGTCCTCATACCAGAAGATGTCAACAACTGGTTATCTCAAACCGAAGAATCTCTATGTCTCAAACGTTGTGCTTACTGGCTATCACTTCGGGGACGACCACCACTTGATGAACAATCAACCATCACTATAGAAATTCCGCGTCAAAATATATTTAGTCCCAACGCACTTAAAACCATAATGGAACGCATAGCTGCCGGAGAGAATTTATGACAGCAGTTGAACCACACATAGAAAAATTTCAACACCTCGACCCCCAACAAGTAGAAACCTACTTAGTTGCACACGGTTGGCAGCAGCAACAAAAACATGGAGACAAAGCATCCATCTGGACATTAGACGGGTTTGAAATTTTACTACCTCTCAAACCAGAAATTATTGACTTCAAACGCAGGATGGCAGAAGTAGTAGAAACTCTCGCCCTATCAGAAAACCGTTCACAAACAGAAATATACGGCGCCTTAATTACAGAGGCGCCTAACACCACCATTCAAGCAGTCGTCACCCACATCGCCACCCCCAACGCCGATTTTTTAAGTGGAGAAATAACACTCCTAGGTATAGTTGTAAACAAACTACGTCCCATCCATACCGAACTAGCAGATCGCGACTATATACTTGCCCTCAAAGCGTACCAAGAACGCCTTCCCATATACTGCACAGGCGACTTAATCAAAGAAAACGGCACATTCATTCTTAAAAACCCCCATCACTTGAGCTTAGATGAACAAGGAGTAATATAGGCGCCAAGCGCGGATGTGACCGGTTTCTTTAAACTTATTGAGAATGGTGCAAGATGTGAGGTAGGTAGGGTGACGGTTCCCGGTGATGAAAGAAGAAAACCAAGGGAAGATTATCCCGGTTTATATTGGCACAACTTCAAATGGCAACCCGACCCGGCGCCTGATGATAGAAACCGGGGATACTATACTATGAAGTTTTGAGGTAAGGGTGGAAAGTACCGGGAAATTGGGTTAGACCATGAAACTTCTAAGCTTTTTAAAAAGTATGGGGGTACAGCTAGTGATAAGGCGCCTGTATTTCCAAACATGTCAAGAGACCCAGCGAAAAAAGGGTTGCCATTGAGTGACCGCGCGATTAAGCGGATGATTCAAGATATATCTGAAGTTGCGAAAGTTAAATTTTCGTGCCACTGGTTAAGACATTCCCACGCATCCAGAGCAGTCGAACATAAAAATGTTTTTGAAGTGCAAAACCAATTGGGGCATAGCAAAACAGATACTACGAAAGCTTATGTGAGAGCCAAGAAGGATGCGGGAACGGGTACAGTGTTACCAAGATTTTGACCAGACTCACGACATTTTAAAAACCTCTCCCCCACCCCCTCTCCTCGCAGGATACTGCTGGCGATTCGGGGGTGGCGCCCTGCCAAGCGTTCATGCGTTTTAGGGCGTGCGATGTTTTTCTCTACGCGCTCAAGCGACGGTGTGGCGGAGCCACACCGAGCGCCAAACGGCGCCGAAACAATTTTGATGCAAAAAACTAGCGACGTTGCCTACGCATAATTAAGCATCAAGGTTTTTCGCGATAAACTAAAATAAAATTTCACACTAGTAACAATTAAAGTTTTGCTACATAAATACTTAAATTGCTAGTGGCATAATTATGAGCGTTATATTCATTTTTTCAATACGTATAAACAAAACAAATTGAGTGCTTAAAAATCTACGTAAAACACTTATACTCGTCCAAGCGGTTTGTTGCAATTTCGCTGTTCTTACCGTAGAAAATAAAAGTGTTGGCGCCGTTCCACTGTTCGACAACCTCAACGTCCCTCATGAATTTCTCGTGTTTGACGCAGTAGGGAACGCACTATTTGTAATAAAGCCTCGTCTTTATTTTTTGCTCCCGAAACCCACACTGGTTCACCGTCTGGATAAAAACAAGGGTCAAAGTGAAAGTTACTTTGAGAAATTACCTCTACTGCTTTCTTGACCTTGGGACGCAGCAAATAGTCAACAGAACGTTCAACATGATACAAAGAACTCTTACCCACCCAACTAGTACCACTGAGTAATAAAGCATGGGCGCCTTGAGTGCCTTCATCCGCAAATACCTCAGAGAAATGCTTTAAAAGCCAGCGTCCTTGTCCCAGTGCTTGGAAGTACCACAGTGTTAATTGATTCTCCTGCCGTTCAAGCTTGAATCCGCAAACTAAACCAGATGCAAGCCCAGGTATTAACCCATAAAAATCACGGGGAATACGGTTAAAGAAAACAACTTCCGAAGCACCGTCTACTTGCTGCTCCAATGCGTATGCTGTTTTGATTGCTTGTTGGAAAAATGACACAAATAGAACTAGTTTCAGGAATAGCGCAAACCGACAACAAAATTCCCGTTTGTCTTTAATTTTCTTTAACCAGCCTTTTTTAGTCAGTTCGTTTTCTATCTTAGTAATTGTTTCCTGCTGTTCTTGGTAGTTTTCATGATTAAGTCGCATTGCATACTCAGCAAGCCAAGAATTTTTCCAGGCGCCTTGGAGGAATGTCGCCAACTCTTGATAGACGGGGTTTTTGTCGAGAATAAAGGTGGGTGACTCAACATCTATACCCTCAGCCGTAGCAATATCTAATACAAATTCCCTTGCAAGAGAAGAACACGTAAAGAAATTTTCCGCCAACCATTCGCTTTCTGATGGTGATAATTGCAACTGCGTACATATATTGTCAACAAGGGCATCGGCGTTTTGCAGCGCATGATTAAATTGACCAAAAATTAGCTGCCGTAGGTCGTTGCGAGAATTGCGGAATTTAGTCGTTCGCGTCCAGGTGACTACTTGGTCGAGGAACCCGTTGCTTCCTTTCTCAATTAGTTTGATTGCGGGGAGAAATGTTGAGTCGAGGTTAGATTGTAAGAAATCGCATTCGTCGAAGAACACAACGCTACAGGTGCGGTACATCAGTTCGTAATAAGTAATTGACTGCGGACTGACATGGGGTAGGGAACGAGTATGAATTGTCGCGGCAACTGTAGTTAATATGACATCAGCAGTACTTAGTTCATTAACATCTCGATGTCTGGGACATTTACCAATTAAAGGGCAAACTTTTACACCGTTATGATTTGAGTCCTCATTATCTGTAACCTCTCGCAAATCAAAGCAGGGAGGAGTGGAGGGATTTGAGGGTTGAAAGTATTGGCTAAGGGGACAAGCTGTGGATAGATGAGTAAAACCATCCATTCCCCCATCGACACTATGCCAGTTTTTAAGGTGATTTTCGCGACTTCTTTGACCAATAACTACTGATACTCGTAAGTTGACTTTTTTGAGTAGACTTGCCATTCGCAGACAGGTTGCTACCTCGTTAAATACAATACCAACGTGGTGTCCTTTATGGGCAACTGCGACGGTGAGAATTTCTATTAAGGTAGATTTACCTGCCCATAAAATCTGAAGAATATTTTGAAAAAACTCAAGTAATAGTCGATAAGTTACTTGACAAAGGAGAACTGACGGAGGCAGAAGAAGACTATTTATTCGTATTAGGAATGTTAATACATGAATACGAAGAAAAAAAAGATTTTGCTACGCACATGAAAGTTTCAGACATTTATGGAGTAGAACTTCTCAAAGTTTTGATTGAAGAAACCAATCTAAAACAAAAAGATTTAGTCCCTATTTTCAAAACTGAATCAATTGTTTCCGATGTACTTAAAGGCAAGCGTAAATTAACAGTCGAACATATTCAAAAGCTTGGTGAGTTTTTCAAAGTTTCACCTTCTGTATTCTTTCCAGCTAATCCATCATCAAAAGACTTTTTGGAAGTAGCTTAAATTTAATGATGTCAATTCAACTTAAAGAACAAATAACCAGAGCAAGAGTTGCGCTTCAAAGGTCACTCTTATTTGAAGCGCTCCAGGAGAGCTATGGGAGTTGATGGTATTCGCCAATTTGTTAAAGATGTTGATGGAGACTGGTTAAATAATTGGACTGATACAGCACAGTCAGAAAATATACCAATTAATTGCATTAGCCTACAAATACTTTTTCTTGAAACCTTTTTATATTTTTCAGTCCTCACCTTATGCCGTATTTCATTACCATTATTATATAAAGACTCAATTACTTTCATTGAAGTGTAACCATTAAGTTTGCGCGGAGCGCGTATATGGGTGAACAGCGAAATATTTGTAAAATGGGACACATTGTAAGTACAAAGGGCATAACTATGACGAACACCAAACCAACTCGTACCGCACGTAGAGGGCGAATATTTCCCGAAATTCAATGGACAGAAGAAGAAAAAGCCAAGCGACGAGCCGAAGATAAAGAATTCCACCAACGTTGTAAAGCAATCTTTGACCGCGTTCTTCCTGAACATATAGAAACGCACTACGGCTGGTACATGGTCGTTGAACCTAATAGTGGCGACTATTTTATCGACTACTCAGAAGACGTAGTAATGCAAAAAGCGCGCACTCTGGTTCACTATATAGATAGCAGGCGCCCTTAAACACAAACGTGATTGTAGAAACGTTACATGTAACGTCTCTATACGTGCCGTAATATATACGAAGATTGATAAGTAAAGCTAATTGCTCTAGTAAGAATTACTCACCTAATTCGTATTGTAACAAATTGTAAAGCGCGTTAATATATGGTTACAGGCGCCGAAAACGTCTGATACATACATCTTTTACCGCACTTATAAAACAATGACCGCAACTTTACAACGTCGCGAAAGCGCCAACGTATGGGAGCAGTTCTGCCGTTGGATCGCTAGCACTGAAAACCGTTTATACATCGGTTGGTTTGGTGTACTAATGATTCCAACCCTTTTGGCAGCAACCACCTGCTTCATCATCGCATTTGTAGCAGCACCCCCAGTTGACATCGACGGTATCCGCGAACCAGTAGCTGGTTCCTTAATGTACGGAAACAACATCATCTCCGGCGCCGTAGTTCCTTCTTCCAACGCAATCGGTTTACACTTCTACCCAATCTGGGAAGCAGCTTCCTTAGATGAGTGGTTGTACAACGGTGGTCCTTACCAGTTGGTAGTATTCCACTTCCTGATTGGCGTATTTTGCTACATGGGTCGTGAGTGGGAACTTTCATACCGCTTAGGTATGCGTCCTTGGATTTGCGTAGCTTACTCGGCGCCTGTAGCAGCAGCAACCGCAGTATTCTTGATTTACCCAATCGGTCAAGGTTCATTCTCCGATGGTATGCCCTTGGGTATCTCCGGAACATTCAACTTCATGTTGGTATTCCAAGCAGAACACAACATCCTTATGCACCCCTTCCACCAATTAGGTGTAGCTGGTGTATTCGGTGGTAGCTTGTTCAGTGCTATGCACGGTTCACTCGTTACTTCTTCCTTAGTTCGTGAAACAACCGAAACCGAAAGCCAAAACTACGGTTACAAGTTCGGTCAAGAAGAAGAAACCTACAACATCGTTGCAGCACACGGTTACTTCGGTCGCCTAATCTTTCAATACGCATCATTCAACAACAGCCGCAGCTTACACTTCTTCCTCGCTGCATGGCCCGTAGTCGGAATCTGGTTTACCTCTTTAGGTATCTCCACAATGGCATTCAACCTGAACGGTTTCAACTTCAACCAATCAGTAATTGACAGCCAAGGTCGCGTAATCAATACCTGGGCAGACATCATCAACCGCGCTAACTTAGGTATGGAAGTAATGCACGAGCGTAACGCTCACAACTTCCCACTCGACTTAGCAAGTGGCGACGCAGCACCAGTAGCATTATCGGCGCCTGTAATCAACGGCTAATAACTTTGACAACTAAATAATTAATCAACGCGAAAGCGTCCCTCCAACAGGGGCGCTTTTTGCTATGGATTCAATAAACAGAACTCGCGTGCTGGGGTTAACCTTTCAACTCATGAAGTATTTTAGTATTAACAGAGTTTTATTTTATACTATTTATGTTCGATTTGGGTAGCGATTTGAGATGAACTACCGGAAAAGTATCTAGAGTATTTGAAATTACAGGCTGTAGCCTGTTTTATTGTAATATTCAGGGTATGAGATGGATTTCTGTAGTTATCTTTGCTTAGTATACAGTCTCCGTTTTAACACAATCAAGACTGATTAGGAGCGTTATCAAGGAGGGCAGATAGATGGATATAGAAAAATTGATACCCCTTGCCACACTTACTGGCTTGGTTGGCATTTTTGGTTATATTACTAAATCGTTTACAGATTTGAATCAGAGAATGAAAGATACATACGAGAAATTGGAAAAACTAATAGAAAGGGAAAAGACTCATGAAATGGAAAATCTAAAAGCTAAACAGCAATTAGATATTAAAGAATGGGAGCTAAAAATGCGAGACAAAGAGAATGAACTATCAGATTTAAAAAGAGAATACGAATTTAGAAAACAAATTACATCAGAAGAGACTATGGAAACTGTGAAAAATGCTAAAAATGCATTACAACAGGCTCTTGAACAACTTAAGCAGCAACTTGAAGAGAAAGCAGCAGAAAATGAAAATATTCGTTTTGAACTAGAGCAAGCCACTAGAAAATTTGAGTTGCAATTTCAGAATGGAATTAACAACTTAGAACAGGAGTTAGAAGAACATAAAAACAGATTAGAGAATTGTAAATTAGCTGCTAAATGGCTGGCGAGAAGCCAGGAAGATTTTGTGAAAGAAGCAAGTGACAGAGTTTTGGATAATAATCATTTACAAGATGTTAAGCAGTTTGTACAGGATATTAAAAACTACATTGACTGGATATGTTATAGTCTCCCGAATGGTGGTCCTCTGCCAATGAATAAATTAGGTATAACTACCGTTTTGCCCGTATCTGCATATGTAGATATTTTTGAGTTGATTAAAAATAAGAGTTGTCAAGAGTTAAATGAGAAAGTAGCCGAGGAACTAAAACTGTACCTCGACCATCTGATTAAAGAATTAGTACGCTAATCTACTCGAAAGTAGAAACAGTAAAACTAGCTATTATCTCTCATGTTCAAGCAAATGTGTGTTTCTAACAAGGTGGTTCTGGTTGTTTACCAAGCGCTTGAATGGCTGCCCAAATATCAGACATAGCATCATCTACAGATAATGCTGCCGATGAAAGTCCCTGACTTTGTAGCGTTGTTTTTAATGATTTTAAGTTGCAATATTCCTTCTCTAAAGACTTGGCTAGGTTGTCATTAGGAAATCCAGTCATAAGTATCTCCCTATACTAATGTATTTCGTAAATACACTGAATTGTTTCGCACAATCAAGGGAAAGTTCAGGATAAAATTGCAAAAAAATCCAAAAAAGTAGTGAATTATTTTTACTCTGCCGAGGATTTTTTCTTGAAACTAGAGTTGAAGATTAGCACATATACTTACAACGCTCCCTCTCCTCCGGATATCAGGGTTAAAACCCGTTTCTATATGGAATCGCAGAATCAAAGTTTGAATTATGCGTTTACCTTAAGGTTATGGATGCTTAAGTTCGCACCGCAACCAAAGCATATTTAAGCTAATGGATTAAATCACATCTTTCAGTTCCGTCTTATACATAATCAACCAAGTTTTATCAGCTTTATTATTTTCTCCAAACAAAAATAATAAAATCCTGGTGCCCTTCAATAATGCTCGGATAAGCAGGGAGGCAGGGATGCTCGGATACGCAGGGGGAGAAGAACCCAACCCAAAAGCAACCCCTGCTCATATTGCTGCCCATGCCTGCCTCAACAGATAATTTTCGCGTGCCGAGCAGTATTGCCACTCCCGGTACTGAAATTATTAACCTTAATTAATATTTATGTATTAATTTTTACACTTTGCAATTTGCTATTATAAGTTTATTTTTTATCTAAAAATATAAATAACAGAGTCAATATTTAAGCAAAAAAATATTAGTAAACCTTGAGATTACGCTCTTTAAAAATGATTGGTACTACCTCATAACTACAAAGGTACAGTGACGGTACAGAAGTGGTACTAAAAAACCTGTTTGTACCCTTTTTTATCCTGCTTTGTACCTGTTTTTTAGGTACTGAGTGCCAAAATAGTACCAACGGGGACGGAAAAATAGTACCAATTTTGAGCGTGGTACAGATAAAATTTCAAAAAATATTTTTTTTTAAGGCACATAATATGGATCCATAGAAAAAAAATTTTTTGCGTTGCTCTTGGTACTGTACCAGGGTACTAAAATTAGTATTGGCGACTGCCTGAAATTCAAATTACTGTTTCAATGCACTGTTCTAAAGCTGTTTTCGGTACAAAAATTGTCGTTTTTTAGGTACAAAAACCGCTTATTGCTCGGTACGGGCACGGTACGGGAAGGAGTTTAAGTTAGTTTGATTTCTGGTTTCCGAGATATTATTAAGCTATTAATTATAAGTAAGTTTGAGCTAGTACCAAAATTTTATGGTGCGGTACGGCTTACTAACTGCATATAGTAAGCCTACAAGTTTTAATAAGCAATAAAAAGCGCTCCTCGTTCGACCGAGTGAGCGGAGTTACGAATTGCGGCAAGCGTTCTTGTCACCGTATCCAATGCCTTGGTGATGCGGCGCCTCTCCAACCGGAGGATAATATTGTTTCTTGAATTATAGTTTTTAAGTACTATATGTGAGAGTGTTTAAGCAAACTGCACTTTTGTCAAGAATGACCACGCACGCAAAACATATATGACTAGAATCGAAGGGGAGAATACACATTTACGCCATTACAGAAGCGCGTCTCATCGAAAAACCGCTCTGCTACTTCAAAACAGCAGATATGCTTAAAAACTTAGTTCGATTACTATTGCACTACTTGAAGTATAAGAAATACCTGTCTAAACGCTAATTCATCCTGCATTTATGCAATGCCAAACAGGCTATTAGCACGCTGTCCTAATCGCTTGACTAAAGTAATGAATTCAGTCGTAGGTACATTTGTTTCGCAAAAAGCATCGAAGCTATCTAATTCCCTTGTCTCTTGAAACTCAGTGGAAGACACTGAGGAGTAACCAAGGATTTGAGTATTCGGAGCAATATTTTTAATGTGAGCCGCAGTACTCAAATCGCCCATCTTGGACATATGTAGATCAAGAACGACTATATCTGGGCGGTGGCGTTCAACCATTTCTATAGCTTCTTGACTATTACTGGCTACACCTACGACTTGAAAATTTTTCTGACAAGAAAGAACCATTTGTAGGGTTATACGAGTCAGTTCATGGTCATCAACTACTAAAACTGTAATAGTGTTACTTGTCGGGAGCAATTGTTCTTTGTTGCTAGCTTGATACACTGGCAACTCTACTGTGAAAGTTGCTCCTTGTCCTTCACCCGGACTTTCCGCATTGACTGTTCCGCCATGCAGTTCCACTAGGTGACGCACGAGCATCAGTCCTACTCCTAGTCCACCAGAGCTACGTTCAGCGCTACCATCAGCTTGACGAAATCTATTAAATACATAAGGCAGAAAATCAGGAGTAATACCAATCCCTGTATCGCGAACTTCAATTTTTACAGTTGGTGTAGAAGTTATTTGATTATTATCTGTATTGGGAGACAGCTTAACTTGAATACTGCCGTTAGCAGGTGTAAATTTGAGAGCATTACTTAGTAAATTACCAACAATTTGCTGTAATCGATTGATATCACCTGTAACTATATAGGAAGAAGAATTAGAAATATCTGAGTACGCTTCTTTTACTAATACTTCTGGAAAAGGCTCTATTATACATTCAAGGTGTAGCTTTTTCGTTTCAGCTTCTACACGTACCGCATTTACCGTTTGCAGTACCAAAGACTCTAAGTTGACTGGAGTCAAGTTGAGACATAGCTTACCTCGCATTATTCGCGATACGTCTAAAATGTCATTTATTAACTGGGTTTGCAAAAGCGCATTGCGTTCAACAATTTCTAACCCTCGCGCAACACTTTTCTCATCGAATTTTTGACGCTGAAGCAGTTTTGCCCATCCGAGTATAGAATTTAAAGGTGTGCGAAGTTCGTGCGCTAATATTGCAAAAAACTCATCTTTGATACGGTTTGCTCTCTCTGCTTCAGCCCTG
Source organism: Calothrix sp. HK-06 (assembly GCF_001904745.1). Taxonomy (GTDB): domain Bacteria; phylum Cyanobacteriota; class Cyanobacteriia; order Cyanobacteriales; family Nostocaceae; genus Dulcicalothrix. The sequence goes on from NZ_MRCD01000067.1 coordinate 30,953, forward strand.
ATGCGGTTTGCCCTCTCTGCCTCATCCTGTACTGCTTGCTCAACTTGCTTTATGCGCTCATGGGCAAAGGCTCGTTCTAGAACATTCTGCACAGTAACGCGAGTGCGGAGGTAGTATGCGGGCGACTTTATAACGTAATCGTCCAGCCCCGCTTTCAAAGCTTCCGCAACAATTTCCTCGTTGTCGCTAGTAATCAACATGATTGCCGGACGCTCAGGATAAATATCCTTAATGGTACGCAAAACAGAAAGCGCGTTACTCCAGGGTAGCTGATCGTCTATTACTACTAAGTCAAAATTATCTATTGAGAGAGCCTGGAGCAAGGCTTCTTGTTCTGTAATTTCTTCTATTTCAATGCTAGGAAAATCGCGCCGCAGTTCTTGGAACACGTCATAGCGTCCTTGGCGGTTGTCATCAATCAGAAGGATACGTATTATACTGTGTGTGAGAATTTCAGAAGAGATAGTTGGCTCAAAATCTACATGCTGCATATCCTGAACGGGAATACCTAATATTTCATTAAGTAACCCTGCTTTGAACAGAGCCTCTATACGTTTTAACCCGTCTTGGGAAGAAGCTTCTAAGAATAGCTTCACGCTACCTTCCTCAATTTTGTTGAGCGTCAAGGATAAATCTCCCGAAAGTTGTCGTAAATGCTTAACAATAGCTTCTGCTCGTGGTCTATCAATCTCATCAATAGTAGCGCTTAATACAAGTATCCATTTATCCTTACAAGACTTTTCCTTCAGGTCTTTTTTTTTACATGAAGAACAGGAACTAAATGCTCAGGTATGCTTTGCAATTGAATTTCCGCGCGACCAAACTTATAAGCCATATCAACCGAGCGATTTGCCCCTAGTGCCTTGTAAAAACCAACAGCGAAAGTGATTGCAGCCTGATCACCAATTGCTTGGTTCATGCCTATTACGAATTGGATATGTTTAGCAATGGCCTCCGCTTGAGCTTCTGAATAACAAGCGTTCAGCACCACACAGTTGACTTGATCGGCAAACAATTCAAATATTGCAGCTAGAGCTAATGGCTCAACTGTTTGAGCTTGACCCAATTGATTTTCAAAGTAAAGAGTGCCAGTACTTGTGCCATGCCCAGAAAAATGTATAATTTGTGGCTCAACATCAAATATTGCCTGAGTGATATCAGCGACACGCACCGCTAGCCGTGGTTTTAACACGAACTTTCCCTATGTTTAGCGAGTTGCAGCCTCTCTTCAACGTCTCGACACTCTTGCTGCAAACGTAGACGAGAAGTATCACTAGGGTCAGATGTTAGAAACAGGATTGTAATGGGATTATCGCTGCTCATTCAGAATTGTTACAAAAGCCTAAGTGTTTATTAGTATAACCTTATCCAATGAAGCCCAACATCGAATACCGTTGGCGAAATATTACTTAAAATTAAAACTGTGAGTTTACGGTTTAACTGATGCACAAAAAGTATCACTCTCATGTTCTAGGTGCAGTTGAGGTTGAGCAAGTTTACACCAGTAAAATATTCAACCAAGACGGCGCCGCACGCAATCCACATGTCCCACAATAAACCATGATGAACGAACGGTCGTTGGTGCATCTTGTAAAGTTCCGTCTTATAAAATCGAACCAACTTTGTTCAGCTTCTTTATTTTCTAAAAAAATAATACAAAACCCTGGCGCCCTCTGATATTGAGAGAGTTATTGAAAAGTTCTTGAAGAGTTATTGAGAGCTTCTGAAACGCTTACTACTAAAGCGTTTACATTATGTAGGGTGGTACTGTGAATACCATCCCCCAGTACTATAGATATCACCTCTGTTGCGGCGCCTCTTCAATGAAACTCGTGATATTTTTTCTGGGAAATTGGTTCATTTGTACTAATATATCAGTTTTGCGTAGCTAAACGGATGTCAGTGTGTGGATGGTTGGGCGTTAATGAAAAGATGCATTGTCGTGAACACAAAACATCTCTATGAGTGGTGGGAAGTCCCAGGAAATCGTTACGCCTCTGTCGGGTCAGCTGCGTTCGATAGCTGGTGAGTTGCGACATGGAAGTGATTTTTTAACTGAGTTGCAGCAGAAGGCGGGGACGACGCAGCGGGGGTATGCGGGGAATATTAAGTTGTTTTTTGAGTATTTCTTAAATCGGGCGCCTACACAAGATGATGTTGAGGAGTTTTGGGGTTTGGATGAGGAGTCTGCTAATACGTTGATTTTGAAGTTTAGGAATCATTTGGTTGAGTCCGGGAGAAAGTCGGCAACGGTAAATCGGTATCTTGCGGCGATTAAGTTTTTGATTAAAGCGGGGAGAAATTTGAAGCGGTGCAATTTTCGGTTTGATAGTGACCGCATTGAGTCGATGCGGGTGACTAAGTACAGGGATACTTCTGGGGTGAGGGTGGATGAATATAACCCACATTCCGCACCCCTAACTGTCACAAGTTCTTAAGTACTAAAGCAATGATTGTAAAATAGTATTTAGGAACTATGATGTGGATCGATACTCATCAATATTTTAAAGCTTAATAAAAATAAATCCTATTTATATATAAGTAGCAAGAATGGGCGCCTCAGTCGTAGCCGTGCATGTGTTATACCTGAAACGCCTAAAAATAAGTTGCGGCAACAATTGAAAATAAATTATCGGTTACATAAAGTGTGAAAATTTTAATAGATGTCGTAACTTGTGTTTTATCGTCATGTCTAATTCTAGAGATGTTGAAATTCAAAGCATAGACCATTTGGGTATAATTGCGGGGACTATAGATTCAATGGGCTTGGTAGAAATAATTAATGAAATAGTTGGACAAGAGTCAGGAGAAAAAGTTAGCCCAGGACACGTAGTTAAGGCAATGATATTAAATGGGTTGGGTTTTGTAAGCAGTCCTTTATATATGTTTCCAGAGTTTTTTAAAGGTAAACCTTGCGAGCATCTAATAGGAGAAGGAGTAAAGGCAGAATATTTAAATGATGATAAATTAGGTAGAGTAATGGACAAATTATTTATTAAAGGGTTAACGGAGATATTTTTCGCCATTAGTATTAGTGTGATGAAAAAATTTAATATTAGCTTTTTTTATAGAGGCTATTAATTAAGATTAATAGTCATAAATTTTGGTAGTTTATAATTGATAAATAATAAGTTAAATCAGATATTTATTCAATAATCATAAGTTCTTATCTATCAATCTAATCTCAATATTTATTGATATTTATTGAGAATAGAAATTTTATCCAAGATAGGTAAATAATACGGCTATACAGACAATAAAAGTATTATTTTACTCTTGTTATAGAGAAAATAATCAGTAAAAACACTTTTGTGACAGCTGGGGTGCGGAATGTGGGATATAAGTAAAGCTCAAATACCCATTAAATTTATGAAAGTTGAGGAAGCTCTTGATCTGGCGAATGAATTAGTTTTTGCTAAAACAGGGGATTACCTAAATAAAGCCCAAGAAGCTGTATTTTCAGGATCTTGGAAAGGCAAGACTTATCAGGAAATAGCAACCGATTACGGTCTTAGTAGTGCCTATCTAAATCAAGAAGTAGGTCCTGAGCTATGGAGGCTTCTCTCTGAAGCTTGTGGTCAGAAGGTTAGCAAGAAAAATTTACATTTGGTGCTAGAAAAGCAGGGCACTACTCGCATTGGAAATCGTGTTTACCCTACCGATGCCGATACTTTACAGGCTGTAATCCGACCTTTACTGGAAGAACCTCAGTCTTCCTTAGAGGTAGCTGATCCAGTTAATTTTGATAACTTGAACTCCATTATTGATAGGATTGCATCTGGTTCACATACCGATAACGATATTGCGACTCTACGCCAAATACTAAACTCAGGTACCCGCCAGACTTCATTGCAATTGGGTAAGTATAATGTCAATATTGGGCAAGGAAGTGACATTCACATTGGAGAGCGCGTTTATAATAGCTTCAGTGATGAAGCAGTACAAGCAATACTATCAACCATCCAGTCTAACCACAAACTATCAACTGTTCGCAACCAATTTCAGTCACTTATCCAAGATAAAACTGAAGGCTTTGTTGGGCGTGAGTATATTTTTCATGCTATCGAAACCTTCATAAACGAAAACTCTAAAGGCTATTTCTTAATCACAGGTGACCCTGGAATGGGCAAAAGCACACTTTTGGCGAAGTATGTACAGGAGACCGGGTGTGTAGCTCATTTCAATGTACAACTGCAAGGTCAAAATAGAACAGACCAATTTCTAGAAAGTGTTTGTAAGCAACTAGTTGAGCGTTACCAACTGCCTTATGACCCTCTACCGTCTAATGCAACAAGAGATGGGGAATTTTTAGGACAACTGTTGGATGAGGTAGCCCAAAAACGTAATGATAAGCCTGTTGTTATTGCTGTTGATGCATTAGATGAGGTTGACTCTGTTAGTTATAGAGACGCGGCGAATATATTGTACTTACCACCCCATTTGCCAGATGGCGTATACTTCCTTCTGACAAGACGACGTGGCGTGGAGATACCTTTGAGTGTATTTGTACCTATACAGCTTTTGAGTCTACTCGACTATAATACGGAAACTCAAAAGGATTTCCGTATGTACATTCAAATGCGGATTAATAGGAGTGAAAAGTTAAGGCAACGAATTAATGAGCGTGAGGAAACAATTGCTCAGTTTACAGAAAGAATTGTGAATAAAAGCGAAAATAATTTTATGTACTTGCGCCATGTCTTGCAAGATATTGAACAAGGGCTGTATAGAGACTTAAGTTTTGAAAGCTTCCCGCAAGGTCTGCAAGGTTATTACGAGTTTCACTGGCGGCGCATGGGTATGACAGCGAACCCATTGCCGAATGCTAAAATCAAAATTGTGTACATATTGGGAGAAGTTCGTCAGCCTGTCTCACGTCAAAAAATTTGTGATTTTTCTGGAGAAGATGCTGTAACAGTTCAAACCGTATTAAATGAATGGCAAGAGTTTTTATACGAGTTGTTAAAAGATGGACAAAGAGTCTACAGTGTCTACCATTCTAGTTTTAGAGATTTTCTGCACCGAAAAGACGTTTTGGAGAAGACTGCTTTAACTATTCCAGGAATCCATGAGCTTATTGCTAAAGACCAGTTAAATAAGTGGAGAAATCGTTGCCATCGTGAGTAAATTTGAGAGTTTATCAGCTGAGGACATCGGATATATTTTAAACTTGCCTTACCACTTGGTTCAAGCAGGCATGAATGATGAGTTAATTGAACTGTTAACTGATTTTGAGTTTCTTGAGCATAAGGTTTTAACTTTAGGACCACAGTTACTAATTGAAGACTATAATTTAGCTCTACAGCCTAATGTTCAGATTTCTGAAAGAGCAAAAAAATGTTTTAAAGCTATTAAGGGAGCCATTAGGCTATCAGCACACATTTTGGAGTTAGACAGAACACAACTAGCTCCGCAGTTATTAGGTCGCTTGTTGTCTTGTGAGGCACCAGAAATTAAAATACTTTTAGAACAGGCTGTATCGTGGAAAGGTCTTCCTTGGTTACGACCTTTAACAACAACTTTGACACCACCTGGAGGTCTATTACTTAGGACTTTAACTGCTCATACTGCTGAAGTTAATGCAGTAGCAATAACCCTGGATGGGCAGCATATTGTTTCTGGATCAATGGACAAAACTCTCAAGGTCTGGGATTTGGATGGAAGAGAATTGCGGACGCTGAAAGGACACCAAGGAGCAGTCACGGCAGCTACAGTGTTCCCGGATGGGCAGTATATTATCTCTTCCTCGTTGGACAAAACTCTTAAGATTTGGGATTTGGCAAGTGGGGTAGTAATTACTAGCTTTCGAGGAGATGGATGGCTTTATTCATGTGCCACTAATCATCTGGGGACGATTGTTATTGTGGGTGAAAAGTCAGGTAAGACACATTTTCTACATTTTGAAAGCGGAGATATTTAACAGTAGTATTCTTCTATTATGCTGGTCTTGATCTTCATTACAAGGCTGTAGTTGACTGTGCAATGACTCCTAAATTAAGTTAAAAATTGGTAACTTCAAGTGCTGTGAAGAGTAAAGGCTTTACCATGCAATATGCTTGCTAACGTCATCAAAACTCGCGCACCAAGGCCTAGGCGCCCTCTCTAAAAAAACGGGTCAATTGTCTCATGACCAATTATCGTTATGTATAACGGGGCAAGTAAACAAAACCCACCTCCTCGCCATGAGTACGCAGTTTTTTACCTCCGCGATAAAAAGGCGCCTGCAGCCAAAACTCTCTTCGGGAGACTGCGTTCTTCCAATAACGTTATTGGAAAAAGGCACATCCTATCTTCATATGCAAACAATCACTTTATGGCTCTAGCAACCGTATTACTTGAGCAAGAGCTTCTTCTCCCGGAATGGGTTGCACAGAACCAGAGCGAATTTCCGAACGTCGTTTAAGAGCTTCAGTCATCCAAGCTGCTTGGATTGTTGGTTCGGTATCAAATTCTAAGCTTTCTACTAGTTTTTCGGCTAATAACGCTCTAGATGCGCTAGGTAGTGCCAGGAGTTCTTCTGTCAGTTGCTCAATTGATTTCATGAAACCTCACAGAGCTTTTTGTTATATTGTACAGGATAGCAGTTTCTACTTGAATGTTGTATACAAGGGCAGGCAGGGATGCCTGCTTCACAAGAAGCTTACTTGATTGATTAATGTTAGAAATAAAACACAGGCGCCTCCTCTCTCCAAAAAAACGGCGCCAATTGTCCCCTAACCAGTTATCGTTATGTATAACGGGGCAGGTAAACAAAACTCACTTATGAGCCGAATCATCGCAGTCTTTAACCAGGCGGGAGGTGTTGCCAAAACCACGCTTACTCAGAACCTGGGCTACCAACTAGGGCAACTGGGACATCGTGTCCTACTTATTGACATAGACCCCCAAGCCAGTTTAACTATATTTATGGGCTTGGTTCCGAGAGATTTAGAGCAAACTGTCCACAATGCTATTGTGGAGGAACAACCCCTGCCTATTGTTGAGAAAATTCATGGTATGGATTTAGTCCCTGCTAATATTTCTCTCAGTACGGCGGAAATGCAATTAGTTAGTGCAGTAATGCGGGATTTCCGCCTGAAAGAGGCTATTGAATTAGTCGAAGAAGGTTATGATTTTATATTGATAGATTGCCCTCCCAGTTTGGGACTGCTTTCTTACCTCTCGCTTGTAGCTGCCACTCATGTTCTTGTGCCTCTAGAAACCCATTTCAAAGCTTTTGAGGGGACAGGTGAACTGTTAAAAACGGTGGCTACTGTTCGTAACAAACCCAACCGTAAATTGCAAATAGCCGGATTTGTGCCGACAAAATATGACGCGCGCAATTCCCAGGACACTCGTACTTTAGCAGCCATCACCGAACAACTAGCAGGCGCCGGGACTATCTTTCCCCCTATTCCTCGCTCTACTGCTTTTGTTGATGCATCAGAAGAGCGAATGCCCCTTGCGGTGTATGAACCAAAGCATCCCTCTGTTGAAATTTTGAAAAAAATAGCCTCCTTCTTAGAGTCATTACAATGAGACGCACTAAAACCAGCCAACCCCTTAAAAGCAAAATTGAAGTACCTTGGGACACTACAGGCGCCCTGAATTCCGAGCCTCAAGTGTCTATCCCTTTAGACAAGATTTCTCTGCCACCGACACAACCGCGCCGTTATTTTGATTCTGAGGCATTAAGGCAGTTAACTGAGTCTATAAAACAGCATGGCATTTTGCAACCGTTATTGGTACGCCTTGTTGGGAAAGGTAAACACGAATTAGTAGCAGGTGAGCGACGCTACCGTGCTGCATTAGAAATAGGATTAAAAGAAGTTCCTGTTGTTATTAGAGAGTTAGACGATAACGCTGCTTATCAACTGGCATTGATAGAAAACTTACTGCGAGAAGACCTTAACCCAGTTGAGGAAACCGAAGGCATCCTGCAACTGCTGGCTCTTAAACTTGGTCGAAATATTGAAGCAATTCCGCCATTACTACGGCGCCTGCAACACGAGCGCAAAGCTGCGGCTAAAGCTTCCAATAACGTTATTGGAAAAAAACAGTTAGATTCAGAGGATGCTGATAATTTAGATGAGAATAATGATGTTAAGTCAAATGTTGTAGAGTCTGAGTCAGATGATAAATATTCTAATCCAGACCTAAAGATTGTTGAAGAAGTGTTTGATGGCTTGGGGTTAATGACTTGGGAATCGTTTGCTAATAACCGCTTGCCGTTGTTAAACCTTCCAGAAGATATTCTTGATGCATTACGAAAAGGCGCCGTTGAGTATACTAAAGCGAAAGCCATTGCCCAGATTCAGGATAATTCGGAGCGCGCGGCTTTTTTAGAACAAGCTATTGCCCAAAACTGGTCTTTAAGCGAAATTAAGCAATATATTAGTGAGAATAAAACCCCAAATACCGAAAAAACTGAGCCGAACAATTACAAAGAGCGCTTTACTGCTGCGACTACCAAGTTAAAAAAGTCGCCTATTTGGTCAGACCCATCTAAGCGCAAACAGGTGGAAAAATTGCTCTTACAATTGGAGACGCTGGTAAATGCGGGGATATAGGGTGGCGCCTGCTATTTATCTTAAGGAAAGATAACTTGTAATTTCTGATAAGAAATGGATATCAACCAACAAAAAGAACAATTTAGCATCACCTATATCAGAGCCATTGCCGCCGTTGCAGGTTATTCTTTATATAGGCCAGAGGTTGATAACGACAGCGTAGATTTAGGCATGGTTAGTACAGGTGGTACAGGTAAAATCGTTGCCCCTAGACTAGAACTACAACTAAAATCTACAGCCAGAAATCTCAGCAATGAGAACTATATTAATTATCCCCTCAAGCTCAAAAATTATAATGATTTAAAAATAAACGCCCTTGTCCCTCGGATTTTAGTAATTGTTTTGATTCCAGAAAAAATAACCGACTGGATAAAACAAACAGAGGACGAACTGTGTCTGAGATATTGTGCTTACTGGGTATCCTTACGCGGAATGGCAGACACCGAAAATACAACTAATGTTACTATTGAAATACCCCGTAGTAACCAGTTTACCCCCTTATCACTCCAAGCCATGATTGAACGCATTAGTTCGGGAGGACTGCCATGAAAGTTACCACCAAAGATAGTCAAATACTCAAATCTGTTAGCCCTGATGTCTTGCAGGCACACTTACAAGCAACAGGTTGGCACGAAACCGGACGTATCTATAATGATGCTGGGGCAATTTGGCGCCTTAAAAAAGATGCCGCGACTGAATATGAAATTTTGCTACCTCTCCAACATGATTTAGGTGATTATGCCGAAAGAATCAACGACATATTAAAAACATTATCAGTAGTAGAAAATCGTGACTCCTTTGATATATTAAGCGAATTTATTACCAATTATCCCAACTTCACCGTGCAAGGTGTGGTTATGCAAATCGCTACTCCTAGAAGCGATAAACTGAGTGGAGAAGTTACTTTGCTATGTTCAGTGTTTGATAAATTACAAGAAATTAAAACGAACCTCGCAGACCATGATTACATCTTAGCTATTAAAGCCTATCAGGAACGTTTACCAATTCGCTGCACAGGTGATTTGGTTAAAGAAGATAATCATTTTATCCTGAAAAATACGCGCGTGTTTGCAAATCAATAACATTTAAGAGCCACATAAAGGTTTAAATATAAAACTCGATGGTTTATCAGCTGATGCTGACCTAGAACTGGCGCAGGATAGTAATAACGATGGGCTTATTGACTCTGATGAAATTATTAGCACTTCTGAGTTGGAAGGCTCTGATGCAGCGGTCAAGACCACATCTTTGGTGAAGCAGGTAACGACACTCTCAATGGTGGCGATGGCGATGATAAATTATTCGGTGGTGATGGTAATGATTCGCTATTTGGCGGTCAAGGTAACGACCAACTTGTTGGCGATGCCGGAGACGATATTCTACTAGGTGGTAGTGGGGATAATATCCTGACTGGTGGACTTGGTAAGGATATATTTGTCTTATCAAATGAAGGTAAAAACACTATCACCGACTTCCAACATGGTTTGGATTTAATTGGTTTGAGTGGTGGATTAACGTTCGGGTCGCTATCAATTACTGCTCAAAATGGTGGCACGGTTATCAGTACTATTAACAATCAACCGCTAGCATTTTTAGCTTCGGTTAACTCTAATTTGATTACCGCGTCTGATTTTGCTCTGGTTTAACATGTACTAATTGTGTGTAAAAACGCGATAATATAAGTGTTTTTACACACAAATTATGTTGATTTTGATGTGTAGCAGGCAACCCGCTACATAGATTCCAATAACGTTATTGGAAAAGACTAAAACCTTAATATATTCCTACGCTGTTAAAAGCTGCGGCAATCGCTCCCAACTTTTTTTGCTTAATAATGGTAGAATCTTTACGAAATAGAGTTTTTGCAATATTCTCAATAGCTAAACGGCTATGAATAAAACCAGATTGTTTACCGAGCCGTTTTAAAGCTTGATAGAACAATACTGCTACAGTACTTACATCGAATAGATATTCGTTTGTTTCGTTATCCTGAGAAATTAGTAATTTGTAAGCAGCGTAGCTATGGATGCTACAGTTATGATGAACTCCACCATTATCTTGCTCGTATGTCAAGTGGAGAAAATTGTCCATGTGTTTTGGATGATCTATCTGCTGGGTCTGACCATCAATGATGAATATAGAATTACACCTACTAGGCTGCTGCAAATCCCTGAAGGCGCAACCTTGTTCGCCAAAACCATTTCCTATCTCCCAGTTCCAACTTCCAACATCAGGGTTGTGAAAGTTTGAAATCAAAATAGCAAAAATATCAGCGTAGGATTCGTCAAGCGCTCCTGATTCATATATATAATCAAAGTCAGCAGTCCAACTTGTTAAGCCGTGAGTAAATTCATGAGCAACTATATCTTGTGAAACGGCAAAACAAAGGAGTGTATTATTAACTTGAGATTGTCCAAAAAATGCCTGTTGAAGTTTTGGAGACCACCAAGCTTCTTTATCCTGCTTCTGATTTGAATCATCTTCAACACACTGAATACTAGAAATGTAGTACGCTATGGTTTCATCTGATAGACTATACTTTAATACGTTTTGGAAAAATATAGCCACATCACGAGTATTGGCATATGCACTAATGCTTTGGGTATTCTGGAATGGATGCTTAAATATCTTTCTGCCAGGTAAAGCTTCTGTTCTATAGCTACGAATGTAATGGGTACATGCTTTGAGTACTGTATCCTCAAAGTATAAAGTTGGCTCTGAATTAGTGACCTCTTCAAAAACGAGGGTACGCTCCTGACCAAAATAATCTTGAATTGTTTCCTCTCTCTGCGCCAACTCTTTGTACCTTCGTTCTAAAGCTTTACCTAATAGTTTTCACACGAGGTAATTTGGACACTAAGTCCCCTGTGTGAGCATCAATTACATAGTCTACCATTTCTTGTATTGATTCACACATTTTATCATCGTTACTTTTACCAATTTGAGTTTCGACTAAGTACACCAGGCGCCATTGTCCATCTTGTTGATGCTTATGCTCTTTATCTTGAGAACGTATAGAGTCAAAGTAATAGTAAAGAGTGGATTTTAAAATCGAATTTTTTAAGTCACGTTTGGTCAAATTTTGAATTATGTCTTTAAGTTCATTCGACTGAATTGTAGGATTCTTATCAATACCAGTGGGAATACCAATGGCTGAGTTGATTGCAAGTAGTTCGTTCTCCTCATCTATTTCTACACTTACCTGGGCGCCGTATACAGGAATATCTTTGTATTTCTGATGGAATTTGATTGTGTGTGTATTAGCTAGCTTCCAAGTTTCAATACCTACACTTTCCAACTCGGTCTCGCTAGTTAACGAAGAATGAGATTGAACAAAACTTCGTTTCGACTCAGCTTCCCATTTCAATATAGTTATTAATAACCGATGTGCTACTTCCCTAAGCTTATTTACCAAATCATCCGTGATTCCAGCTTTTCCAGATTCTTTAACTTTTGCTAACTTTCTTGCTATCTCAGCTTCTTTGGCTATTTTGGATGCGTTTGCCTCTCTCAATGCCTTAGTAAGCTGATCATCTTTAATGGCGCCGTCTTCGGAATGAAAAGTCAAAATACTCATACCATTCCTCCAGGTAAAGCTAGGATTCTGGTGATTTGATAAAGGATTATCCACTTATAAGTTCAACTATGGTTTAACTTTGCTTAACGAAAGTCGTTAACTACTACGATTAGCGGCATGTAAAAATAATTTGTACAAACTTGATGCTTTCACATCAAAGTTACTTATTTTTGATATTTAATATACAATTTGTACAAGTAGTATACACAATCTTGTATACGTATATCAATACTATACATATACATTACTACAAAATGTATGTCAATCTCTATACAAATTGTACAGTGTGATTACTGAAAAAGTAATCTATTAGATAGCTAAATTCTATTGCCGCAAAGCTGTCAAGCTTGATAAAACAGGCAATTTGAAGCAAATAGGTATTGTGCGAACTAATGTATTTTATTTGCCGAGACTCCTTATGTAGCTTGCTATTAACCTAATAACTGCTACTAAGCGTGTACATGTTGTACAATTATAATTACCTTTAGATATAATAAATGTACATTTTGCACAAAAAAACATCTGGTTAGAAACAGAGTTATACAGAACTAAGGTTTAAGGTATGCGGAAGCAGAATAATCACTCTGAAAGTGACGAAAGCTCACCCAACTCTAGCTCATCTGAAAGTAAAGATTCTTTAAGTTATGAGAATCGTCGTTATGGCGATTCATACAGAGCTAGTACCGTGTATAAATATTTGCTCGACCATTTTACCGATTTAGGGGTAAATGAAAAGGAAAATATTATTAAACCCAACGAGAGTAGTATTGCTAATCAATGGGGTCAAAAAAATAATCGAATTTTTATTAGACGTGTTTTACGTTCAGTACTGACTGAATACTATAGTGAAAAAGAAAGAATCTCTGTAGTTCCAGGTTTGACTCTTGGAAAGCTAGTAGAAATTTTAGAAGGAATTCAAGCATACCGAACTGCAAAAAGATTGGAAATACAAGATTCAGAAATATCCCTAACTTTAACTAGAGCAGAGAAATTAAGGGTATTTCGTCTCTATTATCAGTTAACTTTGGAAGAGAAAAAAATATTAAACCTCCCCGTACATTCAGGAGAAGCGATTCTACATGAGTTTTTATTAACTGTTACAGACCCCAATACAGGTTTAAAACCTGAAGATAGTTTACTGTTTTACAAAAAAATAACAGATATTTTTTATAATTCATTTAATCAAACAAATTTTCACAGCAGATTAAATATATCTGTTTCAGTCACGGATATAATTCAGAAGAATATTGAGGTGATACTAGAAAAACTTTATCAAGGAATAAATGAAGATTTAAAAGTACAAAAAATCAAAGAGCTTGTCAGAAAAATTTGTAATGAAATCAGTAGAATCGAATTGCAATCTGGTTTCAGACAATATAAATCTCTGTTAAAAAATGAAATTATTACTGATGCAGAAAAGCAGAATAATAGCCTATTACCTCCTAAATTTATAGAGCATTTAACTCGCTGTATTGTAGAAAATGAAGCACTAAGTGACGATTTTCCTATTCATTTAAAACATTTGGAAATTGAGAAAATACATCCATTACCTCTGTATTTGAAAACAGAAGAGCAGAAGTTTGGTTTGCTCAATCCGCTCTTGTTAGAAGATGACGAAGATGTGGAAGATGTTGTTGGTTTAAAAAATCAATTTGCGTACAAAATAAGAGTACATTTTTATATAAAAATCCCTGACAATTACCAAGCTTGGATTGCAGGAGAATATCATCAAGTTAGTTTTTTTAATGAAAATGAAAATAAATTAGAATTTTTTGAAGAAATTTCTGGTATTGGCAGTCCTATCCATAATATTATTGCGGCAATCAATAGAGTATTATTGTGGGATATTCCTAGTTTAAGTAACTATTTACCGTTAGCTCGTGACATTTTAAATAATAACGAATTTTTTGGTAGCTCCAGTCTCGTTTGGTCTTATTGCTTGGTTAACCTCTGTAAGAAATCTGATATTGAAAAAGCAATTCAAGAAAATAAACTTTATGATGAAATAATTTCTAATAATGAAGCAATTTACGGTGAGTACTGCGGGTTTGATAGTGTGGAAACAGCTGCGAAAGCTGCACTACAAGCCAGGTTAAGAGCAATTAAGCAAACTGGAATCAAGCCAGAAATTTATTTTACTGAGCTATGCCATCGCGTTGAAGAAGTAAATGCGCTACGACAAGCAGAAAATTATTTAACTTTTTATCCGTTTTCTTTGAAAGCAATGGAAGGTTATTTAAATAAAACAATTTTCTATAATCGTTATCGTGTCGTAGACAACAATTTAAATTTTGTAGAATTAAATGATGGTAAGGCATGGAGTATAGTTGCTTATTATGCTCATTTAACTATAACTGAATCTTATCTTCAAGAAGGTCTTTACCGTATTGCTAAAAAATATTTAGATGTTTTAGAACCTCACATTATAGAAGCCAAAAAAGGCAAGAATAAATGTTTTCGCGATTTTATATTTGTCATGTATGAGCTTTGCCAGTTTAGGTATCATTACTTGACAGATTTAGAAGATATAGAAAGTCGTGAATCGCATTCAGACCGCGCTATAGCTATTCGCACAGCTACAGATAGTTTAAATAATGCTGAAGAATATCTAAAAAATATCTTGAGAAAATACTACATTGTTGATGCATGTGGTCAAAGTAATTTCCATCCATTCTTCTATCTTTTATCAAGGGTATATGCACACCGGGCGAAACTTTACATCTTCACATCTTCTTATACTGACCACCCTGGTAATAGATGGGATGCTTTAATACAACCAATTCATTTGTTAGAGAAAGCACGAATTTATGCAGCTAGAGATGCAAATCCGGCACTTTCTGCTTATTGGTCTGCCTATCAAAGTTGGTGCTATTTAATAGTGGCATATTTAGGAGACTACAACCAACCAACTAAAGGATTTAGCAGAGAAGAGTGTATAGATTGGTCTAAGCGACTGATAGACCATGCCTTAATTTGCTACAAAAAAATTGGTAAAATATGCTACCAACAAATTAAAGATAATGGAGGCAGAATAACTGAGTTGAAAAAGGAAGAGGATGGTAAATATTATGAGCATTATGGGGATACGCGGATACAGGGTGTCCCTCTTATTAAAGAATTAAGTAAGGGAAGTGATGAATCTGAACAGATATACGATTCTGACAATAATGTTATAAATTTTGATTTTTCTATTTTTATTGATATTTTTACAGAACATAAATCAGTATATTTATTTGGCACACATTCAAGTATTTTACTTTTTGCGATGGGGATGCTAAGGCTTTGTGATGATGAAAAAAAAGAAAGTGAAAAATTAATACAAATTAAAGAAGCTATTAGAATGTTTACGTATTGTTCTGCTATCGCTGAAGATGGAAATAAAGGTAAGAAAGATAATAATAATGAAAAACTTTATTTAGAAAGGATTTTTAACAAAGGAGATTCTCTAATTAGGGGTCTATATCCACATCGTTTAACACAATTTGCGGATTTGGGAAAAATTTGGGCAGCTACATGTAAATCAATTCTACTTCTCTATAATTCGACATTTGATTGGCAAGATATCGACGAGTTACTAGAGAACTTACCAACTAGCTCTAGCAAATCAGTGTTAGATGATAATTGTGGGCAAAAGCGTTATAACGGACACTTAGAGAGTCATTGCGACCGCCTTATTCAGTATTTTGAGCAACTTAAATGTAAACGACTGAATCTGACTAACTTAACTGAGATTCGTAACAAGATTGTAAGGGATGTTTTCAAGATTATGCGCGGTGAGAGTGATGTAAAACCATAGTAGGATAGGAAGGCGCCTCTCCTACGTGTGAAGTATTAAGTTTTATAACGTCTTCCAATAACGTTATTGGAAATCGAAGCGCTCTCTGAAAACGTGGTACGTATTGCAAGACTTTTTAGACGCAAGCGAGAGATGGTACTGGATGAGGTATATTTAGTTTTTCCATATTGGCATTACCAAGATTGGAAATAATTCCAGCTTCTAGTAGACGATATTCAATGTGCTTGAAGATTTCTTTATCTACAATGCAGCGAATTGCACCTAGTTCGTCAACTTCATTATATTCGAGGTTTCCTTCTGCTACAGGGAAACCACTGCATTGCTTTCCAAAGAAGGGACAATTGCGACAGGTTGCTGCAATGCGTTGAAGAGCATTTTCTATGACTTTTTGATGCAATTTCCCTGCTACTATCTCAGACATTGCGGTAGTAAATATATTCCCGTGGCTGAGTTCGATATTATAAGCATCTGCGTGACTGTAAATATCTCCGGTGGTATTAACTAGGTAAACTGATTCCCACTGACTTTTATCGTAAAAATATGTTGTATCGTTGTCAAAATTTTGAATAACTCGCTGAATATAGTTGGTAATTGGCATTACGTTTACCAATTGTTCATCCTCTAACCATAAATCAACCAGCGTGCGAAAAGCTTCCAAGGTATCACTAGCTGTAATTTCAAACCCTTGATGCTGCCCTAAGAAGGCGCCTTTGAATAATGGTAAAAGTCGAAATGGAAGATTTAAGGTTCTGTAGAAATTATAAATATCTTTTAAATAGGGTAAATTTAACTTTGTCAAAACAGTGATGCAACCAGTCAATTTTTGAATGAGTGTAATGTTGTTTTCGAGGTTTCAATCCCTTCTTACACTCACTATGTTTGTCCCGAAGTGTTTATGCAGTGTTTGCTATTTTTTTTGAGAAAGTTGTATTCGCTGCTATTCGGGCGCCATTAGGTAAAATAATTGCTCTTGGAAAGCGATTATGTAGTGTAATCTTTATGGGGTATTATGTTGGTAGTACTGGGGTTCTGAAGTTTCTACTGCTATTGAGTTTGCTATTAAAATTCTTGAATTCAACAAAGACAGGCTGCTTGATTTGAGGAAATGATTACCTTGAGTACACATAAAACACTATTTTTAGCTTGGCAAGACTCTAACAGTCGCTCCTGGTTTCCCATTGGTCGGCTGACTTTTGACGGTGCGAGCTACAAGTTTGTATATACACAAGGTGTGAAAGCTGCTCAAATGTGCGATTTTGTACCTTTGTCATCCTTTCCATACTTAGACAAAGTATATACATCAACCCAGTTATTCCCGGTGTTCTCTAATCGGTTAATGCCTCGTTCCCGTCCTGAGTACTCAAGTTTTATCCAATGGCTAAATATTCCAGAACATGAAGATTCATTGATGGCAATGCTAGCCCGTAGTGGTGGGCAACGAGAAACAGATACTCTTGCTGTATTTCCCTGTCCTGAGCCTGACTCCGAAGGACGGTATCATCTTCACTTTTTCTCGCATGGGTTACGACACCTGCCACAACCTGCTATTGAAAGGATTAATCGCGCACTCCCTGGTGAGAAGTTGTGGTTAGCTCACGAACTTCAAAACCCACACGATTCGATGGCGTTAACTCTCAATACAGAAGACCACTATATCGTCGGGTATTGTCCGCGATACTTACGTTCTGAGGTTTTTGAGCTTATAAAGCGCAATCCAAGTTTAGTTGACTTGCGTGTAGAGCGTGTCAACCAACCGCCTACACCACTCCAGTTTCGGCTACTGTGTAACATAACAACTCAGTGTAAAGACGATTTTCGCCCCTTTTCTAGTCAAGAATATCAGCCTCTTATTGAGTCCAGTGTTGCAACGGCGCCTCGTTAGAAGCGGTGCAGTAAGCGTAGTAATTGCTCATGCGCCCTTTTTGTTTAGAGAGGGCGCCTGCTTCTGCCAGCACGCAGTTAATCAAGTTTCAATCAAACCGTATGCTTTTTCAAGCGTGTGCAATACTTCCTGTTGTACATCAGTAAGCCAAGCTTCCGAGCGTTTTCCTAATCCTACAAGCTGCCAATCAATAGACGAATCGTGATTTGGTAGTTGGTACAGGCGCCGTAATCTTTTCAACAGTTTGCCCATAAATTCGCAATCCGAGTCAGTATATGAGAGCGATTTGAGGTGTTCTATTTTCACTATATACTTGTTATCCCACGTTTCGATAGTGCAGCTAAAGTCTCCAACATGCGTAACAATACACCAACATCCGCTTTTACCACGCAAGTCGGGATTATCTTTGGGTAAGATTAGGCACACTTCACCAACACGGTAGGGATTGGGTAATTTAGTTCGCGAGCGAATTTTATCCACAATATCTTTCACAACTCTAGCTGATGGTACTTTACCATCTGTAGCCTTAACTGCTTGAGTCCAAGCAAGACGTTGTTCGTCCGGGTCGAGGGGAACGAGCGGTCGGACTTGTCCCTCTGCCGTTGGTAAAATGTCTACAAATTGTAGACATGGCTGAAGATTATCTACAATTGTCGCTGCATTAATCAATTGGTAGTAGCGTGAGCGGTGGTATGCAAATCTGTCCTTGCAATACTCGTCAAACGAAGCGTGTGTACTACGGTAAAGTCGTTTATCCCTAAGCTCTTTTAATGCTAGTCCCGCCTGGTAAAATGCCCTTTCTACAAGGCGTTCGAGTCGCTCGCGCTCGCGCTGTTCGTCATAGGTAAGCTCATTAACTTGAACGGTAGAAATTGCACACTCAACATTATCTTCGTTCTGTGTTGAGTCCGTGTTAGTAACAACCTCGGCGATAGCAGCCCTGTTCATACTTTTCAGTGCCAGAAGAAGTATATTTATTATAACAGCGATGTACACCACTGTTGATGCTGATTAAATATAAGTTTTTCTGTTCAATCTTAGACGCGGTATAATGAACGTAGTTGTAGTTACACGAGCCAGTTCCACAGATGGCAAACCCGCGCGGCAATCCTGATTTTGGGGTGAAATATCGTTTTGATTATGGAAGGAATGAACCGCTTACCGAACAGGTGAAGGCGGTGGTTAGCCCGTGTGTAAAAGAAGAACTCTTAAAACTTGCCTCTGCGCGCAATTGTACAGTGCCAGATTTGATACGCGAGGCACTTAATGCATATTTGGCTAACCAAAATATAGAAAATCTAAGTGCGTAAAGTTGGCGCCATATTATTGTTATTCGCCGAGGCGCCGCACAGCGGAGTTCTCAAAAATCTTTACAGAAGGTCTTCGTTACATCAAAAAGCTCAAAAGTATTTATAATAAAGAGATAATCCCTGTGTATAGACTGGATTCACAGACAAAACTTTCACTCGTTACATAAACAAGAAGGAGGATAAGACAATGACAGAGACACTTACCATGTCTTGCCTCTATGATAAACTCTCCCGACTTGGCTTCACCCCTGACTATGTGAGAGATAATGGTTTACCGAGTTGGTGGGATAATAACCTCAACGATAAACATGAAGCTGTATTAGAAGGCGCCGGTTATATTGCTGACAATCTTAACCTTGACTTAAAATCTTTATTAGCGGTAGAAGAAGAAATCAAAGTTAATCCTTCTCCTTCTACTAAATTTAAGCGTCGTAGCAGTCAGAACAATGAACAACCTCATGTTAGCCAAGCTTTATGTAGTCGGTTAGCTGAGTTAATTGCCTATGGCACAGAGGTTAATTTTACACCGCTACCTACTGATGTTAAGGCAATAAGAGTAGAAATTTTAACAAACCATACAACTATCAATTTAACTTCCTTGCTTGATTATTGTTGGAGTAAGGGAATAGTTGTTGCTTATTTCAATCGTTTTCCTGTTCATGTACAGAAATTTGCAGGGTTTATTCAGTTGCAATCTTCTCGTCCTGTAATTATTCTTAGTTCAATATATAAGTACTCTGCTGAATTCGCTTTTGACTTAGCACATGAATTAGGTCATTTAGCGCTGGGACACTTAGAGCAAAAAGCTGTTTTAATTGATGAGAAAATTGAATCTGATAGTAATGGCGATGATGAAGAAAACGAAGCGAATCGTTTCGCTACTCAGTTATTATTAGGGGATTGCGATAATTGCTTAGAAGATAAACGATTTTGGAGTCATCATCATTTAATTAAACACGCTACTATCAAAGCTAAAGAAAATCCCACTGTTGAAATTGATTCGATTATACTTAATAACGCTTGGCATAATAAGAATTGGGGTTTTGCTTGCAAAGCTCTAGAGAAGTTAGGTTGTGCAGTTGATGGTCAACAGATTATTAATGAATATTTGGCTGATAAATTAGACTGGGACAAGTTTAATGATGAAAGTTATGAGTATCTAGAGAAAGCTTTAGGAGTTTGATTTTGTCAGGGGCATTTTACTGTTTGGATAATGATATATAGCGTTTCTTAGTCTAGTGAGGTACAGTAGCAGCAATGGGTAAACCAATTA